>CAYZIJ010000004.1:0-144270 GCA_964478365.1 uncultured Terricaulis sp.
TGTACATCAACAGCCCGGGCGGCATCGTCACCTCCGGCCTCGCGATCTACGACACCATGCAATACATCCGCAGCCCGGTGAGTACGGTCTGCATCGGCCAGGCCGCGTCTATGGGTTCGCTGCTGCTGGCGTCCGGTGAGCCGGGCCTGCGCATCGCGCTGCCGAATGCGCGGGTCATGGTGCACCAGCCGTCGGGCGGTTTCCGCGGCCAAGCGTCGGATATCGAGCGCCACGCTGAGGACATCATCGCCACCAAGCGTCGCTTAAACGAAATCTATGTCCGCCACACTGGCCAGCCATACGAGCGGGTCGAGAAGACGCTTGATCGCGATCACTTCATGACGGCGGAAGAAGCGCGCGCCTTCGGAATCGTCGACCGCGTGTACGAGAAGCGAGAGCTGACTGAAGGCGGCCTCACCGGCGCAGCCTAAGTTTTGCCGTCTTTCGGCGGCGAACGGCATCTGTCGAAAGCCCACGGCTTCGGTCGCATTTTTATTGATATTCGATACGGCAACCCTCACATTCGCCTGTGAGGAGACGCCCAATGTCACTGAAGCATGCACTCGCCGCCCTGACTTGCCTGACCCTCGCGCCGATGAGCGCGATGGCACAGGACACGCCGCCAGAGGAGGAGGTCGTCGTCCGCGCTGAGGGCGTTGATGAGGCCATCCGTTCTTTCGTCGGCGCTGTGACGGTGGAGGCCGGCCAGACTGACCAGATCGCGATCTGGGGTGGCCGCTTGTGCATTGGTGTGATGGGGATGCGCGGGCCCCAAGCCCAAGCTGTAATCGACCGTATCGCCACGCACGCGTATAGGCTCAGCGTCGATCTCGGAGAGCCAGGGTGTTCACCAAACCTGCTGGTGATCTTCACCAATGATTCCGACACTGTTGCGCGGGTCCTGGTCGATGAATATCGGCGCGTGCTCGCCTATCATTCGAATGATGGGGCCACGCGCGGCCGCACCGCGCTAGAGGATTTTGCCTCGACCCCGCGCGCCGTGCGCTGGTGGCATGTCTCTAACGCGGCAGACGATTCGGGTGCTGTCGCTGTTGATCGCGGCATTGGCGGCCCGCCAGCCGTGACTACCTCCGCCGGTGGATCCCGCATCGAGAACCCCACACACCAGACCTTCACACGGGCCATTATCGTGGTCGATTCCACGCGGGTGGCCGGCATGCGCGTGGACTCGCTGGCCGACTACGTCTCCATGGCGGCGCTGGCGCAGCTCGATCCGGAAGCCGACACCTCGGCCTATCACACCATCCTCAACGCCTTCCAGCAGGGTTCGCCAGGCAACGCCGAGCTTACTTTGACCGATTGGGACCAAGCCTATCTCGATGGCCTCTACAGCTCCCCGGCCAACCGGGACGCCAGCTTCCAGCGTCGCGGCATTCAGCGGGAGATCCGAAGCGGCGGCAACTAGCCCTTCGCGAACGGGGCAACCGAGCCTGTTTCGCGGTCGCGCTGGACTTGAACCGAACCCAGTTTGGGCCCATGTCCGATCGCTCAAGGATACCCAGGGTGGGTTATGAGAAGCGGAAACGGCCATGACGGCTGCAATTTCCGCCACTGGGCCGAGACCACGCTGAAAGCGCCGGTCATTGCGGCCCCATCCTTGCTATGATCGAATAGACCTCGCCAATGCGGCGGGGTTGGTGAACGCTTTTGAAAGGGATCGCAGTCAAGCATCTGTGACGGAGGGGTGGCGTTGGGGTCTTATGACCGCCGTTTTCCCTGATTAACGAGAGGCTTGGGGCATTCCCTCGAAGGATCGCTAATGAGCAAAGGCGCCACAGGCGGAGAGTCGAAAAACACTCTCTACTGTTCATTCTGCGGCAAGAGCCAGCATGAGGTCCGCAAGCTGATTGCGGGCCCGACCGTTTTCATCTGCGATGAATGCGTTGAGCTCTGCATGGATATCATCCGGGAGGAGCACAAAACTTCTCTCGTGAAGTCGAAGGAAGGCGTGCCGTCTCCGAAGGAGATCAAAGGTGTCCTCGATGATTACGTTGTCGGTCAAGATCACGCCAAGCGCGTGCTCTCTGTCGCCGTGCACAATCACTATAAGCGCCTGAACCACGCCGCCAAGAATGGCGATGTCGAGCTGGCGAAGTCGAACATCCTGCTGATTGGCCCGACGGGCTGCGGCAAGACGCTGCTCGCACAGACGCTGGCGCGCATCATCGACGTTCCGTTCACGATGGCGGATGCAACGACGCTGACCGAAGCCGGTTACGTTGGCGAAGACGTCGAGAACATCATTCTGAAATTGCTGCAGTCGGCTGACTACAACGTCGAACGTGCGCAACGCGGCATTGTCTACATCGATGAAGTCGATAAGATTTCGCGCAAGTCCGACAATCCTTCGATCACCCGCGACGTGTCGGGCGAAGGCGTGCAGCAAGCGCTCCTGAAGATCATGGAAGGCACGGTTGCCAGCGTTCCCCCGCAAGGCGGCCGAAAGCATCCGCAGCAAGAGTTTCTGCAGGTCGACACGACGAACATCCTGTTCATCTGCGGCGGGGCGTTTGCGGGTCTCGACAAGATCATCAGCCAACGCGGCAAGGGCACCTCGATCGGGTTCAACGCCACGGTGCGCGATGAAGAAGATCGCCGCACCGGCGAGATTCTCCGTCAGATCGAGCCGGACGATTTGCTGAAGTTCGGCCTCATCCCGGAATTTGTCGGCCGCCTGCCGGTTCTGGCGACTCTGGAAGATCTCGATGAGCCAGCGCTGATCACCATCCTCACCGAGCCGAAGAACGCTCTGGTGAAGCAGTACCAGCGCATGTTCGAGATGGAGAACGTGAAGCTCTCGTTCCCGGCGGATGCGCTGAGCGCGATTTCGCGCAAGGCGATTCAACGCAAGACCGGCGCACGTGGTCTGCGCTCGATCCTCGAGAGCATTCTGCTCGACACCATGTTCGAATTGCCGACGATGCGCGGTGTCGAAGAGGTGGTTGTCTCGGCCGATGTTGTCGAAGGCCGCGCAAAGCCGTTGCACATCTATTCCGCCGAACGCCGCGATGGCACCGGCGCTGCGAGCTAGTTACTCAACGCAAATTGGTTGTTGAAAAGCATCCCTTCCCGTACCGGGGAGGGATGTTTTTTCGTGCTCTCCTTGCCGCCGCGGCCGTGTTTTCACTTACGTCTTGCGCGACCTCTCCTCCGCCAGAGCGCCCGCCGCAGGCGGTGGCGCTCGAAACGGCGATGCCGGCCATTACGCTCAGCGACGGTGACACGCTGCGCATGACGTTGAGCGAATGGCTGGAAGCTCTCTCCGTGCCGGGCGTCAGCGTTGCCGTGATCGACGATTACGAGATCGCATGGGCTGATGGTTTTGGTCTGGCGGACGTTGAGAGTGGCGCGGCGATGACATCCACGTCCGTGCTGCAAGCTGGCTCAATCGCCAAACCCGTCACGGCGATGGCGGCGCTGCGTTTTGTCGAGCAAGGCGCACTTACGCTCGATGGCGACATCAACGCGGCGCTAACGACTTGGCAACTGCCCGCAAGTGCATTCACAACGGAGACGCCCGTCACGTTGCGTCAGTTGCTGGCGCATACGTCGGGCATCACGCCTGGCGGGTTCTCTGGCTACGAGCCTGGCGCCCACCTGCCCACGCTCGTACAGATTCTAGGCGGCGCTCCGCCGGCGAACTCACCCGCAGCGAGCGTGCAGCAACGACCGGGTGAGGCGATGCAATATAGCGGGCTTGCCTACACGATCGTGCAAGCGGCGCTGATTGATCGGTCCCACGAAACTTTCCCTGTTTTGATGCGTGAGAATGTGCTCGCGCCTTTGGGTATGAATTCCAGCAGTTTCGAGCAGCCTGCGCCAAGCGGTCTCTCCGCGCGAATCGCGACGGGTTACACCTTCGATGGGTCCGCGCTTGAAGGGCGCTTCCGTTTGCATCCGGAGATGGCCGCCGCCGGCTTGTGGACGACACCCAGCGATCTTGCGCGCGTTGCGATTGAAATGTCGTTGGCGCGTGAGGGGCGTTCAACGCGGGTGCTTTCGCAAGCGATGGCTGAGCGCATGCTCACGGAGGAAATGGACGGCGCAGCACTCGGCTGGATGGTCGGGACTGACGGGATGTTCTGGCACAATGGCGGCACCGAAGGTTTCCGTGCGCACCTACGCATGTTTAGCGAGACCGGCGACGGCATCGTGTTCATGAGCAATTCCGATAACGGCTTCGACCTGCTTGCACCCATCACAACCGCGGTTTCCGCTGCGTATGGCTGGCCCCTGTCGCCGCGTACTGTGCAGCCGTCGGTGTTGGTGCGTTTGATCGCTAGCCAGCGCGGCACAGAGCGAGCGATCCGCGAATATGCTTGGTTGCGCGAGAACCGTGCAGAACTGCGTTACTCGCCGGGTGATCTCAATGGCTGGGGTTATGTGCTGTTGGGACAGGGGCGCGCTGCCGAGGCGGTGCAGGTGTTCACAGAAAATGTGCGCTACTATCCGGAAAACGGCTACGCCTATGACAGCCTCGGCGAAGGGCTGCTGGCGACGGGAGACCGCGAGGGCGCGATCCGAAACTATCGGCGTAGCCTCGAACTCGTTCCAGATAACGATAATGCGCGCACGGCTTTGGCGCGTCTTGAAGCGGGTGCGAACTGATCCCAGATACCCGCTCGGCCAAGCCCGTTTCGGTCGCGTTGCCGCTAGCGTCAGGCTGAATCCCAACTGAACGTTAGGAAGAATCGTCCGGTTCTAGGCGTGTTGGTGCGCGGGAACCCCAGCGTTTGCGCTTGCCTCCACAGCGTCAACTGGCGTTGCACTTGAAGGAAGGGACGAACGCTTCCACATTTTCATCTGTTAATGGCGCAGGCGCCGGGGGTTTTCCGGGCCACGCGTCAAAGGAGCTAAAGATGGCCGAGAGCCGCGTTCTTCCCGTTCTGCCGCTGCGCGACATCGTCGTTTATCCGAAGATGGCTGCGCCGCTTTTCGTCGGTCGCGAAAAGTCCGTTCGCGCGCTCGATGAAGTGATGAAGAAGGACAAGCAGATCCTTCTCGCCGCGCAGATCGATGCGTCGGAAGATGAACCGACGACCGACCGGATATTCAAGATCGGTACGGTGGCGACTGTCGTGCAATTGTTGAAGCTGCCAGACGGCACGGTGCGTGTGCTGGTCGAGGGTGGTTATCGCGCGCGGATCACCGAGTTCACCGACAACGAAGGCTATTTCGAAGCCGAGGTTGAACAGATCGA
The DNA here is from genome assembly GCA_964478365.1 of uncultured Terricaulis sp. Classification (GTDB taxonomy): domain Bacteria; phylum Pseudomonadota; class Alphaproteobacteria; order Caulobacterales; family Aquidulcibacteraceae; genus Vitreimonas. The sequence continues at coordinate 5,222 of CAYZIJ010000004.1, forward strand.
AGAAGAGAACGAGGACACGCCTGAGGCGCGTGCGATCGCGCGCGCTGTCGTCGATCAGTGGGACAATTACGTAAAGATGTCCCGCAAGACGCAGCCGGAAGTGCATCAGTCAATTTCACAGATTTCCGAACCGTCGCGTCTGGCGGACTCGATCGCGGCACACCTCACCGTGAAGATTCCGGACAAGCAGGCTCTGCTTGAGCTGACGGACGTCACGCAGCGCCTTGAGCGCATCATGCAACTGATCGAGAGCGAAGTCTCGATGCTGCAGGTGGAGCGCAAGATCCGCAATCGCGTGAAGCGTCAGATGGAGAAGACGCAGCGCGAGTATTATTTGAACGAGCAGATGAAGGCGATCCAGCGTGAGTTGGGCGACGGCGACGAAGGCCGTGAAGACATCGCCGAGCTTGAGAACCGCATCAAGAACACGAAGCTCTCGAAGGAAGCCAAGACCAAGGCCGAAGCCGAGATGAAGAAGCTCCGTCAGATGTCGCCGATGTCGGCGGAATCGACGGTTGTGCGCAACTATCTCGACTGGCTGCTCTCGCTCCCTTGGGGCAACAAGAAGAAGGTCAAGAAGGACATCGACGCAGCGCAAGCCGTGCTCGACGAGGATCACTATGGCCTCGACAAGGTCAAAGACCGCATCCTCGAATATCTCGCGGTGCAAGCGCGCACGAATAAGCTCCGCGGGCCGATCCTTTGCCTCGTCGGCCCTCCGGGCGTTGGCAAGACGTCACTCGGTCGTTCGATCGCGAAGGCAACTGGCCGTGACTTTGTGCGCATGTCGCTTGGCGGCGTGCGTGACGAAGCGGAGATCCGTGGTCACCGCCGTACGTACATTGGCTCAATGCCGGGCCGCGTCATTCAATCGATGAAGAAGGCCAAGAGCGCTAATCCGCTCTTCCTGCTCGATGAAATCGATAAGCTCGGCGCCGATTATCGCGGCGATCCGTCTGCCGCATTGCTCGAAGTGTTGGATCCGGAGCAAAACTCCACGTTCAACGATCACTATCTCGAAGTGGACTACGATCTCTCGGACGTGTTGTTCATCACCACGGCCAACAGCTTGAATATGCCGCAGCCTTTGCTGGACCGGATGGAGATCATCCGTATCCCTGGCTATACGGAAGAAGAAAAGCTGGAGATCGCCAAGCGCCACTTGCTCTCGAAGCAGTACGAGAACAATGGCCTCAAGCAAGAAGAGTTCAGCGTCTCCGACGATGCGCTGCGCGATCTGATCCGCCGCTACACGCGTGAAGCGGGCGTCCGTTCACTTGAGCGCGAAATCGGCAATCTCGCGCGCAAAGCGGTGCGTCAGCTTGAGCAGAAGAAAGCGACGAAGGTGGAGATCACGGCGGAAAATCTGCCGGACTATGCGGGCATCTGGAAGTATCGCTTTGGCGAGACTGATCTGGAGGATCGCGTGGGCGTCATCACTGGCTTGGCGTGGACGGAGGTCGGCGGCGATCTGTTGACGATAGAAGCTGTCTCGATGCCGGGTAAAGGCACGATGACCGTTACCGGCAATCTGCGCGACGTGATGAAGGAGTCGATCTCCGCAGCAGCCTCTTATGTCCGCTCGCGTTCGATCGCCTTCGGCATCAAACCGCCGCTCTTCCGCACGCGCGACATCCACGTCCACGTGCCGGAAGGCGCAACGCCGAAGGATGGTCCGTCTGCAGGTGTGGCGATGGCGACTGCGATCGTCTCCGTGCTCACTGGCGTGCCGATCCGCAAGGACATCGCCATGACAGGCGAGATCACGCTGCGCGGCCGCGTGCTGCCGATTGGCGGTCTGAAGGAAAAGCTCCTGGCGGCGCTGCGTGGCGGCGTGAAGACGGTGCTGATCCCGAAGGACAATGAGAAAGATCTCGCGGAAATCCCTGAGAACGTAAAGCAGGGGCTGGAAATCATCCCCGTGGCGACTGTCGATGAGGTTCTGGCCAAGGCGCTCACGAAGCCGTTGACGCCAATCGAATGGACCGACGAGGACGAACTCGCCGAGACACGCCGCGTCGAAGGTGGTGAGGGCCGCGAGGCTCGGCCGCACTAAACGAGGCGCTGGAACTTCGATTCCGCACCGCAACAAGGCCCGGCGGCGCTTGCGCCCCGGGCCTTTCTGCTTCTAGCGTCGCCCGCAATACGGCCGGATTCGGCGAAGAAAGAGCCTAGGGGGTTTCAGAATGAACAAATCAGAATTGGTCGCTGACGTTGCCGAGCGCATGGGTGAGTCCAAGCAAAAGGGCGAAGAGGCGGTCAACGCCGTGTTCGAAGCGCTGACCGCAGCGTTGAAGCGCGGCGATGATGTGCGTCTGCCGTCGTTCGGCGTTTTTGACGTAAAGGACACCGCCGCCCGGACCGCGCGTAACCCGCAGACGGGTGAAGAGGTAAAGGTGCCTGCCGCTAAGAAGGCGCGCTTCAAGCCAGGCAAGGCTCTGAAGGATACTTTGAACTAAGCGTCGGTTCATAAGATGCGGAGAGGGCGGCCAATAGGCCGCCCTTTTCATTTATGGCCTGGCGATGTAGCTGACGACCATGCTCGCTAGGATCTACCGCCCCGCCAAGAACGCCATGCAGTCCGGCAAAGCCGCGACGAAGGTATGGCTGCTGGAGTTCGAACCGAAATTGGCGCCGCGTCCGGACCCCCTCATGGGCTGGATCAGCTCCGCTGACCCGGACGGCCAAGTGCGCGTTCGGTTTGAGAGCAAAGAGGCCGCGATCGAATTTGCGCGCACGCACGCGATCCCGCACCAAGTGATCGAAGCGCCTGAGCCAGCGCGGCAGATCAAATCCTACAGCGACAATTTCGCGTTCAGACGCCGCGAACCCTGGTCGCACTAAATCGCGCGCGTGCTAAACGGGACGCCGCTCAAGCGCCCATAGCTCAACTGGATAGAGCATCCGCCTTCTAAGCGGACGGTTGCAGGTTCAAGTCCTGCTGGGCGCGCCAGCTTATGTTTCGAGCGCGATCGGCGTGTCGTCGCGCGAACCCCATTCGGCCCACGACCCATCATAGACGGCGGCGTCCCAGCGGCCGAGCCGCGCCAGCGCGAGCGCGATGATGGCGGCGGTGATGCCGGAGCCGCAGGTGCAAAGCGCGGGCTTGGCGGGATCGGCGCCGGCGTTCGCGAAAATTGTTTTCAGTTCTTCGGCGCTCCTCAGCTGGCCGTTCTCATTGACCAGTGAACCCGAAGGCACGCTTCGCGCGCCCGGCATGTGGCCGCTTTTCAGCCCGGCGCGCGGTTCTGCGGCTTCGCCGCGAAAGCGTGGCGCAGGACGCGCGTCGAGGATGGCTGCGCCGCCTTCGATGGCGCGGCGCATGTCGGCCAGATTGCGCACCAGGTCGCTGCGCATGCGCGCGGTGAAATGGCGTTCCATGCGATGTTGTGGAGGGCCTGCCTCAATCTCGTAGCCGTCACGCTCCCAAGCGGGAAAGCCGCCGTCGAGCACAGCCACATCTTCGTGGCCCATGACGCGGAAGGTCCACCAGACACGCGCGGCCGAGAAGAGACCTTGGCTGTCATAAACGACGATGCGGCAACCATCGCCGATACCGAGCTTCTTCATGCGCGACGCAAACTTCTCCGGCGACGGCAGCATGTGCGGAAGATTGCTATCGGTATCGGATATTTCGTCTATGTCGAAGAAGAGCGCACCGGGAATGCGGCGGGTTTCATAGAGCTCCTTGGCGTTGCGTTGATCGCCGGGGAGGAACCACGTCGCGTCAATGATACGCAGATCGGGGGCGCTTAGGTGCTCCGCGAGCCAGCCGGGCGTGACGATGGGATCGGTATTCATGGCCGAACGCTAAGCCCGGCGCGTTTCGGCTTCAACCCTCAGGCGGGCTTGGCCAGTGCGACCTGCACGACATCAGTGCGGCCGGTCCGGAAGCCGGCTTCGCAATAGCCGAGATAGAAAAGCCAGAGTTGTTTGAAGCGCTGGTCAAAGCCCATGGCGTGGATGTCCTGCCACTTGGCGCTGAAGCGTTTGGCCCATTCCGCCAGTGTATCGGCATAGGAGAGGCCGAAGGCCTCAACGCGTTTCCAAGCCAGACCGGCTTTCGCTGTCTCTTCCTTTAGTCGGTCGATACTGACCAGCATGCCGCCTGGAAAGACGTAGCGTTGAATGAAGTCGGCGCGGCGGCGATATTTGTCGAACAGGCGGTTATCGATAGTGATGATCTGCAAACTGGCGCGACCGCCGGGCTTCAGCACTTCGTTGATCTTGTCGAAATAGGCAGGCCAGTATTTTTCGCCGACCGCCTCAAACATTTCGATCGATACGACCTTGTCGAACTGACCTTCGACATCGCGATAGTCTTGGCGGCGAATTTCGACACGATCAGCAAGCCCCGCGCGCTCCATGCGCGCTCGTGCATATTCGAGCTGTTCGTCGGAGATGGTGATGCCGGTGACGCGGACGCCGTATTCGCGTGCGGCGAACTCAGCAAATCCACCCCAGCCGCAGCCGATTTCGAGCACATGCTCGTCGGCCTTGAGTTCAAGCTGCTCGGCCAGCGCGCGATACTTCGCGACTTGGCCAGCTTCCAAATCCTGCACCTTGGTTTCGTCAAAGCGCGCCGATGAATAGGTCATCGTGCGGTCGAGCCATGCTTCGTAGAAGCGATTGCCGAGATCGTAGTGGGCCAAGATGTTCTTGCGAGACCCGGTTCTCGTATTCGGGCGCATGATGTGACGCAGCCAGTTCGCGGCTTTGCCCAACGCGCTTCCTTCGAGCAGACTCTGAAAGCGCTCGATGTTGTCGGCGAGCAGCGTGAGCAAAGCGGGGAGATCATCGGTCTCCCACTCGCCAGCCATGAAGCCCTCTGCGAGACCGATATCGCCATTGGTGATCACGCGAGGCGCAAAGCGCCAATCCTTGATCCGCAGTGCGATGACGGGGCCTGTCGCGTCGCCGTAGATTTGGCTCGCGCCATCGGGGTAGGCCACCCGCACAGCGCCGCCTCGGATTTGCCTCAGGCCAAGCAGCACGGCCTTAGCGCTCGCCGGTGCTCGGAGCGCGTTCACGTTGCTCACGCTAGCGCGCGGCGGCGCAGGTTCGGTGCTCACGGGATCAGCAACCATGGTCATAATGTAGGGCTCGCGCGCAAAATCGGAACAGGGCCAACCGCGAGCAATGCGCCTTAAGTCGACCTTGGTGCTTACGCGCACCTGAAGCCGCTGGATTAGTCGCCCTTGATGGCAGCGTAGGCGTCAAGCGCCCGGGCGCGCGCTGCGGCGTGATCAACTATCGGCGCAGAATAGCTCTCGCCCAGCGTCACGCCAGCCTTGCTCAGCACCGACGCTGGAGCTTCCCAGGGCGTGTGAATGAATTCATTCGGCAGCCTGGCGAGTTCAGGCAGCCAGCGGCGAACGTACGCGCCGTCCGCGTCGTAACGCTGGCCTTGGGTGACGGGATTGAAGATGCGGAAATAGGGTGAAGCGTCGGTGCCGGAACCAGCGACCCACTGCCAGGACGCGGCATTGTTGGCGAGATCGGCGTCAAGCAGCGTGTCCCAGAACCACTCTTCGCCACGGCGCCAATCAATGAGGAGGTGCTTTATCAGAAACGACGCGGCGATCATGCGCGCGCGATTGTGCATGTAGCCCGTGACCCAGAGCTCGCGCATCGCGGCGTCGACAACGGGATAGCCGGTGCGACCGCGTCGCCAAGCTTCAAGCGCTTCCTCGTCATCGCGCCAAGCAAACGCATCAAACTGATCGCGCCAATTGGCTTTGGGCAAAGTCGGCCAATGGAAGAGCAGATTGGTCGAGAACTCTCGCCAACCGATCTCGGCCATGAACTTGTCGGCGCCGCGTTGAAGCGCTGCGCTATCGTGAGCGGCGCTGTTGATTGCAGCGTGGATCTGCACCGGCGAGATTTCGCCCCAATGCAGATGTGGAGAAAGGCGCGATGTGCCGTTCTCGCCGAGTTGGTCACGGCCTTCGGGATAAGCAGACAGCTTCTCTTCGATGAAAGTGTTGAGCGCCGTCAACGCGCCAGTTTCACCAGGCTGCCATTCGGCCTCGAAGCTCTTCGCCCAGTTCGGTTTGCTTGGCAGCAAAGCCCAAGAGGCGATGTTGTCGCTGGCGATTTTACCCGTCCAACCGGGAAGCTTTTTTGGTGACGGCAGCGGCGCGCGCGGCTGCATCTGTTGGCACGCGCGCCAGAACGGCGTGAAGACTTTGTACGGTTCGTTGGTTTTCGTTTTGACTGTCCACGGCTCGAACAACAGTGCGCCGTTGCAACTCTCTACCGTGACGTCTTTGGCGCGAAGCGCCTCTTTGATCGCAGCGTCGCGTTTGGTGGCGTATGGCTCGTAGCAGCGGTTCCAGAAGACGGCGCCAGCCTCGGTGTCTCGCGCAACTGCGAGCAAAACATCAGTGGCCTGGCCTCGACGCAGAACAAGCAAGCCGCCGCGTTTGGCAATGTCAGCGCCGAGCGCCTCCAGGCTTCGATGCAGCCACCACCGTGATGCACCGCCAATGCGCCATTGACCGGGGGTTTCATCGTCCAGAACGAACAGCAGAATGAGCGGGCGTTTCGTATCTAGGGCTGCGCGCAAGGCGGGGTTGTCCGCGAGGCGCAGATCTTGGCGGAGCCAGACAATTGCCGGCGCTTCACTCACCCGTTTTCTGCTCGCGCTTCTTCAGATGAATTTCCATCATCTTGGCGTCTTTGAGCCAACGCCCGTGCGCTGCGATGTTAGCGACCATAAAGCCGTACCAGCCCGCCTGCCACAGTCCGCGGCGAACATACTGGTTTAGGAAATAGAACGGCTTGCCGAGCAGCAGGCGCAGAGCCACCAGCCACATTGGCTTCAGCTTCGTATCGCGCGCTACGCCGGTGGAGTGGCGATTGAACTTTTCCTGCAGCTGTTCAAGCCCAGTGAACGAGCGATGCAGCAAGCGCGCTTTGAGATGACCGATGCGCATGCCGGACTGCGGCTTGATCTGATCGTCCATGAGATGATCGGGCTGGCGGATCACGCGCTTATCGTAAAGCTTGCGGCGATCGACGAGATTGTAATTGGTCCAAGGTTTCCCGACTGGCGGCGCCGTCGCCATCATCAATTGATAGACTGGAAACTCCGGTTCACCATTTGCGAAGAGCGCGCGGATCTCGGCTGCCAGTTCGGGCGTGACGATTTCATCGCCATCGATATCGAGAACCCAATTGTGCTTCGCCGCGTCTTCGCCGAGCCGCTTTTGTTTGCCCCAGCCAAGCCAAGGCGAACGCACGACGCGCGCGCCTTCTGCTTCGGCGATCTCGATAGTGCGATCGGTGGAGCCGGAATCGATGAGCACGACCTCATCTACGGCAGGCATCGCAGCGCGGATCACCTCACCAATAAGGCGCTCCTCGTTCTTGGTGCGGATATAGCAGGAGATAGGCGGCTTGTCGGACATGTGGTTTGGATCAAGCGCGGGCTGCTCGAAAAGGCAAGCCGGGATGGTGGTTTAGGTCAGATCAAGGTCGGGGAAGTGCTTCGTGACTGACCGCACCACGCCGTCATCGAGTTCTGCGATTATCCGAGCGATGGCTCGCCTAACAGTTGTTCGGTTTTGTTCGTCTTCGATACGCGTCGTTGTCGCGGTCAGGCGGTTTATGCACTCGAACATGGTCTTTGCGTCGGCCATGATTTCTTCAGCGATCTTCCGTTCCACCTTGCTTTTCCTTGCATGTCAGCCGCTACGCCCGAGTTCGGCGGCGTCTTCATAACCAAAGAGACGAAGAACCGTGCGGATGGCCTGACCGCGCTCGCTGGTCAGATCAGGATCGCGCTCGACCGCCAGCCGCGCTTCCTTATCCGCTGAGCCCAGCAGATCGCCGTGCGCTTCCGGGCTCACGAGCCGAAACGGGGGCAAGCCGGATTGCTGGGTGCCCAGCATATCGCCGGCGCCCCGCAGGCGGAAATCGATCTCGGCAATGGCGAATCCGTCATCGTTGCGGCGGATGGCGTCGAGGCGCTCCTTCGCGGTTTCGCCGAGTGGTGGCTTCCAGAGGAGAACACACGAGCCTTGCTTATCGCCGCGGCCGACGCGCCCGCGCAGTTGGTGCAGTTGCGCCAGGCCGAAGCGCTCGGCGTGCTCGATGACGATGATCGTCGCTTCCTGCACGTTGACGCCGACTTCGATGACAGTGGTCGCCACCATCAGAAACGATTCGCCCGTGCGAAACCGCTCCATCGCCGCCTCGCGTTCGGTCGGCGGCATACGGCCATGGACGATTTCGACGCCCGTACCGAAGAATGTCTTCAGTTCGAGATAGCGATCCTCCACCGCCGCAAGATCGACTGCTTCGCTCTCCTCGATCAGCGGGCAAACCCAGTACGCACGCTCGCCGCGCTTCGACGCTTCAGCGATGCCGTGGATCACCTCGCTCATCCGGTTCGACGGCATCGTCGCGGTCTTGATCGGCATGCGGCCTGGCGGCTTTTCGTCGAGCACGGAGAGATCCATGTCGCCGTGGATCGAGAGAGCGAGCGTGCGTGGGATTGGCGTCGCGCTCATCACCAGGACGTGCGGCGCGAAACCCTTAGACACCATGCGCGCACGATCGGAGACGCCAAAGCGATGCTGCTCGTCGATGATGATAAGGCCGAGATCGTGGAAGAGCACTTCATCTTGAAACAGCGCGTGCGTGCCAATGACGACGTGGAGTTCGCCGGACGCCATGCGCTCTAGGATCGCTTTGCGCTCTTTGCCTTTGTCACGCCCGGTGAGCACGGCCATGGTGATACCGGCGGCTTCGAGCAGCGGCGCCAGCGTCGCGCCGTGCTGGCGCGCGAGAATGTCCGTCGGGGCCATGAGCGCGCTTTGCAAGCCAGCTTCGGCGGCACGCGCCATCGCGAGCGCCGCAACGAGCGTTTTGCCCGAGCCGACATCGCCTTGCAGCAAACGCAGCATCGGCGCGGGCTCAGCCATGTCGGCGTAAATTTCTTTCACCGAGCGCTGCTGCGCGCCTGTGGGTGCGAACGGTAGGCCAGCGAGTATCTTTGCTGTGAGCCTCTCGTCGCCCACTACAGAGCGGCCTGAGTCTTTTCGCCGGTGTTGCCGGCGCAAACGCAACGCGCACTGGCGCGCGAAGAGTTCGTCATAAGCAAGCCGCGTACGAAACGCACTCTCGGGCGCCACGTCATCCGGAGATGTCGGACGATGGATGTGTTCGAGCGCCGTGCGGAAGTCCGGCCAATCGTGCGCCTTGACCGTCGTACTCTCGAGCCATTCCGGCGCCTCCGGCACGCTGTCGAGTCCAGCGAGGATCGTGCGCTGTAGTGTCCTTCCAACCAACCCCTGTGTCAGAGGGTACACAGGTTCGACCGGCGGCGGCGCTTCGCCTTTCTCTGGATCGACGACGTAATCCGGATGCAGCATCTGACGCATGCCATCGTACATCGTGATCTTGCCGCTGATCAGTCGCGTTTGCCCCACAGGCCACATGCGATTGAGCATGTCCTCGTGGCCACGAAAGTAGGTGATGGTCAGAAAGCCGGACTCGTCGCGCAGCCGTACTTTGTGCGGGAGCACTCTTGAGCCGACACGGCGGGACGGCATGTGGCCATCGACCTCAGCTTCGATGGTCGCGATGTCGCCGTCGTTCGTCTCACCGATTGGCACACGCAGGCGGCGATCGATCGCCGAATTCGGCGGCAGGAACACGAGGTCGCGCACCAGCCGCCCGCCCGCCACCTTGGCGATCAGGTCCATCGTGTCCTTACGGGCGCCCTTCGGCGCGCGTGCTGGCGCCAAGAGGGCCGTTTCGACGTCGGGGGAGGGAGGCGTGTTGTCGCTCATTTCCGGGGTCTGGCGGGCCTGACAGCCCCGCCCATATAGGCTATCACGCGGCCCCTTTCGCCGCCCTCCCGGAACCGATGGACGATCGCCGCAAGAAACTCAGATTCCGTGCGTGGCGCCGGGGGTTCCGCGAGATTGACTTGATTCTAGGCGGTTTCGCCGACCGGCATGTCGCCGATCTCGATGAAACCGCGCTCGACGCCTTCGAACGGCTGCTCGATGCCCAGGATCAGGATGTATACGTCTGGATCACCGATCAGGCCGATGCGCCCGCCGAACACGACACGCCAACCCTCGCGCTGATTCGCGCGTTCCGCCATGAACTGAGCCGACCGACCTGATGTCTCAATCCGCTATTCAATCCCGGCTCGTCGACACGATGGCGAAGTCGAAAGACGCGTTGGTGGTCACCGGCGCGCCTGAGGGCGTGGATGCGGCCGCACTCGCGGACGCTGCGATGATGCGCGGCGGTGTGACGTTGTTTGTGGCGCGCGATGAGACGCGTGCGAGTGAGTTTGAGGCGGCGGCGAAGTTCTTTACGCCGAACCTCACCACGTTGCGCTTGCCCGCCTGGGACTCGCTGCCGTTCGACCGCATCTCGCCGGCGGCGTCTGTCGCGGCGCAGCGTTGTGCGGCTTTGGCGGCGCTGGCGAAGCGCCAGCCTGGTGGACCGCAAGTGCTCGTCATTGCGACGGCTTCAGCCGTTGCGCAGCGCGTGCCGCCGCGTGCGCGCGTGGCGCAAGCGACGCTTTCGGCGACGGTTGGCGCTGAAGTCTCGATGCAAGAGCTGGAGACGTATTTCAACGTCAACGGCTATTCGCGCGCCTCGACTGTGCGTGCGCCCGGCGAGTTCGCGACGCGCGGTGGCATTATTGATGTTTTTCCGCCGAGCGAGAGCGAACCGCTGCGCTTCGATTTCTTCGGCGATGTGCTTGAGACCATCCGCACGTTCGATCCCGAGACGCAAATTTCGAAGGCCAAGATCAAAACGGCGATGCTGACGCCCGTCAGTGAAGTGCTGATGGACGAAATGGCGGTGCTGCAGTTCCGCCGCCGCTTCACCCAGGCCTACGGCGCGGTGAGCGATACGCTCTACGATAGCGTGAGCGCGCGCATCCGGCGTCAGGGCGTGGAGCAATTCTTGCCGTTCTTCTATGAGCGGCTCGAAACTGTTTTCGATTATGTCGGCGAGAACGCGCTGATCGCGTTTGATGCGTTGGCGGAGGAGGCGATCCGCGACCGCGTGGCGACGGCGCAGGATCACTATACTGCTCGCAAAACCGCCCCAATCGCGCGGGGCGCGTCGCCTTTCCGCGCGCCGGAACCGGACCTGCTCTATCTCAACGACGACGCACTGACGGCGGCCATCGGTGCGCGACCCGTGCGCCGTTTCACGCATTTCGACACTGACGCCAAGAAGCAACTCGATCTCGGCGCGAAGCTAGGTCGCGACTTCGCTACCGAACGGCAGACTGCGGACGCTAACGTTTTCGAAGCGGCGGCACGGCACATCGAAGCGCTCAACAAAGCCAAGAAGCGCGTGGTCATTGCTGCATGGTCGGATGGCTCAGCGGAGCGTTTGGCTGGCGTGTTGAGCGACCACGGCGTGGAAGCTGTCGTCCGCACGAAATCATGGCGTGAGGTAACGGACCTGCCGCGCGGCGCCAATGCGCTCGCTGTGCTGCCTCTGGAGCGCGGGATCGAGACGGAGAACCTCGCATTTCTCTCTGAGCAGGACATTCTTGGCGATCGCCTTGCGCGACCGCGTAAGCGGCGCAAAGCGTCTTCAGTGATCTCCGAGGCGGCCGCAATGTCGCCAGGTGACCTCGTTGTGCACCAGGATCATGGTGTCGGCCGCTATGAAGGTCTGAAGACGCTCGAAGTCACGGGCGCGCCGCACGATTGTTTGGATCTGACATATTCGGGCGGTGATAAGCTCTATCTGCCAGTCGAGAACATCGAACTCGTCAGCCGTTACGGCGCTGAAGATGCCGAAGCGCAGCTCGACAAGCTGGGCGGTGTCGCCTGGCAGAGCCGCAAAGCGCGCGCGAAACAGCGCCTGCGCGATATGGCCGAGGAATTGCTACGCATTGCTGCGATGCGTGCGACGCGCTCGGCCGAACCTGTCGCGCCGCCTGAAGGCCTCTGGGACGAGTTCTGCGCGCGTTTCCCGTACGAAGAGACCGACGATCAGATGGCGGCGATCGATGATGTTGTTGGTGATCTTGGCGCCGGCAAGCCGATGGATCGTCTGATCTGTGGCGACGTTGGCTTCGGTAAGACCGAAGTTGCATTGCGCGCAGCGTTCCTGGTCGCGATGAGTGGCAAGCAGGTGGCGGTGGTCGCGCCGACGACTTTGCTCTGCCGGCAGCACTTCCGTACTTTCACCGAGCGTTTCCGTGGTCTGCCGGTGCGCGTACGTCAGCTTTCACGTCTCGTGGCGGCCAAAGAGCAGAGCGAAACCAAGGCCGCGTTGGCCGCCGGCACTATTGAGATCGCCATTGGAACGCATGCGCTGTTGTCGAAGACGATCCAGTTCTCCGACCTTGGCCTCATGATCGTCGACGAAGAGCAGCATTTCGGCGTGAAGCACAAAGAGCGCCTGAAAGATCTCCGCTCGGAAGTGCACGCGCTGACGCTCTCCGCAACGCCGATCCCGCGTACGCTACAGCTCGCACTGGCCGGCGTCCGCGAGATGAGCCTCATCACCACGCCGCCCATTGATCGCATGGCTGTACGCACCTACGTGACGCCGTTCGACAACATGACCGTGCGCGAGGCGTTGCTGCGAGAGAAGTATCGGGGTGGGCAGAGTTTCTTTGTCTGCCCGCGCATCGCCGATCTCGAAGAAGGGGCTGATTTCCTGCGTCGCAACGTACCCGAGGTGACGTTTGCTGCAGCACACGGGCAAATGGCAGCCGGTCAGCTCGATGAGCTGATGACACAATTCTACGATGGCGCGTTCGATGTTTTGCTCTCGACCAGCATCGTCGAATCCGGCCTGGATATTCCGCGCGCCAACACGATGGTTGTGTTCCGTGCTGATATGTTCGGTTTGGCGCAGCTTTATCAAATCCGTGGTCGCGTCGGCCGGTCGAAGGTCCGCGCTTATGCGTACCTGACGACCGCGGCTGAGCAATCGATTACGGCGAGTGCGGAGAAGCGACTCAAAATTCTCTCGTCGCTCGATAGCCTTGGCGCCGGCTTCACGCTGGCGAGTCACGATCTCGACATGCGCGGTGGCGGGAATCTCTTAGGCGAAGAGCAATCGGGTCATATCCGCGAAGTCGGTGTCGAACTCTATCAGTCGATGCTGGAGGAAGCCGTCGCGGCGCTGCGTTCGGGCCGGGAAGATGAGGTCAGTGAGAAGTCGTGGTCGCCGCAGATCAATGTCGGCGCCTCGGTGCTGATCCCAGAAGAGTACGTCTCCGATCTGAACGTGCGCCTGTCGCTCTATCGCCGCCTCGGCGATCTAGAAACGGATCAAGAGCGCGAGGCTTTCGCGGCGGAGTTGATCGATCGCTTCGGACCGCTGCCCGGTGAAGCCGAGCAACTGATTGCCGTCGCCGGTCTGAAATCGCTCTGTCGGCGTTGCCTCGTGTCAAAGCTCGACGCCGGTCCCAAGGGCGCGGTGCTGACATTCCGCGACGGCGGCTTCCCCGATCCGATGGCACTGGTGCGCCACGTTCAGGAGCGGCCGGACGATTTCAAGATGCGCCCGGACGGTAAGCTCGTCGTGCAAGGCGGTTGGCCCGAGGCGACGCTGCGTTTGAAAGCGTTGCGCGGCGTGCTGGAGGCGTTGGCGCGGATCGCAACGCGCAAGGCCGCTTAAGCCGGGATCGCTTCCACTTCAAGCGCGCGCAGTGCGCGTGAGAGCATGCCGAGGCCGCTTTCGCCAGGCTGCAGCTCAACGGCGCTTTGCTCGAACACGAGCGGGCCAGCGCCACCTTCGCCAGATGCGAACGCCGTGCACTCGGCAACCGAAGAAATGCGTTCGGCTGTACGCTTTGCCGCCGCGAGGCGCGCGGCGGGCATCGCGATGGCGATGAAGTCTCTGCCAATGGCAGCGCCCGTGTCGGCGTCGCGCATAAGACGGCCGGCGAGGCTCAAGATTTCAGTGAAGCCCTTCTTCCAGAGGTCTTCTTCCGGATCGCGCGAACCGGGGGCAGGGCAGACGCGCAGCAGCACCAACGCCATGGGACGACCACTGATGTGGTGGTCGGCCGCGAGGCGCGTGAGGTGCGCGTCGAATGCGTTGCGCTGGAAGAGACCAGTGCGTGCATCGCCCATCAGATCGCGCAGCGCGCAAATGCCTTGATCGGCGCTGCGGCGGCGGCGTTCGCGGCGCACGGCCTCGAACAGCCAGCCCAGGCTTGCACCGCATGGCGCGCGGGTTGAGCAAATGGCGGAAGCGCCGCGATTGATGGCGTTGTTGGCCGTCTCGATGTCACTAGGCGCGGTGATCATCATGGTGGGCAAATGGTAGAGCGAGGCGTTGCGGCGGAGCGCTGCGCAGAGCGAGACGGCCGTCGCTGGATCGTTGGCGCCGTTGAGCACGACCGCGTCGAACGGTTCGTCATGCAGGTGATCGAAGCCGGCGAAAGATGAGAACGCCGCAGCGACGAGACCATCTTGCTCAGCCAGTTTACGTTCCAGCGCCAGGAACATCGGGCTTGGCGCGCCGATATAGAGTGCCTTCAGCTTGCGCGGTTCCGGCGCCGTTGGTGCGGAGATGCCGAGCGCGTCCGCCGTGGCGATGCGGCGGGCATACTCCTCTTCGGCGATGGCGACGCGGATGGCGCCGTCTATCTGCCCCGCAAGCAGTTTGGGCGGTGCGTCGAGCGCGACTGCGCTCGTGAACACTTCGGCGGCTTCGAGTCCCAGGGCGGGCGGCGCAGCATGGCGCAAGCCGATGATCCGCGCGAGCGGCGGCGGGTCGGCCTGCAGCGACGTCACGGCAATGCGCGCGACGCTATCGACGTCGCCGGCAACTGCAGAGAAGATCGAGATGTCCTCGCCCGCGGGGGAAGGGCGGTAGTCACCAGGCAGCGCAACGGCTTCCACGCCCGCGTTCGCGAGCAACGTTTGTGCGTCCCGCGCATGGCGGGCGTCATGGGCTCGCACAACAATGCGCAAAGGTTAACGCTCCGGCGCCCTCGCCGCCACGGGACGGGCTCTGATAGGACTATGCCGACAATACACGACGAAACAAATCGTCAAGGTAAACGAGGATCAATCATGGCGTCTGGCCCGCTTAACGGCGTTAAGGTCTTGGAGTTCGCAGGCATCGGGCCAGGGCCGTTCTGCTGCATGCTCTTGTCCGACATGGGCGCCGATGTTGTGCGGCTTGATCGGAAGGGCGGACGGCCCGGCTTCAAGAACGACATCCCCGCGCGCGGCCGTCGACACATCGCACTCGATCTGAAGGACCCAAACGACGTCGCGTTGGCGCTCTCCATGATGGAGAAAGCCGACGTGGTTATCGAAGGTTTTCGGCCTGGCGTGATGGAGCGCTTGGGGCTTGGGCCGGATGAAGCGCTGAAGCGCAATCCGAAGATCATCTATGGGCGCATGACTGGTTGGGGCCAGCACGGACCACTCGCGGAGGCGGCAGGGCACGATCTCAACTATATCGCTCTCTCAGGCGCGCTGCACGCGATGGGTCGTAAAGACGACGCGCCCTCACCGCCGCTTAACCTCGTCGGCGATTACGGCGGCGGCTCGCTCTATCTGGCGATGGGTGTGTGCGCGGCCTTGTTCGAAGCGCAACGTTCGGGGAAGGGGCAAGTCATCGATGCGGCGATCACCGATGGCGCCGCTTCGCTGATGAGCGTGATTTATGGTTTGCGCGCGTCAGGGATTTGGACGGACGATCGCGACAACAATCTGCTCGATGGCGGCGCGCACTTCTACGATGTTTACGAAACCAAGGACGGCAAGTTCGTCACCATCGGTTCGATCGAGCCGCAATTCTATGCGCTGCTCTTGGAGAAGACGGGCCTCACCAACGATCCCGCGTTCGCGGTGCAGATGAACAAGCCCGAGTGGCCGGCGATGAGCGAGAAGTTCGCGGGCGTCATTAAGACCAAGACGCGCGACGAGTGGACGTCGCTGATGGAAGGCACGGACGTTTGTTTCGCGCCGGTGCTCTCGATGGCGGAAGCGCCGGATCACCCGCACAACGTCGCCCGGCAAACTTTTGTTGAGATTGGCGGCCTGAAACAGCCCGCACCGGCCCCACGGTTCTCCAGAACGCCCGGCGCCGTTCAGCATCCGCCAGGCGGAAATGGCGACGAACCCCAGAAAATACTGGGCGATTGGGGTGTTTCGGGCGCTCCAACCTGAACGGTTTTTCTGAAGTCGCCGTTCAGTCGGGCCTCAGCCCCCATAGTGTTTACTCTTCCTCGGTTCCGGACGATTTTCGTCCCTCGCTCGTACCGGGGCTAGGTTTTCGATCCACCTTAGGATCGAAGCAGAAAGCGCCGGTGGCCGGCTCAGCCACCGGCGCAACTGTTTCTGCAAACTGTATTTACGTCCCGGCATGTTGCGCCCTAGCGCGCCGCTACGTAAACGAGCGGCCATGGCGAACAAAGTTTATCCGGACTCAAAGTCCGCGCTTGATGGCTTCACCTTCGATGGCATGAGCGTGATGAGCGGCGGCTTCGGCCTTTGCGGCATCCCCGAGAACCTGATCATCGCGCTGCGCGACAGCGGCGTTGAGGGCATCACCGTTATTTCGAACAATGCCGGCGTCGACGGTTGGGGCTTGGGCCTCCTGCTGGAGACTAAGCAGATCAAGAAAATGGTTTCGAGCTACGTCGGCGAGAATAAAGAGTTCGCGCGCCAGTATCTGAGCGGCGAGCTTGAGCTTGAGTTCAATCCCCAAGGCACGCTCGCCGAACGCTGCCGGGCAGGGGGCGCTGGCATCGCTGGCTTCTATACAAAGACGGGCGTCGGCACGCTGGTGGCCGAAGGCAAAGAGACGAAGGTGTTTAACGGCGAGACGTTCGTGCTCGAAACCGGCCTCGTCGCCGATCTCTCGATCGTCAAAGCCTATAAGGGCGACACCGAGGGCAACCTCATCTTCAATAAGACCGCCCGCAACTTCAATCCAATGATGGCGACGGCCGGTAAGAAGTGCGTCGCTGAAGTCGAGATATTGGTTGAGGCCGGCAAACTTGAGCCGGACGAGATTCACACGCCGGGCATTTACGTCGATCGCATCGTTAAGGGCTCGTTCGAAAAACGCATTGAGCAACGAACGACACGCAAGCGGGAGAATGCATAATGCCGTGGTCCCGCGATCAGCTCGCTCAACGCGCCGCTAAGGAATTGCGCGACGGCTTCTACGTTAATCTCGGTATCGGCATCCCGACGCTTGTGGCGAACTACATTCCGGACGGGATCGAGGTCACGCTGCAGTCGGAGAACGGCATGCTCGGCATGGGTCCGTTTCCGTTTGAGGGCGACGAAGACGCCGATCTGATTAATGCCGGTAAGCAAACCATCACGGCGCTGAAGAAAACCTCTTACTTCTCATCATCGGACTCATTCGCGATGATCCGCGGTGGCCACATCGACCTTTCGATCCTTGGCGCCATGGAAGTGAATGATCGCGGCGACCTCGCCAACTGGATGGTGCCTGGCAAGATGGTCAAAGGCATGGGCGGCGCGATGGATCTCGTCGCCGGCGTGAAGCGCGTCGTCGTTGTGATGGAGCATACGTCTAAGGACGGCGCTTCGAAGCTCTTGAGGCAGTGCTCACTGCCGCTCACCGGCGTGAACGTGGTTGATCTCGTGATAACCGATCTCGGCGTGTTCGAAATCGATAAGCATGGTTCACAACCGATGAAGCTCCTGCAGCTCGCCGATGGCGTGACGCTCGACGAGATCACGGCGAAGACGGAAGCGAGTTTCGTCAGCGCGCTGCGCTAACAAAGCATTCGTACAGATCAACAGAGATTAAAAGGCGCGCGAGCAATTGCTCGTGCGCCTTTCACGGTTTCTCATCACCTCGTTGCTAAGGTGCGTGGAATACAACGTGCAGAGAGGGCGCTCATGGGTAGCCCTCCAATCTGGGTCTGGTGATGCTTCGTATCGGAATGAAGCGAAAAGCGGGACGCCGCGCATCCATTATGGCTGCGTGCGCGATGGCCGCTTGCGCGATGTTCTGGAGCGGATCAGCTGATGCCCAAACACAGCCGGCCGATCTCCAGCGGGTGATGAACCTCATCAACCAGCAAGAGGCGCGTCTCGACGCGCAAGCGCGACAGCTGGAGGAGCAACAGCGTCAACTCGGCGAACAGCGACAACTGATCGACCGGCAGCGACGCGAATTGTTGGCAATGGGAGCAGTCAGTGATGCGGATCTTGGCGACATCCGCGGCGCAGGCATGCCTTCCAGCGCTCTAAACTTTAACGGATTGGGTGATGACGAGCCTCTACAGGTCAATCGTCAACGCCCGTTGGTCACGTTGGCGCAAAGTGAGGGCGGTAGCGCGCCTGCACCCGCTCCAACAGCGACGCCCAGCGGCGGTCCGGTTGGCCAAGCGCCGACTGAACAGCCGCCGGCAGCGACTGTAGATGCGTTGCCAGAGGGGCAGAACGCCCTATTGGGCGCGGGCCGGTTGGTTATCGAGCCTTCGTTTGAATATTCGCGTTCATCGTCCAACCGCTTTGTCTTCCGCGGCGTCGAAATTGTTACCGGCGTGCAAATTGGTCTCCTTGAGGTCAATGACGCAGCCCGCGATACCCTGACCGGCGCGCTTGCGGCGCGTTATGCGGTCACCGATCGCCTCGAACTCGAAGTTCGTGTCCCGTACATTTACCGTTCGGACCGCGTCACCACCGTCGCGCAACAGAGCACGACGACGATGCAGACGTTCGAATTGAGCGGCTCGAACATCGGCGACGTGGAAATGTCGGCCCGTTACCAGCTCAATCGTGGCGCTAATGGCGCGCCGATCTTCGTCGTTGGCGGTCGTGTGAAGTCGGATAGCGGCCTCGGCCCGTTCGATCTCGAGCGCGACGCCGCTGGTATCTCGACCGAATTGGCGACTGGCTCCGGCTTTTGGGCGGTGCAGGGCAGCATTTCGATGCTCTATCCGTCGGATCCGGCCGTCATCTTCTCGAGCCTGAGCTACAACCACAACATCGCCCGCGAGATTGGCGAGACCTACGGCACGGTCACCATCGGCGAAGTCGACCCGGGTGACTCGATCTCGATGGGCTTCGGCTTCGGCTTCGCCCTCAACAACCGCTTCTCATACTCGCTGGGCTACTCGCACTCCTACGTCTTCCCGACCACCTCGGAACTGAATGATCTGGTGCAAGAGTCCACCGAACTCCAAGTCGGCTCGGTCTCGCTGGGCATGAGCTTCCGCCTCACGGATCGCCAGACTCTGTCCACCAGTGTCGACATCGGCGTCACCGAAGACGCCCCCGATGTCAGGGTGGCCTTCCGAGCGCCTTTCCGCTGGTAACGGGACCCCCAAAGCTCGGCTCACCGCCGGGCTTTTTCTTTGACCGCATTGCCCAGCGCGCGTGACGCTGATAGGCGAAGCCCGCTCCGGAAGGGTGGCAGAGTGGTCGATTGCTCTAGTCTTGAAAACTAGCGTGGATGCAAGTCCACCGTGGGTTCGAATCCCACCCCTTCCGCCACCCTACGCCTTTGGGTTCGGGTGGCAGGCCACGGCTCAAATGTGGGGCTCAACGAATGTCTCAACCAGCGTCTCGCCTCGCACCAGGCTGGTCATGTCACCTCTAAGAGTGCGCATCTTCCAGTCATGCTGAAGTCGTATGTGGCCGTTCCAACCGAGGATCACGCGCGCGAACTTGAGCGTCATTTCAACTCGGGTTGAGGCCGTGGCGCCAAAAGGTTGATCACACCGGGCTGAAGTGCGTGTAGCGACGATTTTCCGGTTAACGAAAAGTCGCCGCATTCTCCCGCTGCATGAAAACGCAGACCCGTACCGAACGCATCGGACGCCAAGCTTTGTGACGCGCTCTTGCGATTGATAGTTTTCGCGCCGTGCACTCGCGCCGGCGCATCGACGTCGGCTTGGTTTGTCCGCGGCAGAAGCCGTGCGACGCGGAGACGATAGAATGCCAGCTTACACTCTGGGCGCCGAGTTCACGGTTAACACGCGTACAGGACTGAATCAGGAAGGTCCGCAGATCATCACGCTGAGTGATGGCCGTGTTCTCGCCACTTGGACGACAGGCGATGCAGGCGCTGACGGCAGCAGCGCGGCGATCGCAGGACGCATCGGTACGGTGCAGGCGGATGGCTCAGTCGTTTGGGGCGCGGAGTTTCGCGTCAACGCACAAGTCTCGGGCGGGCAGCACGAACCACAAGTCGTCCAGCTTGGCGACGGCCGCGTACTGTTCACTTGGTTTAGCAATGACGAAGACGTCGACGGCGAAGACAGCGGCATCTCAGGACGCATCGGCACGGTGCAGTCCGACGGTTCGATCATTTGGGACAGCTTCGGTGAATTCACTGTCAACGAAGAGATCCTGAGCGATCAGGAAACGCCGCAAGTTACGGTGCTCGCCGACGGTCGCGTGATGTTCGCGTGGACGAGTTTCGATCCCGACGTGGATGGCAGCGGCGGCGGCATCGCCGCGCGCATCGGCACGGTGCAGGCCAATGGCTCAATCGTTTGGGACGCCGCTGGCGAGATCACGGTCAACGAAGAGGTTACCAATGGCCAGTTCGACGTCCAAATCACTGTGTTGGCGGATGGCCGCGTGCTCGCGACCTGGTGGAGCCAGGACGCCGATGTCGATGGCAGCACAACGGGCATCTCGGCGCGCATCGGCACGGTGCAAGCCGACGGCTCGATCAGTTGGGGCGCGGCCGGCGAGATCACTGTTAACGAGGAGTTGCAGAGCGATCAGAACCAAGCACAGGTCACCATCCTTCCCGATGGCCGCGTGCTCTTCACCTGGAGCAGCAACGATCCCGACGTCGACGGCAGCTTCTCGGGGATATCCGCGCGCGTCGGCACGGTGCAAGCAAACGGTTCGATTAGCTGGGCGGCGGCGGGCGAAGTCTCCGTCAACCAAGAGACGGAGGGGGGCCAATATCATCCGCAAGTCACCGTCCTGAGCGACGGACGCTTGCTCTTCACGTGGACGACCTACGACACCACCATCGACGCCAACGCGCCCGGCATTTCCGCGCGGATCGGCACGATGCAGGCCGATGGCAGCATCGTTTGGAGCGCTGAAGGCGAGATCCGGATCAACGCCAATGGTCTGGGCGCCCAGGAATATCCACAGGTCACCGAACTGGCTGATGGCCGGGTGGTCATCACCTGGCAGAGCGCCAGCGCCGGTGGCGACGCATCGGGCACGGGCATCGCTGGGCGAACGCTCCAGTTTAACCAAGCGCCGATCGCGGCAGACGATGCGCTTTCCGTCGCGGAGAATGGCGCAATCACAGGCGGCAATGTGTTCGCTAATAACGGCGCAGGCGCCGACAACGCGGTTGATGGCGATCCGCTGGCGATCAGCGCCGTGAACGGCTCGGGCGCCAATGTCGGCGTGCAGATCACGCTTGCCTCCGGTGCGCTGCTGACCGTTAACGCCAACGGCACGTTCGATTACAATCCGAACGGCCAATATGAACATCTCGGCGTTGGCGAGTCCGCGACCGATAGCTTCAACTATACGATCGCCGATGGGTTCGGCGGCTCGGACACCGCCACAGTCAATATAACGATCAACGGCGCCAACGATCAGCCGATCGCCCAGGACGATGCAGTCACGGCCGGTGAGAACACTCCATCAACCGGTTCTTTGCTCGCCGATAACGGCGCCGGCGCCGATGCTGACATCGACGGCGATGCCCTGAGCGTCACTGCGGTTAACGGGGTGGGCGGCAATGTCGGGGTCGAGATCGCGCTGAGTTCGGGCGCTTTGCTGACGGTGAACGCCGACGGCACGTACACTTATAATGCCAACGGTGCGTTCGAAGCCCTCGCTGTCGGCGAAAGCGACAGCGACACGTTCACCTATACCGTGAGTGACGACCAAGGTGGGACCGACACGGCCACCGTTACAGTCACGATCAACGGCGCCAACGATGCGCCGGCGGCACAAGATGACGGTTTCGCCATCAGCGAAGCGGGGAGCATCGTCGGCGGCAACCTTTTCGCCGACAATGGCAGCGGCGCTGATGGTGACATCGATGGCGACGCGCTGGCGATCTCGGCGGTCAACAGTCTCGGCGGCGCTGTCGGCATCCAGATCGCCCTGGCGTCGGGCGCGCTCCTGACGGTCAACGCCAATGGCACGTTTGACCATGATCCAAACGGCGCCTTTGAAGATTTGGGTGTCGGCGAAAGCGATACCGACACATTTACCTACACGGTGAGCGACGGCAATGGCGGGACCGACACCGCAAGCGTCTCCGTCACGATCAATGGCGCTAATGATGCGCCGGAGGCGGAAAATGACGCGGCTGCGGTCACCGAAGACGGCGCGATCTCCGGCAGAAATCTGCTCAGCGACAACGGTGCGGGCGCCGATAGCGATATCGACGGCGATCCGCGTTCGGTCTCCGCAGTCAATGGCCTCGGTGCGAGCGTCGCCAATCAGATAGCGCTCGCCTCAGGCGCACTGCTCACAGTGAATGCCGATGGCAGCTTCGATTACAGCACCAATGGCGCTTTCGAGACGTTGGGCGTCGGCGAAGACGCGATCGACGCGTTCACGTACACGATCGACGACGGCAATGGCGGCACGGATACCGCAACCGTCACCATCACCATTAACGGCGTCAACGACGGTCCAGTGGCGGCTGCCGACGCGATCGCGGTGAGCGAAGACGCGCCGTCCAACGGCAGTCTATTCGCGGACAATGGCGCCGGCGCTGACAATGATGTCGATGGCGATGCGCTCACGGTCAATGCCGTCAACGGCTCGGGTGCGAATGTTGGCGTGCAGATCACGTTGGCCTCCGGCGCGTTGCTTACCGTCAACGCTGATGGCAGCTATGACTACGATCCGAACGGCCAATTCGCGCATCTCGCCGTAGGTGAGCAAGCGCTCGATTCATTCAATTATGCGATCGATGACGGCAACGGCGGCACAAGCACGGCCACCGTTACGTTCACAATCAACGGCGTCAATGACGCACCGACCGCACAAGACGACGCCTTCTCAACAGCAGAGGGCGCGGCTCTCAACGGCGCACTGCTCGCCGACAACGGCGCTGGCGCTGACGGTGACGTTGAAGGCAATACGCTGACGGTCTCGGCGGTCGATGGTCTCGGCGCCCATGTTGGGACGCAGATTACATTGGCTTCGGGCGCGTTGCTGACGGTGAATGCAGACGGCACGTTCGCTTACGATCAGAACGGGGCCTTTGAGCATCTCGGCGCCGGCGAAAGCGATGCCGATACGTTCTCCTACACGATCGATGACGGCGCCGGCGGCAGCGATACCGCCAGCGTGACGATCACCATCAACGGTGAGAATGACGCTCCAATCGCCGCTGATGACTCTGTCGCGGTAAGCGAGAACGCGCCCACCAACGGCAACCTGTCTAGCGACAACGGCGCTGGGACCGACGCTGACGCCGATGGCGACGTGCTCGTCATAACGGCAGTCAACGGCTCAGGCGCCAATATTGGAACGCAGATTGCTTTGGCCTCTGGGGCGCTGCTCACGCTAAACGCCGACGGCAGCTATAGTTACGATCCCAACGGCGCGTTCGCCTATCTCCATGACGGTGAAAGCGCGGCCGACAGCTTCAGTTACACTGTGGACGACGGCAATGGCGGAACCGATACCGCTATCGTCAGCGTCACGATCAACGGCGTTAACGCGGCGCCTCTGGCCGCCGACGATGCGTTTCTCGTGGATGAAACCGCAGTGATCGCAGCTGGGGATCTCTTCGCCAATAATGGCGCCGGCTCCGATGGTGATGGCGAGGGCGACACGCTGGTTGTCAGCGCCGTGAACGGTTCAGGCGCGGCCGTAGGCGTTCAGATCACACTGCCTTCGGGCGCGTTGCTCACCGTCAACGCCGACGGCACGTTCAGCTACGATCCAAACGGCGCGCACTCGCCCCACTACGGCCAGAGCGCAATCGATACCTTCACGTACACGATCGACGACGGCTTCGGCGGCGTCGACACCGCAACGGCGACCATCACCATTACCAATGGTGGCCAGATCGTCAGCGGCGCCACCTCCGGCGCGAATACGCTCACCGGCACAAATGGCGGCGACGTCATCTCTGGGTTGGCTGGCCCCGACACGCTCTCCGGCGGCGCTGGCGGCGATCAACTCACCGGCGGCGCCGGCAACGACACGCTGAATGGCGGCGACGGCGACGATCTGCTGGATGGCGTGCTCGACGCCGACACTCTGAACGGCGGCAATGGCGACGACGCGCTCTACGGCCGTAGCGGCATTGATACGCTGAACGGTGATGCTGGGCACGACACGCTCTATGGTGGTGACGGCGCGGATATTCTGAGCGGCGGCGATGGCGACGATCTCATCGATGGGCTTAACCACAACGACACTGCGCACGGCGGCGAAGGCGACGATGTGATTTACGGCCGTCAGAACGACGATACGCTGAACGGCGATGCGGGCCACGACACGCTCTACGGCGGCGATGGCGCCGATGCGTTGAATGGCGGCGAAGACAACGATCTTCTCGACGGCGGCAATAACAATGACGACCTCGCCGGCGGCGAAGGCGTTGACGTACTCTACGGCCGACAAGGCGACGATCTACTCGCAGGGGACGATGGACATGACACGCTCTATGGCGGTGACGGCGCCGACGATCTCTCAGGCGGCGACGGCGATGACTTGCTCGATGGTGGCAATGGCGTGGATCGCCTGGATGGCGGTCTTGGCGCTGATACGCTGATCGGCGGTACGGGCGCAGATACGTTCGTGTTCTCGGCCGCGTTGGTGGGCGGGAACGTCGACTCCATCGCCATCTTCAACCTCGCCGACGATCGCATCGAACTCGACATCGAGATATTCTCCGGCATCGGTCTTGGCGTTCTCGACGCCGATGCTTTCGTGATCGGTGGGGCGGCGGTGGATGCCGAAGATCGCATCATTTACGACGCGGCTACTGGCGCTCTCTACTATGATCCGGATGGAAGCGGCGCGGGTGCTGCGGTGCAGTTCGCTTCACTGGCGCCGGGGCTGCTCGGGTTGACGAGCGATCACTTCCTCGGCGGCGGCGGGCCGTAAGCGCTCATTCGAGCAAGGCGGCGAAGGCGTCGGACAAGAGTTCGCGATGAGCATCGCCTTCGCGCACAACGAAGCGCGCGGTGAGGTCGTGTGCATTGGCGTGATCCAGGCCGTCGCGCGGCCCCATCACCATGAGCGCCGTCGCATACGCGTCGGCCAGTATGCACTCGGCGTGCAGCACAGTGACCGACGCAACATTGTTTGCGAGTGGGTGCCCGATACGCGGATCGATTGTGTGCGCGATGGCTCGGTCATCTAGCGATCGGGCGCGCCGATAATCGCCAGAGGATGCGATGGACACGTTGTGCAATGCCGCCAAAATCGGCGCCGCGCGTGATCCGGGCGGCTCCTCGATGTCGACCCACCAAGGGTGTGCATCTGGCTTTACGCCGGCGCCCCGCAGTTCGCCGCCGACCTCGACGAGAAAAGCGTTGAGGCCAAGCCGCTCAAGCACGCGCGCGAGTTCATCCACGGCATACCCCTTTGCGATCCCTGAAAGATCGATCCGAAGTCCTCCGGGCTGACATAAGACAGCACTGCTTGGCGCCAGCCTTGTCCAACCCATTTGCGCGCGCGCGCCCGCGATCTCGTCATTGTCCGGCGCGTCGCGTTCGCCGCCTGCACCAAAACCCCAAAGATCCACCAGAGCGCCGACGCTCGGATCGAATGCGCCACTGGTTTCCTCCGCGACTGTCAGCGCGCAGTTGAGGACGGCGCTGAAGTGCTCGCCGATCGTCACTGAGGCGCCTTCTGATGCAGAGTTGAAGCGTGAAATTTCGGAGTGCGGCGCCCATGTCGACATTTGTGCGATCATTGCGTCGAGCGCCGCGTTTAGCGCTCCCTCGCCGCCGGTAGAATCAAAATCTGTCGGCGTCACAGCACGCACGGACCAAGTGGTCCCCATCGTTTTTCCAGACCAGTCCACGATTTGCGAGCCATGCGGCCGCAGCGGTTTGATCTCACGCGGGAGCAGCACACGCCGCTCGTGCTCCGCCGTCACGACGCGCTCACGGCGTAATCGCGACGCGGACTTGTCCGAGTTCGCTTGTGCCTTGCGCGCTGGCGGTTTGCGCTTGTCCGTTCCATTGGAATGGCACGCGGACCACCTCGCGCCCGCCGCCTTCGCGCGTGGCTTCGACGGCGATCACATATTGACCGGGCGCCAGCGTACGCAATGACGCATTGGTCGCTTGAAGCGTGATGGTGTGTGTACCCGGCGCACGCGTTGCGCCGGATACGCCGTCCGCGGGCAGCGTCATAGTGCGGCCGATTTTACGCCACCAAGTGCGCACGTCCGGCACCCACGCCAAGCCCGAGTTTAGACGCCGATCGACTGCGTACCAAACCGCGATGGTCGCAACGGCGGTTTCATCGGGTTGTTCGATCCACACTGCGACATAGGGTGCGTGATACTCCGCGCTTTCAATGCGCGGAATGCTGACAGTCACGTTGAGATCGCCAGCAAATGCTGGTGTCGCTGCCCCTGTGGCGGCGAGTACGGCGGCGACGGCGAGCATTTTGTTGGTCATGACAGACGTCTCAAGGCTTAGTGGATCAGAAATAGGGCGAGCAGGACTGGAATAAGCAAGCCGAGCCCGATCAGCGGCCATGTGGACGGGCGCGCGCCTGCCTTCAGCCAAAGCAGGCCGAGGCCGGTCAGGCAAAAGAGCACGCAAGCGCCGGCGAAGATGTCGATGAACCAAGACCAATAGACGCCGGTGTCGCGGCCCTTATGCAGATCGTTCAAGTACGCGATCCAGCCACGCCACGTATCTTCGACCTCGATCGAGCCGCTGTCGCGATCAATACTGATCACGGCGTTGCCGCCCGGACGCGGAATCGCGAGATAGATTTCTTCGGATGACCACTCAGCCTCGCGCCCGGCGCTCGACGTACCGTAGGTCTCATCAATCCAAGCAGATATCTCCTCCGGCAACAGTTGGCGGGCTTGATCGTCCGCCTCCGCTAAGCGCGCCTGCATCGCAGCGGACAACATGCCGTATTCGACGCGGACGACTGGAGCGACTTGAATATCGGCCGCGTGGTTGAGGGTGATGCCAGTCGCGGCGAACAGTGTCGTGCCGATCAGAGCGATGGCGGCGCTGATCCAATGCCATTGGACGAATTGGCGGAGCACAAATGGCTTCCATCCCGCTCGTGCGCGGCCCGGCTGGCTACTGGTGGCGGTCATGGCAGCTAGCGCCACTCTCTCTCACTGGCGCTTGGCGGTCCCTAGCGCGGCGTCCAAGGGCACAGTACTGTTGCAAACCATTCGCAGCAAGCGCCGGAAACGGCGCGCAGGGTGCGACAGGAGCGCCGATGACGTGGTGAAAGCCGATTATTGGTGAACCTGAAAAAACTATGAAAGCTTACGCGCCCTCAACCCCGCATCCGTATGGTGATGTTCGCATTCATTGCGTTGGGGTCGTCACTTGAAGCTTCGCCTTGCATCGCGCGCCGTCATTTTGTCCTGCGCCGGCCTTCTCGCCCTCTCCGCCCCGGCGACCGCCCAACGCGCGCCGATCACGTATGCGGGGCAGGGCGCAGCATCGCCTGCAGAAGATCGTGTCGTGGCGCTCCCGGGCGGTAGCGACAATTCCTACGGCTACGGCCAACCACGCGCTCGCGAAGCCGCCGTGATCGATTTACGCCGTCCGCGCAGCGGCGATCGCCCGCGCGTGACGCCGGTCGTGGCCGAGCAGCCTGTACCGCTGGCGATCAATGACGAAGAAGACGACGAACCGCAGACCTCGGCCGAGCCTGCGCCGCAGGCCGCCGCTGCAGGCGAGGGTGGTTGGCTTGAGCGCGAGCGCGTTGGGCCGCCGTACCAAGCCAACGGCCAATGGTACGTTCCGACGCCGGAGCCGGGTTACTCACAGACCGGAACGGCATCCTGGTACGGCCCGCAGTTTTACGGCCAGCGTACCGCGAGCGGGGAGGTATTTGATCAGGACGCCCTCACTGCCGCGCACCCGACGCTGCCGATCCCAAGTCTGGTCCAGGTGACCAATCTGGAAAATGGCCGCGAAATCATCGTCCGCGTGAACGATCGCGGTCCGTTCGTTGGCGAGCGTCTGATCGACTTGTCACGTGGCAGCGCCAGCGCTTTGGGCTTCCAACAGCAAGGCCAAGCGCGCGTTCATGTCCGCTACTTGGGCCCGGCGCCGCGTCGCGTGAACGCCGACGGCTCGATGGCCCCCGCCTCGCCGCCCTCACCGCCTGCGTCTGCCGCTCAGGCGGACGATGCGGAGGAGGGGCCCTCGTCCCCGCTTCCGCCCGCTTCTGACGGCGTTTCGCTCGCCGGCGGCCCGGCTGATGAAGCCCCGCGCTACGCACCGGCTTATGCCGCGCCAGCGGCTGGCAACTTCTTCGTCCAAGTCGGCGCCTATTCCGACCTCTCGAACGCCCACCGCGTCCGCGATGCAGTAGGGGCGGCGGGCCCGGTGCTTGTGGATATCCGCCAGACCTCAGCCGGTGAATTGTTCCGCGTCCGCGTGGGACCGTGGGGCAGCCGCGAAGAAGCCGACGCTGCACGCCGCCAACTCGCGACACTCGGCTACGGCGAAGCGGTCGTCGCTTCGCGCTAAGACCGGTTTATTGACGTGAAAGCGCCGCGCAGGTTTGGTCAAACAAATCCGCGCAAAACGCGCGCAAAACGATTCGGCGGAACGATGCAGATCAGCCGCGCCTTTGGCGCTTTGACTTTGGCGCTTGTCATCGCGCTCGCTTCACCAGCGGACGCTCAGCGCCGTCGCCGCGCGGCCGCGCCGCCGCCACCGCCGTCCGTGGCCCAGCACGTCACCATTTCCGTGGCCCAGCACGTCACCATTATGGACGTCCCCAGCGGCGCCATTCTCGATTGTCAGGATTGCAACACGCCGATCCCGCCAGCCTCGATGTCGAAGTTGATGACGGTGCTGATCGTGCTGGAGCGGCTGCAGGCCGGCGATATCACGCTCGATACGCAGTACACCGTCAGCGAATATGCTTGGCGTGACCATGGCGCCCCGTCGGGCGGCTCGCACATGTTTCTGCCGATCAACTCGAGCGTTTCGGTCCGTGACCTTCTGCGTGGCGCAATCATCGTCTCAGCCAACGATGCGTGCGTCGTGCTGGCTGAAGGCATTGCGGGATCCGAGGGCGCGTTCGTAGATATCATGAACCGGCGCGCGCAGGAACTGGGCCTCACGACGGCGCACTTCCGCAACGCCACTGGGCTCGATGCCGAGAACCATCGCATCAGTTCAGCTGATCTCGCGCGCTTGGCGCGTCACATCATGCTCACTTATCCGGAGTTCTACCGGATCTATTCGGAGCGTGAATTCACGTACGGCAATCGCACGCAGCCAAACCGCAACCCGCTTCTCGGCGCCTTCGAGGGCGCGGATGGCGTGAAGACGGGCCACACCGATGAAAGCGGCTACGGCATGGTCGGTTCGGCAATCGTCAATGGTCAGCGCCGCATCATCGTGTTCAACGGGACGCGCTCCATGGCCGACCGCCGTAGTGAGGCGTTGCGGTTGATGCGCTCGGCCTTCTCCGATTTCACTGTGCGGACGCTTGCCGCCGAAGGTACGCAAGTCGGCGAGGCGCAAGTCTATCTTGGTGGCCGCCGCACCGTGCCGCTGATCGCGCAGCAGAACATCATTGTCGGCGGCCGCAGCGGGCTGCAGAGCACGCTCACGGCGCACATCGTCTATGACGGGCCGATCCACCCACCGATCCGCGAGGGCGATGTGGTGGCGCGGCTGGTGATCGAAGGTCCGGGCTACGAAACCACCGAGTATCCGCTCGCTGCTGGACGGCGCGTCGGTCGTGCAAACTGGTTCTCCCGCGCCTGGGAAGGCTTGCGCCTGACCTTTTTCCCGCCTTCATAAGCTTATGGCGGAAGGCCGTTTCATCACGCTGGAAGGCGGGGAAGGCGCAGGCAAGTCAACGTTGGCGCGTGGCTTGGCCGACGCCGTTCGCTCGCTTGGCCATGATGTTGTGGTGACGCGCGAGCCAGGCGGCGCACCGGGCGCTGACGCCATCCGCGCGCTGCTCGTTTCTGGTGATGCAAACCGCTGGAGCGCAATGGAAGAAGCGCTGCTGTTCGCGGCGGCGCGGCTCAATCATTTGAACCACCTCATCCGGCCCTCGCTCGCACGCGGCGCCTGGATTGTGTGCGACCGCTACTACGATTCAACGCGCGCCTATCAAGTCGCCGCTGGTGGGCTGAGCGCCGACGCGTTGGAGACGTTGAACGCTCTGATCGGCGCGCCGAAACCGGATCGCACTTTCATTCTCGATCTGAGTCCCGAAGCAGGCCTCGCGCGCTCGCAGGGCAAGCACGTCGGCGAAGATCGGTTCGAGCGTAAGACGACGGATTTTCACGCAAAGGTCCGCGCCGAATTTTTGGCGATCGCTGAGCGCGAACCGCATCGCTGCATCGTCCTCGACGCTGGCAAGTCGCCAGCTGATGTCCTCGCGCAAGCGGTGGCGACGCTGTGAAAGTCGAAAAGGCCACCGTCGAAACTGATAAGGAGCCGGAGGCGTCGCATCCGCGCGAGACGTATGCGTACGTCGGTCACTATGCAGAAGAACAAGCCTTGCTCGATGGGTTGCGCGGCGGCCGCATGCACCACGCATGGCTGCTCGCCGGCGCCAAGGGGCTGGGCAAGGCCACTTTGGCCTATCGCTTCGCCCGCATCGCGCTCGGCGCACGGCGCAGCGGCGGACGGCCGCTCGATGTTGATCCTGGAGATCCAATCGCGCGGCGCGTGGCGGCGCAGTCGCATCCCGATCTCTTCATCCTGCGCCGCGGTCTCAACGATCGCGGAAAGCCACGCCGCGAGATCACGGTTGATGAAGCGCGCGAGTTGGGCGCATTCTTCTCGCTCGCGCCGTCCGAGGGCGGCATGCGCGTGGCCATCATCGATGCCGTCGATGATCTCAACCGCAACGCCGCCAACGCCATCCTGAAGACGCTAGAAGAGCCGCCCGCGCGTTCGGTGTTGCTGCTCGTATGTCACGCGCCGGGCGCGATCCTGCCGACGATCCGCTCGCGCTGCCGCCGTTTGGCATTGCGGCCGGTCGAAGACGAACTCGTTCGCGCAGCGTTGGGCGGCGGCAAAGAAGACGACGCGTTGGTCGCACTCGCCAAAGGCCGCCCAGGCCGAGCGATTGCACTCAAGGCTCAAGGGCTAGACGCCGGCAACGCCGATTTGCGCCGCGCGCAAGCGTCGATCGCAAAGGGAGACGCGACCAGCGTGCTCAATGCGCTCTACGATCAAATGAGCGGTGAGCCGTTCGAGCGCCTCGCAGGCGTGCTTGAGCTTGCGGGAGAGTGGACGCGCGCCGTCGGGGTCGAGCAGGGCGGTGAACGCTGGGCCGACGCTTGGTCCGATCTGGAAGTGCTGCGCACTGAAGCCGAAGGGCTCGACATGGATCCACGCCACGCGCTGGCGCGCGCGATCGGCGTGCTCGATCGCGCAGCGGGCAGCCGCAGATGAGCCGTCCATGCTGATCGACAGCCACGTCAATCTACATCACCAGAGCTACGACGCAGACCGCGAAGCGGTCATCGCGCGCGCACGCGAAGCTGGCGTCAAGCGCATGCTGACGATCTGCGACAAGATCGAGAACCTTCCCGCCGTCATCGCCATCGCCGAAGCCAATGCCGACATCTATGCCAGCGTCGGCGCACATCCGCATTACGCGAAGGACCATCTCGACCTGACAGCAGCGAAGCTCATCGAACTGGGCGCGCATGAGAGGGTGGTGGGAATAGGCGAGACCGGCCTCGATCAGCACTACGGCCACAGCCCGTTCGATGATCAAGTCCAAGTCTTTCGCGCCCACGCCGAAGCCGCGCGCAAGCTCGACAAGACGCTCATCATCCACACGCGCGAGGCTGATGAAGCGATGGCGGAGCTGCTGGAAGAAGAGGCGGGGAAGGGCCCTCTTCGCGTCCTGATGCACTGCTACACGAGCGGCCCAGAACTGGCCCGTTGTGCGCTCAAAATCGGCGCTTACTTTTCGTTCTCCGGCATCATGACATTCAAGAACGCCGACGACGTGCGCGCCATCGCGAGGGAAGTCCCGCTCGACCGCGTTATCGTCGAGACCGATTGCCCCTATCTGACCCCTATTCCATTCCGCGGCCAACGCTGTGAACCGCACCACGTCGCGTACGTGCAAAGCGCGTTTGCGAAGCTGCGCGGGTTGGAGGAGGAGGAGGCGAGCGCCCTGCTCGCCGATAACTTCTTCCGGCTGTTTCCACAGATACCGAGATCGAGCTGATGGGCACGTTGCGCGTCACTGTGCTTGGCTGCGGCTCGTCCGGCGGCGTGCCGCGCGCGACGGGCGATTGGGGCGTGTGCGATCCGAACGAACCGAAGAACCGCCGCACGCGCTGCGGGCTGTTGCTGCAGAAGTGGAGCGGGGCGGCAGGCAGCGCTGAAGAGGCGACGACCGTCCTGATCGACACGCCGCCCGATCTCCGCCTGCAACTCGCTCAGGCGAAGCTCGCGCATCTCGACGCCGTCATCATCAGTCACGATCACGCCGACCAGACCAACGGCTTCGACGACGTGCGTGCATTCTTCGTGAAGCAGCGCCGCACCATCCCAGTCTGGATAAGCGACGAAGCGCAACGCACGTTCATGGTGCGCTTCGGCTACGCGTTCAAATCCATGGGCGGCTATCCGGCCATCGTCAGCCACGCAGGCACGGCGACGCCACTCGAACCGATCGTCATCGACGGCGCTGGCGGTCCGCTCAAGCTGCTGCCGCTCGATCAGAACCACGGCTTCATCCGCTCGCTCGGCTTTCGTGTCGGACCGATCGGTTACTCGAACGACCTCATCTCGATGCCCGACGAAAGCTTCGCTGAGCTCAGCGGCTTGTCGCTCTGGATCGTCGACGCGCTGCGCGAGAAGCCGCATCCGACGCACGCGCATGTCGATCTCAGCCTCGAATGGATCGCGCGCTTGAAACCTGCGCTGGCGCTGCTGACCAACATGCACATCGATCTCGATTACGCGGCGCTGAAGGCGAGGCTGCCAGCCGGCGTCGAACCGGCCTACGATGGCTGGGCTGGCGATTATCCGATCTGAGTCGATTTAGCGCTTCCCATAATCTATCTTATGCGAGTTTTGCATGTCGGTCCAACCAATTGAAAAGGCGACGGAAAAGAGCACACAAGGCCTCGCCCGCAACGCCGCCGCCACCCAGGCCGTGCTTGATGTGATGGCCAAGCTGCGCGATCCGAACGGCGGTTGCCCGTGGGACGTCGTGCAAAACTTCCGCACCATCGCCCCTTACACGATCGAAGAAGCCTACGAAGTCGCCGACGCGATCGAGCGCGAGGATATGCCGGCGCTCAAGGAAGAACTCGGCGACCTCCTCTTCCAAGTCGCCTTCCACGCCCGCATGGCCGAGGAGCTTGGCGCGTTCGATTTCGCCGACGTCGCCCAAGCGCTCGCCGACAAAATGATCGAGCGCCATCCGCATGTGTTCAGCACTGAGGGCGACGGCCGCACTGCGGATCAGCAGACGGTGGCCTGGGAGACGCTCAAAGCCGAGAAGCGCGCCGCCAAGGGCGCAGCCTCACTGCTGGACGACGTAGCGATGGCCCTGCCCGCCCTGCAGCGCGCTGAGAAGCTCACCAAACGCGCTGCGCGCATCAACTTCGATTGGCCGACGCCTGAGCCGGTGCTGGAGAAGCTCGAAGAAGAATTGGCTGAACTGAAGCAAGCGCGCGCAGAAGGCGATCAGGAGCACATCGCCGAAGAGATGGGCGACATCCTCTTCGTCATAGCCAACCTCGCCCGCAAGCTAAAGGTCGATCCCGAAGAAGCCCTCCGCCGCGCCAACGCCAAGTTCACGCGACGGTTTCAGCACATCGAGCAGCGCCTCGCCGAACAAGGCCGCACCGGCCCGCAGCCGCTCGACGACATGGAAGCGCTCTGGCTCGAAGCTAAGCGTGCAGAGAAACCCTAGCGTCATCCGCGCGCCGGACTAGGATACGCGGATGCGCGCCCTCATCATCTCGCTGCTCCTAAGCCTAACCTTCGCAGCGCCCGCCGCCGCGCAGCACATGACGCTCGACTACAACGGCTCGGCCTGGGGCCTCATCGGCGTCGGCGGCGCGCGACTGGAGGTTACGCTCGACAGCGACAGCTACGCCGCCTCAGGCACGATCCGCTCCGGCGGCATTGCAGCGCTCTTCTTGCGCACGCGCGTTGACGTGCGATCCGGCGGCGCGATCGAAACCGATGGCGATCTCGTCTGGCAGCGTTACTGGCTGCGCCATCTCTATGACGGCGTTGATCGCAACATCACCATGCGCCCGACGAATGGCGGCGTTTACGCAGAGATCAGCCCGACCTATCCCGACGGCTGGGGCACGCCTCCCGCGACCGACCAGCAGCGCGCCGCTGCGCGCGATCCGCTATCATCGCTCATCGCCATGGCTGCTGATGTCGGCGAGACGCGCACATGCCAGGGCAATTACATGACCTTCGACGGCCGCTGGCTCTACCGGCTTGAGGTGCGCGGCGGCGAAGTGCAGCAATCGCGTCGCGGGCCCTACCGTGGCGCCATGTTGCGTTGCCGTGTGCGCTACTTCCCGGTCGCAGGCTTCACGCCGCAAGACCAAGGCTACCGCGACCCACCGCCGCCAGGCAGCGTGTGGTTTGCGCTGATCGACGGCCAACGTTTTGCGCCGCCGGTTCGCGCCGCGATGCCTCTGCCGCTTGGCACAGCGCAGCTGACGCTCCGTAGCTTGGAAGTGACGCCAGCGTCGCTCTAAGCCGCGCTTTGCATCGACAAACGCGCTGAGCGCGGGCAAGGCTTGCGCCGGGTTGGGAGACGCGAATGCTGGCACGTCGCATCCGTGAGCATATCGGCACGCACAACTGGTTCGCCGTTAGCATCGACCTCGTCATCGTCGTGCTCGGCGTTTTCCTTGGTACGCAAGTCAGCAACTGGAACGCTGAGCGCCTGGCGCACGAAGCTGGCGACACCTACCGCGCACGCATCGTCCAAGATCTCGAAACCAACCGCGACGATATGCAGGCGCGCACCGCCTATTACGAACAAGTCCGCGCCTTTGGCTTGCAAGTGCTTGCCGACCTCGAAGGCGCCCAGCGTCTCTCAGACGAGGCTTTCTTGATCGCCGCCTATCAAGCGACGCAGATTTATCCGCGCCCGATGAACCGCGCGACTTATGACGAAGTCCTGGCCAGCGGCGCGATCAACACGCTGGGCAGCGCAGAGACGCGTGACCGCATCTCCAATCATTACGTGCACATCGAAACCAGCGAGACGACGTTCCGCAACGTGCCTGCGTATCGGGAGATTGTGCGGCGTGCGATGCCTTATCGCGTTCAAGCCAGCGTGCGCACGAATTGCGCGGAGGTGTTGGATTTCAGCGGCGGCGAAACCGGGCTTGGTCGGATGACCCTGCCAAGTGACTGCACGCTGGGCCTGAGCGCCGCCGAGCTCTCGCGCGCTGCGGCGCGTGTGCGTGGCATGGCCGGGCTCGAACTGGATACGACGCGTCTGCTCGCCGACCTCGACCAAAAAATCCTCCAGGCCGGCCGCGCACAAGAGCGGGCAACGACCCTAATCGATGAACTCGCCGCTCAGCGCTGACGCGATGCGCGGATAGCGCCATACGCAGTCCATGCGCTCGACGAGGCAAAATCGAGCCAGATCAAACGCGTGCAGAAAATCTATCCGACCGGTTCTAACGCGCGCTCAAGATGCCTCCGTTCGCACACGGGAGATTTCGAAGAGCTCCGAAACTTTGGAATGTGCGGACACGATCGGCGGGAGCGATCAAAGCGAGACTTCAAACACGGAGTTGCGCCGAGACCGCAAAATGTCTTCGGGGAGTGAAACCGAAGAGCCCAGAGCAACGGAAGGCTCTGCCTGTTGAACCGGCGAATTGGGTATGGAGCTAAGCCCCAAGGGGAAATCCTTCGGTGGAGGGTAGCCCCGGAAGCGCACCGTTAGGAGGCGAGCTGGCCATCGTCAGCCATGTACAACTCCTCGGACCCGAGCCGGGAATAACGATCGCGAAAACGGGGCGCGTGAAGCGCGCGCGTCAGCTGGAGACAGCCGGCGCATCCCAAAGAGACTACTCAGCGCGGATCACGCGCCCCGGCTCCCATGTGGAGAGAATGCTTCGATGCTGCGGCTTACATGAGACGCAGGCAGCGTCGACGCACGCCTAGCGTTTCAGCGTCCCAAACGGCACGACCTTGTTCTCAACATCGTGCCCGATGTCCGCACGCCCTAGATACGCGATGCCAGCTTTCGCGCACCAATAGCGCGCGATCTCTTCTTCGTTGGCGCCGAACGGTTTGTCGTTCTCCGGGGTGTCGCTGACACGGCCGAGTTTTATCCCCTTCACGCCGCGTACATTGGCGGAGGAGGTGATTTGGAAGAGGGCGCGGTCTAGCCGGTAAAGGTACTCGCCCACGTCTTCTAGGAGCAGCACGTGGCCGCTCAAATCTGGCTCCAGCGACGTGCCAAGCATCGACTGAAAAACAGTGAGGTTGAACGCAGCGTTTTTGCCGTCGAACATCACACCGAGTTCAAGGCTCTCCGGCGAGCGGTCGATGAGCCACGAGAGCGCCCTCTTCACGGCCCCCTCTCCGCCAGCGCGCGTCATATCGACGGGAATAGGGCCGTGCACGACATTCTCGTAACCGCGCGCATAAAGCCCGCCGAGCAGCGCGCCATTGTCGCTGTAGCCAAGATAGGTTTTGACGCGCGAGGCGCCGTTGAGCTGCGCCAGCGCCGCTTCAGCGATCCTGCATGCGCCATAGCCGCCGCGCGCGAACCAGATCGCGTCGAGTGACGGGTCGTTTGCGTACTCCACGAATGCTTTGAGCCGCGTGTCGTCATCGCCGGCGAAATGTCCGGCGCTGGCAAAACATTGCGGGTGGAAAATGATCTCGGGCGCGCGATCGAGAAAACTGTCTGTCGCGAAGGCTTTGACGCGATCCGCGAGCGCGGGCTCGATGCGCGTGCCGGGCGCTACGACGCCAATGCGGAGCGATGGGGCCATTCTGCGTTCGCGTCCTTGCCGATGAGCGGCGTTTCTCGTCATAACCGGCGCTGATGAGTCAGGCCAAATCCTATTTCATGAGCGGTATCGGCGGCTCGGGCATGCTGCCCCTAGCGCTCATCCTGCGCGCACGCGGCTATGAGGTCGCCGGCTCCGACCGCTCGTTGGATCAAGGCCGGCTCGGTGCGAAGTTCGAGTATCTGCAAGCGCAAGGCATTGCCCTCTTCCCGCAGGACGGTTCAGGCGTTGTGAGCGCCGATCAAATCCTGGTGCGCTCTGCCGCTGTTGAGGACACCGTTGGCGATGTCGTCGCCGCAAAGCGGGTCGGCGCGATGGATATGAAGCGTCCGCAGTTGCTCGCTGAGATTTTCAACGCAGCGCCCGTGCGCATCGGCGTCGCCGGCACCAGCGGCAAGAGCACGACCACAGGCATGATCGCTTGGCTGCTCAACCGCGCCGGCCGCGATCCAACGGTGATGAACGGCGCCGTGATGAAGAACTTCGTCACGCCCGACTCGCTCTTCGCCAGCGCGCTCGTCGGCAAGGGCGACGCGTTCGTGTCCGAAGTCGATGAGAGCGACGGTTCGATCGCGCGCTACGAGCCGACGATCGCCGTCGTGAACAACATCGCGCTCGACCATAAGACTATGGACGAGCTGCGCGGTCTGTTCACCGGGTTCGTCAATCGGTCCGAGGTGGCGGTGCTGAACCTCGATAATGACGAGACAGCGGCGTTGGTGATGAAAGCCAAGGTACGCACGCGCACGTTCTCGCTGCGCTCCGGCCTCGCCGATTTACACTGCTCGGCAATCCGGCTCGCACCGGACGGAGTCTCGTTCGACGTGTTGGAGAAAGACACGCGCGCCACAGCTACGGTCGATCTAGCCGTGCCCGGCGAGCACAACGTCGCCAACGCGCTCGCAGCACTTTCAGCGGCGCGCGCTTACGGTTTGTCGTTGAAAGAGGCCGCAGACGCCCTGAAAGGCTTCTCCGGCACCAAGCGCCGCTTGGAAGTCGTCGGCACCGCCAACGGCGTGACCGTCATCGACGATTTCGGGCACAACCCGGACAAGATCACCGCCACACTCGCAACATTGCACGCGTTTCCCGGCCGCTTGCTGATAATGTTCCAGCCGCACGGCTTTGGACCACTGAAGCTAATGCGCCAAGAATTCATCGACGTCTTCGCCAACAATATGAGCGCCGATGACGTGCTGGTCATGCCTGACCCCGTCTACTTCGGCGGCACCGTCGATCGCAGCGTCACCAGCGAACACATCGTCGCTGGGGTCCGCTCCCGTGGCCTAGAGGCGATGGCGTTCGCCGAGCGCGGCGCGTGTGGCGACAAGTTGATCGAACTGGCTGAAGCTGGCGACCGCATCGTCGTCATGGGCGCGCGCGATGATACGTTGAGCACGTTCGCCGCTGAACTGGTTGATCGCCTGAAGCGCTAGCCCCTACTCCGCCGCTGGGCGGAGTTCTTCGGGCAGGGGTTCTGCCGGCACGAAGCGCGCCGCGTCCTCAATGAGCAACTCAGCGCGCAGCGTGAGCGCGCCATCATCGTCCGTCGTTTCTTCGAGAATTTTTCCAGCCGCAGCGATCTGCGCACGCACGCGTCCGGAATCATCTGCAGGCAAGGTGAGGGTGATGACGCGCGTTGCGGAGAAGGCTGCGCGATCGATCGCCGCGAGCAGGGCCTCCACGCCCTCCCCCGTCTCCGCCGAAATCGCAACAGGGGGTAGGGTGCTGCCCTGCCCCTGCTCAGCCGCCGCCTCCGCACGCCGCAAACGGCCAATGCGCGTGTCGTCGTCGAGCAGATCGATCTTATTCCAAGCCTCAAGCACCGGCGGCGTTTTCCCACCCGCATCTTTGCTTAGTTGCGCCAGCACGCTGAGCACGTCGGCCTTTTGATCGTCGCTCTGCAGATGCGCGATGTCGCGCACGTGGACGAGCAAATCCGCTTCCGTCACGGCCTCAAGCGTCGCGCGGAAACTCTCGACCAGTTCGTGCGGCAGATCGGAGATAAACCCGACCGTATCGCTCATAATCACAGCGCGTCCGCTTGGAAGCTTCACTTGCCGCGCCGTTGGATCAAGCGTTGCGAACAGCATGTCCTTCGCCAGCACGCCGGCTTGCGTTAGCCGATTGAACAGCGTGGATTTGCCGGCGTTCGTGTAACCAACGAGCACGACAGCAGGCAGCCCCGCACGCGCTCGCGCACGGCGCTGCAGGCCGCGCGTGCGACGCACATCTTCAAGCTCGCGTTTCAGGCGGATAATGCGATCGGCAATGGTGCGGCGATCGAGTTCAATCTGCGTTTCGCCAGGACCGCCGGTTTTGCCGAGGCCGCCACGTTGCCGCTCCAAGTGCGTCCACGTGCGCACGAGGCGCGAGCGCTCATAGCCCTGACGCGCCAGTTCGACCTGGAGCTTGCCTTCCTTAGTGCGCGCGCGCAGGCCGAAGATCTCGAGGATCAATCCAGTGCGGTCGATGACTTTCGCGCCGATATCTGTCTCGAGATTGCGCTGCTGAACCGGCGAGAGAGCCGCGTCGATGACGATGACGCCAGCGCCCAATTCTTCTGCTTGGTCCTTGAGACGCTCGACGCGCCCTGAGCCAAAGTACGTGCGTGGGCTGATCTGGCGAAGCGGTGCAGCTTCGGCGCTGACCACGCCTAGTCCCAACGCTTGCGCGAGTCCGACCGCCTCCAACAAACGTGCTTCACCGTCGCGCACGCTCTCGTCCGCACTCGATAACGGGCGCAGGACAATTGCTCGATTGAGATCGGTGATCGGCGTTTCAGCCGTCGGCTTCATCAGCGGCCTTGTCGATGTCGTAGAGCTGCACGGGTGCGCCCGGCATGATCGTCGAGATCGCGTGTTTGTAAACCAGCTGCACTTGGCCGTCGCGGCGCAACAACACACAGAAGTTGTCGAACCAAGTCACGACGCCTTGGAGTTTGACGCCATTGACGAGGAAGATCGTGAGCGGCGTCTTGGCTTTGCGGACAGCGTTGAGAAACGTGTCCTGCAGGTTTTGTTTCTTATCCATGATGGGCAGGCCCCATGTTTTGAGTTTTATGGTACCGCGTCGAACCGCGCGGCTGGGTCAGAGCTATAGAGTGCGCCGCAGCATTCGCCAACAGAGTCGCAAATCTGTCTTGGTCCAAAGGCTCAGGCGCCCAAATAAGCAGCGCGCAGCGCCTGCGCGACGGGTCCGGGGCGGCCATCTCCGATCGTTGCGCCGTTGATTGCGATCACCGGAACTGCCGGATTGCTGGCCGCGCTGATGAACGCCTCGCGCGCCGCCTCGGCTTCCTCGACGCTGAACGGACGCTCTTCGAGGCGCGTCTGGCGTTCTTGCGCGATGCGGATGAGCGAAGCGCGCGTCACGCCGTGGAGCAAATTGCTGGAGAGCGGCCGCGTGACGATCACGCCGTCTGTGTTGACGATCCACGCATTGGAGGAGGTCCCTTCGGTGACGAAACCATCCGCGTCGACGAACCAAGCTTCGAACGCCCCCTCCTCTTTCGCCTGTTGGCGGGCGAGGGCGTTGGGGAGGAGGTTGGTCGACTTAATGTCGCGGCGCGCCCAGCGCGTTTCGGGAAGCGTGATGACTTTGACGCCAGCGTCAGCGCGCTTGGCGATCGCGCGTTGATCCAGGTTCTTGGCAGTGACAACGATCGTCGGCTTCACTGCAGGCGACGGAAAGACGTGATCGCGACTGGCTGCGCCACGGCTCACTTGCAGATAGACGATGCCGTCGCGCACCCGATTGCGCCGGATCGTCTCGCGTATGACAGCCCAGAGCGCGCTCTCCGCCATCGGCGACGTTATCCGCAACTCTCCAAGCGAACGCTGAAAGCGCGCCATGTGCTCAGCGGCGTCAAAGAGCCGTCCGCCACGCACAGCCCAGACTTCATAGATCGAATCCGCGAACTGGAATCCGCGATCCTGAATGGAAACCGACGCCGCCGTCAGCGGCACATAAGCGCCATTGACGTAGGCGATCCGGCTCATTCAGCCTCCACGCCGTTGCGACCCGGCGCCTCAACACCGAGCGACTTAAGCTTCCGGTGTAACGCCGAACGCTCCATGCCGATGAAGGCTGCGGTGCGTGAGATGTTGCCGCCGAAGCGCGTGATCTGGACGTTGAGATACTCGCGTTCAAAACGCTCACGCGCGTCGCGCAGCGGCAGGCCTATCACCTCTTGCAGACCATCATGCTTTGAGAAACCCGCCTGCGGCCAAGCTTCAGCCGGCAGGGAGTCAACAGTGACCGGCGTGTTGATGTCGCCTGTCGCGAGA
Organism: uncultured Terricaulis sp.; assembly: GCA_964478365.1. Lineage (GTDB taxonomy): Bacteria > Pseudomonadota > Alphaproteobacteria > Caulobacterales > Aquidulcibacteraceae > Vitreimonas. The sequence goes on from CAYZIJ010000004.1 coordinate 46,624, forward strand.
ATGAGGATGCGCTCGATCACGTTGCGCAATTGGCGCACATTGCCGGGCCAATCCGCAGCCTGCAGCGCGGCCAGCGCGTCTTCTGCGATCTGGCGGGCCGGTACGCCAGACATGCCCGCGAGACGACCGACGAAATAGCCAGCCAACTCCGGAATGTCTTCACGACGCTCAGCCAAGCCTGGCGCACGCAGGGGCACGACGTTCAAGCGGTGGAAGAGATCTTCACGGAAGCGCCCCTGCTCGATGTCGCCGCGCAAATCGCGCGATGTCGATGAGACGACACGCACGTTCACTTGCACGTCGGTAGAGCCGCCGAGACGGCGGAAGCGCTGTTCGACAAGAACGCGCAAGATTTTCGATTGCGTCTCGATTGGCATGTCACCGACTTCGTCGAGAAAGAGCGTGCCGCCATGCGCCTGTTCAAACACGCCGATCTTTTGCACTCGGCCTTCGGGCGTCTCTTCGCCAAAGATTTCGCTTTCCATGCGATCGGGTGCGATCGACGCAGCGTTGATCGCCACGAACGGGCCGCCCGCACGCGAGCTGCGCTCGTGGAGCAAGCGTGAGACCAGTTCTTTGCCAGAGCCTGCGGGGCCGGCGATGAGAACGCGTGAATTGGTTTGCGCCACACGATCAATGGCGCTTCGAAGTGCGGCCATCACGGGCGAAGTGCCAATAAGATCGTCACTGCCCGACGACTTGGCTTTCAGCGCGGAGACCTCGCGCTTCAGGCGCGTCGTTTCGAGCGCGCGCTGCACCACCAAAAGCAAGCGATCCGACGTGAAGGGCTTTTCTATGAAGTCATAAGCGCCCTTTCGGATCGCTGCGACCGCGGTTTCGATCGTGCCGTGGCCGCTGATGACGATGACGGGCAGGTCCTCGTCGATCTCCTTCAGCATGGCGAGCAGTTCGAGACCGTCGATGCGGCTGCCTTGCAGCCAGATGTCGAGCACTACGAGCGAGGGACTGCGGCGGCGCAAAGCGTCCAGAGCTTCATCGCTGTCACGCGCGGCCCGTACTTGGTGGCCTTCGTCTTCGAGAATCCCCGAGACAAGATCGCGGATGTCGGCTTCGTCGTCGATAACGAGAATATCGGACGCCATGATTAGGAGACTCCTGCGCCGTGTTCTGACGCGGCTTCGGGCGGGTCTTCGCCCCGTTTTGGAAGTACGAAACGAACGATTGCGCCGGGCCCCGGTCCGGGTGCGTCGTCCAACTCTATCAGCCCCCCGTGGTCTTCCACGATGCGCGAGACAATGGCGAGGCCGAGGCCTGTGCCCTTCGAGCGCGTCGTGAAATATGGTTCGATCAAACGGAAGCGATCTTTCTCAGGAAAGCCCGTCCCGTTATCGATGATTTCAAATTGCACGCCGAAATCGAGATCGCGCAGGCGCACGGTGACGACACCCTCTTTGGGCTCACCATCGCGCGCGCGCCGCGTTTCGACGCTCTCGGCCGCGTTTTTGACCAGATTGAGCAAACACTGCGAGATAAGGCGCTCATCACATACAAGCCCAATGGGCTGGTCGACGCCCTCGACCTCCACGCGCATGTCTACAAAGGCGAGCCGCTGGCCGAACACGACGCGGCGCGCCATTTCGCTCATGTCCGCGAACGCCATACGCGGTGTCGGCATACGCGCGAACGAAGAGAATTCGTCGACCATGCGTCCGATGTCGGCAACTTGGCGTAGGATCGTGTCGGTGCATTTGCCGAAGGTTTCTGGATCGGACTTGATTTCGTCAGCGTATTTCTTGCGAAGCCGCTCGGCCGAAAGTTGAATCGGAGTGAGCGGATTTTTGATCTCGTGAGCGATGCGGCGCGCGACATCTTTCCAGGCCTCCTGCCGCTGCGCGGCAATCAGCTTGGTCATGTCGTCAAACGTGAGCACAAGACCGCCCTCGGCGTCTGGGCTCATACGCACACTTAGATTGGACGAGCCGCTTTCGCGCACGATATCGACGCGCTGCGGCGGCGTTTCACTGTTGGGCGACGGTTGGTTCAACAGATCCGCGAACTCGGGCGCGATATCGATCATGCGTCGGCCGACGAGCGCGTCATCGACAACGCCCAGCAACTGCGCTGCGGAGGCGTTGGCGGCGGTGACTCGCCCATTGTTGTCCAAGCCCAAGACGCCGGCGCTGACGCCGCCGAGCACGGCTTCAATGAAGCTAGAGCGGTTTTCCGCCTCTTCCTGCGCCGTCACCAGATCGCGGTGCTGAGTCTCGAGTTGGGCAGTCATCCGATTGAACGCGGCGCCCAGCGCGTCGAGTTCATCGCGCTCTTCGCCAATGGTCACGCGAGCCTTCAGATCGCCGGACGCGACGCGGCGTGAAGCGCCGACGAGCCGGCCGATCGGCTCAGCGATGCGCGAGGCGCTGGTCAACCCAACCCAGCCAGCCGCGAGCAGCACAAGGAGCGCCGTTGACACATAGGCGAGCGTGAAAAGTCCGCGCAGCGAGGCTTGCTGTTCTTGAGCAGCGCGGTAGTCGACAACGGATTGGTCGAAATCGCGCAGCTGCGCGACAAGCCCCGGCTCGATAGCGCGAGAGACGAAGAGATACGCGTCATCATAGGCAGAGAGTCGGTAAAGCGCGATGAGGCGATCATTGTCTTGATCGAAAAGTACGTTGACCTCACCGCGATCGGCGGTGGCGAAGGCGCCACGCGACGGTGGCGCGTAGTCGTCACCGGGGTTGCCGCCTAGCTCCGCGCGGGCCAGGACGCGCCCGGAGGAGTCGACGACGAACGCCGACGATAAATCGCGGCGCTCGGTTTGCGCGACGAGGAACGCGACATAGCGCTCGTACTCTTCCGTGAGGCCGCGGCGTGCGAGGTTCAAGTCTTCGCTCATCGCTTGGACTTCCGCGCCAAGCCCGCCAGACGCGAGGTTCACATAAGCGCGCCCGACATCAGCGGCGTTTTCGATCGTGCTCTCGACGCGTTGGCTAAACCAGCGCTCGACGCCTTGGCTAAACGTGAAGCCAAGAAACGCAGCGACGATGAGCGCCGGCGCGAGCGCTGCGAGACTAAACAAGGTCACGAAGCGCACGTGCAAACGCGCGCCAGTTGCTGCAGCACGCCACGCCCGTCCGACGCGAAGCAGGCGATGCGCGAGAATGCCGGCGAGGCCGGCGGAGATCACGAGGCTGCCGATCAGCAGTGTTCGGATGGCGGAGCTCGACTCCCCCGCGATGCCCTCGCCGAGAAGAAGCATCACCGTCGCCAAAATCGTGAGCGCACCCGCAACGACTAGGCCGACGATAAAAATAAGCGCGCTGCGGCTCTGCGGCCGGTCGCTGAGGACGGCGGCATCAGCTGGTTCTGGGGCGGTCAGCGGTAGCGTCACGCAAAGTCCCGTGTTGCAAGAAGGCAACGTGGTGTTGAACTAATATCACGCTGACGTCAATCTCCGCGCCCAGTTCGGATGCCCAACGTTTGAATTTTCTTCCGGAGAGTATTCCGGTTGATCCCGAGGACGGCGGCGGCCCGGATTTGGTTGCCGCGAGTGGCTGAGAGCGCCTGCAGGATGAGAGGCCGTTCGACCTCCGCCAGCAAACGATCGTAAAGGCCCGCCGCGGGCAGTCCAGGGCTCGCAGCAGCGAACTCCCCGGCGAGGCGGCGCGAGACCGCCGTTTCCAACCCGTCCGCCGCTTCTTCAACAGCGGCATCTTCGCGAGCAGCTTGACCCAGTTCTTCACCGATTTCGCACGCGGTGATCACTGCTGCGGGGCTGAGCGCTGCGGCGCGCCGCAGAAGATTTTCGAGTTCCCGGACGTTTCCCGGAAAGTTGTGCGCCTTGAGCCGTTCGATCGCGGCTGTATCGATCGCTTTTTCCGGCAAACCTTCGCGCTTGGCGCGGACAAGAAATGAGCGCGCGAGATCGGCGACATCGTCCAAACGCTCGCGTAACGGCGGCAAACGAATGGCGACGACGTTCAAGCGATAGAACAAGTCCGGCCGGAACGAGCCTTGGCGCACGAGAGTCGAAAGATTGCGTTGCGCAGCTGCGATAATACGGACGTTGGGTCGTTCGCTCTGATCATCAGAATGGAGCAGACCGGCGAGTCGCGTCTGCGCTTCGGAGGGCATCTCATCGAGGTCTTCGAGGAAAAGCGTGCCGCCGTGCGTTTGGGCGAAGCGTCCGTTCGGCGCGAACAGTTCTTTGTCGATCTGCGCGCTGGCCATGCCCGCGAGACTGACAGTGACGAACGGCCCTGTCGCGCGGCGGCTGTGATCATGGATCGCGCGCGCCACGCGCTCTTTGCCAGTACCGCTCTCCCCTTCGATGAGGATGGTGAGATCGGTGCCGGCAACGCGCGCCATGACACGATAGACGTCCTGCATCGCCGCCGAGCGGCCGATGAGCGGGAGCTTTTCGTCCTTCTGCGCTTTCGCGGAGTTAGCGCGTGTCTTGGCGTCCGGCGTGCTGTCGAGCGCGCGCTTCACGGCGGCGAGCAGCACGTCGAGGTCGAACGGCTTCGGCACATAGTCATACGCGCCAGCGCCGGCGGCCGAGAGCGCGGTGGTGACCGTCGATTGCGCGCTCATGACGATGACGGGCAAAGCGGGCCGCGCCGAGCGCATCGCGGGCAATGCATCGAACACGCATTCGTCGCCCATATAGACGTCGCTCAATACAAGATCGCCTTCGCCGTCGCGCACCCATTTGGACAAGGTGGCGACGTTGCCGGTGGCGCGCACATTGTAGCCCTCTTTGCCGAGCGCTTGGCTCAACACGAACCGCAGGGACGAATCGTCGTCCGCGAGGAGGATGCGTGCGCTCATGGGGAGTCTTCCGGTTCGATGGGGAGGAGGATATGGAAGGCGGTTCTGCCTGGGGCGCTCTCAACTTCGATGCGGCCGTCATGACGCGCGACGATGTCAGCGGCGACGGTGAGGCCAAGTCCCATGCCGCCAGCCTTGGTCGTCGCGAACGCCTCGAAGAGCCGATCGGTAACGTCGGGATGCAAGCCTGGACCATTATCGACGATCTGCACTTCAAGCTGAGCGCGCGCCGCGCCACTGGCGGCCGAACGGAATTTCACACCCGGGCGATAAGATGTGGAGACGACGATCTCAGCGTCCACTTGGTCGCCCACTGCTTCGGCGGCGTTTTTCGCGATGTTCAAGAACGCTTGAATCAATTGATCCAGATCGCCGCGCACCGCCGGCAAACTTGGATCGTAACGCTCGATCAGCATCACGTGCGGGGCGCTGGAGCCGATGAGTTTGCGCACGCGATCGAGCGCTTCGTGAATATTGAAGCGATCGAAACGCGGCGGCTCAAAGGCGCCAAACGGATCGATGCGATCAGTAAGGCGATGAATGCGATCGACTTCATCGCAGATGAGCTGCGCCAGCGCCGACGATTCATCGTCGCTACCGCGTGCGATCAGTTGGGCCGCCGCGCGTATGCCGGCAAGAGGATTGCGAACTTCGTGGGCGAGCGTGCGTGCCGCTGAATGTTCAGTCGCCGGTGGCGCTGCGCGAGCGCGCGGCGGGCGCGTCAGCACCAGAGCGATATAGCCGTTCTCCCCCACTGGCGCAGCAGCAACGCTTGCGCGCCCCAGCGCAAAGCCGGGGCCGATCAACGCGACGTCATTCTCGGCAACGCCGGACGCGCCATTGAGCGCGCGTCGCGCTAGTGCCGTCATCGGTGCATCGGGCCCGAAGATTTCGTCGAGACGTCGGCCAAGGAGTCCCCGCCCGACTCCGGCCAGCAATTCAGCAGCCGCTCCGTTGACGAACCGGATGCGCTCTCCGGCGTCGATCCCGATGACAGGTGCAGGCAACGCTTCCAGCCAACGCTCCGCGTCGGGCTGCAGTGAGCGCGACGCGAGCGAGCGAAGCACCGGATCGCTCATGCGGCATCTCGCAACGGTGCGGGTTCAAACAAGGCAATGAGCGCTTCGCGCACCAGCTTCGGATCATCGAACGTGCAGATCTGTTTCCGCGTTTCGCGAGCGGGTTCGCCAAATACGGCGTCGATCATCCACGCAATGTGCTTGCGCGCGATGCGAACGCCGAGGCGGACGTCGTAGAAGGCCAGGGTGTCCCCATAGAGCTCTAGCAAGCTTTGCAGCAGGCGTTCGCGCGATGGGGCGGCGATCTCGCCGCCGTATTCAAGCGCGTACTCAATTGCAGACGGGAGCCATGGCTTGCCTTGCGCGGCGCGTCCAACCATCACACCGGCGGCGCCAGATTGCTTCAGCGCTTCACGCGCGTCAGCTGCAGTGGCGATATCGCCATTGGCGATCACTGGAATGCGAACCGCATCAACCACCGGCGCGATCGCGGACCAATCGGCATGCTCGCGGAAGAATTGTTGGCGCGTGCGGCCGTGAATGGTGAGCATGCGGATGCCCGCATCCTCGGCGCGCTTGGCGATGTCTGGCGCGTTGAGCGATGAATGATCCCAACCGAGACGCATCTTCAGCGTCACCGGCAGTTTCGTCGCCGCGACCGTGGCCTCGATCAAACGCAGCGCGTGATCTGGATCGCGCATCAAAGCCGAGCCGCAGGCGCCATTGGTCACGCTTTTTGCGGGGCAACCCATATTGATGTCGATGACATCAGCGCCCGCCGCTTCGGCGAGGCGCGCGCCTTCAGCCATCCAGCGGCTTTCGCGTCCGGCCAACTGAATGACAAGCGGCTTCAGTGCCCCTGCGCCCATCGCGCGGCGCACCATATCCATGCGCTCACGCGCCAACTGATCGGAGGCGACCATCTCGGAGACGCAATAACGGCCGCCGAACGCTTTTACCTGGCGCCGGAACGGCACGTCGGTCACGCCGGCCATCGGGGCCAGCGAGACAAGCGGCGGAAATTCGTTCAAACCCGACATCAGCGCCCCAACCGGACTAGGAGCTTAGGGCGCCTAAAAAGCAGGCGCCAAGGGTTTTATGCTGCGATGCAACATCCAAGCTCGAGAGATCGCCTGAAATGACGCGCGCGGCCGTGATTGTCGCTGCCGGTCGAGGCGACCGTGCGGGTGGCGATATTCCCAAACAATACAGGACATTACTCGGTAAGCCGGTGTTGCGCTGGTCGGTCGAAGCGCTGCTTACGGCGGGCGTCGAAGAAATTGTACTCGCGATTGCGCGGGAGCACGCGGACTTGTGCCGCGACGCGACGGCAGGTCTCTCAATCCAGACCGTATTTGGCGGCGCGACCCGCACCGCATCGGTGCGCGCGGGCCTCCGGGCCATTCAGAACGCTGACACGATCTTCGTTCACGACGCGGCGCGGCCAGGTCTCTCCCCTTCCATCATCAACGCGTTATCGCGGGCGATCGAAGAGGGCGCTGATGGCGCTGCGCCGGCCTTGCCGGTGGCGGACTCATTGCGCCGCGTTGACGGATCGCAACGCATTGTCGGCGAAGTCGAGCGTGACGCGCTCGTGCGCGTTCAGACGCCGCAAGCGTTTCGCGCCAACGTCTTGCGCGCTGCCTATGCCTGGACCGGCGACGACGCCAGCTTCACCGATGATCTCGCCGTAGTGCGCGCGCATGGCGGCGTGTGCGTGACAGTGCCGGGCGATGCGCGGCTGATGAAGCTAACCTACTCGGAAGATTTCGGCCTTTTGGAGCGCATTATGGGCGAACGCTTTGTGTGTGTCGGCAACGGCCTCGACGCGCACCGTTTTGGCGACGGTAATCACGTGACCCTCTGTGGCGTGCAGATCCCCCACGGCAAAGGCCTGGTCGGCCATTCCGACGCGGATGCGGGTTGGCATGCGTTAGTCGATGCGATCTTAGGCGCACTCGGCGAAGGCGATATCGGCGCGCATTTCCCGCCGAGCGATCCGCAATGGAAAGGCGCAGACTCCGAACGTTTCCTACGCCACGCTGTTCAATTGGCGAATGCCGTCGGCGCGCGCATTCTGCACGTCGATGTAACCTTGCTCTGCGAGCGCCCAAAAATCGGCCCGCACCGCGAGAGCATGCGTCAGCGCACCGCCGATGTTCTCGGATTGCCGATTGAGCGCGTCAGCGTCAAAGCCACGACGACCGAGCGCATGGGTTTCATAGGCCGCGAGGAAGGCCTGGCAGCGCAAGCTACTGCGACGTTGGATCGGTTGGCGTAGCGGGCGCCGGCCGCTCCGTCGGCGAGCCGCCTTCGCCAGCACATTCCGGCATATACGAATATATGCGGCACTCTTCAGCGCCGGTCAGTCCGTCCCACAGCGCGCGTGGCATGTTGATGTAATCATCGGTCCAGCCCGGTCCGGGTGGCGCTTGAAAATCGATCCATTCGCCGCTTGTCGTCGGCAGTAGCGAAAGCGCCATTGGATTGCGCGCGATGATCATCACGCTCGCGGCCGAACCGCCGTAGAGCACCTGCGGCTCGATATCGAATTGGCGGCTGACACGGTAGATCGACGGCGCGTTGAGATCGCGCGCCACCCGCGCTGCTTCCGACACCAGCGCCAAGTGCCGGTTCGAAAGGTGCAGGATGACGATCCCATTCTCGCTCAGCTTCGAGAGATAAAGCGCGACGGCTTCCCGCGTCAGCAAATGCGCTGGGATCGCGTCGGAGGAAAATGCATCGACGACAATGACGTCAAACGCGCCGTCCGGCGCCTCGGCGATACGTAGCCGCGCATCTCCAAGCACAACTTGCGCATTCGGTTGGCATTCGCGGACGAACGTGAACTCCGCCTCCGGCGACGCCGAGAGGCGAACGACGGCAGGATCGATCTCGTAGATCGTCAATTGATCATTGGGGCGCATGAGGCACGCAGTAGACCCGGTGCCGAGGCCAATCAAAGCCAGACGCGACTGCGCGTGCATGCGGAGACCCGCAGCGATCGCCTCGCCGAGCGCGGTTCGCTCATGATAGTATGTCAGCGGTTGGCGCGTGAGACCCGGCGCATCAATCTGCGCTCCATGCAGGGTGGTGCCGTGCATCAGCACGCGAAGCGGCGGAATGGCCGGGTCGCTGATTTCGTAGAGGCGCGTCCGTAAGACGCCAAAGAATGTGCGCTCCTGTGTGACGATGCGCGAGCCCCGCGCGTCGTCGAAGAATATGATGGCGAAGCCGACCAGCACGATCGCCGCCAGCACGATGGGGCGACCACGATTGAGGAAGATGGCCAAGCCACAGAATAGCAAGCTCAGCGGCACGATGGCGTCCGCCCTGTCGAAGCGCGATCCGACCAGGATGAGTAGCAATAGAAAGACGACCGTCGGCAACATGGCGCCTAAGGCGAGATCGGTGAGCCGTTTGCCGTCGTGGCGCGGCTGAATGGTGCCGTGCACTGCGAAGATCAGCATGGCGAAGCTGGTGAGCCCGAGCAGCCAACCCCAAGGATCACCGAACGCCAATACTGGTTGGCCCTCAACGACACTGCGCGTGATGACCGTATCGCGCGCAAACGCAATATAGATGACGACCGCAGCGTGGACGGCGGCAACGCCGAGCAACGCGTAGCGATACGGCATCGGCCGGCTCTCATCACCCCAACCGGCGGCGATCATGCCGGCGGCAGCGCCGAGCGCGCCTACAACAATGAGCGCCTCCACTACTGGCAGACGCATGCATACGAGCGCCAGAACGCCCACCGCAACCGCTGCCGCGAGCGCTGCGTCTTGAAGGCGCGGCGTGTCCGACGCTTTGCGTGGCCTAAACAAGCACGCCGCCGCCATAGCCAGTGGAAACTCGTAGACGTTGTTGAAGATCACAGGCGCAAGGAAGCCGGCGAATGCGCCACCAAGCACGCCGCCAAGCGATACGTAGAGATAGAATTCTGTCAGCCGGTCAGCGCTCGGGCGCGAACGCGAAAGCGCTAGATGGCAGACCAGCGCACTGAAGAAGAAGCCTGTCAGGATCAGCGTCGCCGTCATCACCCAGTTTGAGGCCAAGTAGTAAGAGGCGAGCATGAGCGCGAGCGCAACCGGATGGATGAGAAGCGTCGCCGGGCCGATGCGCTCGCTGCCTTTCATGAAGGCCAGCACGAACGTGCCCAGATAAAGCGCGAGCGGGATCACCCACAACATTGGCGCAGAGGCGACGTCGGTGGAGATGTAGAGCGTAGCACCCATGGACATCGCCGATGGGACAGCAGCTGCGGCGATCCAATAGAGGCGCTGGCGCCAAGTCGGCGGCGCGTCGTCATGCTCTAGTGGCTTTGCCGGTTCGGCATGGCCGCTGATGACGGCGGTGGCGGCCAGAACAATCAGCGCGGCGACGCCAATGTAAGCCACCGACCACGCCGCACTTTGCGCCTGTGCGCCAAGCAAGGGTTCGATCAGCACCGGATATGCGAGCAGTCCGACAAAGCTGCCGAGGTTGCTGGCGGCGTAGAGATAGTACGGATCGTGCGCGTCGGCGCGGCCACTGCGGGCGTACCAAGACTGCAACAAGGGCGCAGTCGCCGACGCGGCGGCAAACGGCGCACCGACTGAGAGCGTCAGCACGCCGATGAGCCAAAGCGCTGGATGCTCAGAATTTGGCGGCCCAAGCGCCTCGCTCACATGTACCGGCAGCACAAACCAGGCGGCGAGCAAAACGACGACATGCACCGCGATCTGGATGCGCAGGTCTTTCACCCGCGCAAGCAAGTGCGCGTAGAGGTAGCCCGCCAGCAGCGCGATCTGGAAGAACGCCATCGAAGCGTTCCAGACCTGCGGAGAGCCGCCCAGAAGCGGCGTGACCATGCGCGCAAATAATGGTTGCAGCACGAAGATGAGTGCGGCGCTCGAGAAGAGCGCCAGCGTGAAGATCGGCGCCGCTGCCCGTCGCGCTAAGGCTTCCATCTTCCCTCCCCTTGTCGCGCCGCTTCTGCCACCGGACGCGAGTCCGGGGAATGGACATTAGCGGTGGACGGGCGTTATCGCTGATCGATGGTTCAGGGATACGACGAAGCGAGCGCCCTGCTCGACAGGGCAAAAGCACGCGGACTGATGATCGCCACTGCCGAAAGTTGCACCGGCGGTTTGATCGCGGCGACGCTCGCGGCAGTCCCTGGCGCATCTGCCGCGCTTGAGCGCGGGTTCGTGACCTACTCGAACGAGGCGAAGTCCGAGCTGCTTGGCATCCCGGCTTCTCTGATCATCGCCCACGGCGCGGTGAGCCGCGAGGTGGCGATTGCGATGGCCCTCGGCGCACTGCGGCACAGCCCAGCCGATATCGCGGTTGCCGTAACAGGCGTCGCTGGGCCGGATGGCGGCACCGCTGTTAAGCCGGTTGGCCTCGTGCATATCGCCGCGCAGCGAAGCGATGGTCGTCAGCTCCACGAAGAAAGGCGTTTTGGCGACATTGGCCGCCACGAGGTTCAACGGCAAACCGTGCTCGCCGCCTTCGCGCTCATGTCTCAGCTCGTTGACTGACCAAGCCTGCGCGTCGCCTCGCGTTCGAACGCCGTCATAATGCGGCCGGCGAGTTTATCTCTGTTGGCCGAGATAGCCGCCTGCAGCACTAGGTTCTTGAACTCGTAGGCGATCCAATAGGAAACCAGCGCGCCGTTTCCGTGCGGCTGAAACCGCCAGCGATTGTTTAGCGCGTTCAGTGGACCTTTGATCAGCGCGACATCGACTTCTCCCTTCGCCGGCTCGCATCGAACGGCGGTCGAGAATGTCATCTTGATCGCCTGCCAACCGACCTCGGCTTCGGCGATCCCTTCCCACCCGCCTGCCTCGCGCTTTTCCTCTTTGAGGATGCGCATGCTCTTCAGAAACGGGACGAACTCTGGATAGACGCGGACATCGCCAACCAGCCGGCACAAATCGTCCGGCGCGTACGGCAAAACACGGGAGGCTTCGATTACTGTGCGTGCCATCTCAGGCTTTAGATAAGGCCAAACGCGCCGCTTTCAGCCGCGCGAAATCGTCGCCGGCATGGTGCGACGAGCGCGTCAGCGGCGAAGCCGACACCATCAGGAAGCCCTTGGCGTAGGCGATCGTCTCCAACGCCTTGAACTCTTCCGGCGTCCAGAAGCGGTCGATGGCTGCGTGCTTCTTTGACGGCTGCAGATATTGGCCGATGGTGAGGAAGTCGACGCCGGCGACGCGCAGGTCGTCCATCACCTGCAGCACTTCGTCCTTGGCTTCGCCTAGGCCGACCATCAAGCCCGATTTTGTGAACTGGTTCGGATCGCGCTGCTTCACCGAGTCCAGCAGACGCAGAGATTGGTAGTAGCGCGCGCCGGGTCGGATCGAGTGATAGAGCCGCGGCACGGTTTCGAGATTGTGGTTGAACACGTCCGGCGCCGCATCGATCACGCGCTCAGCGTGACCAGGTTTGCGCAGGAAGTCCGGCGTCAGGATCTCGATGGTCGTATCCGGCGCAGCGCGGCGCACGGCTTCGATCGTCAGCACGAAATGGCCAGCGCCACCGTCTTCGAGATCATCGCGATCGACGCTCGTGATCACGACGTGCTTCAAGCCCATCGATGCTGTCGCGAACGCGACATTCTCAGGTTCGTTCGGATCGAGCGCCAGCGGTTTGCCGGTGGCGACGTTGCAGAAGCTGCACGCGCGCGTGCAGATGCCGCCGAGGATCATGAAGGTGGCGTGCTTCTGACTCCAACACTCGCCGATGTTCGGGCAGCCCGCTTCTTCGCAGACCGTGTGCAGCTTGAGATCGCGGACCAGCTCTTTCGTTTGGTGGTAGCCGAGGCTCGTCGGCGCCTTGACGCGGATCCAGTCCGGCTTGCGCGGGCTCGCATTATCCGGCCGCCCCTGCTTTTCGGGGTGACGCGGGCGAGTCTCGCCGTCTTTCTCGCTTCCCTGGCGCAAATCAATCAGCGTCGGCATGTCCCGAACATGACCCTCCCGGCCTTATCCCGCAACGCCCGGAACGGATTCCTCTCCTGCGCTTCAAAGCCTTAATGGCGCCCCCGCTTGCCCAGCCCCATTTGCGCCGCTAGTTTCTGTTACAACCGTGAAACAATAATCACGGGTTGGTCGTTTCCCTAAGTCGGGCGTCCAGGCGGTCATACCGGAGGCTTCAGTTTCATGGTCCATCGTCCGTTCGATCTGGCGCGCACGCGCGTCACTTTGTTCGATGCGTTGCTCCGGGCACGCGACCAACGCGGCGGGAAATATCTCATCCTCGAAGATCATGAACGTAAGCCGTTGTCGTACGACGACATCCTGGTTCGCGTTTTCGCGCTCGGCGGCAAACTCGACACACTGATCCGTCGCCGCGAGACCGCCGGCATCATGCTCCCTACCGGCATCGGGGCGGTCATCACGCTGTTTGCGTTGCACGCCTTCGGCCGCACGCCTGCGATGTTGAACTTCACAGCCGGCGCGCTGAACCTGCGTGCAGCGTGCGAGGCGGCAAACGTCAAGAAGATTCTGACCTCACGCGCCTTCATCCGGATCGCGAAGCTTGAGGCGCTTGAAGCCGAACTCTCGAAGTTCGCAAAGCTGATCTATCTCGAAGATGTCGGCAAAACGATCGACATCGGCGACAAGATCGTAGCACTCGCGAAGAGCAAGATGCCTCGCCTGTTCGCGGCGAAGGGCAATCCTGATGATACCGCCGTTATCCTCTTCACCTCAGGCTCGTACGGCACGCCGAAAGGCGCAGTGCTGAGCCACGCTAATATCGTCTCCAACGTCGAACAGGGCTACGCGCACGTTCCGTTCGAGCCAGACTTCAGCTTCTTCTCGCCTCTGCCGATGTTCCATTGCTTCGGCTTGCTCGGCGGCGTGTTCCTGCCGCTCTTCACAGGCCACAAGACTTTCCTCTTCCCGTCGCCGCTGGCGGTGAAAGAGATTCCAAAACTGATCAAAGAGACTGGCGCCAACGTCTTCTTCGCCACCGACACATTCGCGCAGCAATATGCGCGCAACGCCGACGACGACGACATGAAGTGCATCCGCCTTCTGGTGCTCGGCGCCGAGCGCGTCCGTCCGGAAACCCGCGAAGTCTATATGAAGCGCTTCGGCGTCGAGCTGCTTGAAGGTTATGGCGCGACCGAAGCGTCGCCGTTGATCTCCGTCAACGCGCCTGGCCGCAATCGGCATGGCAGCGTCGGCCAGTTTGTGCCGGGCATTGAGTGGCGCTTGGAGCCGGTCCCCGGCATCGAGGGCGGCCAGAAGCTTTATGTGCGCGGCCCGAACGTGATGCGCGGCTATCTCGATCCGACCAAACCCTTCGGCATCGATCTATTGCCTGAAGGTTGGCACGACACCGGCGACGTCGTGGACGTCGATCAGGACGGCTACATTCGGATCCTGGGCCGCGTGAAGCGTTTCGCGAAGGTCGGTGGCGAGATGGTGTCGCTCAATGCCGTCGAGAGCTACGCGCAACAGGTGTGGCCGGGCGCCATGCATGCGGCGATTGCGATGCCGGATGCGCGCAAGGGCGAGAAGATTATTCTCTTCACGAGCCAAGCCGACGCGGACTCAAGTGCGTTCGTGACGTGGTGCAAGGCGAATGGCGTGCAAGACATCGCCGTGCCCAAGAAGATCATCCATGTCGAGAGCATTCCAGTGCTTGGCACCGGCAAGACGGACTACGTCGCGCTGGGCCGGATGGCTGCCGATCTCGTGGCGCGCGCGGAGGCGGCTTAACCGCGCTGTTCAAGTCTCATAGTGCCGTCGGCGCACGTGATCCAGAGTTGACCGTCGATAATCTTGAACAGCGCGACGCGCCGGTCTGGCTCGTCTTCAACCAAAGTCGGCGTGCCAAGTGATTGAGCGGCGACGTCAATGGTGCCCACGCACGCGCTGAACGACGCCTCTCGTGCGACCGGCACACCGTCCGCCGCCTCCCCCGCCACCATGTCCATCACATCGTTGCTGACCGGCGGCGCGTTTCGATCCGAACTCTCGCGGTCGCGTAGATCCGGCATCGGCACTTCAGGCATTTCAAATGATGGAAGCTCGAACTCAGGCAGTGATAGGATCGGCAGACGGAATTGGTCGCCGCCATTGGTCAGCAGGACCAAGCCAGCGCCCACCGCGCCCGCGAGCGCAAGTCTGCCCCACCAGCGCGAGCGCTCTTCCGGATCAGCCTCTGGCTCAGGCCACTCGGCCACGTCGCGCTCCTAGACGTGCAACACCCGTCCGTAAGCATCTAGCACAGCTTCGTGCATCATCTCTGAAAGCGTCGGGTGCGGGAACACGGTTTCCATGAGCTCTTGCTCTGTGGTCTCGGTCTGCATCGCAATAGCGTAGCCCTGGATGAGTTCGGTGACCTCTGCGCCGATCATGTGCGCGCCGAGCAGTTCGCCGGTCTTCGCATCGAACACAATCTTTACCATGCCTTGATCTTCGCCCAGCGCGATCGCCTTACCGTTGCCGACGAATGGAAAGCGCCCGACTTTCACTTCACGCCCCGCCGCCTTCGCTTTCGCTTCAGTTAGACCAACGCTTGCGACCTGCGGATGCGAGTAGGTGCAGCCCGGAATGCGTTCCTTGATCATCGCGTGCGGCTTCTTGCCGGCAATGGCTTCGATGCAAATGATCCCCTCGTGCGAAGCCTTGTGCGCCAGCCACGGCGCGCCGGTGACATCGCCGATCGCATAAAGCCCGGCGACATTCGTCTTGCCGTAACCATCGGTTGCGATGTGACCGCGATCGGTTTTGGCGCCGAGGCCCTCTAGCCCAAGGTTCTCAATATTCCCGGTGATGCCCACCGCGACGATCGCGTGCGAAGCCGTCAGCGTCTCTTCCTTGCCCTTTGACGAGACAACCGCCTCAACACCCTTCGCCGTCGCCTTCAGCGACTTGGCTTCGGTGGAGGTGCGGATGGTTAGCCCTTCCTTCTCGTAGCGCTTCTTTGCGAACGCCGAGATTTCCTCGTCTTCAACGGGCAACACGCGATCAAGCAGCTCAACCACCGTCACCTTCACGCCGAACGCGGCATAGAAGCTGGCGAACTCAATGCCGATCGCGCCTGAGCCGAACACCAAAAGTGAATCCGGCCATTCCGGCGGCGTCATCGCATCGCGATAGGTCCAGATGCGCTTGCCGTCGCTCTTCAGGCCCGCAGCGGGAATTTCGCGCGCGCGCGCGCCGGTGGCGAGTATGACGTGCTTGGCCTCGATCGACGTATCCTTGCCGTCCTTCTCCACGATTACCTTCGGCGCAGTGCTCCCCTTCTCGAGCCGAGCTTCGCCTTCGATCACTTCGATCTTGTTCTTCTTCATCAAGAACTGGACGCCCTTCTCCATTCGTCCAGCCACGCCGCGCGAGCGCTTCACAACGGCTTCGTGGTCGAACTTCACACCCTCGGCGGAGAGCCCGTACTCTTTGGCGTGTTGGAAGTTGCGATACACTTCCGCGCTGCGCAGTAGCGCTTTCGTCGGAATGCAGCCCCAGTTGAGGCAAATGCCGCCGAGCCGGTCACGCTCAACGATGGCGACCTTCATGCCGAGCTGTGCGGCGCGGATTGCGGTGACATAGCCCCCGGGGCCGGAACCGATGACGATGACGTCGAAAGATGTGCTCATAGGGAGCTACTTAGCAGGCCTCGCCCCTAGGTGAAGGCGCTACCTCGCGATGCTGCGATGCGAAATTAGCCAATCCCGAACGCGTTCTTAATGCCGTCGACCACGAACTGCGCGGCCAGGGCGGCTAGCAGGATGCCGAACACGCGGGTTAGCATCGATGCGACCGTCGGGCCCATGATCTTCGAAAGCGGTCCCGCCATTAAAAACGCAATCAGGCACAGGGCCAAGTTCGCGCCGACGCCCAGTAGGATCATACCGCGCTCGGCAGGCCCTTCGTGCTCCGCGAAGAACAGCATGATCGACGCAATCGCCCCGGGTCCGGAGATGAGCGGGATCGCCAGCGGGAAGACCGAGATGTCGTCCTGATGCTCAGGGTGCTTGGCTTGCTCCGCCGCCACCTTCTCGGCGCGCTCATCGCGGCGCTCGGCGCGCTTCTCGAACAGCATGTCCACAGCGATCAAGAACAGCAGCATGCCGCCGGCAATGCGGAAGGCGTCGATGGAGACGTGGATCTGCTCCAGCAGCCACGCGCCGCCGAACGCAAACGCCAGCAAAATGCCCGTGGCGATAGCAACCGATTTGATCGCCATCTGCCGGCGCCACTCGGGCGTCATGCGCGCGGTCATGGTCGTGAACATCGGCGCCATCGCCACCGGATCGATGGCGACGAAGAAGGTCACGAACGAGGCGAGCAACAACGAAAACATCAATGTGCCTTAACCGATTCATCTAATGTTTACGCTGAAAGCGTGCACGCATTGGCCGGAAAATTAAAGGTACTCGCGTAAGGTCCGTTACGTGTCCAATAGCGCGCGCACCGACCTTGAAGAAGCGGAACTCCGCTACCTCGTTGCCGACGAGCGCCCGTTCGAGCGCCGGCTGATGACCGATGCGTTGCGCTCATCTGGCCGCGCCAACATCACTTACGCCGCGTCGCTTGAAGAATGCCGTTCGCACGTGCGCATGTCCCCTCCTGACATTCTGCTCGTCGACTGGGACTTTAGTGGCGCGTTAGGCCTCGACCTTGTGCGCCAACTGCGCGCCGGTGAAGCTGGAGACGCCGGACGCAAACTACCGGTCATCATGCTGGCCGAGCGCCGCCGCCAGCGCGACGTGGACGCCGCACGCGAGGCTGGCGTCGATGAATTCGTCATCCGCCCCTTCTCGGTGCTTACCGTTCACCGCCGGATCAAATCGGTTCAGCGCAAGCAAGCGCACGCCGAGGGCCGCAGCGACCAGGACGACACTCCAGAGACCCAGATCCGCAAGGGCCTGGTGCGCATGTATGTCGAGCGCCTTATGGGTATGCTCGTAGCACTTCCGCCTGGCGGCGATGCGCGCGATTTCAAGCTCACCTGCGCCCAGCTGAGCGTGCTCGCCAACGATCTGAAAGAGCCGATGCTCGTCTCGGCGACGTTCTCGCTGTCAAACTACGTGAAAGCGGTCGGCGGCGAGGAGCGGATGAACCGCAGCGTGGTCGAGGCGCACCTGCAGGCGATCCTGCAACTGGCGGAGCTGCCGAACTTCGCCCACGAAATCCGCCGCACCGTCACCAACGAACTCAACACGCTCGTCGCCAAGAAACTCGGACGCGCCGCCTAAGCGCCGTTGGCGACGAAGCCGTTCACCAACTCGAATACCGTCCGCCAAGTTACAAACGCCGTCAGCGCGAAAACCGCGATCGCCAGGAATGGCGCAGCGCGATTGAGCGTCCGTCCGAAGTCGGGAATCGCGGCGCCAATAATCCATCCGACAATTGCGGACACGAGGATGGAACCGCCAATCATCGCGATGATCGCGATCAGCGCGCCGCTGGCGGTGAGGAAGGCGTGAAAGAAGAGCAGTAGGGGCGTGATGAGGCTCAAGATCATCACCAGCAGCGCGAGCCCTTCGGGCGCTGCTTTGCTCTCGCCTTCAGCCGGCTTCGGCTTAGCCGCCTCGCACACCATCACAAGAAACGAACCGATGACCGCGAGAAACCAGAGATCCCCTGCATTGCGCCCGAGTTCGTCGATCAAAGCATCCATATCGACACGCATGCTCCCCCACCTGCTCTCGATTAGAGCAACATCGCCATCGGATCTTCTAGGAAGCTCCGGAACGCCTTAAGAAACGCCGCGCCCAGCGCACCGTCCACGACGCGGTGATCGCACGTCACAGTCACTGTCATCATCGTAGCGATTGCCAACGCATCGTTCTTCACGATCGGTCGTTTCTCGCCGGCGCCGATCGACATGATCATGCCGTGCGGTTCGTTGATGATCGAAGCGAAGCTCTTGATGCCGAGCATACCCATGTTCGAGATCGAGAACGTGCCGCCCTGAAATTCTTCGGGCTTTAGCTTCTTCTCTCGCGCGCGTAGCGCCAGATCCGCCATCTCTGCGCTGATTTGTGCGAGGCCTTTGGTTTCGGCCTGCCAGACGATCGGCGTGATCAAGCCGTGAGGGATAGCGACGGCGACTGCGACATCGGCGTGATGGTGGAGCGCGATGCCGTCAGGCGTGTAGCTCGCGTTAGCCTCAGGCACGAGCTTCAGCGCCAACGCGGCCGCTTTGATGCACATGTCGTTGACCGATATTTTCACGCCATTGTCAGCGAAGCGTTTGTTGATCTCGCCGCGCGCCTTCAGCAGCGCGTCGATCTCTATCTCGATGGTCAGCGGGAAGTGCGGAATGTCACGGAAGCTCTCCGTCATGCGCTTAGCGATGGTCTTGCGCATGAGATCGAGCGGGACGAGATCATAGCTGCCCTGCCGGATGCCTTGCTGCTCCAGCGTCTTGTGTTGGGCGGGCGCTTGCTGCGGCGCACGCGTCGAGACTTCACGCGATTGCTGCGGCGCCGCTTCGGCTGTGCGCGGTGACTTCGCCGCAGCCTCGATGTCAGCTTTCACGATGCGACCGTTCGGGCCTGAGCCTTGCAAGCCAGAGAGATCGATCCCGCCCTGCTCAGCCAAGCGGCGTGCTAACGGCGATGCGAGCACACGATCGCCGGCGGTTGCGCTCACGGTTTGCGGCGTCGCCTTACGCTCTGACGACGGCGCGGCGGCTTGTTGCTTGGCAGCGCTCGGCGCGGGCTTCGTATCTTGCTTGGCTGGCGTCTTCGCTGCCGGCGCGCCCTCGCCTTTCAGCGTCGCGATTGGCGTGTTGACCTTCACGCCTTGGCTGCCTTCCGGTACCAAAATTTCTTCGATCACGCCTTCATCAACCGCTTCAACTTCCATCGTCGCCTTATCGGTTTCGATCTCGGCGATGACTTGGCCAGGCTCGATCGTGTCGCCGGCTTTCACGTGCCACTTCGCGAGGTTGCCCTCCTCCATCGTCGGCGACAGCGCTGGCATGGTGATTTGGGTCGACATTACGAAGCGGCTTTCTTCGATTGAATCTGAACGTTCACAATGTCTGGTTTCCAGCGATGCAAGAACGTCATGTAGGCCAGCGCTGCGAGGACGGCGCTCATGCCAAGCCATGTGAGCAGTCTCACCGCCGCGTCGACGCCGCTGGCAGCATTGCGCAGCGCTGCTTGTCCAGCCGCAGTGAGCGCGCCTTCCGTATCGAGCTCGTGCAAGCGCTCGATTAAGCCGTCATGCGCCGTCTGCGCGCCGACCATAACGACGAGCAGAAGCGCAAGGATCAGCGATACAAACGCGAAGGCGCCGATGCGCGCGACCAGATTAGCGTCTCCGACAAAATAGTTGAGCGCCACGATGTAGGTCGAAACGACCGTGAAAATGATTGAGACGCCGAGCAACAGCAGGCTCATATAGCCCACGATCTGCTCCATGACTTCGCCTTCGCTCATGACGCGCCCTCCATCGCGACGATCACCTGTAGGTAACCGCTTTCACTGCATCGACGATCTTATCGACGTTCGGCAGCGCCAGCGCTTCGAGATTGGCCGCATATGCGAGCGGCGCATCGACTTGGTGCACGCGCGTCGGTGGCGCATCGAGATAATCGAATGCTTCCGCCGTCACGCGCGCCGCGATCTCAGCGCCGACGCCCGATTGGGCCCAGCCCTCTTCGACCGTGACAATGCGGTTGGTCTTCTTGACGCTTTCGATAATCGTGTCGCTATCCAGCGGACGCAGCGTTCGCAGATCAATGACCTCCGCGTCGATGCCTTCGTCCGCCAATTGCTCCGCAGCCTTCAGCGCCAATCCAACCATGCGCGAGTGCGCCGTGATGGTGACGTCGCTGCCGACGCGGCGGATTTTCGCCTTGCCGATCGGCACTATCCAATCCTCGACGTCCGGGATCTCGAACTCGACGCCGTAGAGCATTTC
Organism: uncultured Terricaulis sp.; assembly: GCA_964478365.1. Classification (GTDB taxonomy): domain Bacteria; phylum Pseudomonadota; class Alphaproteobacteria; order Caulobacterales; family Aquidulcibacteraceae; genus Vitreimonas. The sequence goes on from CAYZIJ010000004.1 coordinate 67,316, forward strand.
GTGTTCGAGGAAGACGACGGGGTTCGGATTGCGGATCGCTGCTTTGAGCAAGCCCTTAGCGTCCGCAGCGTCGTACGGGGCGATGACGATGAGACCTGGCACGTGGGAATACCACGACGAATAATCCTGGCTGTGCTGCGCGGCGACGCGCGCTGCGGCGCCGTTGGGACCACGAAACACGATGCTCGATTTGATCTGGCCACCGGACATGTAGAGCGTCTTGGCGGCGGAGTTGATGATGTGGTCGATGGCCTGCATGCCAAAATTCCACGTCATGAACTCAACGATTGGCTTCAAGCCCGCCATCGCTGCGCCGACGCCCAAACCGGCGAAGCCATGTTCGGTGATTGGCGTATCGACGACGCGCGTCGGCCCGAACTCCTGCAGCAATTCACGGCTGACTTTGTAAGCGCCCTGATACTCGGCGACTTCCTCGCCCATCAGGAAAACCCGATCGTCGCGGCGCATCTCTTCGGCCATCGCATCGCGAAGCGCGTCACGCAGCGTGATCTTGATCATTTGCGTGCCGGCAGGAATTTCCGGATCGCTCTGCGTTGCCGCAGGCTTGCTCGGCTCAGAGCGTGCGGCGGCCGGCGCTTCTTTCGCTGCCGGCTTCTTTGCTTCTTGCTTCGGCGCTGGCGCTTCGCCTGCTCCATCCAGCACCGCAATCGGTGTGTTGACCTTCACGCCTTGTGCGCCTTCTTCGATCAAGAGCGCTGTGACGGTGCCTTCATCGACAGCTTCGACTTCCATCGTCGCCTTATCGGTTTCGATTTCAGCGATGACCTGGCCCGGCTCGATCTTATCGCCGACCTTCACCAGCCACTTCGCGAGATTGCCCTCCTCCATCGTCGGAGAAAGCGCGGGCATGAGAATTTGCGTCATCAGTTCAGGATCCCGAACAGAGCGAGGAAGATCATCCCGCAGGCGATGATGCCCGCGAACCAGAAGATCGGACGAAGCAGCGGCCAGCCGCCAATGTACCAAATCGCGTGCGCGAGCCGCGAGAAGAAGAATATCTGCGCGCCAAGCACCGTCCATTGATTGGAGATGCCCGAGATCGCCGCGATCAGAATGAGCGGGACGAAGAACCAGAGGTTTTCGCGGTAATTATCGACCAGTCGCTTCATGCGCGCGAGATACGTGTTCGGCGCCGGCAGGTTGTCGCGGCTATTGGCGAGCGTCATGCCGCCGTGCTGACGGATACCAGCGCCAGCTTGCAAGAACACCACCACGAAGAAGAGCGCGATCGTGTAAGCGAGATAAGTGAGTTCAACGGTCATAGTGTTTGCCTCCCCAGCAATCACGCTTCGAGATAAATGTCGGTCATCAGTTCGCTCGGATCCGGCTCCGGGCTTTCCTGCGCGAATGTCGCGCTCTCAGTCACGATGCCGCGAATCTCGCGATCGATGTCCTTGAGTTGCTCTTCGGTGGCGTGACCCGCATCGATGAGCTGCTTCTTCACGCGCTCGATCGGGTCGTGCTTGGTCTTCTGCTCCTCGACCTCTTCCTTGGTGCGATACTTCGCCGGATCGGACATAGAGTGGCCGCGATAGCGGTAGGTTTTCATCTCAAGCAGGTACGGCCCCTCGCCCGCGCGTGCGCGTTCGACAGCGCGCTTGCCAGCTTCGCGAACCGCGACGACATCCATGCCGTCAACTTCTTCGCCCGGAATGTTGAAGCTAACGCCGCGCTTATGCAGATGCGTTTCCGACGATGAACGTTGGATCGACGTGCCCATTGCATACTGATTGTTTTCGACGATGTAGATGCACGGCAGCTTCCAAAGCGCCGCCATGTTGAAACTCTCGTACACTTGGCCTTGGTTCGCCGCGCCGTCACCGAAATAGGTCAGGCAGACTTTGCCGTCTTTACGATACTTGTTGGCGAAGGCGAGACCGGTGCCGAGCGAGACTTGCGCGCCGACAATGCCGTGGCCGCCATAGAACGCCTTCTCGATGCTGAACATGTGCATCGAGCCGCCCTTGCCTTTTGAATAGCCGCCGCTGCGGCCAGTCAATTCAGCCATGACGCCATTCGCCGTCATGCCGGCGGCTAGCATGTGCCCGTGATCGCGATACGCGGTGATCACTTGATCGCCCTCTTTCAGCGCGGCCTGCATGCCGACGACGACGGCTTCCTGGCCGATATAGAGGTGGCAGAAGCCGCCGATGAGACCCATGCCGTAAAGCTGGCCAGCGCGCTCTTCGAACCGCCGGATGAGCATCATGTCGCGATAGTATTGAAGCAACTCGTCCGCAGTCGCTTCGACCGCATGCTTCCCATTGGCTTTGGCCATTCCGTATGTTCCTCCGCCGTTAGGTAAAGCCCGAGACCCGAGACACGGTCCATGGCGTGCGGCGCGTTTCTCTTATGCGGGAATGACTTGGCTCGCCAGAAAGCTTTGCGATGCTGCATTGCAACATGGATCGGCTCAGCCACCGCTCAGGTACGCGACGATAATTTAAGCGCGCTCAATCGCCCTGGTTCCGACCAAAGCTGGCGCTAGCTATGTTGGCGTCATGATCTCTCCACCGCGTGTGACTTCAGAATGAAAGTTTTCGTTTCTTCGACGCGCGTGGACGCAGACTGGACCCACCAGCTCTGCGCGATGCTGAGCGACCGCGGTTTCAAGCCGACGCTCGATGGGCGTGATGTTGGATCAGCCGAGGTCTGGCGTCCGCGGATCACGGCAGCACTTTCGGACTCCGAAGCAGTCGTCTTCGTGCTCACGGACTCATCGGCTGACGCCATTGAGTGCGAGTGGGAGATCATCGAGGCGCAGCGTTTGGGCAAGCGCGTCATTCCAGTGATGCCTGAGCCTCTGCAGGGCCGGCCGCCGGAGTTTCTCGCCGAGCGCAATTACATCCTTTTTTATTCCGATCCGGTGGCGCCCGAGTCCGGTTTCTATTCCGGGCAGAAGAAGCTCGAAGGCGTACTCCGTTCGAAGCCTCAGCGAACCAACTTGCGTCCGCCGCGCCCTGTCCCCGCAGCGCCACCTCGTGCGATGGCGCGCGAGCCGATCATGGCGCCGTACGATCCAGCCTACATGCCGCGCGTACCACGCCGGCGCGGACTGCCGTGGCTGCGCCTTGGATTGCTGGTTGGCGCTGTTGCTCTTGCGTACGTCGCTCTGACGAACACCTCGCTGCGCGGCGGTCTCGGCACGGTTTGGGCGGAAGCGTCATCAATCCTGCTCGCGCCCGATCGCCGCGAAGAAGGCACGCCTGACGGTAGCAACGTGTCCGCGCACGACTACGCACCCGAGCGCCCCATGATGGCCAGCCGCACCGGCGCGAACGTGCGCAACTATCCGCTGCCAAGCGCGACGATCCTGCAAGAGCTTCCCGCCAACGCACCGCTCAACGTCAATGGCCGCATAGAAGTTCAGGGCGAATGGTGGTTTCGCGTCGTGCTCGAAGATGGCCGTGTCGGCTTCGTGCACCAGAGCGTAACGGTGAACCAGGCCGCGCCCGCACGTCCCGTCGCAAACGTCACCGCGATCTCACCCGCTGTTGAAGCGCGCACGGGCCGCGCCGGCGCCAACATCCGTACGCGCCCTGGCACGCGCGCGCCGCGCATTGTCCGCCTCGAAGCCGGTGCGACCGTCACGGTCACTGGCCGCATCCAACAGGGCGAGCACCGCTGGTATCAGCTGCAGCTTGAAACCGGACAGACCGGCTGGGCGCGTCACGATGTGCTGGTGACGGCCGAAGGGCTGCCGCTCAGGATTTAGTCGACGGCGAAGACGATCTCTTCGCTATCACCAGCCGCCAGCGTAACGCGAGCGCGTTCGTCGAGATAATCGAGGTCGAGAGTTTCGTTGCGCATGCGCGCGGCGCGAGCCTCAAGCTGCACGCGCTCCGCTTCCACCGCATCGAGACGGCTCTCCAGCGTGCGCTCTTGGGCTTGCAGATCGACGTAGGCGACAAGGCCTTGGCGGCCGGTCACGGCATGTGCGCCGAGGTACAGGATCGCTGCCCCCAACCCAATGCTGAGCGCCGTAGCGCCATGTTTCGCCATCGTACCGACCTCGTGAGAGCCGGCAAAATGAGTCCTGTTCCTTAATGAAATCTTTACGGAATCAGGAGCTTAGAGAACAAAAGGAGTCCAAAGAATCGTTGTGAATCAGCTATTTAGCAAAACGACCCAAGATGTGGTGGGCGCGCTTAGGCTCGGACTCCAGATGAAGTCCCGTCCGCTGTCGAAAATATTTTTGCAGCGAACTGCACAAACGGGCCCGAAACAACCGCCGATCAGCGCGCACTGGCGCAACTAAGCCACCTCCCCTTAAGGTCGCGACCAAAGCGGGGGGATCACATGGCGTTCTGGAACCGGCGGAAGCCCATCGAGGCGCCGCAGCATCAAGAGCTGAAGCGCACTCTGTCGTGGCCGCATCTCGTAGCGCTTGGCGTTGGCGCGATCGTCGGCGCGGGCATCTACGCACTGATCGGCCAAGGCGCAGGCATGGCTGGCCCCGGCATCATCGTGTCGTTCGGCGTCGCCGGTCTCGTCTGTGCGTGCGCTGCGCTCTGCTACGCTGAGCTGGCGACGATGATGCCCGCCTCGGGCAGCGCCTACACCTATTCCTATTCCGCACTCGGCGAACTGATCGGCTGGATCGTCGGCTGGGCGCTCATCTTGGAATACTCGGTTGTCGTCAGCGCCGTCGCCGTCGGCTGGTCCGGCTACGCTTCAGGCCTGTTGACAGGCTGGGGCATCGACATGCCGCAGATGATCCAACTCGGCGAAGTCGCCGGACACGCGCTCCACATCAATCCGCTCGCAATCTTCATCATCTTCGTCGTCGCCGGATTGCTTATGCTCGGCACGCGCGAGAGTGCGTGGATCAACACCATTCTCGTTGTCGCCAAGATCGCAGCGCTGATCCTCTTCCTTGTCATCGCCCTCCCCGCCTTCGACATCAGCCACTTCACGCCATTCGCGCCGTTCGGCTGGGGTTCAACGCCAACCGAAACCGGCACGAACGTTGGCATCATGGCTGGTGCGGCGGTGATGTTCTTCGCGTTCTATGGCTTCGACGCAGTCTCGACCGCAGCGGAAGAAGCGAAGAATCCTGGACGCGATCTCGCCATCGGCATTGTCGGCTCGATGCTGATCTGCACGGTGCTCTACATGGCCATCGGCGCTGCAGCGATCGGCGCTATGGATTTCCGCGAGTTCTCGACAAGCGGCGAACCGATCGCGCTTATTGTGCGCTCACTCGGCCAGCCGGAAGCGGCGGCGATTGTCGGTGGCGTTGCGTCGATCGCCATTCCAACCGTGATCCTCGCCTTCCTCTACGGCCAAACGCGGATATTCTACGTCATGGCGCGCGACGGCTTGCTGCCGAGTTCGTGGTCGCGCGTTCACTCCAAGCTCGGCACGCCGGTCTTCGTCACCATTCTGACGGCCTTTGTCTGCTCGATCCTCGCGGGCCTGCTGACGCTCGGCGAAATCGCCTCGCTCGCGAACGCTGGAACGCTTGCGGCATTTATTGCGGTCGCAATCTCGCTCTTGGTGCTGCGCCGCCGTGAACCCGGTCGTGAGCGCCCGTTCCGCACGCCTTTGGCGTGGATCATCGCGCCGCTCGCGATCGTCGGCTGCCTTTATCTCTTCTCAAGCCTAAACGCCGGTACAATCGAGCGCTTCTTCATTTGGATGGCGATCGGCATCCCGGTCTATCTGCTGTGGGGCGCCCATAAGAGTGCGTTGGCGCAGAAGAGCTGACGCTACTCGGCTTCAGCGCCAGTGCGTGCGATCGCAAGCGCCAGAATACGGCTGATCAGTTCAGGATACTGAACGCCATCATGCGCCGCTGACTGCGCAAACTCTTCGCTGCGCGCAATTTCCGGGTTGGGATTGGCTTCGATGAAGTACGGCACGCCATCGCGGCTCAGGCGGAAATCGATGCGGCAATAGCCATCGAGATCGAGCACGCGATAGATGCGCTTGGCGGCTTCACGGATGCGATTGCCTTGGCCGTTAGAGAGATCCAACGCCGGCCCCTGCGCTAGGCCAATGCGCTCTTGGTGTCCGATATTGCGCTTCACGCGTTCGGTAGCGATCGGAAACGTGCCGGGCGTGAGTTTTTCGAACTGCAGCTCCCACACCGGCAAAGCCTTCAAGCGCTCATTGCCGAAGACGCCGACATAAATCTCGCGGCCATCGATATATTGCTCTGCAATGGCCGGCGTGCCGCAAAGCTCGTGCACGAACTTCACGCGCTCGGCCAACTTCTCGTCACTCTCGACAACCGACGCCTGGGAAATACCCATTGACGCATCTTCGATCGTGCTCTTCACGATCAGCGGGAAGCGTAAGCGCCCCGGCCGGCGCACAACGCGGCCCTGATTGAACACCGCAAACGCAGGCGTCGCGATGCGGTGATATTTCAGCAGCTTCTTCGAAAGATCCTTGCCCTGCGCCAGCACTTGCCCACGCGGATTGCAGCCCGTGTACGGCACGCGCATCAGCTCAAGGAAGCTGGCAATGTTCTGCCCGTAGACGGCTTCGCCATGAAACTCGATCAGCAGGTTGAAGACGACGTCCGGCTTCCAAGCCTCGATCGTGTCGCGGATCGGCTTTAGATCGTACTGAACCCCAAGCACGCGCACTTCGTGGCCAAGCTCAACCAACGTCGTGATGACGTCGTACTCGGTCTTGTAGAAGTCGATTTCTTTGGGCGAGAGGCCTTCCATCGTAGCCGGTGGCACACCGTCGGGATGGCAGAGAACGAGGACGCGAAGGTTCTCTTTCATACTGCGAACGTCTGCCGGCGGCCGGAGCTATAAAGTGACATCACCGATTTTGCGGTGAGCAGATCCGTCAGGTCATCACGCATGCGCTTCTCGCCACCCGTGGCGCGCAGTTTCAACGCGCGTGTGCGGTCGATGATGTCATCGATGGCGTGATCGAGAGCCAGCGGATACTCACCCGACCACCGCGCGACCGAGCGCATGATCTTGCTGCGATGCTTGCGGATCACGGCGGCTGCCGGCGGCGCGCTGCGATTGCGCCTCTCTTTGGAGAATATCCGCGTCAGATCGCGATCAAGCACGTGCGGCGTTTCAACCGAAAAGCGCGCGCGCTTTTCGTCGTAATGCTCTTCGAGCGTTGTATTCAACGATGTCAGCGCTTCCATTTTGGTGCGCGGCTTAGGCGGCGGACGCACGCCCGTGAGTTCCGCCATCAACTCGTCGACATATTCGAGCTTCTTCAGCGCGCCCGGCCACTCGGCATAGTGCTTGCGCCAGCCAGAGCGCGGCGTCAGCCACACCGCAAACGTCTCGGCGAAGTCTTCATCCGGATGGCACTGCGCGTACCAGCGGCGCAGATGCTGGACGTAATTCTTGCTCGTCGGATTGGGCCGGTAGAAATCGGGATACGTCTTCGACGCGCTGCCGAACATCTTCCGCCAGGACGCACGGCGGTGCAGCCCATAAGCGCGCTGCACAACGTGCCCAGCCTCGTGGCGCAGGATGCGCATGCACTCACGCTGCGTACCGCCCTCCACTTCCAGAACCATCTTGCGCTCAAGCCGCATCAGACGCGGGTGCGCGAGATAGAACGGAATGGCGATGCCCGGCGTATCGTGCGGGCTGAACCATTCTGTGGAGAGCCACGCGTGCGCGCGCACCCGAAGGCCACGCGCATCGAGTTCAGCGTGGAGCGCGTCGATGCGCTCTTCGAGCCAAGTTCCGGAGATCGAAAGCTTCAAATCCTTGAAGCGTAGTCCCAGCAAATCCGCGTCCGAATACGACGCCCACGCGGGTTCGCGCTTACGCGAGCGGGACTGTCGGCGTGGCAGACTCATAAGGCAAAGCTATCCAGTAGATTCGCGCGCGTGCAATCGGTTCGCCTCAACGGCCAACGATTGTATCGGCGCCGGCGTAGTGGGCTTGATCGTTCAGAAGTTCAGCGATGCGGATCAGCTGATTGTACTTTGCGGTACGATCAGAGCGCGCCAGCGAGCCGGTTTTGATCTGACCGCAGTTCGTCGCCACCGCGAGATCGGCGATGGTGGAGTCCTCCGTCTCGCCGGAGCGGTGGCTCATCACCGCCGAGTAGCCAGCACGCTGCGCCATATCGACGACGTCGAGCGTCTCAGTCAGCGTGCCGATCTGATTGACCTTGATCAGGATGGCGTTCGCCAAACCCTTCTCAAAGCCCAACTCCAGACGCTTCATGTTGGTGACGAAAAGATCATCGCCGACCAATTGGCACTTGTCGCCGACCAATTCGGTCAGTGCAGCCCAGCCTTCGAGATCGTCTTCTGACATGCCGTCCTCTATCGAAACGATCGGATAGCGCGCGACGAGATCGGCGAGGTAAGCGGCGTTGGCTTCCGGTGACAGGGACTTGCTCTCGCCTGCCAGCTCGTACTTGCCTTTCTTAAAATATTCGGTGGCGGCGCAATCGAGCGCGATGACGATATCTTCGCCCAGCTTATAACCGGCCTTCTCCACGGACTTGAGGATAAAGCCGATGGCCTCGTCGGCGCCGGCGAGGTTAGGCGCGAAACCGCCTTCATCGCCAACGTTGGTTGAGTGGCCAGCGTCCTTCAATTGTTTCTTGAGCGTGTGGAAGACTTCCGAGCCCATGCGCACAGCGTCCGCGATGGTCTCGGCGCCGACCGGCATGATCATGAACTCTTGAATGTCGATCGGATTGTCGGCGTGGGCGCCGCCATTGATGATGTTCATCATCGGCGTCGGCAACACGCGCGCCTGCACGCCGCCGAGATAGCGATAGAGCGGCTGACCTGAGCTTTGCGCCGCCGCCTTCGCCACAGCGAGCGAAACGCCGAGGATCGCGTTGGCGCCGAGGCGCGCTTTGTTCTCGGTGCCGTCGAGTTCGATCATCACCGCATCAATGCGTCGCTGCTCTTCGGCATCCATGCCGAGAATGGCGTTTGAGATCTCGCCTTCCACGGCCTCAACCGCATCACGTACGCCCTTGCCGTGATACCGATCCGGCTCCCCGTCGCGCTTCTCTACTGCCTCGTGAGCGCCTGTCGATGCGCCCGACGGCACCGCTGCCCGGCCCATCGCGCCGTCCTCCAGCCAGACATCGACTTCAACCGTCGGATTGCCGCGGCTATCGAGGATTTCACGGCCAATAATGTCGGCGATGCCGGTCATGGGGACACCTGGTTAGGGATGATTTGAAGCGGCCTTTGGAAACCGCTCGGCGCGAAAAGGCAAGCGCCCGCGCGCCCGTCCGTCAGATGGTCGCACAGCCCTCGATGTTGGTAAGGTCCGAGCCGGCATGGATGGCCGTGACTCGCTCGTTTTCTCCGATCTCGAAGCGCAGGCCGACATGTGTCTCGCGGTTGGCCCAGACAAAGAGCTCATGACCTGGCGCAGGCGTGTATTCAGCGCTTGCGCGCTCAGCATCGGGGTAAGCAGCTATAACTTCAGCGGCGCCCGAGCCAATACCAACGCCACGATCGGTGCGGAGTGCGGTGTCATAGAGTGAAATCCGTTGCACCACGCCGTTATAGGTCAGTAACGCCACTTGGCCGGGCGGCGAGGCGAACAGGCCATACTCGCGGCATTCGGGGCTGGCCTCATAGGCTTCGCCTTCCTCGAACCGGTTCGGAAAAGCGGCCAGCACGGCGGCCACCGGCCCGCCGATGCGGATTGGCCCTAGCCCGTCGCTGGTGAGCGAGGCGTCAGCGAGCGCTTGCGGCAGCTGGGACCAGTCTTGCGGCGGCGGCCCATCCACAGGCGCTGCGGCTTGGCCACACGCCGTGAGAGCTAGAAATGCTGCAAGAACGACAAACCGCATGGCGCGCGTCTCCCCTACCGGGAGCTTAGCTCAGGCGCAGCCTTCCATGTAAAGGATCGACGACCCGCCCGCGTGAACAGCGGTGACGATACCCTGCTCGTTCACTTCGAACAGAAAACCGCTCTGCTCAGGCACAGTCCAAACGACCAGATTGTGCGCCCGCGCGTCGCTGTAGTGCGCGGGTTCTTCTATGACGTTCTGATAAGCGGTGCGCACTTCAGCATCTGTCGAGCCCACGCCAACGTTTTGCGCTGTGCGCGTACGCGGCGCTTCGGCTGAGGCAGTAATGCGCGTGATGACGCCGCCTTCAAACATCAACCAGAGCTGGTCGCCATCGGTGGTGGCGTAAGCTTGCTGCGAACACGCGCCCGGAATACCTTCTTCAAGCGGCGGCGCGTCGACCCGATGCGCATCAGAGATCGGCATGCCGATGCGCATGTCGCCATAGCCTTCGACGCTCAGCGGAGGAACGGATGCATCCCGCGCGCCTTGCGGCGGCGGGTCCTGTTGGCATGCGGCTAACGCCAAGGCGACTAAGGCCAGCGCTAAGAACCGCACGACGATCAGTCTTCCTTGGCCTTGAGTATCTGCTTGCCGCGATAACGGCCGCTCTTCAGGTCAATGTGGTGTGGACGGCGCAGCTCACCGGACTCCGCGTCTTCGACGTAGGTGTTCTTCGGCAGCTTGTCGTGAGCGCGGCGCATGCCGCGGCGCGACGGTGAGGTTTTTCGCTTCGGAACGGCCATAGCCGGTAAACTCCTGGGTCCCGGAGCGTCCGGGAAAGCGGGGCTGATAGGCCAAAGCCGGGATTGGGGCAAGCCTCCGTCCTGCCCGAAACCTTCCCGAAACGCCGCGTCTGGCCCCCAAAGGCCGGAAACCTCAAGTCTCTGCCCGGATTTCCGCTGGTGCGCCCGGTTGGAGTGGGGCGTTCAGCCGGAACTGGCGGATACTGGCGGTCTCGCATCGGCCCTGGACGATATAGACGACCTCAGTCTCGATCACGTCATCCTGGGGATGGCGCACCACAGTGAACGCGCACGGTTCGTGGCGCACACGCTGTGAGAGCGTCCCGCTCACGACGCTCAGCGCCTTGCGTTGAAAGAGCCGGGCTGACGCGAAGTGCAGATGGCCAGACAGAAAAAGCTCGGCCCCCGCGTCGACAAGCTTCTCCAACGCCCGAGGGCCGCCGCGCGTCAGCCCCTTGATGGGAGCGTCGTTCGGCCAATCGAGCGGATGGTGGGTGATTACGATACGCAGTGCGCCTGGTTGGCCGCGCTGAAGCTCCGCTGCGGCTATCGCTGTCTGGCCGCGCGAAATTTCGCCTTGGGCCCAGTTCAAACGAAATTGCCAGGCACGCGCCGTGTTCACCGGCACGACGCTCCACTTATCGGTGTGCCATGGCGCAGTCTGAATGCCCTCCGCGGCGCGCTCGAAGCGCTTCCACGGATAGGCCAATCTGCCCCACATCTCCAAGTACGGCACATCGTGATTGCCGGGCGTTAGCATCACCGGCGCCGCAAGCTCGCGCATCCACGCGCACGCATTGCTGAGTTCAACCTGCAAACCGTCTTTCGAAATGTCGCCGGTGATGATGACTGCATCCGGCTTGTGTTCAGAGACGTAACGTGCAGCGGCGGCTAGCGCGGTTTTATCCTCGCAGCCGAAATGCAGATCCGTCAGATGCACCAACTGCACTAAGCTGCGCCCTCTTGCGTCTCTAGGGCCAACACCTTCGGCCCATTGGCGTCATACTTGATGTGAACGCGCGAATAGAAGCGTCGCGGCTCGCCATCAAGCGTGGCGTGAACATAGCCAAGAGCAGCATCGACGTCCCCCGTGCGCGTGTGGGCGATCTCAACCGCTTGATCTCCGCGCCAGCCCGCCGTGATGGCCTTCAAGCTCACGCGCGCGAGATCAAACACGTGGCGCGCCTCTAAGCGCACCCATTCAAGATCCTGTGCTTCGAGCCCACCGGAGAAACTTGGCAACAGCACGCCGAGCGCCTCCACCTCGCGCATGTGTTCGCGCCCCTTGCGAGCGCGCAGGGAGCGAGCGAACGAACGACGTAAAGCAACGCGCAGTCGCCGCCACGCAGTGAGCGGCTTGCCCTCACGGACAGCCTCACGCACATGCACTAGCATCGTGGTGCCACCAAAGAGCGCGGCCACATAAAACGCTTCACCGTTGGCGCGGCCAAGCGGCAGGCGCTTCACCACGCCGCGATCCATCGCCGCGACGAGCGCCTGCGGCCAGGGCAGGTCGCCATAGAGCGCCTTCGGCAAAATGTTCAGCGTGCCGCCCGGCAACAGCACCAATGGCGGGCCATCACGTGGCGCGAGTTCGGCTGCTGCGCGGGCAGTGCCGTCGCCGCCAAGCACGATAATGACGTCGAACTCCTTGGCGCGCGCAAAGAGCTCAGCGGAGATTTTCTCCGCATCGATCAGCGCGTATTGCCCAATATCGGCTTCAAGGAGCGTCGAGGCCAACTTCTCGCGGTCGTTCGGCCCAACACTGCCGGCTTTTTGATTGAAAAAGATCAGCGCCTTCGCTGCGGGCGGCATCGCCCGCGCCGGCGCGATTGTTAAGCTGGCGAGATCGGGGGCGGGTTCCATGCGGGAACCAAACGCAGTGCTATCGCCCCGGTTCCCGCCACTCTGTGGTTAGTTGCTGGAGATCGAGCCGCCCATCGAGGCGGTGCGTTCGCCGGTCTGAGGATTGCCCTCAATGCGCACCGCACCCCCCATCGACGCGGATGCGTTGAAGGTGCGTGAAGCAAATACTTCCGCGTCGCCGCCCATCGAGGCTGAGATGTTCGCGGTTTGGCACTCGAAACTGTCTGCGTCGATTGAGCCGCCCATTGAGGCTGCAGCGGAAAGTGCCCGGCACTCTCCGGAGATGTCGATCGAACCACCCATCGAGGCAGCCAGCGAGATGTCACTGGCGCGGATGTCCTCCGCCCGGATGCTGGCGCCGCGCGAAGCGGCGAGGCCGTCAATGTTGGGCGTGGTGACGATAACGCGCGCATCAATGTCGCGCGGGCCGCCGAACCACGGACGGTTGCGCTGTCGTATTTCAAGCGCGCGGCCGTCGAGTTGCGTGCGCACCTGTTGGGCATCAGAGCCCAGAACTTCGACACGATAAGCATCGCCTTGGCGCACCTCGACCGCGATGCGATCGGAGGTGTTGATGCTGTTGAAACCAGTGAGATTGCGCACCTCGGCTCCGGCCACGCTGGACAGCGCGATGAGAGCAACGCTCGCGATAAAGAGAACACGCATGATTTCGCTCCTTAACGGCTGGCGCGGCGTACGGAGCCGCCCGAGGAAAGATCAACATCGCCGAGGCCGGGATCTCCATACGTGAGAACTCCGCCACCGCTTGATGCGTCGACATTTAAACGCCCCGACGCAAACACGCGCGCGTCGGCGCCGGATGACACGTCGACGCTGCCGTTCTCGCAGCGCAGGTCCTGCGCATGGATGTCGCTGCCGCTTGATGCGTCTGCGCTGAAGCTGCCGCAGCGGCCGCTGACGCGGAGATCGGCGCCGGACGATGAATCGAGCACGATTGCCTCGCTATTGATCCCAGTCGCGCTGAGATCGGCGCCACTGGACGCTGACAAACCATCGACACGCGGCATGGTCACGCGAACGCGCGCATCGCGTGGCCCGCGTTGGAACCAATTGCCCCGGACCGGCTCGACGATGAGCACACCACCCTCGACACGCGTGACCACCCGGTCGGCGTCGCGGCCGCTGACATCGACGCTGAACGCAGGACCAACGACGACCTCTACATCGGTGCCAGCATTGGCCGCCACCTGGGAAAAGCCCGGAACCTGCCGTTGCTCGGCCGATGCGGTACCCGCCGCCGCCAAAACAGCCACGCTGGCCGCGAGAATGATCTTCATGGGGCTCCCCTAGACTTGAACACAGCTGTCCTCTTGCCCAAGGGATGCGAGGCGGACCGGCTTTGGATGCATGGGCAAGCGTGGGCCCTTGTAATCCGAAGGCGTACCCCTGAGCGTATTAGCCAAAAATGCACCGTCGCACCCTCCTCCTGGCCGCCGCTTTCTCGGCCCTCGCCGCCTGCTCTCCCAGCCTCGGGACATTCGATGCCTTCGCCCCGCGCGACCGCGGCGTGATGCGCGTTGTTCACGATGCAGCGTACGGCGAAGACGTACGCCAACGCCTCGACATCTACGCGCCAACGGCCACGGACGGCCAACCTTTGCCGGTCCTGATCTTCTTCTATGGCGGCTCCTGGAGCACCGGCGACAAGAACGATTATGAATGGCTGGGTGCGGCACTCGCCGCGCAAGGCTTCGTTGTCGCCGTGCCGAACTACAGGCTAGTGCCCGAAGTCGTATTTCCCGCTTTCCTGCAGGACTGCGCCAGCGCGGTCCGTTGGGTTCAAGACAATATCAGCACCCACGGCGGCGACAGCGAACGCCTCGTTGTCTGCGGTCACTCGGCCGGCGCATACAACGCGATCATGGTAGCGCTCGCGGCGGATTATCTCTCTGCTGCCGGCGTCGATGCTCGCTTCGTACGCGGCGCAATTGGCCTAGCGGGGCCGTACGATTTTCTGCCGTTCGATGTCGATGCAACGCGCAACGCCTTTGGCGCGGCGTCAGATGCAACGCTAACCCAACCCATCACATTCGCGCGCGCCGATGCGCCGCCATTATTGCTGCTTTGGGGCGAGGACGACGACACCGTCGGCCGCCGCAACATCGAAGGTTTGGAACGCGCCGAGCGCAACGTACAGGCCCGCGTGGAAACCAAGATCTACCCAAACATCGATCACATCAGCATTCTGCTTTCGATCTCGCGTCCCTTTCGAGATCGCGCACCGGTGCTCGACGACATCGCCGCGTTCGTGCGCCGCGTGACGGTCTAAGTGATCCGCCCACGCTGAAAGTCGCGTGCTATGCCGCGCAGCGTATCGGGCGCGCTCTGCCGGTCGAAGCCAACCGCTGCTGTATAATCAACGAGCGCGGCGTGTTCGATTTCATCGAAGCGGCCATCGGCGACAAACACTGACAACAGCGCCTTCAGCAAAGCCGTCTTTTGCTCGCGCGAAAACTTGCCGGATCGCGCAGCGAGATACGCGACCAGTTCGTCCTTCGTCAGCCGCGCCGTCGAAAGTGCTGGCGCTACCGTGCCGGCGTCAAACGCGGCGCCGGCCAAATCGCGCATAGCGTCTGCGATGGCTGTGGGCTCAGGTGCGGTGACGCGACCATCGATCTTGGCCGCGTTGACCAACACTTCGAGTGCATACTTAGCGAAGTCGTCGCCGACAGCGCTTTGCGTCTTGCGCGCGCGCAAGCCCCGAACGAACTGACGAAGCCCAATCCAACCGGTGACAGCAGCAATAAGGATGAAAAGCGCCAGCGCGGCGCCAGCGCCGCCATCTCCGGCACTACTGGGATCAGGAGTCGTCATGCGCGGACTCTGGCAGTGGTGTTTGCACTTGTCGACCGGATGAACCCGCGGTGGCGAGCGCCGCGCTCAAACCAACCGGCTTTGCTCAACCGCCGCCGCGATAAAGCTCGCGAACAACGGGTGCGGCTCGAACGGGCGGCTCTTCAGTTCCGGGTGGTATTGCACGCCGATAAACCACGGGTGGTCATCGCGCTCGACGATCTCGGGCAGCAGCCCATCGGGGCTCATGCCGGAGAATCGCAGGCCCGCTGTCTCGAGTTTTTCCCGATACTTGGTGTTCACTTCGTAACGGTGGCGATGGCGCTCGCTGATTGTCGTGTCACCGTAGATCTGGGCCACGCGGCTCTCTGGATCGAGCGCTGCCGTGTATGCGCCCAAGCGCATGGTTCCGCCGAGATCGCCAGCTTCGCCGCGCTTTTCCAGATCGTTGCCCTTCAACCATTCGGTCATCAGGCCAACAATTGGATGCTTGGCGGCGCCAAATTCGGTTGAACTCGCGCCCTTTAAACCAGCTTGGTTACGCGCCGCTTCGATGCACGCCATCTGCATGCCGAAGCAAATGCCGAAATACGGCGTGTTGTGTTCGCGCGCGAAGGTGACGGCGGCGATCTTGCCTTCGCTGCCGCGCTCGCCGAAGCCGCCCGGAACGAGCACGCCGTGCACGCCATGCAGATCTTGATGCCAAGCTTCGCCGCGTTCTTCGAACTTCTCGCTCTCGATCCAGCGGAGGTTGACCTTCACGTTGTTCGCGACGCCGCCATGATACAGCGCTTCGATCAGCGACTTATAGGCGTCCTTCAACTCGGTATATTTGCCGACGACACCAATCGTGACCTCGCCATCCGGCGATTTCAGGCGCTGAACGATCGTCTCCCATTTCGCCAAGTCCGGCTGTGGTGCAACCGTGACGCCGAAATGGCGCAACAATTCGGTATCGAGCCCTGCGTTGTGATAGGCGATCGGCGCTTCATAAATCGTCGGCAGGTCGCGCGCTTCGATGACGGCGCCCTCGCGCACGTTGCAGAACAGCGCGATCTTTTTCTTCTCGTCTTCCGGGATTGGACGATCGCAGCGGCAGAGCAAAATGTTCGGCTGAATACCGATCGAGCGCAGCTCTTTCACAGAGTGCTGGGTCGGCTTTGTCTTCATCTCACCGGCTGACGGAATGTACGGCAGCAGCGTCAAATGCACGAACGCCACTTGGCCCGGATCAAGCTCTTGGCCGAGTTGACGGATCGCTTCGAAGAAAGGCAAGCCTTCAATGTCGCCGACGGTGCCGCCGATTTCGCAGAGCACGAAATCCGCGCCGCCATTATCTGAGAGCACGAACTCTTTGATCGCGTTGGTGACGTGCGGGATCACCTGCACCGTCGCGCCGAGATAATCGCCGCGGCGCTCCTTGGCGATGATCTCTTGGTAGATCCGGCCGGTGGTGATGTTGTCGCCCTGCGTGGCGCTCACGCCCGTAAAGCGTTCGTAGTGACCGAGATCGAGGTCCGTCTCGGCGCCGTCATCGGTGACGAACACCTCGCCGTGCTGATACGGGCTCATCGTGCCCGGATCGACGTTGAGGTAGGGATCGAGTTTGCGGAGGCGGACCCGGTATCCACGCGCTTGCAGCAAAGCGCCGAGAGCGGCGGAGGCGATGCCCTTCCCAAGGGAAGAGACCACGCCGCCGGTAATGAACACGTAGCGCGCCATTCCTATTCCATTTTGCGGGGCCGGATTCTCACGAGCCCCGGCGAGTTCTTATTGGTCTGGGCCAGCCCGCTCGCGGCGAACGGCTTCCACCGGCGCAATCTCAATCGATTCGGCCGCGCCGGGGTCATCGCCTTCGAGATTGATTCCGCTCACGCTGCTGCCAGGCGTGCTCGGGATCACCGGCGCACGCGTGGGCATGGTCGTGGTCGTTGACGTTGTGGAACGAGCTGGAGTGCTCGTCGGGGTCACTGCCGAACGGGTTGGCGTCGTCGTCGGACGGGTTGTCGGCGGCGCGCTGGTTTGCGTCAGCGGGGCCGCGCGCGGCGGGGTCACGCCGACTGCGGCCGGTTGCAGAGTGGCTGGTGCGATTGAAGCGAGCTGCGTTTCAGCGGCTTCCGGAGCGCTGCTCTCGGTCGGATCAGGGGTCGTGGCCGGATCGGCCGGCGCTGCGGCGGGGGGGGCCGTTGTGGACGGAGCGCTGCTGGTCGGGAACATCTCTAGCACCGATCGGCCCGAGCTGGACGCGGCGCCAGAAATCACTGTGAGGCTGAGCGAAGTCACCAAAAAGAAGCCGCCGGCGACCGAGGTCATCTTAGCCAGCGCGTCAGCCGCGCCACGGCCGCTCATCAGCGAACCACCACCGCCGCCACCCATCCCAAGGGCGCCGCCCTCGGACCGTTGCAACAGGACAAGGCCGATCAAGCAGATGCAGACCAGCAGGTGGATGATAAGGACGACCATTTCCATGCGTTTTGCCTATAGCTCCCGCGCAGCCGCGCACGCGACCCAGATGGGCGCGCGCGAAAGGGCGCTCAATAGCCGAGGCCGATCTTAAACGCCAGCCCAGCTCTGTGCACCCCTAAGACGCAGCCGGGTGAGCCAGAATAATCGCGGAAAAGTCCGCTGCTTTCAGGCTCGCACGCCCCACGAGGGCGCCGTCGACCCCCTTTACCGCAAATACTTCCGCAGCGTTCTTTGGCGACACCGCGCCGCCGTAGAGGATGCGGATGCCATTCGCCTCCGCGCCGAAGCGTTCAGCCAAGACGCTCCGGATGAGCGAATGCACCTCACCGATCTCCGCCGGGGTCGGCGTACGATCGCCGCCAATGCACCAGACAGGCTCGTAAGCCACAACAATCGCGGAGCTGTCCGGCACGCTTTCGCGGACTTGAGCGCCGATCACTTGGGCTACTTGGCCGCCGTCCCGCTCAGCCCGCGTCTCGCCAACACAAACGATGGGGATCAGTCCGGCGCCGACCGCCGCTTCAGCTTTCGCTTTGACTGTTGTGTTGTTTTCGCCCTGGTGCGTACGCCGCTCCGAATGGCCGACGATCACATATTTCGCGCCGGCATCCGCCAGCATCGCGGCGCTCAATTCGCCCGTCCGGGCTGCGTCCGCACCAGTACCGCTGCAATCTTGCGCGCCGATCAGCACGCCTTTCCCACGCGCCTGCCATGCCGCTGGCGGAATGAACACCGCAGGCGGGCAAATCAGCGCCTCGACCTTCGCCGACGCCGCACCGATGGCCTCGTCTAGCGCCACGATTTCGCCCAGATCGGCCATGCGGCCGAACATTTTCCAGTTTCCGGCGATTAGCGGCTTACGCGCGGCCATGCGTCTCTCCCCTCTGCCCGTTTCTGAGCTGTTCCGGCGATTGCCCACGGATGGAGGCGTCTCTATGGTCCGGCGCCTTCCCGCTTATCGGAACCTGACATGCTTGCACAATTGCGAAATATGACGCGCGGCTGGGTCGCCTACGTCCTGCTGTTTCTGCTGACGATCGCCTTCGCAATTTGGGGCATCAACGACATCTTCACCGGTGTCGGCTCGCGCGATCTCGCCACGATCGGCGGCCGCAGCATCACGCCGGCGCAATTGACCCGTGAGATCAATCTCGTGCTCGAGTATCAGCGCAACCAGGGCGTTTCGCTGACTACACAGGAGGCCATCGACAGAGGCTTCCATCGTCAACTCTTGGACGAGATGATCAACGGCGCCGCGACCTACGAATACGCAACGAAGCTGGGCGTCGACGCCAGTAATCGAATGGTCGCCGACCAAATCCGCAACTTCCCTGGCGTACTGAACCCGGTGACTGGCCAATTCGACCGAAATGCCTACGCGCAGTTTCTTCAACAACGCCGTTTCACGCAGGGCGAATTCGAAGAACAAATTCGCGCCGATCTGACCCGCCCGTTGCTACTTAACTCGCTGGTGATCGGAACGCGCACGCCATCGAGCTTCGGCTCGATCTTCTACACATACCAAGCAGAAGAACGCATTGTCAGCATGGCGGAAGCGCCGGCCTCTATCATTGGAGCCATCGCGCCGCCAACCAATGAGCAGGTCCAGCAGTTCTGGGAAGAACAGCAAGACAATCTCCGCGTTCCGGAATTCCGCGCGCTAACCATCGTCTATGCGCGCGCCGCCGATTTCGTGTCTCGCGTCAGCATTCCCGAAGCACGCCTTCAGGAAGAAATCGAAGCACGCCGCATCGCCGCCACCCAACCTGAACGCCGGACGTTTGTGCGCATCACCGCGCAGAACCAGGCGCAAGCCACTGATATCGCCGCCCGGCTTACGCGCGGCGATGCAGCCGCCCCAATCGGCTCTGCGCTCGGCGTACCAGCCTCGACAGCCGAAAACCAAGCGCGCGCCGAAGTCACGGACGCGGCCGTCGCCGAGGCCGTGTTCGCGATGCAGCGTGGGCAAACCCGTATCGTGCGCGGCGCGTTGTCGCCTTTCGTTGTTGTGCGCGTCGACACCATCACCGCGGCGGTCAGCCCGGATATGGGTCCGATCCGTGAAACCTCGCGCCAAGCGCTTGCACTCGACGGCGCCGCCGAGCTTCTGAACACTGCTGTCAGCGCATTTGAAGACGCGCGCGCTGGCGGCGCCGACATCGACGTGGCCGCCCGTCAAGCCGGTCTCACTGTCGTCCTCATCCCCGCCGTGGAAGCGCAGGGTCGAGACCTAAATCGTCAACCGATTGCAGCGTTGGAAGGCCACGAAGAAGTGCTCAGCGTCGCATTCCAGACGCCTGAAGGTGAAGCGAGCGATTTTGTATCGCTCGGTGATAGCGACGTCATCGTCGCAGTCACCTCAATCACTCCAGCGCGAGTACAGTCGGTCGATGAAGTACGCGACGAACTTGTCATCGCTTGGACCGCGCGCGAACGCTCTTTGCGCCTGCGCGAGGTCGGTGAACGCGTGGTCGCCGCCATCCGCGGCGGTCAATCCTTTGCCGACGCCACGCGCGCCAACCGTTTCAACATCTCGGTTCGCTCGGGCCGGTTGACGCGAGAAGTTGCGACGCAGGTGCTTGGCCGCTTTGCTCCCCAGGTATTCGCCGCACAGGAAGGCGAAGCTGTATCGAGTGTGGCTCCTAACGCCGCTGGCGTCGCCGTCGCATTCATTGAAACCATCGAACGACCGGTCGCATCTGAACATCCGCAGGAAATCGAAGCGGTGCGCTTGGAGATCGAGCAAAGCGTTCGTGGCGCTGTTGCCGAGGCGCTGCAGGGGGAGATCGTTGCGCGCGTCAACGTGCGCCGCAATGAACGGCTGCTCGGCAGCGCCTTCCCGCCAACCGCCACCGCTGAAGGCGAAGACGCGGCCCAATGACGGCGACGGCGCGCGCGTACGCTCCTTCGCAGGAAGATTTCGCGCGCGCCTACGGCGAAGGCGGCGGCGTTGTCTGGACAAGCCGGATCAGCGATCTCGAAACGCCCGTCTCTGCGCTGCTGAAGTTCGGCCCCGACAAGCCCGGCATGTTCCTTCTCGAAAGCGTGCAAGGCGGCGACTTTCGCGGCCGCTACTCGATCATTGGCTTGAAGCCCGATCTCGTCTGGCGCGTGAAAGACGGCCGCGCCGAAATCAGCCGTGGCGGTTTCGCGGATGCGAGCTTCCGCCCGCAACGCGATGCACCGCTGAAGAGCCTGCGCAAACTGCTCGCGAAATCCGCGCTTGAGTTGCCGCGCCCTCTTCCACCGATGGCGGCGGGTCTTTTCGGCTATCTCGGCTACGACATCGTGCGCTTGATCGAGCGCCTGCCCGACAACGCACCCGATCCACTCGGCACGCCCGACGCGCTGCTCATGCGCCCGACCGTCATCGCGGTGTTCGACAATGTCACCAGCGAGATCACGCTCGTCACACCCGCCCGCAAGCGCGCAAGCCAAACTGCCGCGCAAGCCTACGAAGCGGCGATCGCGCGCCTCGATGCGGTGGTGCGCAAACTCGATCGCCCACTGCCCCGCCAGCCCGACGCCACACAAATCGAAGCGCAGCCTGAGCCAAGGTCGAACACGACGCCAACCGAATACCGCGCGCTCGTCGAGAAGTGCAAAGACTACACACGCAGCGGCGACATCTTCCAAGTCGTCCCAAGCCAACGCTTCACCGCCCCGTTCACACTGCCGCCGTTCGCACTCTACCGCTCACTGCGGCGCCTCAACCCCTCGCCTTTCCTCTATTACCTCAACTTTGCCGATTTCAGCCTCGTCGGTTCCAGCCCCGAAATCCTCGTCCGCCTGCGCGGCGACACCGTCACCATCCGACCGATTGCCGGCACGCGCCCGCGCGGCGCAACGCCAGCAGAAGATCACCAGCACGAAGAAGACCTGCTCGCCGATCCGAAGGAACGCGCTGAGCACCTGATGCTTGTCGACCTCGCACGCAACGATCTCGGCCGCGTCGCCAAACGCGGCGGTGGCGGCAACAGCGCTGGCGCTTCCGCCGGCTCACGCCATGTGCGCGTCACCGAGAGCTTCACCATAGAGCGCTACAGCCACGTCATGCACATCGTCTCCAACGTCGAAGGCGAATTGGCTGAAGGCTTGAACGCACTCGACGCGCTGATGGCCGGCTTCCCGCACGGCACCGTGACCGGCGCCCCGAAAATCCGCGCCATGGAAATCATCAACGAAGTCGAACAACACAAACGCGGAATCTATGCCGGCGGCGTCGGCTATTTCGGCGCCGGTGGCGACATGGACACCTGCATCGCACTGCGCACCGCCGTCGTGAAAGACGGCGCGCTCAACGTGCAAGCTGGCGGCGGCGTCGTGCTCGATAGCGACGCGGAAGCGGAGCTGCAGGAAACCCTGCACAAGTCCCGCGCGCTCTTCCGGGCGGCGGCGGAGGCGTGGCGCTACGCTTAGGCCCACTCCGTGGTCGGCAAGTACACGTAGCTATCGCCTTTCCGTTCGATCAGGCCAACGAAGCGCCGCTCATCGTCAGGCGATGCGCTGATTTCGCCCGCAATCTCAAACCCGATCGCAGCGCGCCTAAAGTTCACACGCTCACCGATGCTCAGAACGATCGAAGCTAGCGTTTGGTCAAGCGGCATGCGCCAGCTGCGTGAGGCTTGCAGTTCTTCCGGATTGCCGAAGGGGTAACCGCCGCTGGCTTCGATGCCGCCCATCGCGACGCCTACATAAAGCCAGTCGTCGCCCTCATCTTCTCGCGCAATCGAGGTCACGACGGGCAGCAGCCCCAAGTCCGCCACGCGGAGAGCGCCGTACGCGTGGCTTCCTACAGAAAGTGTGAGCGGTGCACGCTCTCGCGACCAATCCCAAGCTTTGCGATCGTCTATCGCACACGCCTGCATCGATGGCGCCAACCACGTCAGCTTCAGAGCTTCGGCGACTTTCTCGTCGGCGCCTGGATCCCGCGAAGGTCCGAGAATAACCGCCGCTTCGTAAAATCCGCCGAACCAGTTTTCGTCGTCCAGGGGGTCGAATGACTGCTGCATCGTGTTTGAGTATAGCCCGCTTGGCGTCGCGACCGCGACCAGCTAAGTTCGCGGTCGATGACGACCCGGCCCCTCCCCGTTTCTCGATGGCGCGCGAACGAACGCTAATCGTTTGTCCGCAACCGCGCCCATCGGCGCACATTGGGGCCGCTCATGATCCTCGTAATCGATAACTACGACAGCTTCGTCTACAACCTCGTCCACTACATCGAAGACCTCGGCGTAGGCGCCGAAGTTGTACGCAACGACGCACTCACCGTTCGCGGTGCGCTCAAGATGAAGCCGTGCGCCATCGTGCTCTCGCCGGGCCCCTGCACGCCGAACGAAGCGGGCATCTGCCTGCAACTCCTCGCCGAAGCGCCGAGCGATTTGCCGATCCTCGGCGTCTGCCTCGGTCATCAAGCCATGGGCCAAGCCTTCGGCGGCGACGTCATACGCGCCAAGGCGATCATGCACGGTAAAGTCTCGCCGGTGACGCATCGCAGCGGCGGCGTTTTCCGCGGGCTTCCCTCTCCGTTCAACGCCACGCGCTATCACTCGCTCGCCGTAAAGCGCGAGACTTTCCCCGATGTGCTCAACATTGATGCGGAAACCGCCGACGGGGAAATCATGGGCCTTTCGCACAAAACGCGCCCCGTCTTTGGCGTGCAATTCCACCCGGAGTCGATCGCCTCCGAACACGGCCACGCCATCGTCGGCAATTTCCTCGCAGCAGCAGGCGTCCGATGAGCCTCGCCGCTTCGCTTTCCGCTTTGAAAGACGGCGCTGTGGTTCAGGCTGCCGATCTCGACGCGGCGTTCGCTGAAATCATGGACGGCGCCGCCGCGCATGAAGACATAAAGCACTTTCTCACTCTCACCGTGCCGCTGATGAGCCACGCACCTTTGATCGCCGCCGGCGCACGCGCGCTGCGCTCACGCATGGTGCGGGTGAACGCGCCCGATGGCGCCATCGACGTCTGTGGCACAGGCGGCGATGGCGCACACACGCTCAACATCTCCACAGCCGTCGCTTTCGTCGTCGCCGGCTGTGGCGTCCCCGTCGCCAAGCACGGCAACCGCGCCATGAGTTCAAAGTCGGGCGCTGCAGATGTGCTCGAAGCGCTCGGCGTGAAGCTGACAAGCGACATTCCAACCCTCGAACGCGCTCTTCGCGAAGCAAACGTCGCCTTCCTCTTCGCGCAGAACCATCACCCCGCGATGCGCCACGTAGCACTCGCACGCCGCGAACTTGGCAAGCGTACGATCTTCAATCTGCTCGGCCCGCTCTCAAACCCCGCCAGCGTAAAGCGCCAACTCGTCGGCGTTTTTGCAGCCGATTTCCTCGAGCCCGTCGCCAGCGCACTGCGCGAACTCGGTTGCGAAAAAGCCTGGGCCGTTCACGGCGCCGGTGGCCTCGACGAACTCTCCGCGCAGCATCGCGACGCTAACAACGTCGCGATCCTCGATAGTGGCGTTGTTTCGCGCGTCAGCGCCAGCATCGATGCCGAAATTAATCCCGACATCCGCGGCGGCACCGCAGCCGAGAACGCCGAAGAGATGCGCGCACTGCTCAATGGCGGCGGCCGCCCCAGACATCGCGACGCCGTCACGCTCAACGCAGCAGCCGCACTCGTTGTCGCAGGACGCGCGGCGAACATCCCCGAAGCCCATCCGATCGCCGAGCAATCGCTCTCAAGCGGCGCCGCGAGGGCCGCACTGGAGAAGCTCGTCGCCGTTACACAGAGCGCACCATGAGCGTCCTTGAACGCATCCTCACTTACAAACGCGATGAAGTCGCCGCACGCAAAGCCGTCGCCCCATGGCGGGACCTGACCGCGCGAGCTAGAGACAATGGAGCCACGCGCGGATTTAAGGACCGCCTGGAGTTTTGCGTGGGACGCCCTGCGCTCATCGCTGAAGTCAAGAAAGCGAGTCCTTCAAAGGGACTAATCCGCGAGCAATTTGATCCGCCAACGCTCGCGCGAGCGTACGAAGCAGGAGGCGCCGCTTGTCTCTCTATCCTAACCGACGAGCCGAGTTTCCAAGGTAGCGATGATTATCTCATTGCCGCGCGAGCCGCATGTACTCTGCCCGTCCTGCGCAAGGATTTTATGATTGATCCCTGGCAGGTGGCCGAGAGTCGCGCCATCGGTGCAGACGCAATCCTCATTATCCTGGCAGCAGTCGATGACTCGTGCGCAGCGGAGCTTGCGGACGCAGCCACTACCTTTGGAATGGACGCGCTCGTCGAGGTCCATGATCTTCAAGAGATGGATCGCGCGTGCCGCCTCAACGCGACGCTCGTCGGCATCAACAACCGCTCGCTAGTCACTTTCGAAACTAGCCTCACGCTTACTGAGCAACTGGCGCCGCATCGCCCCCCAGACGCACTGCTTGTCTCGGAGTCCGGCATACACACTCATGCAGACATCCTCCGTCTGCAACGTGCCGAAGCGAGCGCCTTCCTTGTCGGTGAGAGCTTAATGCGCCAAGCCGATGTCGAAGCAGCCACCAAGGACCTCTTGGGGATCAAGCGGGCGCAATAACGCGCTCTACTTGCGCGTTAACCAAACTGCACTTGACCCGGTTCTTGGAACGGATATAGAACACGTCATCGTTCACTATTTGGTCTCATGTCATGCTGACTGCGAAACAAAAAGAACTACTGCTCTACATCCATGAGCGGATCAAAGAGACAGGCGTTTCGCCCTCCTTCGATGAAATGAAGGAGGCTTTGGACTTGGCGTCCAAGTCTGGCATCCATCGGCTTATAACAGCTCTCGAAGAGCGCGGCTTTCTGCGCCGGCTGCCCCACCGGGCGCGCGCGCTAGAAGTGCTGAAGCTGCCCGAGAGCATGACTCCAGCTGCGCCCCCCAAAGGCCGCTCTGCGTTCCGCCCGAGCGTCGTAGGCGAGAGCCGATCCGGCGTTGGCATCCCGATCCTCGGTCAGATCGCCGCCGGCGTGCCGATTGAGGCTCTACAAACCGAAACCGGCCGCATCCATCCGCCTGAAGATTTGCTCGGCGCCGGGGAGCATTTCGCCCTCGAAGTCAAAGGCGATTCCATGATTGGCGCCGGCATTCTCGATGGCGACGTCGTGCTCATCAAACGCACGGACACCGCAGAGAGCGGCGACATCGTCGTGGCGTTGGTCGACAACGAGGAAGCGACGCTGAAGCGCCTGCGCAAGCGCGGCAATTCGATCGCTCTAGAAGCTGCCAACCCTGCCTATGAAACCCGCATCTTCGGTCCCGACCGCGTGCGCGTCCAAGGTAAGTTGGTAGCGATGATCCGCCGTTACTCCTGAACTAAGCCACGCGGTGTCCATGGGCGACCAGCGCCGGGGGAGCGTACGCGTTCGAGGCGAAGCACGTCACCCTCTGAATAGACGAACCCACCACCGCTCCGAGTAAGCTCAGTGGCGTCCAACACGGCAGCGCTGTCGCAGCGTTGCGCGTAGTCAGGTGGCGCAGGCAAGTGCGCCAAGATAACAGCGCCGCGTACACATGCTGTGACGAAGCCTTGCGCATCGCGGACAAGCGCAAACGGCCGCCCACGCCAATCCCAAGTGCATCCGCTCTCACCGCAGCGCTCCGGCGCCGCTAACCGCTCGATCACAGGCGGCGATAGCCCCAGCGTCGCTCCGAGTCGGTCGCGTGCATAGGTCGAGCGTCCGCTGGCGGCGATCAGCGACCAACCGAGTGGGGTCTCGTCATTGCGCGCGTAGACGGCGCGCAGATCGGCATCGAACACCATGATTGGCCGGGGCGTGGTGACATAAAGCCAAATGCTCGCGGCAAAGATCGGCACGGCGATCCAGCGCAACGCCCCGCGCCAGAGACACGCCCATAAAAGCGCCGCCACGCATACGACAAACGCCTCATCCGACGGTCGTGGTAGAGCGCGCACGGCTTCTGGCCGCTCACCGAAGGTCTGGCCAACGGCGGCAACCAGATCGAGGGCGCTCGCCATGATCTGCAGCGGAATGTCGGACCAACCAAATGGCGCAAGCAGCGCCGCAGCAGCGGCCGCAGGCGCAACCAGAAAGGACATGATCGGCGCCGTGATCAAATTCGCCGGCAGCGAATAGATCGAAAAGCGCTGAAAATGATAGATTGCGAACGGATCCGTCGCCAAGCCGGCTACGAGTGAAATCAACAGTACGCCGCCAATGCCGCGCGTTGTCGCCTGCATCGCGCCGATCAATGGGCCTGGCGTCGGCAATGCGGGCTCGTGCGGCGCGCGTTTCAACATCTCAAACAGAGCCACCAGCGCCATCGTGGCGGCGAACGACATTTGAAAGCCAGGCTCAAGCACAGACTCTGGCAGCAGCAACACGACGATCACTGCAGAAAGCGCCAGGCCGCGCATTGAGATGGCGGGCCGATCCAACAGGATCGCCCCGAACGCCACGCACGCCATGACGAGAGAACGGAGTGCTGGAACGCTTGAACCGGAGAGCACGAAATAAACCACCAAGGTGGCGAGCGCGACGACTGCCGCAATCTTCTTCACCGGAAAACGCAACGCGATCGGCGAGATCAGCGACAACATCCAGACGACCAACGCAAACACCAAGCCGCCGACGACGCCCATGTGAATGCCTGACACCGAAAGCAGATGCCCTAACCCGGAGTCACGCAACGCCGCATTCGTCTCTGCATCGACCGAAGAGCGATCCCCGGTCACCAAAGCCGCTGCGATCGCGCCGCCTCGTCCAGGAGCAGCGCTGACGATCTCGGCGGCAAGATCAGAGCGCCACGCAGCAAGTTGCAGGCGCTGACGATCAAGCCAATCCGGCGGCGGGCCAAGATCAATCGGACGACAGCGACCAAAGGCGAAGCCTGTTGCGCCGAGGCGCTCAAAATAAGCACGTCGCGCAAAGTCGTAGGCTCCAGGCGCCATCGGCCCCGCTGGCGGCCCCAGCACGGCGCGGCAGCGCGCCGCGCGTCCCGCCGTCAACAAGCCCGCTTCGCCTACCGAGACACGCACATAACGCGGCGCCGCCTCGACGCCCTCTATGCCGTGCAGCAAGAGCCGCAAACGCGGACCGTTATCGCTGGCGTCGTTCGCGACAACCCAGCCTTCCAGGCGCACAGCGTCGTCGCCACCGGCATAAGCGACCTGCGCCACCGTCAGACCGCGAATTTGCCCCGCGCTAAAGCCCAGCCCCGCCGCAGCGCCCAACGCGCACGCCGCGACCGTCAGCGTGCGAAGCCCCGCCACGACACCGTTCAGGGGCCCGCTCGGCCAAAACGAAAGCGCAATTGCGGGAACGAGCGCCATAATTGTGATAAGCGGCCCCGCCCACCAAGACGGCTCGCCCAGCGCCAGCAGCCAAACCGCAGCACCCGCGATCATGCCAACCGGCAGCCACAGGATCCAGCGATCCCGTTGCAGCGCCCATACGCCGCCCAGGGCGCGGCTAGGAGAAAAGCGCTCCCGCGTGCTACCACGCGCGCGCTTTGACCACCCCGTGTTCTCCCCGATGAGCGTCGTCACACGCTTCGCCCCCTCCCCGACAGGCTACCTCCATATTGGCAGCGCGCGAACCGCGCTGTTCAACTGGCTCTTCGCCCGCCGCATGGGCGGCAGATATCTGCTGCGCATCGAAGACACCGACCGCGCCCGCTCCACGCCGGAAGCGATCGACGCGATCCTCGACGGCCTGAACTGGCTCGATCTCCAGCACGACGGCGAGATCACGTACCAATACGCGCGCGCTCCCCGTCACCGCGAAGCCGCTGAAGCGATGATCGCGCGCGGCACTGCGTTTCGCTGCTACATGACGGCGGAAGAGCAAGAGGCCGAGCGCGAGGCATCGCACGCCGAAGGTCGCGCGCTGCGTTCGCCTTATCGCGACGGCAAAGCGCCGCCGTCACCCGATGCTTCGCACACGGTTCGCATCCGCGCGCCCGACGAAGGCGAGGTGCTCAACGCCGACCTGATCCAAGGTGACGTGCGCATCAAAGCGCGCGACATCGACGACCTCGTCTTGCTCCGCGCCGACGGCAATCCCACCTACATGTTATCCGTCGTGGTCGACGATCACGACATGGGCGTTACCCACGTGATCCGCGGCGATGACCATTTGACCAATGCTGCCCGCCAGATCGTGATCTATCGCGCGCTGGATTGGACGCCGCCGCTCTTCGCACACGTCTCGCTCATTCACGGCGAAGACGGCAAGAAGCTTTCTAAGCGGCACGGCGCCCAAGCGGTGCATGAATGGCGGGACATGGGCTATCTGCCGGAAGCCATGAACGCCTATCTCATGCGCCTCGGCTGGAGCCCCGGCCATGACGACACTCTGACGAAAGAGGAAGCAGCACCCGTCTTCGATCTCGCGCAGATCGGCAGAGCGCCCTCGCGTCTCGACTTCAAGAAGCTCGACTCCGTCAATGCACATTTCATGGCGCTGGCCGATGACGAACGCCTCGCCAAGCTTGCGCTCGCGCACATCGAACAACGCGATGGCGCGACTTTAGGCGGTGCGGAGCGCGTTGCTCTCGCAAACGCCATCCCAGTGCTGAAAAAGCGGGCAAAGACCATTCCCGATCTCGCCGACCAGGCGCGTTTCGTCCTCATCAAGCGACCGCTTGCGCTTGACGAGAAGGCGCAATCCCTGATGAAAGACGAGTTCAAACAACGTCTTCAGCGCCTGCACGCGCACCTCTCAAAAGAGACCGCCTGGGACCATGCTTCCCTTGGCAGCGCGCTTAAGGCTTTCGCTACCGAAGAAGGTGTTGGATTGGGTAAAATCGGCCCGGGCCTGCGAGCGGCGCTGACCGGTGGCGCGCCGGCGCCCGACCTGGGCCAAGCATTGGAACTATTAGGACGCGACGAAGCGCTGGGGCGCATCGCCGATCAAATCTGAGGACGCGCGATGGATAGCAAACTCACCAAGAAGTCTCCGGCCACGCTGACCGTCAACAACAAGACGCTTGAGCTGCCAGTGTATGGCGGCTCGGTCGGTCCGGATGTGGTCGACATCCGCAAGGTGTTCAGCGACGGCAAAGTCTTCACTTACGACCCAGGCTTCACCTCGACGGCCTCGTGCGAGAGCCAGATCACTTACATCGACGGTGATGAGGGCGTGCTGCTCTATCGTGGCTACCCAATCGATCAGCTGGCCGAGAAGTCGACGTTCCTGGAAGTCTGCTATCTGCTCGCCAACGGCGAACTGCCGAACAAGGCTGAACTGGACCGCTTCAACCGCGACATCACCTACCACACAATGCTGCACGCGCAGTTCGATCGCTTCTTTGAAGGCTTCCGCCGCGACGCGCATCCGATGGCGATCATGGTCGGCACCGTGGGCGCACTTGCCGCATTCTATCACGACAGCACCGACATCAACGATCCAGTCCAGCGCACCATCGCCAGCCATCGTCTCATCGCAAAAATGCCGACGATCGCGGGCCGCGCGTTCAAATACTCAATCGGCCAACCATTCATCAGTCCGCGCAACGAACTCGACTATTCGTCGAACTTCCTGCGCATGTGCTTTGCCGTGCCGGCCGAGGACTACAAGATCAACCCGATCATGGCGCGCGCGCTCGACGTGTTCATGATCCTGCACGCCGACCACGAACAAAACGCCTCGACTTCAACAGTACGTCTCGCCGGCTCATCCGGCGCCAACCCGTTCGCGTGCATCTCGTCCGGCATCGCCTGTCTCTGGGGTCCGGCGCACGGCGGCGCCAATGAGGCGGCGCTGAACATGCTGGAAGAGATCGGGACGGTCGATAAGATCCCGGAGTTCATCCGCCGCGTGAAGGACCCGAACGACGACATCCGCCTGATGGGCTTCGGTCACCGCGTCTACAAGAACTACGATCCGCGCGCGACGGCGATGCAGAAGCTCTGCCACCAGGTGCTGAAGGAAGTCGGCGCGGAAGATAACCCGACGCTAAAGGTCGCGATGGAGCTCGAGCGCATCGCACTCAGCGACGAGTATTTCATCAGCCGCAAACTCTATCCGAACATCGATTTCTATTCGGGCATCACGCTGCGCGCGATGGGCTTCCCAACCTCGATGTTCACCGTGCTCTTCGCCGTCGCACGCACCGTCGGCTGGATCGCGCAATGGACCGAGATGATGGAAGACCCGAGCCAAAAGATCGGCCGTCCGCGTCAGGTCTATACGGGCGCGCCGAAGCGCGACTACGTCCCCTGCGATAAGCGCTAAGCGCGCATCACACTCAGCACCGCATCAGCGGCGATCTCCGCCGCTGGCGTGCCGCCCCGGCCCATAAGCGCAAGCGCGTCGTCTTGGCGGCGCACCTGATCTTCGCGCGCATCTTCCTCATCGATGAGCGGCGCTGCCGCGCGCGCAATGTTCTCCGCGGTAAAGCGTGTCTGCAGAAACTCCGGCGCGACCTCTGCGTCGGCCGCCACGTTCATGAGCGTCGCGTACTTGGCTTTCAGCACCATGCGCATCAGCGCCCACGTGATCCATCCGAGCTTGTAGCCAACGATGAGCGGCGTCCCCTGCAGCGCCACCTCAGTCGTCACCGTGCCCGACGCAGCCAATGCCACAGTGGCCGCGGCAAACGCGTCTTCCTTCTCATGCTCATCAACGATCCGCGCCACCGCCGGCGCTTGCGCCACGGCCGCGTCGCGCACGGCGCCCGCAGCGACAACGAGAAGCCGCACGTCGCTACGCGGCGCGTCGAGCATTTCAGCGGCGCGCCAAAGCGTCGGACCGATGCGGCGGATCTCGGCCGGCCGGCTTCCGGGCAGCACGAGAATGACTTTGTCCTTCGGCGCGAAGCCCTGACGCGCGCGCAACGCTGCGCCATCGCCGGGCTTGAATCGCCCGAGCGCGGGATGGCCGCAGACCGTGCATGGCAAACCAAACGGTTCATAGAACGGCACTTCGAAGTCGTGAATGCAGATCAAATGATCGACGGCGGCGGCGAGCGTCTTGGCGCGCCCCGGCCGCGTCGCCCACACTTGCGGGCCGACATATTTGACGAGCTTGATCCCAGGCGCGGCCGCCCGCACGCCGAGCGCAACGCGCAGCGTGAAGCCCCATGAGTCAATCAGCACAACGAGATCAGGTTTGGCCGCGAGCACCGCCGCAACCGTCGCCGCAACGGCGCGCCTCACGCGATCATAGGCAAGCAGGCCGTCGATGAAGCCGAGCACTGCGAGGCCGGAGATGCCGGCCTGGCTCGCGATCCCCTCCTCAGCCATGCGCGCGCCGCCGACGCCCATGAGTTCGAGGCTCGCGTCACGCTCCTTCAGTTCGCGCGCTAAATCCGCGCCGAGCGCATCGCCGGACGATTCAGCCGCGACGAGAAAGATGCGCCCGCTCAAGGCGTATCCGTTTCTTCAGGCGAAAACCCGTAGACGAACATGCCTGCGCGATCCGCCGCCGCAATGATCTCCGCGCGCCGTACCGCAAGCGCGCCATTCGTCTCGACCGCGACGCCAGCGAGGCCCGCGCGCGCCGCACCTTCAATCGTGCGCACGCCAATCGTCGGCAAATCGATGCGCCGCTCCTGGATGGGTTTCGGGCGCTTCACTAGCACCCCGCGCCGCGACGCGTCACTGCCACGGATGGTCAGCGGCAACTCCGCCGCGCGCTCCAGCATCGCATCAGTGCCTTCCTGCGCTTCAACGGTCAGCACTAAGCCGTCGCAAACAATCACGCCTTGCCCGATGTCAAACGAGCCGACGGCAGCCGCGACGCGCGCCGCTTTCTTCAAATCGTTGAATTGTTTCGCCGTCGGCGCCGCCGCGCCCCACACACCGGCAGGTGCGAGCAAGTCGCTCATTGCCTCATCGACACCTATTACGCGAAAGCCCGCCTTCTCGTGCTCGCTCAACACCGCGCGCAACAACGCATCGTCGCCCTGCGGCATTGCAGCTAGGATCGCCGGCATCATCTGGAAGGCCGCTTCATCGAGCTTCAATGTCGACAAATCGGGCCGCGACACTTGGCCGATGATTGTGATCGCATCGCATCCCGCCGCACGCACTGCAGCGATGCGCGCGCCCATGAGACCAAGGCCGATCGTCTCACCTGGGTGCGCGTCCAGCGCCGCGTCGGCCATGCCTTCAACGCGCGCGATGAAGTATGGACGCCCTGTCGCCGCCAAATGCTCAGCCAGCACGACAGGCAGTTCGCCGCCGCCCGCCATCACGCCGAGCTTTGACCAGCTCGTCATCGCCTCAATCTCGCGGCATGCAGAGCGGGCGCGCGGCATCAGCACGGATGAAGTCGACGATCTCCATCACTTGCGGATTGCCGGAGTACGCCTCGATGCAATCCTCGACCCGCTCTTGGAACGTGCCTTCTTCAGCGAAGAGCAAACGATACGCAGCACGCAAATCGTGGATCTGTTCACGCGTATAGCCACGACGTTTCAGGCCGACGACATTCAAGCCGCCCAAGTGCGCGTGATTGCCGATGGCGGAGCCAAACGGGATCAGATCCGTCGTCATCAACGCTGAAGCGCCAACGAACGAGAAGCGCCCAACCCGCCCGTGCTGGTGAACACCCGAGAGGCCGCCGAGAAACGCAAAGTCACCCACTTGAACGTGACCACCAATGGTCGCCGTCTGCGCCATGATGACGTTGTTGCCGACGTTGCAATCGTGCGCGATGTGGCAATTGCCCATGATCAGGCAATTGTCGCCAATCGTTGTCACCGAGCGTCCACGCACCGTGCCGCGGTGCAGCGTGGCGTGTTCGCGAATGACGTTGTTTTCACCGATGACCAACCGCGTTGGCTCGCCTTTGTACGACAAATCTTGCGGCGTGCCGCCCAGTCCCGCGAACGGAAAGACCGTATTGTCTTTGCCGATCTCGGTGTGGCTCTCGATGAAAACGTGCGCGATCAGCTTGGTGCGATCACCGAGTTTTACATTCGGGCCAATGACACACCCCGGCCCGATTTCGACATCGGCGCCGAACTCGGTGCTCTTATCAACGACCGCGGTCGGATGAATTTTTGCACTCACGACGGACGATCCGCTTTCATGGCTGCGAACACACAATCGGTGGCGAGTTCGCCGCGAACCTCAACCCGGCCACGGAATTTGAAAATGTTGCGCCGCTGGAAGAGCACCTCGACGAACATCTCCATAGTGTCGCCCGGCATCACCGGCTTTTTGAAGCGGGCATTTTCGACCGACATGAAGAGAATGAGATGCTTGGTGATGTCAGCTTCAAGCGTCTTGGACATGAGCACGGCGCCGGTCTGCGCCAAGGCCTCAATCTGCAGCACGCCCGGCATCACCGGCGCGCCAGGAAAGTGCCCCGGAAAAAACGGCTCGTTGATGGTGACGTTCTTGATACCGCGGATCGATTGGTTCGGAATGTAGTCCACCGCACGGTCGATCAGCAGGAACGGGTAGCGATGCGGTAGACGGCGCAGAATCTCGCCGATCTCGATCACGTCGTCCGTGGTCCTCTGCTGTTCGGTCAGATCATTCGCTTTCATTGCGCGCCCCTGCCTTGCGGCTTAGCCATGCTGCTTCGCGCAGCCATTTTCTTAGCGGTTTTGCCGGGTAGCCGCTCCACACTTCGCCTGCCGGCACGTCTTGAAACACCGCTGAACCACCAGCAAGCGTAGCGCGGGCGCCGATGTTGCGGTGATCGGCCACGCCAACGCGCCCACCGAGAGTCGCCGCGTCGCCAATCGTGGTGGAGCCCGATACGCCACCGAAACCGGCGATCAACACGCCGCGTCCGATCGTGCAATTGTGGGCGATGTGGCAGAGATTATCGATTTTGGTGCCTTCGCCAATCACGGTATCGTCAAACACGCCGCGATCGACGCACGTATTGGCGCCGATGGTGACGCGGTCCTGGATGATGACGCGCCCCAGGTGAGGCACGTCCACCGGACCGGACGCATCACCGGCGACGCCGAAACCCTGCTCGCCAATCGCCGCGCCTGCCAGAATGTTCACGTCGTCACCGATCAGGGCGAAAAAGATCGTGGCGCGCGCGCCGATATTGGTGCGCCGGCCGATGGCCACACCCGGGCCGATAACTGCGTTGGGGCCGATCACAGCGCCCGCGCCGATTTGCACGTCGGCACCGATAACGGCGCCGGGCGCGATGACCACATCGTCTTCAAGCCGCGCGCTGGGATCAATTGTGGGAGCGCCCACGTCAAAACCACGCGGCTTGATGAGCAACGGAGCGAGGCGGGCGAATAGTCCGCGCGGCCGATCCGTCAGGATTAGCGCTGCTGCTGCGGGCGCCAGATGCGCTTGCGCGGACGTGATGATGCACGCGCCGGGAGCGGTGCTCAGCGCCGCCGCGCCCTTCTTGCCTTCGAAATAACAGAGGTCATTGGACGCCGCCCGGTCGGCGGGGGCCGCGCCCGTCAGCGCCCGATCGGCGTCGCCGCCGATCTCGCCAGAAGGCGCAAGCGCCCGGACCGTGACCGGTCCGAGCGCCGCGTAGAAACGTGGGTCGATCATGCAGCCGCCGTTTTGGCGCCGCCGCCGCCCAATGTCACTCTCAAGCTTACTGCGCCGCTGGCGCCTGACCTTGCTGCATCAGAGCGGCACACTCGGCCACCGGGCGACGCGTGACGTTGGACGTCCGCGTCGCTGCGTTCTGGTCGAGTTGCTGAATCACGATGGTCGTAATGTCGAACGCCGGCAGCGTCATCTGGACGTTGTTGGCGTCGAGAACGACGCCCGCGCCACGCTGCTCCATGATCGAGCGCACCACCGGCGAGATCGCCGTGTCGAAGTCCCGCAGTGCGATTGCTTGCGTGCACTCAAGGTCGCCTTGCAGCGTCTGGGAGCGCACTTGAAACGCTTGGAGGCGTTCAGCGAGCGACTGGAATTGCGGGGCGTAGGTCGTGCTCGCCCGGATCTGGTCCGGCGTCATACTGCGCGTAGCCGTCTGCAAACGCGTACGTTCGGCCTCGATAGACTGGCCTTCCGGAGCCAGAGACTGCGCCTCGGTCTGCACTTCCGTCCGGACGGTTGCGAGCCTGGCTTGGATGTCGCGGCCCAATGCAGATTCTGCGAGCACGCGGTTGTAGTTGATGACCACGACGCTCGTGGCTTGATCGTTGTTGCGGCCGCGCTGCGCTTCAGCTTCGGGCGCGGCGATGACCGCTGCCGCGATAAGTGCGGCCGCGCAAATTGAACTCAGTACACGCATAACGCGTAGTCTCCCTTAGAAACGGGTCCGGGATGAGAACCGGAACTCTTCGACTCGGTCGTACTCCTCGTTCTGGAGCGGTTGCGCGAAGTCGAACTGCACGGGACCAAACGGAGAGTCCCAATAGACAGTGACGCCGGCGACCGCCCGCAGAGACGCGGCGTCTTCGACGATGATGCTGTTGTCGCCCGGAACATTGACGACGCCGCGGCTTGCGGAGTCGACCATGCCGACCGTGCCAAATTCGGTGAACAGCGCCGCACCGATGCCATAGGAATCCGGCAACGGCAGCGGCACGTCGAGTTGGATGGTTCCGACCGCGAAGACGTTGCCGCCAAGCGCGTCGCCTTCTGTGACAACGACCGAATAGTCGTCGTCATCGACCAGCAGCTGACGCGGTCCGATGCCAGCGACATCGAAGCCCCGGAAGGACGCACCACCTTTGAAGAAGCGGTCGTTGATCCGGACGTCATCACCACCCCAACCCATAATGTACCCGGCCGACAATCGACCGGTGACCCGCCATCCCTGCCAAGGCAGCCCATAATAGAGCCCGCCTTCCAGTTCCGTACGGAGGTAGTTCACTTCACCGCCAAGACCGGCAACGTCTTGGCTGAGGGACAGATCGAACCCGCGTGTGGCGAAAATGGGGTCGTTACGGCGATCCCAGTTCACTGTGAAGCCGAACACTGAGGTGAGGAACGCGCCTTCCTGGTCGCAGATCAGCGGCCGCGACGCGTTGTCGGGGCGGTCATCGCACTGGTTGATGGACGCTGTGCTGGCATTGCCGTCGTGATCGATGAAGACGTTTGCGATCTCGGTGTCGTCCTGGATGAGCGAATAGGTCAAACCCAGACTTGTGCGCTCGGCAACCGGGAAGCTCACGCGCAGTCCGAGACCAGTCGATTGGTTTTCGAACGACGACTGACTCAGGAAGTCGGTGCGCAATGAGTAGAGATCAAACCCTGCAGCGACTTCGCGGCCAAGGAAACGCGGTTCGGTGAAACGCAGATCGAGCTGCTGACGCTGCCGGCTGGTCGATGCGCGCAGGCGCAAGAATTGGCCCCGGCCACGCAGATTGCGCTCCGTTATTGACGCGTCGAACAGGAATTGCTCGTTCGACGAATAGCCCGCTGCGAACGCGAGTTCACCGGTGGATTGTTCTTCCACCGTGACGGTCACAACCGAACGGTCCGGCGTCGAACCGTCAGTATCCTCAACAGTGACCGACTCGAAAAAGCCAAGCGATTGCACGCGCTGACGCGAACGGTCGAGCAGCACCCGATTGAAGGCGTCGCCTTCGCTGACGCGCATCTCACGACGAATAACTTCGTCGAGCGTGCGCGTGTTGCCGACGACGTCGATGCGTTCAATGAACGTCCGGGCGCCTTCGTTCACCTCGAAAGTGATGTTGACGCGACGGTTCTCACGATCGCGCTCAACGCGCGGCACGATATCGACGTTGGCGTAGCCGACAGTACCGGCGAGATACGACATCGAGTCGATGGAGTTCTCGACCAAGTCGCCACGGAATTCACTGCCCGTGCGGATCGGAACCGCTGCGAGCAGCAGCTCTTCGGAAACCCGGTTGAGTTCGGTTTCGACGCGAATCTCGCCGAACTCGTACTGCTCGCCTTCATCGACCGTGAAGGTGATGAAGAAGTCGCGCTGGTCGGGTGTTAGTTCGGCGACTGCCGAGACGATGCGGAAGTCAGCATAGCCGCGGTTCGAGTAGAACTGGCGCAACTGTTCGCGGTCGTATTCGAGGCGATCGGGATCGTAATTGTCGTTCGCGTTGAAAATATTCCACCAGCTCGAGCGGCTGGTGACGACGGCGTCGCGCAAGTTGCGGTCAGAGAACGCTTCATTGCCGATAAAGTTCACGTCGCGAACGCCAGTGACCGGACCTTCGTCGACTTCAAAAATCAGATCGACGCGGTTCTGATCGAGTTCGCGCACTTGCGGCGTCACCTGCGCGGCAAAGCGGCCGGCGCGGCGGTAAACTTCAATGATGCGCTGCACGTCAGCCTGAGCGCGCGCTGCGGTGAACACCGAACGCGGGCGCGCCTGCACTTCGTCTTCGAGGTCTTCCTCGTCGAGCGTACGCATGCCTTCGAAGATGACGCGGTTGATGATCGGGTTTTCAATCACCGAGACAACGAGGTCCGTGTCGCGCTGCTCGATGTTGACGTCGGCGAACAAACCCGTGGCGAAGAGCGTCTTCAAGCTCAAGTCGATGCGCTCGGCGTCGAACGTGTCGCCGGGGCGCACGAGCAGATACGACGCGATCGTCGCCGGCTCGATCCGCTGGTTGCCTTCAACGACAATGCGCCGGATAGCGACGCCAGAGGCCTGCGCCTGCGGCGCTTGAGCCATTCCAGTATCCTGCGCCAATGCCTCCGACGACGCCAACAGCGCACCGGTACCAGCGCCGACCGTGGCGACAGCGCTCACCGCGCTCACCACGACATCCCGCAAAACCCGCTTCATCAAGCCCTCGACGCTACCGTGACGCTCCCCAGCGTCGCGTTTTTAAGACCCTATCCTGCTCCGAAAAACAAGGACGAGGCGCTGTTCACGATGCTCCTGGGAAGAGCCGTGTAATGTCATTCCAGGTGGCAAACAGAAATAGACTCGCCATGACCGCGAATCCGGCCCTGTAAGCCCACTCTTGCGCGACCGGCGGAATGGGCTTGCCCCCACGCACCGCCTCGATGCCATAAAACAACAGGTGGCCGCCATCCAAGATCGGGATGGGCAGCAAATTGACGAAACCGACGGCCACCGAAAGCACCGCCATGAGGTTCAACAGCGACAGACCTAATCTGCCCGCCTTGGCGCCCCAATCACCGCTCGGCCCGTCGATCGCACTCGACGCGACTTGGCCAGACAGGTTGATGATGCCCAGAGGCCCAGCGAGCTGATCACCCGACTCTCGGCCAGCGAAAATCGCGCCCATGTACGACACGGTTTGCGAGATGATGCCCCACGTGTCACGCGCACCCCAGACCAATGAGTCGACAGGATCATACCGCTGCAACACGCGCTCTTCATCGAGCGCGAGCGGACCTGAAACGCCGAGCATGCCGCGGCCAGCTTGCGGAAGGCCCTCGCCACCCGGCGACGCACGTGGCGTCACCGTGACCGTCGAAAGCTCACCATTGCGTTCGATTTGTAAGGCGAGCTCTTGATTGGCAGAGCGCGAGACGATCGCCTGCAGATCGAGGAAAGTAGGCGTCGCTTCGCCATTGATGCTGCGAACGATGTCGCCAGTTTGCAGGCCCGCCACGCTTGCGGCGCTCTCTGCAGTCACTTGCGCAAGACGCGCCGGGATTGGCTGCGCACGGCCGATGATCAAAGTCAGCGCAGCGAACGCCAAAATCGAAAATATGAAATTGGTGACGGGCCCTGCCGCCACCACCATTGCGCGCGTGCTCAGGGGTTGCGCGTGGAAGAGACCCTTCTTCCGCGCTTCAGCGAGCGCTGCAGGATCGTCGATGGCTTCACGCGGACCGGTCGACATCGCATCGGCGTCGTCAGCAAACTTCACATAGCCGCCCAGCGGCAACGCGCCGATCTTCCACTCAACGCCCTGACGATCACGCCAGCTGACTAAAGTTTTGCCAAAGCCAATTGAGAACGTGTCAATGGCGACCTTGCGCCAGCGCGCCACTTGGAAGTGGCCAAACTCGTGCACGAAAACGACAACGCTCAGAACGACGACGAACGCCGCCACATAGACAACGATATTCTGGATGCCTTGCAGCACGTCCATGTCGTCCGTTTCCTTCCCGCGCGTAATTTTCTGGAACGCCGCAAGCCTTTAGGCTGCCGCAAGAGTCGCCGCAATCCGTTGCGCCGCAGCTCGCGCGGCCTGATCCACCGCAACCACCTCAGCGAACGATGAAGGCGATTTTGCGATAAGCCCTGCGTCGCTCCCGTCCAGCACAGCCATAACTTCCTCGACTATGGTGCAAATGTCGAGGAAACCCACCCGGCTCTCCAGAAATGCGTCCACAGCCACCTCATTGGCGGCGCTGAGCGCGGTGGTCGCCCCTGCGTTGCGCTGAAGGGCGTTCCGGCAGAGATTCAAAGCAGGGAAACGCCTCGAATCCGGCGCCTCGAAATTGAGCGCACCGACCTTCGCGAGATCCAACCGGGCAGCCGATACCGCCGCACGATCCGGCCAAGCCAAGGAATAGGCGATTGGCACCCGCATGTCAGGACTCGCCAATTGGGCGAGAACCGATCCGTCCACATAATGCACGAAGCTGTGCACCGCACTTTCGGGATGGATTAGGATGTCGATCTTTTCCGATGGAAAACCAAACAGATAAGATGCCTCGATCAGCTCAAGCCCCTTGTTCATCAGCGTGGCGCTATCGACAGAAATCTTGCGACCCATGCTCCAGCGCGGGTGCTTGCAGGCCTCTGCCGGCGAAGCCCGCCGCATGGCGTCCACGGATGCCGTGCGGAATGGGCCGCCAGAGGCCGTCAGGGTGAGCTTCTCGACCCGCTCCGGATGGGTGAGCACCTGGAAGATCGCATTGTGCTCAGAATCGACCGGCAGCAGCGTCGCGCCATGGTTCCGCGCCGCCTCGATGAAGAGCGGGCCGGCGCACACCAGGCATTCCTTGTTCGCCAGTGCAACCAGCGCCCCGCGGCGCACAGCCTCCATTGTTGGAGCGAGACCCGCCGCTCCCACGATCGCCGACATGAGCCAATCAGAGGGCCGCGCTCCAGCCTCCTCCAGCGCCGAAGGCCCCGCGCCAACTTCGACATTCAAACCTGCGAGCGCCTCACGGGCCGCAGCCAAGCTGCCCTCATCGGCCACAGCGGCGAAGCGCGGCTTCATACGGCGGCATGCATCGACGAGCGCTTCGAGATTGCGCCCTGCCGTCACCGCCTCGACGGGAATGTCGGCGCCTTGCCCGCGCAATTCCTCGATCACCTGCATCGTGGATTGGCCCACCGAGCCAGTGACCCCGAGGATCGAGACGGTGCGGCCGATGTGCGTCATAGGCCGGCGCCGAACAGAAGCGACGTCGCGCGCGGCCCAAACGCGAGGGCAGCGCCAACCAGCAGCGACGCCGCCATCAAACTATCGATGCGATCCAGCACGCCGCCATGACCAGGGATCAGGCCGCTTGCGTCTTTCACGCCGAAGCGGCGCTTCAGGAAGGATTCGAACAGGTCGCCCATGAGTCCCGTGAACGCGATCAGCGCGCCAATGATCAACCATGCCACGTGATACTCGGGAGCGACGTGAAACAGGATGCCGCAGCCCAAGCCCGCCGCCGCACCCGCCAACACGCCGGCAACAATCCCAGAATAGGTTTTGTTGGGTGAGAGCCCGCGCGCGATCTTCGGTCCACCGATCAGCTTGCCGCCGAAATACGCGAAAATGTCCGACGCCCAGATGATCGCAAAGAGCGCCAAGATCGTCTCGAGCCCTTCCGGCCCACGATCGCGCAACCACACGAAAATCGCTGTCGGCAGGCCGATATAAAAAGCACCGCCCGCAGTCTCGATCGCACCGATAAGCGTGCGGCGGCGAAACGCGGACAGCACACAACAAAGGCCGAGCCAAAGCACGGCGTAGCCAAGATACTGCCAACTCGAAAACATCACCGCGCCAAGCGAACCAGCGAGCGCAAACATGAAGGCCGCTGGCTTGTCGGGCTCGCTCATGCGCGCCCATTCGAAACTTGTGGCGACAACCGCCGCGCCGCATGCGCCCGCGAGCCACGGGCCGCCAAAGTAAGCTGCGGTTACACCGCCTGTCGCCAAGATCAGCCCGGAGAGAATGCGCGGACCAAGATCGGACCAATCCGAACGCTTTGCGCTGCCCGCCGCCGGATCAGCGCTGCTCAGGATCGGATCCCCCAAAGCGCCGGTCGCGGCGCTGGTACGTTTCGATCGCTTGCGCGAGCGCTTCTTTGCCGAAATCGGGCCAGAGCGTCTCGGTGAACACAAGCTCCGCGTACGCGGCTTGCCAGAGCATAAAATTGGAAAGACGCAGTTCGCCCGAGGTTCGGATCAACACGTCCGGCGCCGGCATATTTGCAGTGTCGAGATAGGCGGCGAATGTATCCGGGTTGATGTCTTCCGGTTTGATTTCTCCGGCAGCTACTGCCGTCGCAATACGCCGGGCTGCGCGCGCGATCTCGTCTTGACCGCCATAGTTGAATGCGATGACGAGGTTGAGCTTGGTGTTATGGCGCGTCTTGGCTTCAGCGTTTTCGATGATCTGCGCGATATCGCTCTGCAGCCCACCGCGCTCGCCAATCACGCGCACGCGAACGCCTTCGCGCGTCAACTTTTCCAGATCACGCGCCACGTAGAGCCGCAGCAAATCGAAAAGCGCGTTCACTTCTTCGATGGGTCTGCGCCAGTTCTCGGTCGAGAAGCCGAACACGGTGAGATACTCGACGCCGAGTTCACCCGCCGCTTCCACAGTGCGCCGCAGCGCTTCAACGCCTTCGCTGTGACCAAACGTGCGCGGCCGCGCGCGCCGTTTCGCCCACCGGCCATTGCCATCCATGATGATGGCGATGTGGCGCGGAACGGGCGCGTTTGCGGGGGTTGGAACGGCGACCATGAGGCTTAAGGCTTCGGGAGGCAGCCCTAAACCTGCGTGATCTCCTCTTCCTTCTGACGGAAGAGATCGTCGATCTTCTTGATGTGATCGTCCGTCGCCTTTTGCACTTCCGTGCCA
This sequence comes from uncultured Terricaulis sp., assembly GCA_964478365.1. Classification (GTDB taxonomy): domain Bacteria; phylum Pseudomonadota; class Alphaproteobacteria; order Caulobacterales; family Aquidulcibacteraceae; genus Vitreimonas. The sequence continues at coordinate 109,855 of CAYZIJ010000004.1, forward strand.
TGGCGCTTGTGATCGTCTTCGCTGATCTGATGCTCCTTCTCCAGCTTCTTAAGATGCTCCATCGCGTCACGACGAATGTTGCGCACCGCGATGCGCTGTTGCTCAGCATACTTGCCGGCGATCTTCGCCAATTCCGCGCGGCGCTCGCCCGTCAGCGGCGGGATCGGAATACGCAGCGTCTGACCATCGACAATCGGGTTAAGCCCCAGATTGGCGGAGCGAATGGCTTTATCGACCGCAGCAACGACGCCCTTGTCCCAGACGTTGACGGAGATCATGCGCGGCTCAGGAACGCTCACGCTCGCGACCGAGCTAAGCGGCGATTCCGCGCCATAGGCGTCAACCTTGATCGGGTCGAGAATGCTCGGCGAAGCGCGGCCGGTCCGTAGACCGCCGAATTCGTGCTGCAGCGCTGTGATCGCGCCGTCCATGCGCTTTTTGTAGTCGTCGAGTTTAAAGGGCGGGGACGCGGCCATGAGTTTAGTCCTTAGTCAGTGATGGTGGTGCTCACGCCGCCGCCGGCCAACACTTCGGCCAGCATGCCGCGCTTGTGGATCGAAAACACGATGATCGGGATGCCGTTGTCGCGCATCAAGCTGATCGCGGACGCGTCCATGACCTTGAGATCGCGCGCCAACACTTCGTGATAGCTGAGCTTGTCGTAACGCGTGGCGTCTTTGTCCTTCTTCGGGTCAGCCGTGTAGACGCCGTCAACTTGCGTGCCCTTCAGCAACGCATCGCACCCCATCTCCGCCGCGCGCAAAGCAGCAGCTGTGTCGGTGGTGAAGAACGGATTGCCGGTGCCGGCGGCGAACACTACGATTCGCCCCTTCTCCATGTGACGCATCGCGCGGCGGCGGATGTACGGCTCGCACACCGTCACCATCGGGATCGCGGAGAGCACGCGCGCTTGACCACCCAGCGCTTCAATCGCGTTCTGCATCGCGAGCGCGTTCATGACGGTGGCGAGCATGCCCATATAGTCGGCGCTCGCACGCTCCATGCCTTTGGCCGCGCCCGCCATGCCGCGGAAAATGTTGCCGCCGCCAATGACGAGGCACACCTCGGCGCCCGCGCGCTGCGCGTCGAGCACTTCTTGCGCGAAACGCTCACAGGTCGCTTGGTCGATGCCATACTGGCCATCGCCCATCAGCGCTTCGCCGGAGATTTTGAGGAGCACGCGCTTGTATTTGCGCGCAGGCGTGGATTTGGGCATTTCGGCGAGGCTCATCGGATTGTTCCGGATGTAACGGTTCGCCGAAGCATAACGCGTCCGCCGCCGTCGGCGCAAAGCCAAACGGCGGCGGTTTCGGTTAGTCTTTCTTCGTCATCGAGGCCACTTCGGCCGCGAAATCGTCCTGGCGCTTCTCGACACCCTCGCCGACGGCGAAGCGGACGAAGCCCGTGATCTTCACCGGCGCGCCGGCAGCCTTGGCCGCGTCAGCGACGGCGGCTTCGACCGTCTGGTCCGGGTTCAGAACGAACGCTTGCTTGGTCAGCACGGATTCTTCGAAGAACTTGCGCATCTTGCCTTCGAGCATCTTGTCGAGGACCTGCTGCGGCTTGCCGACCGCTTTCGGGTCTTCCTTGATCTGCTCGAGGATGACGGCCTTCTCGCGCTCGGTGCGGTCAGCCGGGATCTCGCTCTCGGAGAGCGCCAAGGGCGCTGCCGAAGCGATGTGCATGGCGACCTTTTTACCGAAGCTCTCCAACGCGGCTTTGTCACCGGTTGATTCCAGCGCGACCAGCACAGCGATACGGCCAAGCGTGTCCGAGCCGTCAACTTTGCCGTGGACGTAATTGGCCACGACGCCGTTTTCGACCTTCAGCTTCGCCGAACGGCGCAGCGTGATGTTTTCACCGATCGTCGCGATCAGTTGCGTCACCGCATCCTGCACCTTCGCGCCGCCATGATCGGCAGCGAGCAGCGCGTCGTGATCGCCGGCTTTCAGCGCCAGCTTCGCGAACGCGTTCGCAGCCTTTTGGAAGTCCGCATTGCGCGCGACGAAGTCGGTTTCCGAGTTCAGCTCGATCACCGCGCCTTCGTTGCCGGCGAACGCCACCGCCACGATGCCTTCAGCGGCAGCGCGGTCAGCTTTCTTCGCAGCCTTCGACAGGCCCTTGGCGCGAAGCCAATCGACGGACGCTTCGAGGTCGCCGTTGTTCTCGGCGAGCGCCTTCTTGCAGTCCATCATGCCAACGCCGGTCTTCTCGCGCAGGTCTTTGACCAGCGCAGCGGTAATTTCCGCCATTTTTCATCACTCCTGATACGCGGGCGCGCCCGATTTACGGGGCCGAGCGCGCCTTGAGATGGTGTCGCTTAGTAGTTGGCGCCAGTGGGGCCATCCATCGGGCTTTCGACCGGTGTAGGCGCACGTTCAGCAGCAACTGCAGGCTCGACCGGCGGACGCGAAGATGCGCCGATATCGACGCCGCCACGCACTTGGCCTTCGGTCAGACCGTCGAGCACAGCGTCAGCGATCAGATCGCAATAGAGCTGGATCGCACGCGCCGCATCGTCATTGCCTGGGATCGGGAACGTCACGACGTCCGGATCGCAGTTCGAGTCGACAACGGCGACAACCGGGATGCCAAGCTTCTTGGCTTCCTGAATGGCGATCGCTTCCTTGTTGGTGTCGATCACGAACATCAAATCCGGAATACCGCCCATCGAAGCGATACCGCCGAGCGAACGGTCGAGCTTGTCGCGTTCGCGCGTCAGGTTCAGCACTTCGCGCTTGGTGAGGCCAACGCCGCCGCCGGAGATGATGGCTTCGACTTCGCGCAGACGCGCGATCGACTTCGACACAGTCTGCCAGTTGGTCAGCGTGCCGCCGAGCCAACGCGAGTTGACGTAATACTGAGCGCAGCGTTGTGCGCCGGCTTTGATTTGCTCAGACGCCTGACGCTTGGTGCCGACGAACAGAACGCGGCCGCCCTTTGCGGCGACTTCCCGAACCTTCACCAGCGCTTGGTGCAGCAACGGCACCGTCTGCGACAGGTCGAGGATGTGGATGTTGGCTTTCTCGCCGAAGATGTAACGATCCATCTTCGGGTTCCAGCGGTGGGTCTGGTGACCAAAGTGCGCGCCAGCTTCCAAGAGCTGACGCATGCTGAATTCAGGCAGCGCCATTAGACTTTCCTTTTCCGGTTTGCCGCCACGAAAGAGACCAGGATTTATCCCGGACCGGATGGAGGTAACGGCCGCTTTCAGACCGTCCCGCCGCTTCCGTGTGCGTAGTGAAGGCGGCGATGTAAGGGATAACCCCCCGAAAAACAAGCGCCGCGCCCCATCCCTCCCTTGCAAGGGAGGGTGTCAGATTGCGCAAAGCGCAAGCTGACGGGCGGGATGCTGGCGCTGGACCGTCCGGCTTGAGAGCCACCCCACCCGTCGCTCCGCTACACCCTCCCCTGACGGGGAGGGAAAAGCGGCGCTTAGACCGTTTCTTTCGGAACGGAGACCTGACGCGGCTCTGATTTGAACTTGGGCTTGGGCAAGAGCCGGAACCGGCTCTGGCACCAGGCAAAGTCCACCCCGACGTCTAAAAGCGCGTCCGACCGCCCGCAAGGGCAGGCAAACTCAAACACCGCCCCGACCGTATAGGTCTCGCCCACAACGAGCGGCACCTGCTCTCCCGTGTAATGGTTAGGCGACGCGTTCACGCAGAGCACGAGATCGCCAGGGCCGATAGCATCGCTCATGAGGTTCGCTTCCTGGCCGTTCCCTGTCAGACGCGCCGACTCCGGTTACCGGGCCAATGTTGAACTCGAAAGATCGTCAATGATCGTGCACTCGGGCGAAAGCGCATCAGCGCAAATCTGAGTGCAGTGTCCCGCTAAGCCCGCCAACGTGCGCTCTAGGGCATCTATCTCCATTCTGCGCGCACGCACCATCCGCAATTGGGCGTCGGCGATATCGCGAACATCCAGACAAGTGCCGGCGCCACTCATGGCAGCGAGCAATTCCTTGATGGCGTCGATGCCAAATTCCATTGAGCGAAGCCGTCGTATGAGTTTCAGACGTTCGACGCCCGGACGGCCAAAAACTCGCCGCCCCCCAGTGGTGCGCTCGGCCTTGGGGATAAGTCCCGTTTCTTCATAGAAGCGGATGGTCGCCACACTGCAGCCGCTTCGGCGCGCTGCTTCACCAATTGAAATGGCAGTAGTCACTGCTTGCTCCTCAAGTTGCTTGAGCTGGTAGCACAGGGCGGCGATTTTGAGGAGGATGCGATGAAGCGGGTTTGGTTAGCCCTGGGCCTTGCTTGTCTGGCCTGCTGTCTGCCGCTGATCATTCCATTTCTGGGTGTTGCAGGGTTCGCTACCGTTGGCGGGTGGGCCGCGGGACTGAATTGGGCCGAAATCGCCTGTCTGTCTGTTATTGCTGGAGCAATCGTCACCGCCGCGATCCTTTTCTCGAGGCGGCGAAGGGCAACCGACCCGGCCTGCGACGTGAGGGAGTAGATGCCAGTATCAGCTTTGGCGTTTCTCGGAGCTGCTCTTGCGGAGATCGCGGGATGCTTTGCGTTCTGGGCATGGCTTCGCCTGGGCAAATCGCCGCTCTGGCTTGTCCCTGGCATCGCATCGCTCGCACTGTTCGCTTACTTGCTCACGCTCGTTGATGCCGAACACGCGGGCCGGAGCTACGCCGCTTACGGAGGCGTCTACATCGCGTCAGCCCTAGTTTGGTTGTGGCTCGCTGAAGGCGTGAGACCGGATCGTTGGGATATGATCGGCGCCGCTATTTGCCTGGTCGGCGCGACCGTAATTCTCTTAGGGCCAAGGGCGGCGGCGTGACTTCGTCTGAGTCGCACCCGTAGCGCACGCGTCGATATTCTGAGGAATGGAGCGCGTGCACGCCTACGCTTCGCCGCCGCAGCCACTTGATCTCCCTTCGCTCCGGCAAAATCAATCCGACCGAGTTCAGCGCGTGCGATCCTCCTCCCTTCTCCAGCACGGGAGGCTCCGGCGCCAAAGCCGATAGCGTTGGAGATGCGGTTTGAACGTGATGCGGTTGAAGTTGACGAGAATGAATGCCCGCTGCTCCGTAAGATGAAGGAAAGCGGAGAACCATGCGCGTGATTTGGCGCGCGCAATGCATGTGAGCCGGGAACGGAAGTATGGCGCTAAGGCTCGCCGTGTACCAGCGTCGCGAGTGATCTGTTGCGAGAGAAGGCCGCATTAATCCCGGCGTTGAGTGAAGCTGCGGCTCACTCAGCGGCTCGTCTCATCAAAGTATGGCCCCCGGATGTCCGTCAAGAACGCCACGATGCTTCCTACGGCTGCAAAAGAAATCGCACGAGGGCGCGCTTCGGCAAACCCCAACTAAAAAATCTCTGAAGCTTCAGTCGAAGCGCGTCCTTGCTCTCCCGTCTCCGCAGCGCATGCGCGCGTGCGGCGTGAACGCGTGAAATCTGGACCGCCGGCGCCCTCGCCGGCACGCGTTAGGTTGATCAAGCGTCTGTGTTTGTCGGTAAGCTGCTGAGCCGTGCCGGCGAAGGCGCAGGCGGTCCAGACTAACGTAGTTCGCGCACCCGATCCGGATGATAGCGATCACGCAGGCGCGTCTGGCGCGACACGAGCGGTTGCTCAACGCCTTCGATAAACACAGCCGTCGGCGCGCTTTGCACCTCGAGCGGATCGCCGTCCCAGATAACGACGTCGGCCAGATAGTTGCGCTCTAAGCGGCCCAGCCGGCCGCCGACGCCAAAAATGTCGGCCGGCGCGCGCGATACAGCGGCGAAGGCCACATCCCACGGCAAACCGTTAGCGACGGCGTTGGCCGCGAGTTGCAGCACCAAGCGCGCCTGATGCGCATCAACCGAACCAGGGCTAGGCGCGATAGCGAAACGTACGCCAGCGGTATTGAGGATCGCCGCGTTGTCGAGACGCGCCGAGAGCCGCTCGAAACGGTCCGGCAGATTGGAGAGCGGATCGATGATCACCGGAATGCGCGAACGCGCCAGTTCATCGGCTACCTGCCACGCTTCCGCGCCGCCATGAATGATGAAACGCAAGCGCGGGTTAGCGCGCTGGAACGCGATCAGCCGGCGAATGTCGGCAGCGCTTTCGAGGTGCACCAGAAACACGCCTTCGCCACGTGCATATGGCTGCAGCGCTTGCGCGTCGATTTCGTTGAGCACAGCGCCGCCTTGGCCATTGCGATAGCGCGAGGGAAACTCCCGCGCGTCGCGCAACGCCGCCTCGAACGCGGGCCACACAGCAGCGCGTGAACCGCCGACGCGATTGGCGCCGTTCTCGCCAAGATCGACGACCATAAAGGTCCGCTCACCGAACACGCTGTCCGGCGTGCCGCCAAGAGAAACGAGCGCGCCACGTCCGCCGAACAATTGGTTCGACGAAGGCGCGATCGCTGCACGCGTAACGCCTTCCAAGCGCGTGACCGCCACAGCGGTCACGTCCGGATTGAAGGCACGGCCCGCATCGGCCGCTGCACTGATCAGATCGCCTTCGACGGTGGCGTCATTAGGCGCGCCGGAGCCGGAGATTTCCGACAGGCCGATCTCGCTCATCGCGGCGAAAGCGCCGGGCGTCACGAAGCGGCCCTGCGCGTCAATGACACGCGCGCCACGCGGCGCAGTGACATCGGCGCCAACAGCAGTGATGCGGCCATCGACGATCAGCACGTCGCCATTCTCGATAATGCCAGCGGCGCCATTGGTGACGACGCGGCCGTTTTGGATGAGCACGGTCTCAGCGACGGCAGGCGTCGCCAACGCCACGCTCATCAGGAGTGCAGCAAGGACTCTCATTGCGCGCCCTCCCGGTACGTCTGGCCAAGCTCGAAGTCGGAGACGCGCCCCCGACCGCGTTCATAAATCTGAGCGCCGTCCATGAAGACCCGCTCCGCCACCGCGTAGCTGGTCAGCGGATCCGCCGACCAAATCACGACGTCGGCGCGCAGACCCGGCGTCAAGGTGCCTGTTTGGTCCTCGATACCGAGCGCGCGAGCGGGATTGCGCGACAGCCAAGTCCACGCTTCGCCGCGCGATATTTCGATGCCTGCGCGACGTCCGTCAGCAAGCGCCTTGCCCGCCTCCTGGTTCAACCGCTGGACGCCGACCTCACTATCGGAGTGGACGATCGCGCAGCCACCAGCGGCGTGCACAAACGGTATGTTCTCGCGGATGCCGTCATACGCTTCGATCTTGAAGCCCCACCAATCGGCCCACATCGCCGCACAGATGTTCTCCTCCGCGAGCAGATCGGCGATCTTGTAGGCCTCAACCGCGTGGTGGAAGGCGCTGATCTCGAAATCGAACTCGCGTGCGATGTCGATGGCGACCGCCATCTCGTCAGCGCGGTAGCAGTGCCATTGCAACAAGATCTCACCGCGCAGCACGCCTGCGAGTGTCTCCATCTCAAGATCGCGATCGGGCGCCTCGCCCTCGCCGTTCTCGGCGGCCTCAAGCCGGCGTGCATAGCGCGCAGCGTTGGCGAAAGCCTGGCGATAACCCGCAACGTTGCCCATGCCAGTGGCCGGCGAAGAGTTGCGGCCGCCATAGACGCGCGACGGATTCTCGCCGCACGCCATCTTCAGTGAATACGGCGCATCCGGAAATTTCATCTCCTGCACGGTTCTCGCGCCAAGTACTGGGCGCAGCGTCACGCCACGGCCGCCGAACAAGTTCGCGGAGCCTGGCAGGATGTGCAGCGTCGTGATGCCGCCAGCGACCGCGCGGCCAAAGCCCGGATCGTGGGGCCAGACCGAGTGCTCGACCCACACTTCAGCGGTGTTCGGCTGCGTGGCTTCGTTACCATCAGACGTCGCTTGAATGCTTGGTGAGGGATAAGCGCCCAAATGCGAGTGTGCGTCGATAATGCCGGGCGTCACGAAACGGCCCGTTCCATCAATCACCGTCGCGCCGTCCGCAGAGAGGTTCGCGCCGATCGATACGATACGGCCATCACGCATGAGCACATCATAGTTCGCGAATTCACCGCCATTGCCATCGAGCACGGTGGCGTTGCGGATCAAAGTCGGCGTCGACGGCGCCGGCGCATAAGTTGAAGCAAATGGAACGCTCGGCTCGTCCGGCGTCTCTATGCTGGTGGTGGCGCAAGCCGCGAGCAAAAGCGCGGCTGCGATCGCAGTCAATGTACCGAGGCGCATGACCCCTCCCTCTCGAAGGCGAGCATGCAGCCCCAAACCCGTTAAACAAGCGCTTACACGCCTTTCGGGAGAATCTTGCGACCGGCGGTCAAATCACCCGCTCGACCCCGCGCGCAGCCTTGAGAGCGGCCCGCGCCGCGGGTGCGCCCGACACCGTCGTCTTAGCCTTAAGTTCAACCTCGCGGCCGTCGGCCAGGCGCAAGATTAAGCGCAAAGGCCGCGCTTCACCGGGCGCCGGCTTTGGCAAGGCGTTGATCGTCTGCGCCAGCAGATCAATCGGCGCGCCCTCCTTGAGGATAACGCGCAGGTCCTCCACCGTGCGCGCCTCTGCGGCTTCGACAATCTCAAACGTATCTGCGCTCAGTTTGAAGTCGCCGTCTCGCCAACGAACGCGGCCCCGGAAAACAAACGCTTTGCCGACTTCAACGACTTCGCGGGCAACCGGCACCTGCTCGGGCACGATGACGGCCTCGAAGTCACCAGTGGGATCAGACAACCCAATGAACGCCAAGGTGCCGCCGCTCAGGGCTGGCTTGTACTGGACACGTCGAACGACGCCCGCCATCGGGTAAGACCGCGGCTCGGTTTCACCTTCCTCTAAGAGTTCGGCGTAAGTCCGGTAGCGCTCACCATTATCGAGAAAGAAATCCGAGAGCGGATGGCCCGAGAGATAGAAGCCGACGCTCTCGCGCTCGGCGTCCAGCAAATCCTGCGCGGACCAGGACGGCGCTTTCGGAAACGCCGGACGCGCGCTCGGCTCTTCGGCGCCAAACAAACTCGTCTGCGCACTGGCGCGCTCTTCGGCGACACGCTGCGCGTAGGCGGAAACGATTTCGCACGCCGCAAGCGCGCGCGCGCGATCCGGTTCGATGCCGTCGAAAGCGCCGGCTTTCGCGAGATTTTCGAGCTGGCGCTTGTTCACGGCCTTCGGGTCTAGCCGTTCTGAGAAATCATAGAGCGCTTTGAACTGGCCCTTAGCTTTACGCTCCGCCACGAGCGCTTCCATCGCGCCAAGGGCGACGTTACGCACAGCGCCAAGCGCGTAACGCACGGCGAGGTCACCGTCTTCGGTCGGTTTGACGCTGAAATCTGCTTCCGAGTGATTGAGGTCGGGCGGCAAGACTTTCGCACCGATACGACGCGCATCCTGGTAGAAACTCGCCAGCTTTTCGGAGTTGGATAGCTCAAGGCTCATCGAGGCGGCGACGAAATCGACAGGATAATGCGCCTTCAAATACCCCGTCTGATAAGCGATCACGGCGTAGGCGGCAGCGTGTGACTTGTTGAAACCGTAACCGGCAAACTCTTCGACGAGGTCAAAGATATGCGACGCCAAATTCTCGTTCACGCCGCGCTCAGTGGCGCCCTCAATGAAGCGTGATTTCTGCTTGGCCATTTCCGCAGGTTGCTTCTTGCCCATAGCCCGACGCAACAAATCCGCTTCGCCAAGCGAGTAGCCTGACAGAACCTGCGCGATCTGCATGACCTGTTCTTGATAGACGATGACGCCATACGTCTCTTCAAGGATCGGCTTTAGCGTATCGTGCAGATAATCCGGCCGCTCGCGGCCATGCTTTACGTTGGCGAAGTGGTCGATGTTCTTCATCGGCCCTGGACGATAGAGCGAGATGAGCGCGATGACGTCCTCAAGGCACGTCGGCTTCACCTTGCGCAGCGTATCGCGCATGCCTTGACCTTCGAGCTGGAACACCCCGAACGTCAAACCGGACTGCATCAGCTCGTATGTCTTCTTATCGTCAAAGCCGACGGCATCCAAATCGAGCTTGATGCCGCGCGCGTGGATCGATTTCACCGCACGATCGATGACAGTGAGAGTTTTGAGCCCAAGGAAGTCGAACTTTACAAGGCCCGCAGCTTCGACCCACTTCATATTGAATTGGGTCGCGGGCAAATGCGCGCGCGGATCGCGATAGAGCGGCACTAGCTCGATGAGCGGGCGATCGCCGATGACGACACCGGCGGCGTGCGTGGACGCGTTGCGATAGAGTCCCTCTAGTTCGAGTGCGGTTTCGGTGAGCGCTCTGATCTCGGGCTCGTTGCGGCGCATTGTCTTCAGCGCTTCATCGCCTTCCAGCGCTTGCGCCAAAGTGACGGGATTAGCTGGATTGGCCGGGATCAGCTTTGCAAAGCGGTCCACTTGTCCGAATGGCAATTGCATCACGCGGCCGACGTCGCGCACGACAGCGCGCGCTTGCAATGTACCGAACGTGATGATGTGGGCGACGCGGTCTTCGCCGTACTTGTTCTTGACGTACTCAATGACTTCGCCGCGGCGTTCCTGACAGAAGTCGATATCGAAGTCCGGCATCGAGACGCGTTCAGGGTTGAGGAAGCGTTCGAACAGCAGCCCCCAACGCAGTGGATCGAGATCGGTGATCGTCAGCGCCCAGGCGACGACCGAACCCGCACCCGAACCCCGGCCCGGACCAACCGGGATGCCGTTGCTTTTGGCCCACTTGATGAAGTCCGAGACGATCAGAAAGTAGCCTGGAAACTGCATCTGCGTGATGACTTGCAGCTCGAACGCAAGCCGCGTCTCGTAGTGCTCGACCGGCGCCGCGCGCCGTTCACCGAGCGCTTTCAGGCGTTCCTTTAAGCCGGCTTCTGCTTGCGCTTTGAGTTCCGCAGCTTCGTCACGGCCACGCTTGGTGTCAAAGCGCGGCAGGATCGGTTTGCGCTTCTCGACGCGCACCGCGCAGCGTTTGGCGATCTCCACCGTGCTCGCGAGCGCTTCCGGCAAATCGGAAAAAAGCTCGCCCATCTCGGCGGCGGATTTGAAATAGTGCTCTTGGGTGACGCGCGGCCGATCCTCTTCGCCCAGATAAGAGGAAGCCGCGATGCAGATCAGCGCGTCGTGCGACGCGTGACCTTTGCGCTCCGCAAAGCGAATGTCGTTGGTCGCGACCAGCGGCACACCGCGCCCGAACGCCAGTTCTATCAGCGCGCCTTCGGTGTCTGCTTCGATGCGTTCCGCGTGGCGCTGCAGTTCGATATAGAGCCGATTGCCAAAGACAGACTCCAACTGCTTCAGTGTTGCTTCGGCGACCTCGCCTTTGCCTTCGGAGAGCAATGTCGCGAGCAAACCCTCGCCACCACCGGTCAGCGCGATCAGTCCGCCCGACAGTTCAAGCACACGCGCTAACGGCACGTGCGGATCGTCGTGCGACTCGCTGTCGAGGAACGCGGCCGTTGAGAGCCGCATCAAGTTGGAATAGCCGTCCGCGGTTTGCGCGAGCAATGTGAGCACGCCATCCGCGCCTGCTTCACTCTTCACGCTGAGCGCTACGCCGACGATGGGTTGAATGCCCGCTTCGGCGGCTGCTTCGGAAAACTCGAGCGCACCGAAGAGATTGTTGGCGTCAGTCAGGCCCAGCGCCGGCATCTCGTGCTTGGCCGCGAGCTTGACCAGGTTCTTAACCTGCACTGCGCTTTGCAGCAGCGAATAGGCGGATCGAGCGCGGAGGTGGATGAAGGGTGCGGGCATGATTCGAGCACCAAGATAGGCGCTCGACCTCGATCCCGCGACCCCGCTTACATTGGCTCGATGCGCGCCAAAAAGCCTTGCGTCGCCAGCCAAAGTGCCGCTGCTAACCCTGCACAGAGGATCACTGGCGCGATCCAGCTCCACCATTGCGGCCCGTTATGAACAACTTCGGTGCCTGCATCACGATCCCAGAGCGAGGCCTGGTGTTCTGTCAGGTTGGTGTAGGAGGCCCAATAAGTGAGCGGCCAAACCAGCCAAATGCCCTGCCCGAAAAAAAGACACGTCCACGCACGCGCCAGTGCCGTTGCGAAACTCGGTTTCGCGCCGGTTTTGGTTTGCACAGAAAAGCGGAAGACGACGCGTCCGAGTGATGCGCCGGTGGCCGACAACCAAAGCGCGTCAAACACCGGGAAGCCCAACATCGTAACAAGCCAGATTGGGCCGATAATAGTCTGCGCGCCGATGCCGAACACGCCGGCAATGGCCGCGATCACGCCGCCGACGATGGCGACGTGAAGACTGATATCGATGACCTTCGCCCAAAAGCGCGACCACGGATAAAGCGCCGGCTTCACGTCGGAGGCAGGCGCATATACCGGGCGCTTCTCGGCAGCGGCGAGTTGCGGCTCGATCGGCGCATTGCGGTCGAGTTCAATCAGTTTGCCGTGGCTCAGGCCGACGACGCGGTCCATGAAGCGCGCGAGTTCGTAATTGTGCGTGGCGATGAGCGCAGCTGTGCCCTCATTGCGTACCATACTGGCGAGTTCGTTGAACACGCCCGCGGCGGTGTCGGGATCGAGATTACCCGTCGGCTCGTCCGCAAGGATGAGCAGCGGGCGATTGACGAGAGCACGCGCGATGGCGACGCGCTGTTGCTCGCCACCGGACAACTGCGACGGACGGTGATGGATGCGATGGCCCAACCCCAACGCCTCAAGCAAACGCTGCGCTTGCGCGTGCGCTTCGGCCTTGGGATGCCCCGCGATCAACACCGGCAGCGCGGCGTTTTCGAGCGCGGTGAACTCGGGCAGCAGGTGATGGAATTGATAGACGAAGCCGATGCCGTCACGGCGCAACGCTGTGCGGCCAGAATCGTCGAGAACCCAGGCCGAGATGCCATCTAGCGTAACTTCGCCGCCTGTCGGCTCTTCGAGCAGGCCCGCCGCGTGTAGCAGCGACGACTTGCCGGAGCCGGATGGGCCAACCAGACCGACGATTTCGCCGGGACGAATGGCAAGGTCGACTTCATCGAGCACGACAAGATCTGTCGCGCCGGTTCGGAAGCGGCGGACCAGCCCGCGTAGCGCTAGAATTTCATCACTCATAGCGCAGCGCCTCGACCGGATCGAACAATGAGCCCCACCACGCCGCGATCGCGGTCGATGAGAACACGATGAGGATCGTGAACACCGATACGATGAGCACCTCAACCCACTCCACTTTTGCCGGCAACGACTCCAGCGAATAGACAGTGCCCGGGAAAATATCGAAGCCGAGCACGGCAGAAACGAAGTCCTGGATCGGCCCGATGAAGAGGCAAAATCCGAGGCCGAGGATCAGGCCGAGCCCAAGGCCGATCAGCCCGAGCGTAGCACTAGCCATGAAGAAAACGCGTTGGATGGAGCCTTTCGTGGCGCCCATCGTGCGCAAGATCGCCATGTCGCGGCTCTTGTTCTTCACCAGCATCAACAAGCCGATGACGACCGCGAAGGATGCAATCAGCACCTGCGTCATCAAGATGAGGCGCATCACATTTCGTTCGACAACAAGCGCGTCCGAGAGGCCCTGACTCTTGGCCCGCCAATCGTAGAGCATGACTTCCGGGCCCAAGCGCTCGCGCAGCGCCAGCATGACCTCCACGCTTCGCTCCGGATCACGGATTCGCATTTCCAATTCGTCAGCGCCGTCGCCGCGGCTGAACAAGATTTGCGCTTGCTCAAGTGGCATGTAGACGAGCCCAGTGTCGAACTCGGCCATGCCGACGCTGAACACGCCGCCTATCAAAAACGACTTTCGCCGTGGTGTTAGCCCGAACGGCGTGGCGGCGCCTTGTGGCGACAGAATGGAGATCGCCATCCCTTCCGCGACGCCAAGCGATTGCGCCAAGCGATCGCCGATCAGAATGGTCGGCGAGTCGATGCCTTCAAACCCTGCGAAACCGCCGCTGCCGCGAATATTGTTCGCAACGATGGGCGTCGCTTCCAGATCAGCGCGCGGTAGACCGCGCACGACAACGCCGCCGGCATAACCCTCCGACGTCGCCAACGCCTGCGCATTGATCACGGGCGTCACCTGCAAAACATCGGGCGTTTGACGCGCCAACGCTGCGAGCCGATCAATCTCCGAGCCCGGCATGTTGCGGACATCGATATAGACGTGGCCGTTAACGCCCAGGATGCGCGTCAGCAACGTGTCGCGGAAGCCGTTCATCACTGACATCGTGATGATGAGGAATGTCACCGCCAACGTGATCGCGAGCACCGAGATCACCGAGATTAATGCGACGCCGCCATGCTGGCGCTTGGCGCGGAGGTAACGGCCGGCGAGCATACGCTCAAACAGGCCGAAGGGTTTTGCGTTTACAGCATCCATCAATAGGCCCGCGCGATCAGGATTTCTTCAACAGCAGGTGCGCCGGTGAAGATGCATGCGCCGAACGAAGCTGGCTGTTGCAGCGGCGCGTTGCGGATCGTCAACTTCAGAGCTTTCAAGCGTCCCCCGACATCTTCCAGCGCAGCGCCGGTGGGGCGCGACCAGTGAACGCGCGCCCAGCCCTTGAACTCGGCGCTCTCGTCGTCGGTTCCATAGTACCGTTCGAGATCGGCGAAGGTGTTGAAACCGTCGCGAATGTTGCTCTTTGTGCGGGCCTTGGCTTCGGCGAACAGTTCGGCTTGCATCGCCTCAAGCAACCCCGCCGCCTGGGCGACAAAATCATCGCGCGCCACTGAGTGCGATCTGATCTTTTCGCCTTCGCGCAGCGCATTGCGCTTGATGAAGGTGACCTGGCCGTTGGCCGCATCGCGCGGACCGATCTCGCAGATGAGCGGCGCGCCACGGCGCACCCAATCCCAACGCTTATCTGCGGGGCGCGCGTCCTTGATGTCCACATAGGCGCGCATCGGCGAACCCAACGCCCACCCCTTGTTCAGGTCCGCTACAAGATCGGCGCAATATCGCTTCAGCTCAGCGTCTTCAGGCTTGCCGCGCAGCATTGGCACGATGACGATCTGGCGCGGCGCCATGGCCGGCGGCGTGCGCAGGCCATCGTCGTCGCCGTGAGTCATGATCATGCCGCCGATCAAGCGCGTGGACGTGCCCCAGCTTGTTGTGTGGCAGAGCGTCTGGCCACCCTCTTTGTCTTGATAACGAATGTTCTGCGCTTCCGCGAAGTGTGTGCCGAGATAGTGCGAGGTGCCGGCTTGTAGCGCTTTGCCGTCCTGCATCATCGCCTCAATCGAGTAGGTACGATCGGCGCCAGGGAAGCGTTCGTTCTCCGGCTTCTCGCCGCAAATGACCGGGATCGCCATCACGTCTTCGACGACGCTGCGATACATTTCGAGCGCCCACATCGTCTCTTCCATCGCGTCGGCTTCGTCAGCGTGGGCGGTGTGGCCCTCCTGCCAAAGAAACTCAGCGGTGCGCAGGAACATGCGCGTGCGCATTTCCCAGCGCACGACATTGGCCCACTGGTTCAGCTTGAGCGGCAGATCGCGATACGATTTGATCCAGCGGCTGAACGCGTCGCCGATGATCGTCTCCGACGTCGGGCGCAGGATCAGCGGTTCAGTCAGCTCTGCATCCGGATCCGGCTTCAGCGTCCCGTCGATCGATTTCAAACGATGGTGCGTGACGACAGCCATTTCCTTGGCGAAGCCGTCGACGTGCTCGGCTTCTTTTGCGAAGAAGCTGAGCGGAATCATCATCGGGAAGTAGTAATTGTCGTGGCCGGCTGCGCGAATGCGGCCGTCCATCTCGGCGACGAAGCGCTCCCAGATGCCCATGCCCCACGGCTTGATGATCATGCAGCCGCGCGTTGGCGATAGCTCAGCGAGGTCGGCCTCGCGAACGATCGTTTGGTACCACTCGGGAAAATCTTCCGCGCGCGTGATCTTAAGCGCATGCATGGGCGTGACCGGTTCCTCTTCGAGAACCTGGGCATAAACTGCTGCGCGCCGCGCCGCAACGCGACCTAGCGGCCCCCGTAAAGGCCGAAGAGATCGATCGACACGGCCCAGGCCACGCCCAGCCACACAACCGCCGCGATTCCCGCAGCCCACAGCGCCTTCAGCCTCACCCGATGCGACTTGGGCGCGCCACGTTCGACGCCCGGTACCGACTTTTCGTCCGCCTCGTGCAAGCTTTGCGCACCGATTGGCAGCACGAGGAAGAACGCCAGCCACCAGAGGATCACGTAGATCGCGATGCCGAGAAATAGGCTCATCCGTGCGCGGCCTTCGGTGTTTCCATGAGTTCGATCAGCACGCCGTTGGAGTCTTTCGGGTGGACGAAGATGATTGGCGTGCCATGCGCGCCGATGCGTGGCTCGTTCAGCACCTTGGCGCCGCGGACCACCATTTCGTCGCGCGCCGCGTAAATGTTCTCGACCTCGAAGCAGACATGGTGCTGCCCGCCCTTCGGATTTTTTTTGAGGAAGTTGCGGATCGGGCTGTCCTCACCCAACGGCTCGATCAACTCGATCTGGCTGTTGGCGAGGTTTACGAATGCGAACTTGACGCCCTGCGCCGGCAGTTCGCGCGTCTCGGTGATAGCGCTTTCGGGCACACCGTAGAGATCGCGATAGGTCGCTTTCGCGTCTTCAATGGAGGGCACAGCAACGCCCACGTGATTCAACCGGCCGATCATGGCCCTACTCCCAAACCTAACGTCCGCCTGGGAGTGTTTAGAGGCGCAGAACGCTCACGTCCACGATCGGGCGCTTACGCCATAGCGTTTGGGCTACTTTGCGAACCGCACGCATCAGAGCGCCCTCTACCGCTTCGTCATCCTCACGTTCATCGCGTTTTAGGCGCTGAAAAGCGGCTTCAGCCGCATCCTGCAACGCCTCTAAGGCGAGTTCAAAATCTTCCTCGTCCGCCATGGAGATGCCGCGCACGCTGATCGTCGGCCCTGCGACAATCGCGTTCTTGGCGCCAATGGCCAAGGTGACGTGAACGGCGCCTTCGGCGCCAAGTCGGCGACGGTCCTTCAAAGCATTGTCTTCGGCAGGCACGATGTTGGCGCCATCCACGTAAAGCCGGCCCGACGGCACTTCGTCGATGATTGCCGCTGGGCCAGGCGCAAGACGCACCAGATCGCCATTTGTGGGACCGATGGCTTCAGGCACCTGCAGCTCCAGCGCCAGCTTCACATGCTCGCGGATATGACGCTGCTCTCCGTGCACCGGGATCGCGATGCGCGGACGCGCCCAAACGTACATCTGCTTCAGCTCATCGCGCGCTGGATGGCCGGAGACGTGGATGAGGTGTTCGTTGTCGGCGGTGATGAGTTCGACACCGCGCTCCAGGAATTGATTATGTAGCGCGTGGATCGCGGCCTCGTTGCCTGGGATGACGCGCGAAGAAAAGATCACCGTATCGCCGTGGCGTAAGTTGACGTTGCGATGGTCGCCGCGCGCAATGCGTGAGAGCGCAGCACGCGGCTCACCTTGGCTGCCAGTGCAGAGGAAGAGAACGTTGGCGTCCGGCAGGCCGCTCGCCTCGTCCTCATCGATCACTTCAGGTGTGTTCTGCAACAAGCCGACGCTCTTGGCCGCGTTGTAGATGCGGATCATCGAGCGCCCGACCAAGCAAGGAGTCCGTCCCGCCGCGCGCGCCGCAAAAAGCGCCGTCTCCACCCGCGCGACATTCGACGCGAATGCAGTCACCGCGACGCGGCCTTTGCATCTGGCGATAACGTCGACGAGCTTCTTGCGCACCTCTGCTTCCGAGCCCGCTGTGCCTTCCACGAAAACATTGGTGCTGTCGCACACCATGGCGAGAATGCCCTCGTCAGCCATAGCGCGGAGTTTGGCCTCGTCAGTGGTTTCGCCGATCAGCGGATCGGGATCGATCTTCCAATCGCCCGTATGCCAGATGAGACCGAGCGGCGTGCGGATGGCGAGGCCATTCGGCTCTGGGATCGAGTGCGTCAGCGTGACGAAGTCGATGTCGAACGGACCAAGCGTGAGCTGGCCCTTCAGTGGAATTTCGGTGAGCGGCACTTTGTCGAGCAGGCCATGCTCGCGCAGTTTCTCGCGCACCAAGGCAGCTGTGAACGGCGTTGCGTACACCGGCACTTTGAAGCGCGGCCAGAGCCAGCCGAGCGCGCCGATGTGATCTTCGTGCGCATGCGTCAGCACGATGGCAAGGATGTTGTCCCGCTCATCTTCGAGGAAGGCCGGGTCCGGCAGGATGAGTTCGATGCCGGGCGTCGTCTCTTCGCGTCCGAACGTGACGCCGATATCGACGATGATCCACTTGCGCGCATCCGGCGGTCCGTAGCCGTACGCGTTCAAATTCATGCCAATCTCGCCCGCGCCGCCAAGCGGCAGGAAGACGAGTTCGTCGTCAGGCTTTGGCTTGCTCAAAGCTTGCCGCCATTCCGCTTGAAGATTTCCAGCAGGCCGCGCGAGGTGAGGTCTTGATCGAAATAATCGATCGACGGGAACGCGCCTTCGAAGATCGAGGCGACGCCGCCAGTGGCGATGGTTTTCATCGGCTGACCATACTCGGCTTTGATGCGGCGTGAGAGGCCCTCGATCATATCGATCGATCCCCAATAAATGCCTGATTGCATGGCGCTCACCGTGTCCTTGCCGATGACGTGGCCTGGATCGCGGATCTCGACACGCGGGAGCCGCGCGGCCGCTTCGTGCAACGCCTGCAGCGAAAGATTGATCCCCGGCAGGATGATACCGCCCTCAAACGCGCCATCGGCGGCGACGATGTCGAATGTCGTCGCCGTGCCACTGTCGATGACGATAGACGGGCCGCCATATTCGATGAAGGCGCCAACGGCGTTCACCAGGCGATCGGCGCCGGCTTCGTTTGGCTTGTCGATGCGAACTTCGATGCCGAGCTTTAGGCCGTCTTCGCCGATCACCATCGGTTCTGCGTTCACGTAGCGGCGCGAGAGGTTGCGCAGGTTGAACAGCGCTTGCGGCACGACTGTTGAGATGATGCAGGCGTTGATGTCGGACATACCGAGATCAGCTGTGGCGATGATCTGGCTCAGCCACGGGGCGTATTCGTCGGCTGTGCGCGTGGTGTCGGTCGAGGCGCGCCATTGGCCGCGCCACGTCTTGCCGTCGTGGACGGCGAATTTGGTATTGGTGTTACCGACATCGATGGCGAGAAGCATGGGAGAGCTTAGCCTGCTTGCGGGAAAAACACATCGCCGGCGGCGATGAGACGGCGGCCATTAGCCGTATCGAGTTCAAGTTCGCCGCGCGGTGATAGCCCCGCAAACCGGCCTTCCAAAATGGCTTCGCCTTGATGGACGCGCGCTTCGGCGCCCACACCATAGGCCCGCGCTAACCAAGCGGTGCGCAGCGGCTCAAAGCCTTCCGCCTCCAACCGCTCACTCCAACGTCCCAGCCCAAGACGAACGCTTGCGAGAAATTCGAGCGCTGAAGGCGTCTCGGCATCTGGCGGAAGCATAGCGCGCACGCTGGTGGTCGCTTGATCAATGTTCTCCGGCGCGTCGGCTAGGTTCACGCCGAATGCCAAGCTCGCCCACGTACCGCGTGCGCCGAGCGAGCCAGACTCGAGCAGGATGCCGGCGGCCTTGCCAGTGTCGAGCAACACGTCGTTCGGCCATTTGAGCTCTGCGCTGCCTGCGCCGAGAACTTCATCGAGGGCTTCGGCAATCGCGAGCCCTGTTGCAAAACCCAGAAGCGCGATCTCTGCGGGAGGCTTTGTCGTGACGAAAAGGTATGTCGCCAGCAGGTTGCCGTCTTTGGTAATCCACGTGCGCCCGCGGCGACCGCGCCCCGCAGTTTGGCGCTTGGCGACCAACCAGACCGGATCGAGCTCACCGCGCTCGGCGCGGCGGCGCGCCTCCAACATGGTGGAGTCGATCTCGTCGAACGTCTCGACAGGCGCTTGGCCGTCGATCATCGCGATCGCTTTCTAAAAGCTCATCCGCACGGCGGCTTCAGCCCAGGTCTGCAACGTCCCGAGCAAGAGCACCAAGATCGGGAAAGTCAGCGCCGCAGCTGCAGTCGCCATCAATGCGACGGTGCTGCTCACTGGCTGCAATGGCGCCACGGGTGCTGCGAACCAGATCGACGCCAAGACGCGCAGATAATACGCGGCCGCAATCACCGCCGCGATGCCGCCAACGATGGCCAGCCACACCATGCCCGCATCAACTGCCGCGGTGAACACGAGCAGCTTACCGATGAAGCCCGCGAACGGCGGAATGCCCGCGATCGAGAACAGGAGCATCGTCAGCATCGCCGCCATCCAAGGCCGCTTTTTCGCAGCGCCCGCAAGATCGGCGATCGTCTCGGCCTGCACGCCGTCGCGACGCATGGCCATGATCAGCGCGAAGATGCCGATATTGGCGGGCAGATAGAGCGCCAGATAAATGAGTGACGCCACCGGCCCCTGCTCAACGCCGCTCGCCAAGCCCATCAACACGAAGCCCATGTTTGCGATCGAAGAATACGCCATCAGCCGCTTCAAGTTCGTCTGCAGCAACGCGCCGATCGAACCCCATACCATGGAGATCGCAGCGAGCGCCGCCACGACCTGGCGCCACTGATCCTCAAGACCCGCAAACGGTTCATAGAGCACACGCGCCATAAGCGCGACGGCGGCGACTTTCGGGGCGGCGGCGAAGAACGCCGTCACCGGCGTCGGCGAACCTTCGTAGACGTCGGGTGTCCACATATGGAACGGCGCAGCCGACATCTTGAAGCCAAGCGCGCAAAGCATGAGCACAACGCCAAACACGAGGCCAACGCCGCCCGCGCCCTCGCTGATGGCCGCAGCGATCGCATCGAAGCGCACCGAGCCGGTGAAACCGTAAACGAACGACGAGCCGAACAGCAGCAAGCCGGACGAGATCGCGCTCAGCACGAAGTATTTGAGGCCGGCCTCGGACGAGTGCGCGTCATCGCGCCGCCACGCGGCCAGCACGTAAGCCGACAAGCTCTGCAACTCGACGCCAACATAAAGGCTGATCAGGTCTTGCGCCGAAACCATCACGAACATGCCGAGCACGGCGAGCGTGACGACGATTGGGTATTCGAAGCGCGTTTCCTTGGTGCGGGTGAAGTGATCGGCACCGAGAAGCAGCGTCGCTGCCGCCGAGAAGGCGATCAGCGCCTTGGCGAAGACGCCGACGCCATCGACCACCATCGCGCCTTGCAAAATCTCAACCGGCGCGCCCGGTTGGAACATGATCGCGAGCGCACCAGCGCCAACCAGAACAGCCGCCGCCAGAATCGACAGCGCGCCGAACGCGCGGTCCTTGAACCATGCGCCGACAATGACAGCGAGCAGCGCAAAACCTGCCAACAGCAGCTCCGGCCGCGCGAGCGGCAGGCTGTTGTTCAGATCCATCAGCGGGCCGTTCATGGCGCGGCTCCCGCGAAGGCGTTGGCGATGGTCGCCGATGAGATGCTGGTGAAGTCGAGCACGTAAGACGGCGCGATGCCCATGAAGAGCGTCGCAATGATGAGCGGAATGAACATCACCCACTCACGCGCATCGAGGTCGAGGATGCCGTCGAGCTTTGGGTTCTCGATCACGCCGAACGCGACCTTGCGATAAAGCGTCAGCGCGTAGGCCGCCGAGAAGATGACGCCGAGTGCTGCGCCCGCCGCGACCCAAGCATTGATCTGGAAGGCGCCAACCATGGTGAGGATTTCACCTGGGAAGCCTGACGTCCCCGGCAAGCCGACATTGCCCATCGTGAAGAGCAGGAAGATCGCAGCGTAGACCGGCATGCGGTGAACGAGACCACCATAGAAAGCGATCTCGCGCGTGTGCATGCGATCATAAACAACGCCGACGCAGAGGAAGAGCGCGCCCGAAATGATGCCGTGCGACAGCATCTGGAAGATTGCGCCTTGGATGCCCTGCTCGTTGCCGGCGAAGATACCCATGGTGACAAAGCCCATGTGCGCGACCGACGAGTAGGCGATGAGCTTCTTCATATCGAGCTGACGGAACGCGACGAGCGAAGCGTAGACGATGGCGACGACCGAGAGGCCAAACACCAGCGGCGTAAAGAAGTGCGACGCGTCCGGGAACATCGGCAGCGAAAAACGCAGGAAGCCGTAGCCGCCCATCTTCAGCAGGATCGCGGCCAGCACGACAGATGCAGCTGTCGGCGCCTCGACGTGAGCGTCAGGCAGCCAGGTGTGGACTGGCCACATCGGCATCTTCACAGCGAACGACGCGAAGAAGGCGAGCCAAAGCCAGATCTGGATATCCGGACTGAAGCCGCCGCCAGCGGCGAACGCCGTCAGCGCGGGTATACTCGATGGATCCTCGATCCCGGCATTGCTCGCCATCACCATCATGGCGACGATCGCTACCAGCATCAGCAGCGAGCCGAGCAGCGTGTAGAGGAAGAACTTGAACGCGGCATAGACGCGCCGTTCGCCACCCCACACCCCGATCAGGATGAACATCGGGATGAGGCCGCCTTCGAAGAACAGGTAGAAGAGGATGATGTCCTGCGCGCAGAAGACGCCGATCATCAGCGTCTCGAGCACAAGGAAAAGCACCATGTAACTGGCGACCTGCTTGTCGATTGACCAACTCGCGAAGATGCAGATCGGCATCAGGAACGTCGTCAGCATGACTAGCGACATCGCCAATTGGTCCACGCCCATTGCGTAGGACATGCCAAACGCCCAAGGGATGCTCTCTTGAAGCTGGAAACCATCAGCCGACGGATCGAACGCCGCAAAAGCGAAGAGCGAGACGAAGAAGGTCGCGATCGTAATGATCAGCGTCAGCAGTTTGACGCCGCTGTCATAACCAGGATTGTCCCCGCGCTGCGAGGCGCGCGACAAGAGGATCAGCAGCGCGCCCGCAGCCGGCATGAAGGTAATGACGGAAAGGAGCGGCCAGCCCGCAAACATCTCGCTCATCGCCCGCTCCCGATGCCGGCGAAGATCGCATAAGCGCCAAACGCGACGGCCGCGATCAGCATGATGAAGCTGTAGTGATAGACAAAGCCGGTCTGCATTTTCCGCACGCCGCGCGAAACGACGCGCGACGTTAGCGCGACGCCGTCAGGGCCAAGTCCGTCGATGACTTTCTTGTCGCCGAACTTCCAGAAAAAGTCGCCGAGCGCGCGCGCGCCTTTGACGAAGATGAAGTTATATATCTCGTCGACGTACCACTTGTTGTAGAGGAACGCCCAGACCGGCCCCTTCGCCATCGCCTTCGGCGCCAACGGCTTCCATAGATAGAAGACAACCGCGAGCAGGAAGCCGGTGACGGTCACCGTCAGCGGCGCCCAGATCACCCAAGCGGGGAAATTGTGTTCGCCATGTTGCCGCGGCACCACATTGCGCCAGAATCCATCGGCGTGCTCGCCAATGAAATACGGTGCGAAAATAATGCCCGCCAAAACCGCGCCAGTCGCGAGCACCAGCAGCGGAATCAACATCACCCACGGCGATTCATGCGCGGGCGCTACGCCGGCGGCGGGCGCGTGGTGGTCGTCGTGCCCATGACCATGATCCGCCTGTGCATGATCCGCGTGTGCGTGATCATCGTGATGTGCATCAGGGTTGGGACGGAACTTGCCTTCGAACGTCATGAAGGCGAGGCGCCACGAATAGAAGCTCGTCAGCAGCGCCGCCGATACGCCGCACCAGAACGCAAACTGCGCGCCGATGCCGTTGCTTCCGTACGCCGCTTCGATGATCGCGTCCTTGGAGTAGAAGCCGGCAAAACCGCCGAGTCCCGGAATACCAAAACCAATCAGCGCCAGCGTGCCAATCGTCATCACCACCCAGGTGATCGGCATCGGTTTGCGGACGCCGCCCATGTAACGCATGTCCTGCTCGTGGTGCATGCCGTGGATGACGGACCCTGCGCCTAAGAAGAGCAGCGCCTTGAAGAAGGCGTGCGTGAACAAGTGGAACATGGCCGCGTCGTAGGCGCCGACGCCTGCCGCGAAGAACATGTAGCCGAGCTGCGAACAGGTCGAATATGCGATGACGCGTTTGATGTCGTTCTGAGCGAGGCCAACCGTCGCCGCGAAGAGCGCCGTCACCGCGCCGATAATGGTGACGAACCCGCTAGCCAGCGGCGCCATATGATAAAGCTCGCCCAGGCGGCAGACCATGAACACGCCGGCAGTGACCATGGTCGCTGCGTGAATGAGTGCGGAAACTGGCGTCGGGCCTTCCATGGCGTCTGGCAACCAGACGTGCAGAAAGAACTGCGCCGACTTGCCCATCGCACCGATGAACAAAAGGAAGGCGATAACCTCGACCGCCTTGAACTGGACGTCGCCGACGCCGAGCAGAAGCTCCGGGTTGGCGGCGGCGGCGTGGAAGACTTCGTCGAACTGGATTGAGCCGTAGACGAAGAAGCAGGCCATGATCCCGAGTGCGAAGCCGAAATCGCCGACGCGGTTGGTGACAAAGGCTTTGATCGCAGCGTCGTTGGCCGAGCGCTTCTGGAACCAGAAGCCAATCAGCAGGTAAGATGCGACGCCCACCCCTTCCCAGCCGAAGAAAAGCTGCAGGAAGTCGTTCGCCGTAACCAGCGCCAGCATCGAGAAGGTGAAGAACGAGAGGTAGGAAAAGAACCGCGCGCGATGCGGATCTTCACTCATGTAGCCGATCGAATAGACGTGAACCAGAAACGAGACCGTGTTTACGACCACCAACATGATCGCCGAGAGCGTGTCGATGCGCACACTCCAGATCGACGTAAAGCCGGCCACGTCGATAAAGCGAAACAGCTCGATCACGCGCGCCGTCTCGTCACCCCAAACGAAGCCGATAAAGATTGGCCACGAAAGGATGAGAGAGAGGCCGATCGAACCGGTCGTCAGCGCCATGGCGACCTTGTCGCCAATGTAGCGCTGCAACAGTCCAGCGAACGCCGCTGCGAACAGCGGTCCAAGGACGATCAGGGCTTCGGGTGAAAATTGCACGCCTTAGCCCCGCATCTGGTTGATGTCTTCGACCGCGATATTGCCGCGGTTGCGGAAGTAGGTGACGAGAATGGCAAGGCCCACAGCCGCTTCAGCGGCAGCGACCGTCAGCACCATCATCGCGAAAATCTGGCCTTCGAGGTTCTGCAAGTAAGCCGAGAACGCCACCAGGTTGATGTTCACCGACAGCAGAACGAGTTCGATCGACATCAGAATGATGATGACGTTCTTGCGGTTCACGAAAATGCCGAAGACGCCGATCGTAAAGAGCGCGGCGGCGACGAACAGATAGTGGGAAAGCCCGATCTCAAACATCAGCCAGCCCCCTAACCCAGACCTTGGCCCGGACGGATGTCCTTCAACTCGACACCCTCCGAACGCTTGCGGCCGACTTGAGCGGCGATGTCCTGCTTCCTGACGCCCGGACGATGGCGCAGCGTCAGCACGATCGCGCCGATCATGGCGACGAGCAGGACGAGGCCGGCCATTTGGAAAACGAGCAGATAGTCGGTGTAGAGCACCCGTCCGATGGCTTCAGCGTTGGTGATCTCGCTCTGGCCCTGCGGCGCAACCGCGATCGGCGCGCCATTGGCGGCCATCGAGGCGCTGGCGACGAGCGCAAGTTCAGCGAACAGCGCCAACGCGATCAGCGCGCCAACCGGCAAATATGAGAGAAAGCCCTGCTTCAGCTCCGCGAAGTCGACGTCGAGCATCATAACGACGAAGAGAAAGAGCACCGCGACCGCGCCGACATACACAACGACAAGCAGCATCGCCAAGAATTCGGCGCCCAGTAGCACGAACAAGCCCGCCGCCGTGAAGAACGTCAGGATCAGGAAGAGCACTGAGTGCACAGGGTTGCGCGCAGCAATAACCGCGAACGCGGAAAGCACCGCGATCGCAGCCAGCACATAGAAGGCGATTGCCGCCAACATCCGTTACGCTCTCCCAATATCCTCCTCCGCATGCGGGGGAGGTGTCGTGAGCGAAGCGAATGACGGAGGGGGCGCGTCTGGCGCCACTTTCGCGCTTCTAGCGCCCCCTCAGTCCGCTTCGCGGACAGCTCCCCCGCAAGCGGGAGAGCAAACTCAATGCGAACGCGCCCTACCGGTAAGGCGCGTCCAGTTCCAAATTCTTCGCGATCTCGCGCTCCCAGCGGTCGCCGTTCGCGAGCAGACGTTCTTTGTCGTAATAGAGTTCTTCGCGCGTCTCGGTGGCGAACTCGAAGTTCGGACCTTCGACAATAGCGTCGACCGGGCACGCTTCCTGGCAGTAGCCGCAATAGATGCACTTCACCATGTCGATGTCGTAGCGCGTGGTGCGGCGCGAACCATCTTCGCGCGGTTCAGCTTCGATGGTGATAGCTTGCGCGGGGCAAATTGCTTCGCAGAGCTTGCAGGCGATGCAGCGCTCTTCGCCATTGGCGTAACGGCGCAGCGCGTGCTCACCACGGAAGCGCGGGCTAAGCGGGCCCTTCTCGAACGGATAGTTGATCGTCGCTTTGCGGGTGAAGAAATACTTCATGCCGAGCGCGAAACCGCCCAGCATGTCCAGCATCAACGCGCCCTTCGCGGCTTGGAGAATGCGCGACATCTCTTACCCTCCCGCCACGGTCGAAGTGGCGGCGGGCGCCAGGAACGTGACGTAGTAGCCAATGGCGATAACAGCGACGAGCGAGGTCGGCAGGAAGATCTTCCAGCCCAGACGCATCAACTGGTCGTAGCGGTAGCGCGGCACGATCGCCTTCACCATCGCGAACATGAAGAAGAGCATCCAGATCTTCACGTAGAAGACGCCCATCGCGATGAATGAGGTCCAGAACGGATCGAGGCCTAAGCTCTCAACCGGTCCCCACGGTAAATGCCAGCCGCCGAGGAACAGGATGTTGATCATCGCGCACATCAGCACGATGTTCAGATATTCCCCGATCATGAAGAGCAGATACGGCGTCGACGAATACTCGACCTGATAGCCGGCGACGAGTTCGGATTCCGCTTCCGGCAGATCGAATGGCGGGCGGTTGGTCTCGGCGAGCGCCGAGACGAAGAACATCACCAGCATCGCAAACATGACGATGCCGACCAGTATGTTGGCCGGGAATTCCGCGAAGTTCAGGATGCGGAAGCCGTTCCACATCCAGATGCCCTGCGCTTGGCTATCGACGATCGTCGTCAGGTTCAGCGAACCAACGAGCAGCAGTACGGTGATTATGATGAAGCCGATCGAGACTTCGTAGCTCACCATCTGCGCCGCAGAGCGCAAACCGCCAAGGAACGGATATTTCGAGTTCGACGCCCAACCGCCCATGATGATGCCGTAGACACCAAGCGAGCTGATCGCGAACAGGAAGAGAATGCCGACATTCAAGTCGGCGATCACGACATCCGGCGCCCACGGCACCACGGCCCAGCCAACGAAGGCGAGCACGAAGGTCAGCAACGGCGCGAGGATGAACACCGTCTTGTTGGCGCCGGCCGGGATGACGATTTCCTTGAACACGAACTTGAAGAAGTCCGCGAAGCTCTGAAGCAGACCAAACGGGCCAACAACGTTCGGCCCTTTACGCAGCTGCACCGCCGCCCAGACCTTGCGGTCGAACAGCAGCAGAAACGCGAGCGAGATCAGCAGCAGGATCATGATGGCGAGCACTTGGCCCGTCTTCATCAGCGCCCACTCCCACTCCATCGGGAGATTGATCAGTGGAACGTAGTCGGCGCTCGGGTTCATTCCGCCGCCACCTTCGCGCTAACACCCGCACGCAGACGCGAACACTCGGCCATCGTCTTCGAAGCGCGGGCGATCGGGTTGGTGAGGTAGAAGTCCGTGATCGCGGTGCGCAGCGGCGCGTTGCCCAACGTGCCCTCGCCACCAATGGCGCCGACATTGAAGCTCGCCGCATCGGTCGCGCCCGGGGCGTAATCGACTTGGCCGAACGTCGAATGATCGGCGATCATCTTTTGGCGAAGCGCGCCGAGCGTGTCGTAGGGCAGCGTCTTGCCGAGCACGGCTGAGAGCGCGCGCAGGATTGCCCAATCTTCTTTCGCGTCACCCTTCGGGAACGTCGCGCGGCGGCCATACTGGACGCGGCCCTCGGTGTTGACCCAGGTCGCTTCTTTCTCGGTATAGGCCGCGCCGGGCAGGATGATGTCAGCGCGGTGCGCGCCGGCATCGCCGTGCGTGCCGAGATAAATCACCGTGCCGGCCTTCGGCAGCTCAACTTCATCGACGCCGAGCAGCAGCAACGTATCGAGGCCGCCCGCCAGCATTTCGCGTGCGCTCTTGCCGCCCTCACCCGGCAGGAAGCCGAGATCGAGACCGCCAACGCGCGACGCTGCGCTGTGCAGCACGTTGAAACCGTTCCAATCGCCGCGCACGACATTGGCGCCAGCGGCAAGCTTGCCCGCTGCACGCAACACTGCAGCGCCATCTTCACGCGCCAGCGGGCCTGAGCCGACGATGATCATCGGACGCTGGGCGTTCTTCAGCGTATCGAGGAAGGCGTGGTTGCCGCCCATCGCGGCGCCCAGATGCGTGTAGCGATAAGTGAGATCAGCGGCTTCGCCGATCACGCCGATCTCAGCGCCACGCAGCCAAGCTTTGCGGATGCGCGCGTTCAGCACCGGCGCTTCGAGGCGCGGGTTTGTGCCGATCAACAGGATCGCATCGGCCTGGTCGATGCCTGCGATCGTGGAGTTGAAGAGATAAGAAGAACGCGCACCGCCAACGGCCGCACCGTCAGCCCGGCAATCCGTATTCGGCGAGCCGAGCGCGCGGAAGAGATCGAGAGTCGCCTTCATGCTCTCAGCGCAGGCGAGATCGCCGGCGATGGCGCCGATCTTCTTCGCATCGCCGGAAAGCGCTTTGGCAGTCGCGTCGAGCGCTTCGGCCCACGTCGCTTCACGCAGCTTGCCGTTTTCGCGGATGTACGGACGGTCGAGGCGTTGGCGCGAGAGGCCATCCTCGGCGTAGCGCGTCTTATCTGAAATCCACTCTTCGTTGACGCCCTCGTTCACGCGTGGCAGCACGCGGAGCACGGCATCTCCACGCGCATCGACGCGGATGTTGGAGCCGAGCGCGTCCATGACGTCGACGCTCTCGGTTTTGGTCAGCTCCCACGGCCGCGCGTTGAACGCGTATGGCTTCGAGGTCAGCGCGCCGACCGGGCAAAGATCGATGACGTTGGCCGAGAGTTCGCTGGAGAGCGACGCTTCGAGATACGTCGTGACTTCCATGTCCTCGCCGCGGCCCGTCGCGCCCAGTTCGGACACGCCCGCGACTTCGGTGGCGAAGCGGATGCAGCGCGTGCATTGAATGCAGCGCGTCATCACCGTTTTCACCAACGGGCCCATGAACTTTTCTTCGACTGCGCGCTTGTTCTCGTCGTAGCGCGAGCCGCCGCGGCCGTAAGCGACGGATTGATCTTGCAGATCGCACTCGCCGCCCTGGTCGCAGATCGGGCAATCGAGCGGGTGATTGATGAGCAGAAACTCCATCACCCCTTTGCGCGCCTTATCGACAGTGGCCCCTCGGGTGACCAGTTCGTTGAGCAAATTATCGCGCGGCGGCGGCAAGTCTTTCACTTGCTGCGCACATGAGGCGACAGGCTTCGGACCAGATTTGCCGCCGACTTTCACTTCGATCAGGCACATGCGGCAGTTGCCGGCGATCGACAGCCGCTCGTGATAACAGAAGCGCGGAATCTCAGCGCCGGCGGCTTCGCACGCCTGCAGCAAAGTGAGTTCAGGAGGTACGTCGACTTCAACGCCGTCGACGAGAATCTTCGTCATGAGAGTCCGCTTTCGCGGCGCCCGAATGACCCATTTATTGCGTCGCTGCAAGTGGGCGAAAGGTCCGCTGCGACAGGCGCTTAGGCGCTTTGCGAATGGTTCGCGAAAGACCCTTGCACCGGCATCGAAACCACCCGTCAGGCCTCACAGCTCAACGCATGCAAGTTACTGAGATTATTGCGCTTTACGTGACGCACGCGATACGCAGCGACGCTCAATTCAGGCGCATACGGAAGAAGGCGATGATTTCGTCGACTTTCGTCCGTGTCAGCGAGCCTGTTTCGTCGATCAAATGGGTCGTCACCACGCTGTGCGGGTTCTTGTTGAATGTATCCGGCTTGGCCGCACTATCTGGCAGCACTTCGCCTTCGAACCGCGTCCCCAACGCACCGCTTAGCGCTTCAAAGCGCGCCGCTTTGCAGTGCTTGTCACCGGCGAAGCGATAGCCGCGCAGGGTCAGATCCTCCTGCTCCATCCGCGCTTTCACGATGCGGACGTCCTCAGGTGACGCATGGATGCCGGCCGGATGGTTCACCGGAACCGATGGCTGGCAGAGAACCGGCGCGAGCACAGCAGGCTCGACCATCATCGAGAGCGCGAAGTTTCCGGTGATGCACATGCCGAGGGCGCCGACGCCCTTGCCGCCAGACTCTTTGTGCGCGACCGCCGCGAGTTGCTTTAGCCAATCAACGACGGGGCTGTGCTCATCGCCAGAGTTCAGAATTTTGAACTCACGTGCGATGCAAAGCACGCGAAAGATCGAGGCGTTGACGTAGCCTGGGCTGTTCGGCTTGCCCGGCTTTCCGAACAGCGACGGCAGATAAACCGTAAAGCCAGCGTCGCGCACCCATCGCGCAAAGCGCGCCACTTCCGGCGTGATACCCGGAATTTCGTGGATGATGATAACCGCAGGGCCTTGCCCCGCGACATAGACTTTGCGTTTCAGGCCATCGAACTTGACGGTGCGCGGCGTGAAATCGTCGAGCTTGTCCCAGGTCTCGATTACGCCCCGCGCCATTGAATCACACCTTGGTCAGAGCACCCTCGCCCACCACCGTAATCCACTCGCGCACGCGCCACGAACTGACAACCCCTCCACTCGTATAGGGATCAGCCTTGGCGAACTCTTCCGCGACTTGCGCGCTCTCGGCTTTGAACAACAGCAAGCCGAATGGCGGATCGTCACTCGGCACAGCGCCACCGAGTTGAAGCTCATCGCGCGCCACTGAGGCGCGGCAGAGTTCGATGTGCGCCGGGCGAACCGCGCCGCGTTTTTCCATGAAGTCTGGTGCGTAACTATAGAGGAGGAGAAAGTGTTTCACTATTCAGCCGCCACCGGCGTGATGACTTGGTGCACGCCTTTCGCTGAGCGATACCGATCGATGCGTTGCTCGATCTCAGGCCGGAAGCAGCGGATCAAACCTTGTATCGGCCATGCGGCGGCGTCGCCCAATGCGCAGATGGTGTGGCCTTCGACTTGGCCCGCGACATCCAACAGCAAATCGATCTCGCTGTGATCGGCTTCGCCTTTCGCCATGCGCTCAAGCACGCGCCACATCCAGCCCGTGCCTTCGCGGCACGGCGTGCACTGGCCGCAGCTTTCATGCTTGTAGAAGTACGCGATGCGCGCGATGGCGCGGATCATGTCGGTCGATTGATCCATGACGATCACAGCCGCCGTGCCGAGGCCCGAGCGATGCGGCGCGGCTGAGAGCGAGTCGAAATCCATCAGCATGGTTTCGGACTCTTGCGCGTTGATCATGCGCACTGACGAACCACCCGGGATCACCGCTTTCAGATTGCCCCAACCACCGCGCACGCCGCCGCAATGCTCTTCAATGAGCTGCTTCAGCGGAATGCTCATCGCCTCTTCGACGTTGCACGGCTTGTTCACGTGGCCGGAAATGCAGAACACTTTCGTGCCGGCATTGTTGGCGCGGCCGATGCCGGCGAACCACTTAGCGCCACGGCGCAGAATGGTCGGCGCCACCGCGATCGACTCAACATTGTTGACCGTCGTCGGGCAGCCATAGAGGCCGACATTCGCCGGGAATGGCGGCTTCAGGCGCGGCTGGCCCTTCTTGCCTTCGAGGCTTTCGATGAGCGCGGTCTCTTCACCGCAAATGTAGGCGCCGGCGCCGTGGTGCATGTAGATGTCGAAATCCCAGCCATGCACGTTGTTCTTGCCGACGAGCTTGGCTTCGTAGGCTTCCTTGATCGCGCGCTCCATCGCCTCGCGCTCAGCCACGTACTCACCGCGCACGTAGATGTAGCAAGCGTGCGCCTGCATCGCGAACGATGCGAGCAAGCAGCCTTCGATCAGCAGGTGCGGATCGTGGCGCATGATATCGCGGTCTTTGCAGGTGCCCGGCTCGGACTCGTCTGCATTGACCACGAGATAGTGCGGACGATCCTTCACTTCTTTCGGCATGAAGGACCACTTCAAGCCGGTCGGGAAGCCTGCGCCACCGCGGCCGCGCAAACCGGAATCCTTCAGTTGCTGAATAATCCAGTCGCGACCGGCGCTCAGCATGTCGGCCGTGCCGTTCCATGCGCCGCGCTTCTTCGCGCTCTCTAAGTCGGCGCCGTGCGTGCCGTAGAGATTGAGAAAGATACGATCCTTATCCGCGAGCATGCGAACCCCAAGTCATAAAAAGGCGGAGACCAAACCAGATCGCTCCAATCGCCGGCGCTGCGACATGCACGCTGATCAGCGGCTGGCCTTCAACGAACGCCATGTAAGCCGCAAGACCGAGCAGTGCGACCGTCAGGCCTCCATACAGAAAGAGCGCCCCGTTCTTCGCAATCGAAGGCGGGCCGATCTGACTCTCAACCGCGAGCTTTGTACGCTGCGGGATCGGGGGTGGCGTGTCGCTCACGCATTCTCCGGCAGGCTGGGCAATTTGATCGGCTTGGCGAGCGAGCCATCATAGAGCGACGGATCGGTCAGAGTTTTTTGTGCATTTTCCGGCGCCGAGGTCTGACGTCCGATCGCGGAACCCGGCTCGATCTTCTCGCCGCGCGCAAGCTTATCCATCAAAGATTCGAGCGCATCCGGCGTCAGATCTTCGTGGTAGTAATCATCGATCGCGATCACAGGCGCATTCACGCAGGCGCCGACACATTCGACCTCTTCCCATGAGAATATGCCGTCAGCGCTGACAGCATGCTTCTCGCCAATGCGGCTCTTGCAGACCTTCTTCAGATCTTCGGCGCCACGCAGCATGCACGGCGTCGTGCCGCAAAGCTGAAAGTGGTGTTTGCCGACCGGGGACAAGTGAAACATCGTGTAGAAGGTCGCGACTTCGAGCACGCGGATCGGCGGCATTTCGAGCAGCTTCGCCATCGCCTGGATCGACGGTTCGCTGACCCAGCCTTCCTGCTTCTGCACCAGCCACATGATCGGGATGATCGCCGACTGCTTGCGCTCAGGCGGATACTTGGCGATCCACCAGCGCGCCTGCTCCATCGTCTCGGACGAGAACGCAAAGCTCGCGGGCTGTTCGGCGACTAGACGGCGGACGCTCATGCTTCTCTCACTTTACGAAATCGACGCGGGCGATCAGCCCGTTTTTGACTGTGTAAACGACCAAAGCCTCAAAGAACGGCCCGCCCGGTGAGCGCGCGCCCTTCTCATGGTCGATGACGACATCGCCTAAGATCATACGGTTGACGACTTCGGCGCGGTTCTGCGGAAAATCGCCGAACGTCTTGGCGTAGCGCGCGCGGATAGCGTCCTTGCCAGACTGGGTCGCGGCGCCATTCAAGTCAGCAATGACGCAATCGTCGGCATAGGTGGCGCAGAACGCATCGAGATCTTGCGTGTTGTACGCTTCAAGCTGGCGTTGGACGATGTCGGCGGCGCTCACGGTTTGCGCTCCAGCCGCTGCATCGCGGCTTCAATGCGCGCGCGGTGAAGGTCCCTCAAGAGCGGGCCCGTCACAGGGATGGAGCGTAGAATGTAGACGACCGCCAAACCCGAACAGACCGCGATGATCACATCCATGCCGGGCGGGATCGGCGCACCGAGCAGCAGCACCAGTACAATCGGTATAGGCACCATAAAGCCGAGCGCTTGGACCGTCAGCGCCGATAAATAGCGACGTTGTCCGCCCGGATAGAGAGCGCGGGTTTTGGGGCGCAGGAAATATGAAAGCGCGACCGCGCCAATGATCGCAATGCCCACCCACAGCGCCAGCTCTAGCAAGACATTATCGGACTGGACGATGTTCATGCAGCAGCGCTCCGCCCTTCAATCACATCGAGCTTGGCCAACGCCTTGTCGGCGTCGTCCCGCGCCTTGAGTAACGTCGCCCGGCGAAACGCGCGCAGATATTTTGAAATGACCGGAATCTTCAGCAGCGCGCCACGACGAATGGCGATCAAGAGCAAAAGCGCCGGCAGAAACGACAGCGACGCTGTGCCAGCGGACATGCTTGTCTCGTAGCCACCCATATCCATCACCTGAGTCCGCAACGGCACGATCACGAAACCAATCAGCAGGCCGATCGCCAACCCTTGGATCGCCGCACCGATACGCACGCGCACCGGATGGTGCTCCACGTGCTCCGGCTTAAAGGCGAAGAACGCGAAAAGCACGAACGCCACCGCGATCACGAGAGCGACCGTGCCCTCAATCCAAAGCATCAATGGGACCGGCTCGCCGTTCACCGATCGACCTCCCCGAACACGATATCGAGCGAGCCCAGCACGGCGGAGACGTCAGCCAGCATGTGGCCTTTGCAGAGATAATCCATCGCGTTGAGGTGCGGAAAACCCGGCGCGCGGATTTTCAAGCGATACGGTTTGTTGGTGCCGTCAGCGACCAGATAGACGCCGAACTCGCCCTTGGGCGC
>CAYZIJ010000005.1:0-121247 GCA_964478365.1 uncultured Terricaulis sp.
GGTCCCGGCGTTCCGTTCTTTAGGTTTTCGTCGCTGCCTTCTTAGCCGTTGCCTTCTTCTTCGCAGCTGGCTTCTTAGTCGCCGCCTTCTTCGGCGCAGCGGCCTTCGGCTTCGCGGCTACTTTCGGAGCCGCAGCCTTCTTCGCCGGTGCTTTCTTGCGCTTTTTGCCGCCGCCCATTTCGGCGCGGGCGGCTAGGAGCGAGAGCGCTTCGTCGAGTTCGATGTCTTCCGGCTTCTTGTCCTTCGGCGTGTTGGCGTTGGTTTCGCCGTCGGTGATGTAGGGACCGTAGCGGCCGTTGAGGACGCGGATCGGTTTGCCTGTCACAGGACTTTCACCGAGTTCTTTGATCGGCGGCGCGGGCGCGCGGCCGAAGCGGCCTTTGGCGCCGCCGGCCTTCTTTTCTTCGATCAGCGCGACGGCGCGGTTCATTTGAATTTCGTGCACGTCGTCGGCGCCGGGCAGGTTCACGTAGAGATTGCCCATTTTGATGTACGGACCGAAGCGGCCGATGTTCGCGACGATCAGTTCGTTCTCGCTCGGGTGCATGCCGACTTCGCGCGGCAGCGAGAGCAGCTTGATCGCGATGTCGAGACCAACCTCGGTTGGCGCCTGGCCTTTTGGCACGCTGGCGCGCTTGGGCTTTTCCGGATCGTCCGGATTGGTCGTTTCAAAATACGCGCCAAAACGGCCGTTCTTCAGCAGGATCGGGCCGTTCGGGCCGTCGCCAACAAAGAGACCATCGGACGGG
Source organism: uncultured Terricaulis sp. (assembly GCA_964478365.1). Lineage (GTDB taxonomy): Bacteria > Pseudomonadota > Alphaproteobacteria > Caulobacterales > Aquidulcibacteraceae > Vitreimonas. The sequence goes on from CAYZIJ010000005.1 coordinate 750, forward strand.
ATCGCTTGCTCAGCTTCATCGCCGCCCGCGAGCGGACGCGTGAACTTGCACGGCGGTTCGCCATTATAATTCGAGCAGCCGACGAACGCGCCGTACTTGCCGAGGCGCAGTGAGAGCTGGCCGACATTGCAGAGCGGGCAGAGGCGCGGATCTTTGCCGTCTTCGCGCGGCGGGAAGATGTGCGAGCCCAGCACTTCGTTCAGCGTGTCGAGCACATGCGTGATGCGCAGCTCGCTCGTTTGCGCGATAGCGCCGTTAAAGTCTTTCCAGAAGTCGCGCATCAGCGCTTTCCAATTGAGTTCGCCGGCGCTGACTTCGTCGAGCTTTTCTTCGAGGTCGGCGGTGAAGTCGTATTCGACATACTTGCCGAAGAAGTTCTCGAGGAAGGCAATGACGATGCGGCCGCGGTCATCTGGAAAGAAGCGGTTCTTGTCCATCGTGACGTAATTGCGTTCGCGCAGCTTCTCGAGGATCGCCGCATAGGTCGAAGGCCGACCAATGCCGAGTTCTTCGAGCTTCTTCACTAGCGACGCTTCCGAATAACGCGGCGGCGGTTCGGTGAAGTGCTGATCGGCTTTGCAATCGTGGACGTTGATCGCTTCGCCTTGCTTCAGTTGCGGCAGGCGACGGTTTTCTTCGTCCTCTTCATCGTCGCGGCCTTCTTGATAGAGCTTCAAGAAGCCGTCGAAGAGAATGACTTGGCCGGTGGCGCGTAGTTCAACCTTGCCAGTCGGCTCGGTGAAATCGACGCTGGTGCGTTCAATCGAAGCCGACTCCATCTGCGAAGCGACGGCGCGCTTCCAGACCAGTTCGTAGAGCTTTGCCTGATCGCCATCGAGGCTGAGCGATTTCGGATTGTTCGTCGGATCAGTCGGCCGGATCGCTTCGTGCGCTTCCTGGGCGTTTTTGATCTTCGACGTGTACTTGCGCGGCTCGGACGGCACGTAATTGTCGCCGAACTCTTTGCCGATGGAGGTGCGCAGCTCTTTGATCGCGCCTTCATCCATGCTGACGCCGTCCGTACGCATGTAGGTGATGTGGCCAGCTTCGTAGAGACGTTGCGCGGACTGCATCGTGCGCGAGGCGTTGAAGCCAAGCTTGCGCGACGCTTCCTGCTGCAGCGTCGATGTCGTGAACGGCGGCGGCGGGTTGCGCTTCGTCGGCTTCGCTTCAACGGCGCTGACCTTGAAGCCACCTTTTTTCACGGCATCGCGCGCGGCGTGCGCCATTTGCTCGTTCGGAATGTCGAGGCGCTTTAGCTTCTTGCCTTCAAAGGCGGAGAGACGCGCCGGAAAGATCTCGCCACGCGCGCTCGCGAGCGTCGCATCGACGGACCAATATTCTTGCGGCTTGAACTTATCGATCTCGATCTCGCGATCGACGATGATGCGGAGCGCCACCGATTGCACACGGCCTGCCGAGCGCGAGCCCGGCAACTTCCGCCACAGCACCGGCGAGAGCCCGAAGCCGACGAGATAATCCAGCGCGCGGCGCGCCAGATAAGCGTCGACCAGCTCCATATCGATGTCGCGCGGGGCGGCCATCGCGGCCTGCACGGCGGGCTTGGTGATGGCGTTGAAGGTGACGCGCTTAACGGTCTTGCCCTTCAGCGCCTTCCTTTGATTAAGCGCCTCCAGCACGTGCCAGGAAATCGCCTCGCCTTCGCGATCAGGGTCGGTTGCGAGGATGAGGTGGTCGGCCTCTTTCATCGCATCAGCGATGGCTTTGACGTGCTTCGAGGACTTGGCGTCGATCTCCCAAGCCATGGCGAAATCGTCGTCCGGCCGGACCGAACCGTCCTTCGCAGGCAGGTCGCGGATGTGCCCGTACGAGGCCAAGACTTTATAGTCCGAGCCCAAATACTTGTTGATTGTCTTGGCCTTAGCCGGGGACTCAACGACGACAAGATGCATTGTGTAGCGGTAACCTGTGCTGCAAGCCCTGAGGCGAAGCGGGCCGGAAACTGGGGGTGCGACTCCCGCCTGTCAACGCAGGGCAACCGCACCGAGCGATCGCTTATGCAGTCTGGGAGCTAATTTTCTGCCTATTTGCAGATGGTTACGGAAAACGAAAAGTCTATTGGCGCTGCAACCCAGGGATGCTAGATGCAATCGGGAATTGCAGCGGGCGGCGAGATGACCATCGAGCAGGACGATAACGATCGCGATGTCACACGCAGCGAAGCCGCTGAGTATCTGCATGACATGGCGGGTCAGCTCTCGGAAATGGCGCGCCTGTTCGGGCTGCAAGCCGCCGCCGAGGCGCTCCGGCAAGCCCAGCGCGCGGTGGAGTCAGAGTTCTAGTCGCTGCTGAACGCGTGGCGGCCGAGCGCTGCGTAGCCGCCAGGCAGCGACGCTGCGAGCCCTTCCATTTCTAGCTCAGTCAACGCCGCAGCCACCGCGCTCATCGGCGCTTCGGTAAGCCGCGCCAGATCGTTGACGTGGATAGGTGTCGGCGAGAGCAAAGCGGCGATCTTCTTCGGCAGGCCCGGCGGCGGTAGATCGTTGTCACCGTCGAACAGCGGCCCCGCCGAGAACGGCCGCAAAGGCGGCGCGCCATCGCCAAGTGCTGCGATCACATCCTCGGCGCTCTCAATCAATGTCGCCCCTTGCTTGATCAGCGCGTTGGAGCCGCGCGCACGCGGATCGAGTGGCGAGCCGGGCACAGCCATCACATCACGGCCCTGATCGGCGGCGGCGCGCGCTGTGATCAGCGAACCCGAACGCAGCGCCGCTTCGATGATCACGACGGCGCGGGAGAGCCCGGAGATGATCGAGTTGCGACGCGGAAAGTCGCGCGCACGCGGCACCGCGCCAAACGGCGCTTCGCTCACAACCACGCCACGCGCGCAGATCGCTTCGTGCAGTTTCAAGTTCTGCGGCGGATAGGGATGATCGAGCCCGCCCGCCAACACCGCCACCGTCCCGGTCGCCAGCGAACCCTTATGTGCGGAAGCATCGAGCCCACGCGCAAGGCCCGACACGATCGTGAAGCCCGCCGCGCCAAGATCGGTCGCCAGTCTCTCAGCAAACAAAAGCGCGCCTGCAGACGCTTCGCGCGAGCCAACGATGGCGATAGTCGGCTTGCGCATGAGGCTCACGTCGCCACGCACGGCAAGCAAAGGCGGCGGCGCATCGAGCTGCGCCAGCAGTGGCGGATAATCCGGCTCGCTCGACGCCAGCAGCCGCGCACCGAGCGCTTCGATACCATCCAGCTCCGCCTCGATCCGATCGAGTGGCGGCGGTTCGAGATTGGAAACGCGTGGCAGCGCCTCGAGTGCAGCGCTCGCCGTGCGGAAGCGGGCGATCAGGCGATGGAAAGTGAGCGGACCAATCCGCGGCGTACGCGCCAATCGAGCCCAAGCGAGCCGCTCCGGGCGCGAGAGCGTACGCGTCATGCTTCCGGATTTGGCTGCGCAGGTGACGACGCGACGACCGGCTCGGGCGCAGGCGCCGCAACGGGCGCCGGCGCGACGACAGCCGCTTCGTCCTTCTTCTTGCCGTCACCGATGCGTGGCTCAGTGCCGTTGAACAGGCGCGCGATATTGGCGCTGTGGCGCCAGAAGATCAGCGCCGCGAGTGCGACGAGGCAGATGACTTGGCTGAGCTGATAACCGCCAATCAGCGCCAGCACCGGCGCCAGCGCTACAGAAACAAGCGCCGCCAGCGATGAGAAGCGAAACATCATCGCCACTGCAATCCAAGCAACGCCGATCACAGCGCCCAGCGGCGGCATGCCGGCAAGCAGCAAGCCGAAATAGGTCGCGACACCCTTGCCGCCCTTGAAGCCGAGCCAGACCGGGAAGCAATGGCCGATGAAAGCAGCAAAGCCCGCGACCAAGCCGAACTCGATCTGAAGCGCGTTCTCATCGCCCGCGATCCAGCGCGCGAGCAGCAGTGCGATGCCGGCCTTGCCCGCATCGAGCACCAAAGTCGCCAGCGCGATGTCCTTGCGGCCGGTGCGCAGCACGTTGGTCGCGCCGATATTGCCGGAGCCGATATTGCGGATGTCGCCCAATCCGGCGACGCGCGTCAGCACGAGTCCAAACGGAATGGAGCCAAGGAGATAGCCGCCAGCGGCCGCGAGAATGAAATAGAGGATCAACACCGGCGGCTCTTTAGCAGCGACGTGGGCCTCTGTGGAGAGGCGACTTTCGTCGCGGGTCGCATAAGCTGGCCCCCAAGCTGGATCCGGGAGGATGCGAACCATGAGTGTAACGCGGCGGGGATTGGCGCTGGGTGCGGGCGCTGCGGTGCTGGCGGGCTGTGCGCGGGAGTCTGAGACGGCCATGCCTGCGCCGCGTGACAGGCAATTTCCCGCGGACTTCGCTTGGGGCGTAGCGACCTCTTCGTTTCAAACCGAAGGCGCGCTCAACGCCGATGGACGTGGCCAATCGATCTGGGACGTCTTCCCGCGCGACCGCATTCATGACGGCACTGATGCGACGACGGCGAACGATTCGTATCATCGCTACGCCGAAGACGTCGCGCTGATCGCCGATGCCGGCATGAACGCTTACCGCTTCTCGATCGCCTGGCCGCGCATTGTCCCCACTGGCTCAGGCGCAGTGAATGAAGCCGGCCTCGACTATTACGCGCGGCTGATCGATGCGCAGCTCTCGCGCGGCGTCACCCCGTACGCGACACTCTTTCACTGGGATCTGCCGCAAACGCTGCAAGAGCTTGGCGGCTGGGCCGCGCGCGATACGACGGCGCGCTTTGCCGAATACGCCGACATCATCGCGCAGCGGCTGGGCGACAGGCTGAAGCACATTGTCATTCTGAACGAAGCAGCGGTTCATGCGGTGCTCGGCCATGTGCTGGGCATTCATGCGCCGGGTATCCAAGACGCAGATCAGCTTGGCGCGGTGATCCATCACCAGAATTTGGGGCAAGGGCTCGCCATTCAAGCGCTGCGCGCTGCGCAAAGCGATCTCACCATCGGCACGACGATGGCGCTGATGCCGTCGCGCGCTGAAGGCGGCATGATGAGTTGGGCCAACCAACGCGCGGCGTCCGGCTTCGACGAAGTCTGGAACGGCGCCTTCCTCGATCCACTCTTCCGTGGCGCTTATCCGGCGACAGCGTGCGGCATGGTCGAGAGTGTCTTGCGGGACGGCGATCTCGAAGCGATCCGTCAGCCGATCGATTTTCTCGGCGTCAACTATTACGCGCCCGCTTACACGCGCTTCAATCCAACCGCGCCGAGCTTCATCGAACCGGCGCCGCCGCCATCGGACTCAGAGCGCGATGCGTTCGATCGCCATCTCGATCCGAGCGGGCTTTTTGAAACGCTGGCCCGGGTGCGCGAGCAATACGGCAATCCGCGTGTACTGATCACGGAGAACGGCTGCTCCGATCCGTTTAGCGATGGGCCTGCCGATACAGATGATCAGTTCCGCATCGACTACGTCCGCCGTCACCTCGAAGCGGTGAAAGTCGCGATGGAGGCGGGCGCCAATATCGGCGGCTACTTCCATTGGACCTTGGTCGACAATTGGGAATGGGCGGAAGGCTATCGCTCCAAGTTCGGCCTCGTCGCGCAAGACCGCAGCACCGGTATTCGCACGCCGAAAGCGAGCTATTCCTGGTTCAGCGCTTTGGCGCGCAGCGGAGCGCTCGACTAGCAGCGGCGCGGCGCTCTGTGAGGAGCCCTAGCGCCTTTCCTCCGGAAACTGGACGTACACATCCATGAACCCGGAATTGTCTCCGAACGTGCCAGAGACATCATTGATGCTGAGAAAAAGTCGCCCCTCGCTGGCTGCTTGTGATTGACCGCCTTGGCCGACCAGAAACACTTGGTCGCCAACGCGTCCGATCAGCGCCGCAAGCGGCGCGCGCGGAAACAGCGTGGTGTCGAGGCGTTCGCGGGCGCCGTCAGGCCCGAAGGCGGGCTCGCCGCGATAATTCCAGCGCCCCTGTGCGCCGATAGCGATGCGCTGTCCGCGCCGGACGTTGATGCCGGTATCGCACCATTCGACGTTCGCCGGCACACGGATGACGCCGTCAGAGCGAGAGCACGCAGCAATGGCTGGCGTCGCGATCGGCCCTTGCTGCTGCGCTTGGTCGATGGCGGGGCGTTCGTCGGTTGTGATGCGATCCCGTTCGGCGTCGGCGACGTCTATCTCATCGCCCGCTTGGGCTTGCTCCACAGCCGGCTCACGCGCGTTTGGCCCGCGCGAAGCATCAAGCTCAGCCGCAATGCGCGAGACGTGCATCGCCGCTAGCCCCGTTACGGCCACGGCGCCGACTGAGGCGACAAGCTGAAATGACAGCATCGCCCAAGCGGCGCTGATAAAGCGCTTTGTGTGGGATTTAGTCATGACTGCCTCGATGCGAGTGCTGTGCGGATGACGCGCGAGAGCGTCACCACCAGTGAAAGACAAGAGACCCCGAAGCTCGCCCACGCGACGTTCTCGTAAAGATCGGCGCTGACGCCTCGGCCGAGTTGCAGCGTCAGGAACGCCATCACGCCAACAAGCGCCAGCGACACCCAGCCAAACAGTGCCGTGCCGCCAAAATCCTGCAGCGCCGGGCCCTGGAACGTCTGCGGATCGACGGTGTCGTTGCGCCCGCGCGCGTGCGCGCCTGCACCAGCCTCAAATTCCGCCCACGGCGCATCACCGACTTTGCGCCAACGGCTAAAGTCATGCATCTGCACGATTGTAAACGGCAGCGGCGGCTTTACGCCGTCGAGTTTGATCTGCACGAGCTTGCCCGCGTCGAGCGCTTCGGTTGCTTCCGCGCGCACCCAAAGCGAATTGCGCGCCGCTTCCGACCACGCGACGACGACGCATTTCGCGCCATCAAGTTCGCGTTCGATTTCGAGGGTGAAATCTTGACCCGCCCTGAGATGGTCATCCCACCACAAGCTGAAGCCCGAACTGCGCAAGCCTTCCGCCAACGCGCTGACGCGGTCTTTGTTGGCGTGCGCATATGAGACGAAGATGTCTGCCATCGCGTCCCCCTTGGAACGTGAGGCTAGGTCAGGCGCTCAACGATAGCGAGTCTGTAACGCTCGTGACACTCCGCAGAGACTAGCTTCCGCGGCAAGCAACCGGCGCTGCCCCTAAGCGCCGTCGCCGGCTAGGCCGTTACGGTCCGCCGTCGAAATCGGCGTTGGTGAGGGCGAGGCCCGCTGAGAGCGTGGCGAACTGAATCGCCGCGCCCGCGCCGTTGCCGTCGGCGTCGTAGAAGAGCGCGCCCGTGGTGGCGTCGTAGATGATGCGATGATCCGATGTTGTCGCTGTGCTGCCGGTGACGAAGGCGTTTGCCGCAAGTTGGCCAATGGCGATCCCGGTGAAGATCTCCGTGCTCAGCGAAATCGTGTCGTCGACGGGCCGGAAGTCCAAGATCGCATCGATGTTGGTTGCGCCGAGCGTGGTGGAGAACACGAACGTGTCGGCGTCGTTGCCGCCGATGAGGGTGTCGGCGCCGAGGCCGCCGCTTAGCCGGTCAGCGCCGTTGCGGCCGTAGAGCGTGTCTATGCCGTCGCCGCCACTCTGAGTGTCCGCGCCATTGCCGCCGTCTAGCAGATCGTTGTCCGCGTCGCCAAAGAGGGCGTCATCGCCGTCGCCGCCATAGACCGCATCTGCGCCATCGCCGCCCATGAGTGTATCGGCGCCTTGGCGACCGTAGAGCTGATCGGCGCCGGCGTCGCCGTTGAGCGCGTCATTGTGATTGGCGCCGTCGAGGATGTCATTGCCTTCGCCGCCGTGACCTTCGTCGTCACCGTCGCCGCCATATAGGCTGTCGCCGCCGTCACCGCCGAACACCACATCGCTCGACGCGCGCCCAAAGAGCGTGTCGTCGTTTGCGCCGCCGAAGAGCGTGTCGTTGTCGTTGCCGCCGTCCAGTGTGTCTGAACCCGTGCCGCCCGTGAGCGTATCGCCGCCATTGCCGCCATTCAGAACGTCATTGCCGCCATTGCCCGTCAGACTATCCGCGCCAGCAGCGCCTGAGAGGACATTGGCGTTGTTGTTGCCGGTGATCGTGTTGGCGAGGATGTTGCCAGCGCCGTTGATTGCACCGCCGCCGATCAACGTCAGGTTCTCGACATAAGCGCCGAGCGTGTATGAGAGGTACGAGTGGACCGTATCGGCGCCTGACGACGCGCTCTCCGCAACGACATCGCCGGCATCATCGACGACGTAAGTGTCATCACCTGCGCCGCCGAACATTTGATCGGCGCCGCCGCTATCGGAGATGAGATCGTTGCCGGCGCGGCCATAAATGGTGTCGTTGCCATCGCCGCCGTTCAACGTGTCGTCGTTGGCGCCGCCGTCGAGCAGGTCGTTGTCTACGCCGCCATCCAGGCTGTCTTCGCCGTCGCCGCCATAGAGTTGGTCGTTACCGATAAAGCCGCCGATCAGATCATTGCCGCCGTCGCCCCAAAGCTGATCGGCCGTATCGACGCCACCTTCGTCGCCATCGAGGTCGGCGCTGCCGAAGAGGACGTCATTGCCGTCGCCGCCACGCACCGTGTCGCTGCCGTTGCCAGCATAGACGACATCTTGGCCCGCACCGCCGATGATGAGGTCGCCATCGTTTTGACCAAGGAGCAGGTCGTCGCCGTCGCCACCGTCGAGCGTGTCTGAGCCTTCGTTGCCTTCGGCGCGATCATTGCCCACGCCGCCAACGAAAAGATCGTTGCCGAGCCGGCCTGTTAGATTGTCGTTGCCCTCACCGCCATAGAGCGTGTCGTCGCCTTCGTCGCCGTTCAGGCCGTCATTGCCGGCGCCGCCATACATGACGTCGTTGCCTGCAAGGCCGACCATATTGTCAGCGCCGCCATTGCCGTAGAACGTGTCGGCGAGCACTGAGCCGTATAACGTCTCGTTGCCTTCGCTGCCGCGCGCGTAAACAGCGACGCTGGTGTCGAGCGTGAAGAGCGACAAGAGCTCCATGCCGCTGAGCGTGCCGCCGCCAGGGAGCACGCCGCTGGTTGCCCCACCCGAGAAGACAAGCGCGGTGAGATCGAGATCGGCGCCTTGCACGGCGGTGTAGCCGATATTGCCGATGTCATGGCCGTCGCCGCCATCGATGTGATCTTCGAAATAGGCGGTGATGAAGTCGTCGCCGGCGCCGCCTTCCATCTGATCGATGCCGCCAATGGCGCCAGCGGCGATATTATCGTCGCCTTCGCCGCCGCGAACGATGTCATCGCCAACGTCGCCGAACAGCACGTCATTGCCCGCGCCGCCATCGACGACGTCATTGCCTTCGTGCGCATCGATGAAGTCGTCATAGGCAGTGCCGACGATGTTATCGCCGCTCGTGCCGGTGTTCATCCGAATGGCTTCGATATTGCCGCGAACGACGCCGCCGAAGCTCAAGGCGATGTCGTTTCCGGAAGCGAGCCCGCTGAAGTCCAGCGTAATGGCTGCGGCGCCGAAATAGTTGACGGCGGCGATATCGAAGCCATCGCCGCCGTCGAAACTGGCCGCAAAACCGCTGATGAGCACGTCATCGCCGTTGCCGCCGGTGAGTTCATCGGCGCCGAGGATGCCGTTCAGCAGATCGTCGCCCTCGCCGCCATCGACGATGTCGATACCTGCCTCATCACCGACATAGGTGTCATCGCCGGAAGTTGGTCCCGGCCCCGGCGTCCATGTTCCCATGTGTGTTTCCCCCGAGCGCTACTCTAGCGTGCGGAAGAGCGGCTGCAATTGCGACTAGCTGCCCCGGCAGGCTACCGGTGCTGCGCGGCCGACTTCCCATTGGCCAGTGTCGCCGCCGCCACGGAAGCCGTAGCGGCCATTCGAGTAATACCCGTCGCTCGCTTGCGGCAACACCATGGACGGTCCGCCGACAATGGCGACGCGTGCCTGGCCGTTGGCGGCTTCAACGATGAGCTGTGTGCCGTCGCTGCAGCGATAGGCGATCGGGCCATCGAGCGGGATTGGCGGCGGCGTGTCGCCCGGTCCCGGATCGCCAGGACCGATCGGCGGCGGCAGCGGCGAGGGCAACGAAGCGCTCGCGCAGGCGGACAAGAAAAGCAGAACGCTGAGTGCCAGAACGCGCATCGCCAACTCCTACGCAGGGAAAATCGTCTTACCAGAGATAAACGTCCGTTTGACGGCGCCTTGGAGGAGCTTTTCGTCAAACGGGCTGTTGTTGGATTTGGACTTCAGCTTGTCAGAGTCCAGCCGGAACGGCGTGCCGGTGTCGATAAGGATAATATCGGCCGGCGCGCCCTTGGCTAAACGGCCTTGTGGCAGCTTCATCAGTTCGGCGGGCCGCAGCGTGAGCGCGCGGAAGAGCGTGTTCAGCGACACATCGCCATTGTGCGCCAGCGTGAGCGCTGCGGGCAGCAATGTCTCCAAACCAACCGCGCCGAACGCCGCTTCTTCGAACGGCAGGCGCTTTTCTTCCGCGTGCTGCGGATCGTGTCCCGACACGATCACATCGATCAGCCCGTCGCTCACCGCCTGCACCAACGCCTTGCGATCCTCTTCGCTACGCAGCGGCGGCGAGAGCTTGGCGAACGTGCGATAGCCGTCGACGTCTTGCTCGTTGAGCACGAGGTGATGGACGTTGACGCTCGCATAAGCTTTCACGCCGCGCTCTTTGGCGCGCTTCAGCGCGGGCAGCGTCATCGCGGCCGAGAGCATATCGAGCAGCAGCCGCCCGCCGGTGAGCTCCGCGAGCGCCAAGTCGCGTTCGGCCATGATCAATTCAGCGGCGGCCGGAATGCCTGGCAGACCAAGGCGCGCCGCGAGATCGCCTTCGTGCATCACGCCGCCTTCGGCGAGGAAAGGATCTTCCGGGCGATGCGCGATCAATGCATCGAATGCGCTCGCATACGAAAGCGCGCGGCGCAGCACGCGGCTTGATGTGATTGGCTTGTCACCATTGGTGAAGTAGGCCGCGCCCGCTTCGGCCATCAGGCCGATCTCGGTCATCAACTCGCCGTCGAGATGCTTGGTGAGTGCAGCCGCCGGCAAGATGTGCACGCCGCCAGAGCGATCGACGCCACGGCGCAACACGAAATCGATCAAGCTCTGATCGTCCAGCACCGGCGTGGTGTGCGGCATCATCACCATCGTGGTGACGCCGCCCGAAGCCGCAGCGCGGCCCGCGGATTTGAACGTTTCTTTGTGCTCGGCGCCCGGCTCGCCAATCGTAACGCGCATATCGATCAGGCCGGGCGCCACGTGCGCACCGCCCGCGTCGATGATCTCGGCGCCATCCGGCGCGCTCGTCACATTGCCGACGTCGAGAATTTTGTCCGTGAACAGTATCGCGCCGGTTTCGACCTTGCTCTTGGCGGGGTCGATCAGCTTGGCGTTGGTTATGAAGATCGGTTTGGTCATGAGCGGTTGCGCTTCACCGCGACGTTCAGCGTTGTCGAGAACGCGAGCGCGATAATGAATGGCACCCAGATTGGCAACGTGCCGAGACCGGGCGTTTCGAGCGCTGCGGCGAGGTGGTCATCGACCAGCCACCAAAGCAGGAACATCCACATTAGCGGGCTCCTTCATTGGCGCCTGTTTCGGCCAGCGCTTCGAGAACCGCCATGCGCACGGCAACGCCCATGCGCACTTGTGTCTCGATCAGTGAGACGTCGGGATTGTCCGCAACCGAGCTATCGATCTCGACGCCGCGATTCATCGGGCCAGGGTGCATGACGATGGCGCCGGGCTTGGCATAGCGAAGCTTGTCTTCGTCCAAACCGTAGAACCAGAAGAACTCGCGCGCTGATGGGAAGAAGCCGCCCGTCATCCGCTCGCGCTGCACGCGCAGCATCATGACGACATCAGCGTCTTTCAGCCCGTCCTTCATCGAGGTGAAGACCTTCGCGCCCCAGCGTTCGGCGCCGGCCGGCATAAGCGTCGGCGGGCCGATGAGGCGGACTTGCGCGCCGAGAAGCGTCAGTAGCGCCACGTTCGAGCGCGCGACGCGGCTGTGCATGACGTCGCCACAGATCGCGATGTTCAAACCTTCGATCGACCCCAAGCGATCACGGATGGTGAAAGCGTCGAGCAAGGCTTGCGTCGGGTGCTCGTGCTTGCCGTCACCGGCATTGATCACCGCGCAGCCAACTTTCTTCGAGAGCAGCTCAACCGCGCCCGAAGAGCCGTGACGCACGACCAACAAGTCAGGCCGCATCGCGTTCAACGTCGTTGCGGTGTCGATCAGCGTTTCGCCTTTCGCCACCGACGAAGACTTCACGCTCATATTCACGACGTCAGCGCCCATGCGCTTGCCGGCGAGCTCGAACGAGCTTTGCGTTCTTGTGGAATTCTCGAAGAAAAGATTGATCAGCGTGCGCCCGCGCAGCGTGTCGAGCTTCTTGATCTTTTGCTCTGCCAAAGGTGCGAATGCTTCGGCGCGATCGAGCAGACTTTCGGCTTCGAAACGATCCAGATCGGATATGGCCAACAGGTGCTTTTGACGAAAACGAACGGGGCTAGATCGCGCTTCGTTTTTCTTCACGCCAGTCGGTCGCTGAGCCATGCGCGCTTGTTAAGCCCTGTGTCTGCTTCGCCGCAAGCGCGGCGAGAAGAAGGCGGGGATAATCGTTTCATCCTCATTGGCGCCACGGACTCGGTGCTGTACTTGGTTTGTTCTTGTTTGCGACCTGGGCGGGTTTCGGACTGAGTAGGAGTTGCGGATGAAAACGCATCCCAAGCGTGAAGACCTGTCACCGGCGCTGCGTCCGGTTGGATTGGCGATGGCGGCCGTGGTGGCCGGGCTTGGCGCACAAGCGCAGGCGGAAGAGGTGCGCGTCCATGCGCCGCTCGAACCGGCCAGCACGACTCAAGCTTATGCTGTCGATCCCACGAACCATCCAGGCTTCGAGGAAGATGCCGACATGATCGTCGGCGCCAGCATCCCAGTCGCGCCGTTCGGCGAAGGTTGAGGCTTGCGAAATGGCGTCATGCTGAGCTTGTCAAAGCACGACGCCACGCAACGCCTCACGGCAGCGTAAGCCCAATAACCAGCGGCATGGTGATGAACGAGAGCAGCGTCGTCGCCGTGATGATCGCCGCGATAAGATGCGTGTCACCGCCCATTTCACGCGCCAGCGTATATCCCGCCGCCGCCGTCGGCGTGGCGCCCAGGCCCGCCGCCACCGCACACTCAAGCGGCCCCGCGCCCGCCAGTTTGACGGCGGTGAAAAGGATCGCCGGCATCAGCAAAAGCTTGAACGCCGAAGCAAACGCCACCCGCACGCCCGACGTGCGCAGCGCGCCAAAATCCAGGCCTGAACCAACGCAAATCACCGCAATCGGCATCGCCGCATTGCCGAGCAAATCAAGCGCATGTGAGAGCGGGCCAAAATCGTGGAAGCCGGCAAGGTTCACCACGATGCCCGCAGCGCACGAAAGGATCAGCGGATTGGCGATGATCTGATCCAGCACCGCGCGCCACGACGCCGCCCGCGTCGCACCCCAACGCGCAAGCACCATGACGCAGACAACATTCATCATCAGCACAAGCGGGCCAAACGCGATGCCGATGAGATCGAGGCCGGCTTGTCCATAAAGCGGCATCGCCGCTGCGAGCAGCACAAAGCCATTCCAGCGCACCGAGCCTTGCATGATGCTGGTGAAAGCAGGGCCGTCGCCGCGAAAGATGAGCCGCGTCGAGAGCGCCAGCAAAATCGCAACCGCCACGCCGCCGACAGTGCCAAGCAAATACGGCCCCGCACCCTCCGTGCCAAAATCCGCGCGCGAGGTCAGCGTGAACAGAAACGCCGGATAGAGAACGAAATAACCGAAGCGGTTGACCGCGCCGAACGCCTCAGGCGTCGCCAGCTTTCCCGCTCGCGCCGCATAGCCGATAGCGATCAGAATGAAGACGGGCGCCAGGCCCGCGATAAGCGGACTCAAGCGCGCCGCTCCTGCATCGCGTCGATCGCGCCTTGCAGCATGTAAGCGGCGGCCATCTTGTCCACGACCTCACCGCGCCGTTTGCGCGTCGCGTCGCCTTCAAGCAGCGTGCGCGTCACCGCCGCGGTGGAAAGCCGTTCGTCCCACATCAGCAGCGGCACATCGCGCTTGACGATCAGATTGCGCGCGAACGCCCGCGCACTCTGCGCCGCTGGCCCGCTCGATCCGTCCATGTTGAGCGGCAAACCGATAACCAACCCCGCGCACTCGCGGCGATCATAAAGCTTGAACAGCGCCTCGGCATCGGTCGCGAATTTGACCCGTGCGATGGTTTCCAGCGAGGAGGCGATCAGGCGGGTCAGGTCGCTAATCGCCACGCCAATCCTTTTTTCGCCCGGATCGACCCCCAGGATCGCGGCGCGCGCCGGCAAAGCGGCGGCGAAGTCGGGGAGATCGAGCATGGGCATGGATAAGACGTCATCCCATCGGCGCGCGCTTGCGTCTGGTCAAGCCAGAGGGTTCAATCGCGGCATGAAACACATCCTTCTGATCGCGGCGCTCGCCGCACTCTCCGCCTGCGCCTCGCCAGCGCCCACTCCAGCCGCCGGCGGGCTCGCCATCGGGCATGATCTTGCTTGCAACGCCAGTGAAGTGGTTCGCGGCGACAGCCCGCCGATGAATATCTACATTTCGCTGGAAGTCCCCAATAATGGCGGAGAAGGCAATTTCTGCATCGCTACCGGTTGCGAAGACGCGGTGTTCGAGCCTGCCCGGTCCGCCAGCGGCTACGCGGCGACGATGCGGACGAACGACCGGACCAATTGGAGCGCCAACTTGGAGATCGATCGCAATTTGCGCTCGTTCACGCTTCGCCAGACCGATTCAGAGGGCGTCAGTCTCTGGAGGGGGACGTGCAACGCTGCCGGCTCTTGAAGCCATAGGCGGGCGCTGGTAGCCCCACGCGCATGTCGATTGATGAAAACACTGTCCGCAAGGTCGCCAAACTGGCGCGGCTTGCGCTGCCCGAAGAGCGCGTGAAGCCGATGGCCGATGAGCTGAACGGCATCATGGCCTGGATCGAGCAATTGAACGAAGTCGATGTCGAAGGCGTGGAGCCGATGACAAGCGCCGTCGAAGGCCTCTCACTGCCGATGCGCGACGATGTCGTCACCGCAGGTGGCGCTCCAGAAAAGGTGCTGAAAAACGCGCCGAAGAGCGAAGACGGGTTCTTCGTGGTGCCGAAAGTAGTCGAGTGAGCAGAAGGGAGACACAGAAGCTTTTGCGATGCCTGTGTTGTCGCTCCAGGACGGTGCCAGCCGGCCTCAATGCCGTTTGCCCCGTTTGCTTCTGGGAAGACTGCTCGCTCGCTGAACAAGAGCCCGACAGGCCATTCGGGGCGAACAAGGTTTCGCTCAATGAAGCGCGCGCCAACTTCAAGCAGTTCGGCGCCTCGCAAGAGAAGTTTGTTCCATTTGTCCGAGAAGCGTTGGCGGCCGAACGCTCATGAGCTTCACCATCGCCACCGAAACGCCGCTCTCCGATGATGTCCGCGCCCTCGTGCAGGCGCTGAATGCGTTCACCTACGAGCTGACGCCCGCCGAGTTTCGCCATCACATGACGGTCGAGCAAATGGCCGGCGCCGACACGACACTCTTCGTCGCCCGCGATGCGAACGGCGCAACGCTCGGCATGGGCGCATTGCGCCGTCATGGCGATGTCGGCGAAGTGAAGCGCATGTTCGTCAAACCCGAAGCGCGCGGCCTCGGCGTCGGTGGCGCGATCCTCGCGCACATCGAGCAACTGGCCGAGCAAGAGGGCCTCTCGCGCGTCGTGCTCGAAACCGGCTCGAACTTCGACGCCGCCAAACGCGTCTATGAGCGCGGCGGCTTTGCCCCGTGCGAACCCGTTCTCGACTATCCCCCGAGCGCCTGGACGGCGTTCTACGCAAAGGAGTTGCGGGCGTGAGCGCACAATCTTCTGCAAGTTGGAGCGCGCGGCTCCGCCGCGCATGCGGCGCGGAGCGCCGCGCTCCCACGTCAAACGTAAGTGAACAGAATGACTGACCTGACCTCCCTCACACTCGCCGAAGCACTCGACGGCATGGAGAAGAAGCAATTCTCCTCGCTCGAAATCACCGACGCCTTCCTCGGCGCGATCGAGAAAGCCAATCCGCATCTCAATGCTTATGTCGTCGTGACGCCGGAAATCGCGCGCGAGCGTGCCAAGGCCGCTGACGCTAAGCGCGCATCCGGCAAAGCAGGCCCGCTCGAAGGCGCGCCGCTCGGCATCAAGGATTTGTTCTGCACTGAAGGCGTGCGCACCACGGCATGCTCCGGCATTCTGGGCGAGTTCACGCCGACTTATGAGAGCACGGTCAGCGGCAATCTGAAGCGCGATGGCGCGGTAATGCTCGGCAAGCTCAACATGGACGAGTTCGCGATGGGCTCGTCGAACGAGACCTCGCACTTCGGCCCCGTCATCAGCCCCTGGCGGCGCGGCAACGATGACGCAAAGCTGACGCCTGGCGGTTCATCGGGCGGCTCGGCGTCGGCGGTGAGCGCCGATCTCTGCTTGGGCGCAACCGCGACCGATACCGGCGGCTCGATCCGTCAGCCTGCCGCCTTCACCGGCACTGTCGGCATCAAGCCGACTTATGGCCGCTGCTCGCGCTGGGGTGTCGTCGCGTTCGCATCGTCGCTCGATCAAGCAGGGCCGATCGCAAAGACCGTCGAGGATGCTGCGATGTTGCTGCAATCGATGGCGGGGCACGATCCGCAGGACTCCACGTCATTGCCGGGCGCGCTTCCGGATTTCCGCGCCGCGACCAAGCGCTCGATCAAAGGCATGGTGATCGGCGTGCCGGAAGAATACCGCGTCGACGGCATGCCGGATGAAATCGAAAAGCTCTGGCAGCAAGGCATTGAGTGGGTGAAGGCCGCAGGCGCCACGATTAAGCCGATCAGCCTGAAGCACACGAAGTACGCGCTGCCGACATATTACATCGTCGCCCCGGCTGAAGCCTCGTCGAACCTCGCGCGCTATGATGGTATGCGCTACGGCGCGCGCGTTGCGGGCAAAGATCTCAACAGCACGTATGAAAACTCGCGCGCGTCCGGCTTCGGCAAGGAAGTGCAACGCCGCATCATGATCGGCACATACGTGCTGAGCGCCGGCTATTACGACGCCTATTATCTGCGCGCGCAGAAAGTGCGTCAGCGCATCGCGCAAGATTTCCGCGACGCATTCGCCGAAGTGGACGCGATCCTGACACCCGCAACGCCATCAGCCGCCTTCGCGCTCGGCGAAAAGAGCGGCGATCCGGTGGCGATGTATCTGAACGATATCTTCACGGTGACGGCGAATCTCGCAGGGCTCCCAGCGCTGGCGCTGCCCGTTGCGACCGACGCAAACGGTTTGCCGCTCGGTCTGCAAGTGATCGGCAAGGCGCTCGACGAAGAGAGCGTCTTCGCCGTCGGCGCCGAACTTGAGCGCGCTGCGCAGTTCAAAGCTAAGGCGGCGAAGTGGTGGCTCTAAATTGAGACGCCTTTCGCCGGCGCAACTGTTCCCCCCGCGTCGGCGCGGCAAAATTCGTTACGATACGCCAACGTCTGCGACTGAACCTGTGCGGTGCGAGTGGGCGAATCCCGCTACGCTTGCCTCCATGAGCAAAAGCCGCCGTGACCACAAGCCGTCCGCCAATCATCCGCATCGGCGGCCGCGTGCGGAGATCGACCGCAATTACTTCTTCGGCGACGTGCTGATCAAGACGGGCGTCGCGATGGGCATCGCGCTGTTGCTGATCGCCGCCTACACGCCGTTCTCGCTGGCCACCGCCTACGAAGACCGCATGTACGCCTATCTGACTGTCATGGGTCTGTTCGGTGTCATCGGCATCGCGTGTTTCCTGTATGGCCGCCATCTGCGGCGCCAAGCCACGCATTGGGATTTCGACTAGGTTTCAACCGCACCGGCCTTGACCCAACGGGCGTGACGTCCGAGTTTGCGGTCCTCTAAAAGGAGCCGGTTTTGAACGCTGCCGAATGCACGCGCCTGGGCGCTTATCTGAGCAAATTGCTTGGCTCGCCGACTGTGTCGGTTGTGTCGAAGAGCGCTGAAGAGGCGGACGTGCTTGTCGATGGCAAGCGCATCGCTGCATTGCTGCGCGACGAAGACGAGGGCGAACTGTCATACTCAATCAGCCTCGCCGTCCCGCCGGCACCCGGCGCCAAGAAGAACGCACCGATCGACGATGCCGAGCGTTCACGCTTGCAAGCCGAACTCCGCAAAACGCTCCACGCCGCAGATCTCGACGTCCGCGCCCGCCCACGCAAAACCGATAGCGCCGAAGTCTATGTGCACGACGAATTCGTCGGCACCGTCTCCGTCGACGAAGACGAAGGCCAGGTGCTGACCATGTCGATCCTCGACATCGATCTCGACGGCGAAGAATAGATCAGACAGGCGCGCCGAAACTGGCGAGGCCGGGATAGAGATCGATCCAGTGCGGGTTGTTCTCTTCGATCAGCGTAATCTTCCAATCGCGCCGCCACTTCTTGATCTGTCGCTCGCGACCGTAGGCATCGCGCACTGAGTCGAAGCCCTGGTACCAAACGAGGCGTTTGACGTCGTACTTCTTCGTGAAGCCAGCGCGCTGTTCTTGCTTGTGTTCTGAAACGCGGCGAATGAGATCGGTGGTGGAGCCAGTGTAAAGCGTGCCGTAATGCCCGCTCGCAAGGATATAGACCCAGCCGCCAGCTTCCTCTTTCATCGCGTGACGCTATCACGCGCACCACAGCTGACAACGCTCCCCGGCCGAGCGCAGCGAGAGCCGGGGTCCATTCGTCCAATAGACTGATTACCCAACCATGGGCCCCGGATCTGCGCCGCTGTGCGGCTTGTCCGGGGAACGTGGCAACACCGGTTTCAAACCCGCAAAAAGAAAAGGGCCCCCGAAGAGGCCCTTAAAAGTCATTTTCGCTAAATCCAACGAAGCGCCTCACACGAGGAAGCGCGAACCCGCGGGTTACAGAACACCCAACATCGAAGCGACGAGCGGGTGGCGGACAATGTCAGCGTCGCCCAAGCGGATGACGGCGATATTGTTCACGCTCTCGAGCTTGTCGGCGACGGTGTGCAGACCCGAGAGATCCGGCAGCAGATCGGTTTGCGCCGGGTCGCCGGTGACGACCATGGTGGAGTGCCAGCCCAAGCGCGTCAGCAGCATCTTGATCTGGCCGTAAGTGCAGTTCTGCGCTTCATCGATGACGACGAAAGCATTGTTCAGCGTGCGGCCGCGCATGAAACCAACAGGCGCAATCTCGATCAGGCCTTCAGCCATCAAAGCTTTCAAGCGCTTTGCCGACAACCGATCCGTCAGCGCGTCGTAGAGCGGGCGGAGATAAGGCGCGAGTTTGTCTTCCATCGCACCCGGCAGATAGCCCAGCGACTCACCCGCTTCGACGGCAGGCCGCGAGAGCACGATGCGCCCGACCTTGCCGGCTTCAAGGGCCTCCACGGCTTTGGCGATGGCGATATAGGTTTTGCCCGTACCCGCTGGGCCAAGCGCCAAGCAGAGCGCGTGCGCGTCGATTGCTTCCATCAGCGCGGTTTGGCCTTTCGACTTCGGCCGCACGTTCTTGACGAAGCTCGCGTCGCGTACATCGTTGGCTGGCTGATAGCCGCCGTCGAGCACTTGCAGGTTCCGCTGGCGTCGGTCGTCGCGTTGAAATTCCTGAACGTTGAGCGCGCCTTGTGCGTGTCTACGCTTGCTGGTGCCGGTGCTGCGCTTGGCCATAGAGGAGGTCTCCTTACGCGAACGACCATCGCCCGCACGGCTTCTGCCGGTCGGGTGGTCGAAGAACTGAAGAGAGTTAGGAATCTGGGAGTCGAGGAGGAGATCGCCGGGCGGCGGTAGGTCGTGTGCGCTGATCTTGCGCCGTTCGCCCACGTGCTCCCCCACAAGCGAGCGCTGGCTACCAGCGCCCTGGAGACGGGTGGACCGGAAAATTCCGATCCGATGTTCTCAGCAAGCGCTGAACCGGTTAACGACACATTGAAGATGCGGAACGTCACAAACAATTCGCACAATGGAGCTCGTTGCGATGCCGATCTACGCCCTGGCCGACGCCGATCTCGAGGTTGAGGACGAGAACGCTTTTTGGGTCGCGCCCACGGCGGTGCTGATCGGGCGAATCGTTTTGAAGCGAAACGCCAGCGTCTGGTTCGGCGCCGTGCTACGCGGCGATAACGAACCGATCACGATCGGCGAAAACTCCAACGTTCAAGATGGGTCCGTGCTGCACACCGACATGGGCGCGCCGCTGACGCTCGGCAAAGACGTCACCATCGGCCACCAAGTCATGCTGCACGGCTGCACCATCGCCGACACCTCGCTCATCGGCATCAAGGCCACCGTGCTGAACCACGCCATCATCCCAAGCTTCTGCCTCGTCGGCGCGCACGCTTTGGTGACCGAGCGCAAAACCTTCGAGCCGGGCTCGCTCATCACCGGCGCGCCGGCGCGGGTGGCGCGTCCGCTGGAGGAACAACAAAAGCAGGTGATCCAGTTCTCGGCGCACCATTACGTGGAGAATTGGCAGCGCTATAAGCGCGACTTACGACCGAGCGGGCGCACTTAGGCCTTGTTCATGACCAAAAGCACGGCATAGCGTTACGCAGATGACAGACGCGCCGGAACCACCGCCCTCGGAACTACGGGCCACTGAACCGCCGCCGGCGCAGCCCGCGCCAGCCGCCGCGCGTCCAGCTTGGCTCGTGCCTGCGCTGATCGCGGCCGCCGTGATCCTAGCACTCGGCATCGGCTATGCGGTTTGGACCAACAATCAGGCTGGCGGCGCCGACGAAGCGATCGTCGTTGAACCCTACACGCCAGAAACCGAACTGATCAGCGCGCGCGAGCGCGTGCGCGGGCACGAGGCGCCGGATGCGGCGAGCCCGGTCGCGGTTGAGTTCGGCCAAGGCGTCACGCTCGCCGTCACTGGCCGCGTCGCGCGCGGCATCGGCAATGAATGGTTCGCGGTAAACTGGAACGAGCGCGTGGTTTATGTGCGCACCGGCGATGTCACCACTGGCAGCGGCGCGCCACCTCCAATGATTGTGCGCGAGCGTCCGCCGCCGGAACTCATCGAAGAGGAAGGCGATGAGAAAAAGCCCGACGAAGACGGCGTCGAGGAATCGCCCTTCGCCGAGCCGCCGCGCTCGACTGGCGCGTTGAGCATGGGTGATGTCAATTGGGTGCGTGCGCCGAACGCGCGCGACTTCGCGCGCTACTTCCCTGATCGCGCCATCGATGCGGGCGTGTCCGGCACAGTCACGCTCGATTGCATTATTGGTGGTGGCGGGCGCTTGGCGTGTTCCGTCGCCGGCGAAAGCCCGGACGGTTACGGCTTCGGCCGCGCCGCCATCAACATCTCGCGCCAATTGCGCGTCGATACACGCTTGAGCGACGGCAGTTCTGCGGCGGGCCGCAATCTCATCCTACCGCTCTCGTTCCGCGCTGGCTAAGCGCTCACAGGCTCAGCGCGCAGCGGGCCATTCCAGACTTTGCCGATGCGCACGTCGGTCTCGGGGCCAAGGTTGAACCAGGCAAGACGATCGCGCGTCGCGTCGATCACGACGAAGCGGTCGCCGCGCTCGAGCGTTTGCGAGAGCGTGTTGCGCAGAACGCCGGCGGTGAATTTTGTGCGCACCAGCCAGAGTCCCGGCGCGAGATCGCAGACATAGCCCATGCTCTCGAGCGCGGCCATGAAGCCCATCCACGAACCGGAGATGATTTCGGCGTGGATGAAGAGGTTCGCGGCGTCGAGCGCTGCATCTTTGCTGGCTTGCGGCGTGCGCATGCCGCGCAGCTCAGCGAAGCGGCGTGACTCGGTCCAGCCTTGATCCGGTTGATTTGAAACCATGGTGGACGGGCGCACGCGGCCTTCGGCCAGGAAGCGCGCCATTTGCTCCAGCGAGTAAGGCCCGAACGCTTTGCCACGGATCTGCACCCACCACGTTGAGGCGGTCGCGATCTTCGATGTTACGGCGTCGTTCACAGCCTTGCTCCGTTTCGCGACGGAGAGGCACTCGCCTCGCCGACGAAAACGGACGGCTGCAATCGCCGTGCCGGAGATCGGGTGTCAGGTTTCGGTAATCAGGTGTCAGCAACGATGTGGTTAGCAGGTGATGAAGAGCGCTATTCGCCTTCTGACACCTGATACCCGACACCCGACACCTGGAAGTCGATGGCGAAGCCGCCTTCGATCAAACGCGCGATACGGCCATACACATTGCCGACGCGCACCCACACGCCAATCAAAGGCGGTGGCCGCTTTGTCTTTATAGATATGCCCGCAAGCGAGAAGTCGCTGACCTCGCCCTCGTAGGATTCACCCGTCTCGAAATCGAGCCGCACATGATGGGCGCCGTCGCGCAGGACCGGGCGCACCGGCTCCTCGATGCCGAGATCGCGGTTAATCAGAAGCGTCAGTTGTTCGGCCATCTTCTCGCGCTTGTGCGCCGAGAAATCGAAAATCACCGCGACTTCGCCTTCGCCACAGGTGCGCGCTACTTTGCCAGAAACACGTCCAATGCCTTCGAGGTAAATAACAACGCGGTCGCCCACGGTCGGCAGAACGGTCGCGACGATGCGGACATCGCCCGGTGAAATGTCGGCGGTGCGGCAGTCGAGTTCGCGGCCGAACGGATCGAGCAGGCGGCCCGACACTTCGATCGGCATGCGGCGGAAGCGGCGGCGTTCGCGCAAGCCGACTTGCGCCGCAGTTAAGCGGCGGGCGGCGGCGGCGAGGTCAAGCTTGGGGGCGAGGCTCATGACGCCATTAAATGCCCGTTCACCGTAAAGGATTGCTTAAGCATTGCGGCCAAGTCGCTATGGGGGTGCTATGAAAGCGGCAAGCTGACGGGGCGTCAGTCTCGACCGGGACGGCGCTTGCCTGATACGCAAAGACAAACGCCGCGCCATAAGCGGTGACAGGGAGTGACCATCGTGGCCGAAATCGAGAGCGGCGCCCGCTTCGACTATGTGATCGTCGGCGGCGGCAGCGCGGGTTGTACGCTGGCGAACCGGCTGACCGAAGATCCCGACGTCAAAGTCGTCCTGCTGGAAGCAGGCGGCAAGAATGACGGCTTGCTCGTGCGCATGCCCGCCGGCGTCGGCAATCTGATCGCCACCAAGGGCGCTTCGAACTGGGGCTTCGAGACGACGCCGCAAAAGCACGTCGACAATCGCAAGCTCTATCAGCCGCGCGGCCGCGGCCTCGGCGGCTCATCCTCGATCAACGGCATGATCTATATTCGCGGCCACGCCCGCGATTACGATCAATGGCGCCAGATGGGCCTCACCGGCTGGGGCTATGCGGACGTGCTCCCATACTTCAAACGCTCGCAGCATCACGAAGATGGCGGCGATGCGTGGAACGCAGAAGGCGGCCCGCTCTGGGTATCGCGCGGCCCTCCCGGCGACCCGATCTACAAGGCTTTCATCCAAGCCGGCAAACAAGCAGGCTTCCCGGTCACGCGCGACTTCAACGGCTACCAGCAAGAAGGCGTCGGCCCGTATCACCTCACCATCCGCGACGGCGAACGCTGGAGCGCCAACGCTGCTTATCTCCAGCCAGTCATCGATCGCCCGAACCTGACGGTGATTTCAGGCGCGCATGCTGGTCGCATCATCATCGAGAACAAGAAGGCGGTCGGCGTCGAATATTCCGCTGGCCGCGGCAAGCCGAAGCAGAGCGTGTTCGCATCGCGCGAAGTACTCTGCTGTGGTGGCGCGTTCCAATCGCCGCATCTGCTCAAGCTCTCAGGGATTGGCCCGGCCGACGAGTTGCAAAAGCTCGGCATCAAAGTTGAGTCCGATCTCCCCGAGGTCGGTCGCAATCTTCAAGATCACTTGGACGTTTGCGTCATCTACGAGATGACCAAGCCGCTCTCGATGTATTCGAAGACGAAGGGCCTGAAGCAGCCGATGATCGGCTTGCAATATCTCTTCGGCAAGCAAGGTCACGGCCGCACCAATCACTTGCACGCGGGCGCCTTCCTCAAAACGCGCGGCGAACTCGATCGCCCGGACATCCAGCTCCACCTCGTCAATGCGGTGATGCAGGATCATGCGCGCGTGAAAGCCGATCGCGACGGCTTCACCATCCACGCCTGCCAACTCCGCCCGGAGAGCAAAGGCACGGTGACGCTCGCCTCGGCCGATCCGTTCGCCGAGCCGTTGATCGATCCGAACTACCTCGCGGAAGAAGTCGATCGCCGCACCATGCGCGACTCCGTTCGCATTGTGCGCGACATTGTCGCTCAAGATGCGCTGAAGCTTTATCGCGGCGCCGAGTTCAAACCCGGCGCGCACATCCGCACGGATGCCGAGATCGACGCCTGGATCCGCCAGAATGCGGAGACGATCTATCACCCAGTCGGCACTGTCCGCATGGGTACGGACGCGAAAGCGCCGGTCGATGGCGATCTCCGCGTGCGCGGCATCGAAAACCTCCGCGTTATCGACGCCAGCGTGATGCCGACGCTTATCGGCGGCAACACCAATGCGCCGACCATCATGATCGCCGAGAAGCTCTCCGATCTCATGCGCGGCAAGGCGCCCTTGCCGCCGCAGGACGCGCCGATCGCGGAAGATGAAATGGCGACGGCAGTCTGATGAACAGCGCCCGCATCATCGCAATCATCGGCGCGCTCATCGGCCTGTTCGGTCTCGTGCTGCAGTTCGTGCTGCTCTACACGGACATGACGGCCGATGGCGTATCGCCTTTGATGGCGACATGGCGCTACTTCGCCTATTTCACCATCATCACGAACAGCTTCGTTACCGCCGTGATGATCCGTTCAGCGCTCAATCCGAATGCGCAGGGCGGCCTCAATGCACCGCGCATCGAATTGATGGCAGTGACGGCGATCCTGTTCGTCTGCATCATTTACAATCTTCTGCTCGCCTCGCGCTGGGATCCGCAAGGTTGGCAGAAAATCGCGGACGTGACCGTGCACCAAGTCGTGCCGGTGATCTTCGCGATCTATTGGTTCTTGCGTCCGCACGGCGCGCTGAAATGGACCGATGCGCTGTTCGCGGCGATCTATCCGACACTCTACACCGTGTACGGCCTGACGCGCGGCGCCTTCGACGGCTTCTACCCGTACTATTTCACCGACCCTACGCAGAACTCGATCCCGCAACTGGCGCTCACTCTGTTTGCGCTGATGATCGCCTTCATCCTGGGCGCGGGCCTGCTGTTTGGCGTAAGCAAACTGATGGGCAAACGCTCCGCGAACTGGGAATTGAGCGAGTAGCTCGCCCGCAATGGGTGGATAGAGACACCGTCATCCTGGGACTCGTCGAAGACGAGAACCGGGATCCAGAGATCGTAGAGCGCTGAATTGTCTCTGGATCCCGGCTCGCGCGGGCGCGCGATCCAGGATGACGAATAAAAATCTATCCGACCGACTAACAACACGGCGCATACTGCGCGCCCATGTCCATCGCCGCCGCTCATCGCAACGTTCCCATCACGCTTTGGCGCGTGGCGAGCCGTTTGATGATCACGCTCTTCAACCTGTTCGGAGAGCCGGACGCGCTGGCGCGTCAGCACTCCATCGGCGCGCGAGACTACAAGCTCGCCTGCAATTGGCTGCGCTCGGTCGAGGCGCTGTTTCGAAAGCTGCTCTTCATCGAGGCCAGCTACTATGCCGGCGCAGTCACGCCGCCGAAGTCACGGTTAAAGCGCGTCCGGCAGAGACGCGAGATGGCTTTCTTCCCGGATCAACCGGACGCTTGGCGCGTCACGTTTCGCACTATCGAGCGCGGGCGTGCTAGCCCGCTACGGTCCAGCCGGTCTCACAGAGCGCCGCTAAAGTTCTACTCAGCCTGGCCGCTCGCCGAACGCTTCGAAGCGCTGCTGCGTGTTCACAACGATCCAGCGCCCTACGCCAAGCGCCTCGCGCGGCGTCTTAGCGCTGAGCGCATCCCAGACGCGCCCATCGAGCTGCAGCATCGCATTGATCCTGAGCCGTACGCGGAAATCGAAGCGTTATGCGTGGAGCGGCAGAGGGTAAAATCGTGCACAGCGCGGCAAGACTCGTCATGAGCGCGAACATGATCGTCATTCCGGATCGCGCGCCGCGCGTCCGGAATGACGAGGGGATGAAATCGAGCCTCAGGGACGATGGTTTAGTCGTTCACCACAACCAACCGCATGGCCTTCGGCATCTTCGCTGCCGGGGGATGCAGAGAGCCGAGCTTCAACAACTGGATCACGTCGCCATCCAAGAAATCTTGGCCGCCGAGCGGTTGGAAGAGTCCAAGGAAACGATTGCCCAGTGCGTGATCCACTTTGAGCGGCGTCAGCAGAACCTCTGCGCCAAGCGCTTTGCCGGAGCCCGTCGTGGCGATGACGCGAATGATGCCGGGCTCGCCGGCGGCGGCGCACGCATCAATCAGCGCGTTCACCAAGTTCAGGTCCGGCGCCAACATGAGGCGCGAGAAATCATGATCGCGCAGATCGCGGCCGAAGAGGGCGACGAGATCCTTGCCAAAGGTGCGGATCGGCATCCGGGAGTCTTGCGTGCGCTCAATAACGAACAGGCGCTCGAGCACTTGATCGGCGCCGCCCTTCTTAGGTGCGGTCGCTGCGCCCGCGAGGGCGCGTCCGTACGCCAGCAGCGCCCGTGTGTCGGGATGAAAGGTCTCTTCGCCCAGCATTAATCGTAAAACTTCGTGTTGGTGGTCGAGTGCCCGAATACCTACGCAAGCCTCGGGCCCAAGCGGGACAAGGGAATTGTGCGTTTTGGCGGGGCGGTTTCCCGTTGTGAGGGAGGCTTGGCCTTCCCCTTGCAGCATGGCGGGCGAGATTAAGGACTATAGGCCAATGACCGTTCCAGCCCGATACATTCTGGCAGCTTTTGCTTTTGGCGTTGCCGCGCTCGGCTTGTTTCTACTGCCGGTGAACGCTTCTGCTGACCCGCTGCCGTCCGGAGGCCGTGGTTGCCATAGTGGCTGCCAACCGACACCGCCGCCGCCGCCAGTGTGCTGCGAGCGCCCGCCGGTTATCGTGCCGCCGCCAAACGTTCCGCCACCGAATATTGTCATCGTCAATTCCGGCGCGCGCGCTTCTGCGCAAGCCAGCGCCTTCGCGATCGCCGTAGCCAACGTCCGCACCGGCGACACCATCATTCGCTCCAACACCATCGTTGGAGCGGGCGCGCAGTCAGTCGCTTCGGCCGCTGCGTTCTCGGTCAGCGAAGGTTCGGTCGAAATGCAACAAGTGGCCCGCGAGCGTACTTTGCGCCTGCAAGCCATCTGCATGGACGCAACCGGCAACCCGCACCCGGCGAGCCAAGTGTTCGGTGGCGAGGCTGTTGCCGATAGCTATCGCGGCGAACTTTATCGCTGCATGGCCGGCACCCGCATGCGCTACACGCTCGATGGCCGCACCTACGATTGCGAAACCAGCCAAGCGCTTTGGTACGAGAACAGCGCTGTGGAATGCCGCAGCCAGATCGCTCGCCGCCAATGCAACGAGCGCTCTTTGCTCCGCCGCTTCGGCGCTGGCGAAAAAGTCATCCGCATCCGCGATGTCGAAACCCGCGAAATCATCCGTGAGACCACGTTCAACGGAACGATGATCATGGACGGCGGCGTCGGCCAAGGCGGCTACTGATCACTTCAACTTTCACCGCTCCATTTGTCTCAAGGCCATCCCCTCGGCCTGACCCCCGCGCAAGCGGGGGTTTTTCTTTGGCGCGATTACTCAGCCGCAACGGCGACGCTGGTGATGTCTTGACCATCGCAAGCAATATGAACCTGCGTAATCGCATCCGGCGCCGGGCCGAAATAGTTCACCGGATGCGCAGTCACGACTTGCGTAACCATCCCAGCCGGCGGTGTGAGCGTCAGGATCAAACGCGGTTCGGCAGCGCCCGCGGCTTCAGCCGGATCGCGTGCGAGAGAGATGGCATAGCCAGGTGTTCCGAGATCGACCTCACCGGCAATGGTCAAAGCAGGCGTGGAGCCGCTGGAGCGCGAAGCAGTCCAGCCGCGATGCGCGATAATCCCGCACGGCAGCGAGATCGGCGTTTCGGCGGCCACGACTTCAGGAGCAGGCGCTTCTTCGGCTGGCGGAGGTTGGCAGGCAGCCAATGCCGCTGTGGTGAGCAAAACCGCCAAGGCTTGAGCGAATTTCATCTGTACGCCTCCCTGATTTTTGTTAGCTGACCCCCACCTTAGGCCCGCGCCCTGGACAAGCCTAGGCGCCGCCTCTTATGTCCGGCCCATGACCTCACTCGATGTTCGATCCGCCCGCCCTGACCAACTCGTCGCCGGTCAAAAGGGCCAATGGGAAATTATCTGCGGCCTTGAAGTGCACGCGCAGGTGAGCTCGAACGCGAAGCTCTTTTCCGGCGCCAGCGCTGCCTATGGCGGCGCGCCGAATGCGCATGTCTCGCTGGTCGATGCGGCGATGCCGGGCATGTTGCCGGTGATCAATAGATTCTGTGTCGAGCAGGCGATCCGCACCGGTTTGGGCTTGAACGCCGAGATCCATCGCTGGAGCCGGTTTGACCGGAAGAACTATTTCTATCCCGATCTGCCGCAAGGCTATCAAATCAGCCAATACAAAGAGCCGATCGTCGGCGAGGGCGAAATCGAAGTGGAGCCGGACGGCGAAGAGCCGATCGCGATCCGCATCGAGCGCCTTCACTTGGAGCAAGACGCCGGCAAATCGATCCATGATCTGTCGCCCAGCGAAACCTTCGTCGATCTCAATCGCGCTGGCGTAGCATTGATGGAAATCGTCTCGCGTCCTGACATTCGTTCAGCCAAAGAAGCGGCGGCTTATTTCAACAAGCTGCGCTCGATCCTGCGCGCGCTCGGCACCTGCGATGGCAACATGGAAGAAGGCTCCATGCGCGCTGACGTTAACGTCTCGGTGCGCAAAGCTGGCACCAAGGAATGGGGCACGCGCTGCGAGATCAAGAACGTCAACTCGACACGCTTCATGATGCAAGCAATCGAGTATGAGTCACGCCGCCAAATCGAAATCCTCGAAGGCGGCGGCACGATCGATCAAGAGACGCGCCTCTTCGATCCCGACAAGGGCGAGACGCGCACGATGCGCTCGAAGGAAGATGCGCACGATTATCGCTACTTCCCCGATCCGGACCTGTTGCCGTTGGTGATCGAGGAAGCGTGGATCGCTGAAATCAAGGCGTCGCTGCCGGAATTGCCGGATGCGAAGAAAAAGCGCTTCGCAACCGATTATGGCCTCTCGGCTTACGATGCCGGCGTGTTGTCGGGCGATAGCGAAGCTTCGGCTTACTTTGAGACCGTCGCGAAAGGCCGCGATGGCAAAGCCGCCGCCAATTGGGTGACGCAAGAGCTGTTCGGCGTGCTGAACAAGCAAGGCCTCGAGCTCTCCGCATCGCCGGTGAAGGCTGAAGCGCTCGGCGCGCTACTCGATCTCATCAAAGACGGCACGATCAACGGCAAGATCGCCAAAGACGTGTTCGCGAAGATGGTCGAAACCGGCGATGCGCCGGGCGCGATCGTTGAGCGCGAAGGCTTGAAGCAAGTCACCGATACGGGCGCGATCGAGAAAGCCATCGACGAACTGATGGCCGCCAACGCCGATAAGGTCGCCGATGTGCAGACCAACCCGAAAGCCTTCGGCTGGTGGGTCGGTCAAACGATGAAAGCGACCGGCGGCAAAGCCAATCCGGCAGTCGTGAATGATATCCTCAAGCGCAAACTTGGCGTCTAACTTTTCTCGTCATTCCGGACGCGCAAAGCGCGATCCGGAACCTAGGGGCCACGTGCTGTGCGTCGGTCCCTGGGTTCCGGGCTCAATGCTCCGCATTGCCCCGGAATGACGAACTGTACCGAGCGCCTCTTCTCCTATGGCACGCTGCAGCAAGAGAACGTGCAGCGCCAGACGTTCGGACGTTTGCTCGAAGGCGAGCCCGATGCACTCGTCGGCTTTCGCCAGGACTTAGTTGAGATCACCGATCCAGATGTGCTCGCCATAAGCGGCGAGCGCTTCCATCCGATTGTGTCTGGTTCAGGCGATGACGCTGATCGCGTTGTAGGCACGATGTTTCTGATCACGCCCCAAGAACTCGCCGCCGCCGATGCGTACGAAGTCAGCGACTACGAGCGTCTCGAAGCGCCGCTCGAATCTGGCCTAACTGCCTGGGTCTATGTGAAGCGCTAGCGCGCGCGTGCGGAGAGTGGCGTGTAGCGGGCGACGTGGCCGGCCGCGCCGATAGCGGAGGATGTTTCGAGCCCAGCGCGTAGGTGCGCTTCGAAGGCGCCTGATTGCAGCGAGGCGATGCGATCTCCGCCGGGCATGAAAGCCTGCATCATCACGGCGAACCAAATATAGAGCATCATGGTGTTTCCCCTTCGCGCGTGACTCTAGAAAAAGGCGGCATCGTCTTCGTCGACCCAACCGAGCGTCATCAGCGGACGCGCCGTACACTCGATGGTCTCGCGCTGCGCTTCCAGCGCATTCGCGGTCATCGTCATCATGTGTTGGGCGGGAGCGAAGGCCGACGTCACGGCCCAGAACCAAACCATCATCAGCATCACGCACCCTCCGAGATATGAAGGGTCGTTCGGTTTGGTTTCGCACAAGTTAACGGACGCGTTTGCGCCCCGGAGTCGGGGAGAACTCCGGGGCGCTAGGCAACGTCTCTACCAACCAGGGAGGGTTATTGGCTGGCGATGATGCCCAAGATCACGCCGGTCGCGATGCCAACGAGCAGCAGCTCGCCGCGGTCGTCGCGAACGTAGTGGTAGCCGCGCGGCGGCTGACGATAGCCGTAGCGATCGTAGTCGTTCACGACGCGATAGCGGTCGCGATAATAGCGCGGCAGACGGTCACCACGGCGCCAGCCGCGATAGTTGTAGTCCGCATAGTCGCGATGTGCGGCCGGCGGCGGGCCGTAATACCAACGGCCTTGGTATGAGTAGCCGTTATAGCGGCGGTCATCCCAGCGGGCGCGGCGGTCGCCACGGCGATCATCGCGGCGATCACGACGATCATAGTCTCGGTCACCGCGACGGTCGTCACGATCCCAATCACGGTCACGATCACCACGGCGATGATCCCGGTTGCGATCATAATCGCGGTCGCGACCACGATCTCGATCGTGATCATAACGTTGAGCAGCGGCTTCGGTCGGCAAAGCCAACGGGGCCACAAAGGTGGCGGCAAGCGCCGCCAAAGCGAAGCGTTTCATAAGAGGTCTCCTTCCTGCTTCCCTTGAACGAGTACGCTCAAAAGAAGGTCCCTCAATCAATGCTGAGTTTGTCGAGGCTTGGCTGAACTGTGTCTGAATGAATGCGGAACTCTGGTTCAGGTTCGATTCAGACTGCATGCAGAGTTCAACAAACTCGGCCTTTGAAATACCTAGGCATGAACTTGCCCTATGCTTTACCGCACACGCTCACAGTGCTGTGATGATCTTGTCAGCGTCGCACCTTCCTCTGCGGTGGCTAGCGCTGACGGAAATGCTTCCCATCTGAGCTGGGAGCATGAGGGCGCGTGATGACCAAACCTATCGAAGTCTATTTCTGGCCGACGCCGAACGGCCACAAGATCACGATCGCGCTCGAAGAAATGGGCCTGCCTTACGAGATCAAGCTCGTGAACATCGGCAAGGGCGAGCAATTCACGCCGGAGTTTTTGGCGATCTCTCCGAACAACCGCATGCCGGCGATCATCGATCATGACGGCCCGGGCGGTGCGCCGATCTCACTCTTCGAGTCCGGCGCCATCCTGCAGTACCTTGGTCACAAGAGCGGCCAGTTCTATCCAACAGATGAACGCGCGCGGTTGAAAGTTGACGAGTGGTTGATCTGGCAGGTCGCCAATCTCGGGCCGATGGCTGGACAAGCGAGCCACTTTATCAATTACGCACCGAAGCTGGTCGATGATGAGAAGCTCATCGAGTACGGGCGCGCGCGCTATGTGAACGAACTCAACCGGCTTTGCGGTGTCGCCGAGCGTCAGCTCAAAGACCAAGACTTCCTCGCCGGTGAATACTCAATCGCGGACATCGCATCATGGCCATGGTTGCGCGGCGCGCATCGACTTGGGCAGAGCTATGATGCTTTCCCAAAAATGAAGGCGTGGATCGATCGCATTTACGCGCGGCCTGCAGTGATGCACGCGGTGAAGAAGGGCGAAGCGTCGCGCGAGCAACAGCAAGAACTCAGTAAGGATCAGGTGCGCGATATGGCTAAGAACTTGTTCGGCCAGACCGCTTCTTCAGTGAATGCGGCGAAATCAAATCAAAGCTAGCGTCGCTTAAGCTTATCGCAAGTTATCCTCGTTATTCATCCACTCCGACGGCGCGAAAAATGCACGTCAATGGGGTGGAACGGACACAGCAATAGCTGGACGTTCCCAAGTGGTACAAGGGAGCGGCCGTTATGGCTTTTACGGATTCTGAGATCGCTGAAGCGCACGAAGCCGTGCGTCACCAAAGTGACAGCGACAACCTCTACAAGCTCGGTCTGATCTATTCGACCGGCCAAGAGATCGATCTCGTGCAGGCGCACATGTGGTTCAATCTGGCCGCTTCGCGTGGCTCGGAGTCCGCTAAAGAGTGCCGGCGCGAGCTCGCCGACATGATGACGAAAGACCTGATCGCCGAAGCGCAACGCCGCGCTCGCGAATGGCTTTCGGTTAAGCATCACTAAATCGCATACCGCTGGCGCGACGCTGGCGGATGCTGAGTTTCGATGGTGTCGGCCTTCCCTCGGTCAGGCTCTGCCTCGCGTCGCCAGCGGCATCGCCGGCGGCGAGTGCATCGAGATTTGCTGCTTGTGGGGCTGATACTTCTAATCCCGCTTGCGGGCGAAGTTGATTGGCGTGTGTTCTGGAATCAGATCGCGCTGACACAGTCGGAATTGGTCGCGATGGCCGCCGTTGCAGGCGTCGTCGCTTTGCTGGGCGCGCTTTTTCCAAGCCGCCTTGCGTTTTACCTTTGGCATGGCCTCGCCAATGCGCTCGCCGAGAAGCAACCGCAGCTCGTTGCAGCGCCTCGCGTTGTCGATGGCGATACGATTGATGATGTCGCGAGCGGCGTGCGTTATCGCTTCGCTAACATCGATGCGCCGGAAACCGGCGACAATGCACGCTGTCATCGTGAGCGCGTGCGTGGCGAAGGCGCGACCGCCTTCGTGGAGCGGGCTTTACGCAAGGCGGAGACCGTCAGCGTGCGGCGTACATTCCGTCATGACATTTATGGACGTCGCGTCGCCTTCGTTCTCGTTGACGGTCAAGACCTCGGCGAAATGCTGGTTCAGGCAGGCTTTGCGCAGCCATGGCGCGGCCGCCGCGTGAAATGGTGCGGGCCGCAGGGCGGTCTGGCAAAAATCTCCGAAACGGGTGGTTTCGCGCATGCTTGCAGAGCATGCGGCGCTAATCAGCCCGTTGCGCCAGCACAGTAACTTTCTGATAGCCGAACGCCTGCAAGCGCTCGACCACGCTGACAACGTCGCGATAGCGCACGGCCATGTCCGAGCGGATATGGATGCGGGCGTCTAGCAGAACGTCTTCGTTGGTCAGCTCGGGATTGCTGGACAAGAGATGCGCGAGTGCGGTTTCGCCAAGCGCGGTGAGGCTGGTCGGCGTATCCGAGACGAGCAGCGTATAGCCGCCATCACCTGTCGCGCGTAGATCGACAATAGTGGGCGCAATCATCGTCGCTGCAGAAGGCGCGGGCGGCGGCAGATCGAGGCGCAAATCCGTGGTGGGCGTGGGCGCCGTGACCATGAAGATCACGAGCAGCACAAGCAGTACGTCTATGAACGGAATGACGTTCGGCTCAGACGTCTCGTCCAAGCGGTCTCTGCGCGCGCGCAATGCAAGTGCCGCCATCGCCGCCTCCCTCTGTTGTTGAGGTCAGCGTGCCTGCGGCCTGAGCAAAGATGAAATCACACGCGCGAGAGCGTGATCACGAATTCGGGAGCCAGGGTGGCTTCGGCAAATCGCGATAGGCGCGGCGCAGAGCTTCCGACCACTCGCTGCGGATCTGCGCGAAGTATAGATCGTCGTCGTTGATGCGGTGTTGGACAGCGATGCGTTGCGAGTCGCGGCGATAGACCAAGAGATCGGCGGGCAGGCCAACCGAAAAGTTCGAGCGCAGCGTCGAGTCCATTGAGATTAGCGCGAGCTTCACCGCGTCTTCGAGTGGCGTTTCGTGACGCGCGACGCGGTCGAGAATTGGTTTGCCGTATTTGGTTTCGCCGATTTGGAAGAACGGCGTGTCGCTCGTGGCTTCGATGAAATTGCCGGCGGCGTAGATGTGGAACATGCGCATGCGATCGCCAGCGATCTGTCCGGCGAGGATGATCGACGCGTCGAACATGTAGCTCTGTTGATTGAACGAGGGCGCGACTGATTGGTAGACGTGCTTGATCGCGGCGCCGACCAGTTCGGCCGCTTCGTACATCGACTTCACCGTCAGCAGCGTGTTGAACGTCTCGCCCGCCGGGATTCCGGCGCCGTCGATCACGCGGGCCGCGACGGCTTGCGTCACTGCGAGATTGCCGGAGCTCATCATGCCGATGACGCGGTCGCCGGGGGCGACGACGTTCATCTTGCCGAAGCTGGCGATGTTGTCTGGACCCGCATTGGTGCGCGTGTCGGAGAGGAGAACGAGCCCCTCCTGCAGAAAAAACCCTACGCAATACGTCATCGACCCGCCCGCGCTCTGATCGTCATCGCATGTACAGATTCGATATCTGATCTCCTAATTCGCTCGCCCGGTCGATGTGCGCGGTGAGCGTTTCGTGCAGTCCGGTCTGGAAAATGTCGGATATTCTGCCGAAACGGAGGTCGGAGGCGATCGAGCCGGCTAGGCGGTGGCACTCATTGCGCTTGCCGCCGTGGCTTTTCGCCAATTCGTCGAGGCAGAGCGCGATGCTGTCGTAACAGGCGCGCAACGAACGCGGCATTTCGGGGCGCAGGATCAGCAGCTCCGCGACGTTCCAGGGGCGCACTTCTTCGCGATACACCCACTGATAGGCGCGCACTGCGGAGACTGCGCGCAGCACGCTCGTCCACTGGTAGTAGTCGAGCATGCCGCCGACGCCGGATGAGTATTGCGGCAGCAGCAGATGATACTTCACGTCGAGAATGCGCGCGGTGTTGTCGGCGCGTTCGAGGGCGGCGCCCAAGCGGACGAACCAGTAATTGTCATTGCGCAGCATCGTGGTTTCGTAGGCGCCGGTGAAGCGCGTCGAAATCTGTCGCACCCAATCGAGTGTCTCGGAGAGAACGGCCGGTGAGAAATGTCGGTCCGTCAGCCCGCGCGATTCAAGCCAACCCTGGTTCACCGCTTCCCACATGTCGCGCGTCAGTGCGGTGCGCATGGCGCGTGCATTGGTGCGGGCGTTTTCGAGGCAGTTGATGATCGAAGACGGATTGGGGCCGGTGCAGAGAAAACGCGCGGCTTGATCCGGCGTGATTTCGGTATAGGCGGCGTCATAGAGTTTATCGACGCCGGCTGCCGTGAGTGCTGAGCGCCACTCTTCGGCTTCGCTCGATACGCCTGCCATGGATTGCGCCGCTTCGATCAAGCGCGCGAGATTGTCCATGCGCTCCATGTAGCGGGCGAGCCAGAAGAGTGCGTCAGCGGCGCGTGCGAGCATTAGCGTGCGCCGCCATTGCCGTTGCCGTTGGCGTGTAGCACCCAAGTATCCTTGGTGCCGCCGCCTTGGCTTGAGTTCACGACCAGCGAGCCGTCCTGCAGCGCCACGCGCGTCAACCCGCCCGGTACGATACGTACGCCATCAGCGCCGGAGAGTACGAATGGGCGCAGATCAACGTGACGTGCGGCGGCTTTGTCGCCGGCGAAAGTCGGGCAGGTGGAGAGCGCCAAAGTGGGTTGCGCCACATAAGCTGACGGATTGCGGCGGAGCTTCTTGGCGAACGCGTCACGGGTTTTCTTGTTGGCGTGCGGCCCGACCAGCATGCCGTAACCGCCGGAGCCGCGCGTCTCTTTCACGACCAGTTCTTCCAAATGGTCGAGCACATAAGCGAGCGCGCCTTCATTGGCGCAATCCCAGGTCGGTACGTTCTTTAGGATTGGTTCTTCGCCGAGATAGAAGCGGATCATCTCCGGCACGAGCATGTAGATGGCTTTGTCGTCCGCCAAGCCAGCGCCCGGCGCGTTGGCGAGCGCTACATTGCCTTCGCGATAAGCCTCCATCAGGCCCGGCACGCCGAGCACTGAGTCCGGATTGAACACCTGCGGATCGAGATAATCGTCATCGATGCGCCGATAGATGACGTGCACGCGCTTCGGGCCTGCTGTCGTGCGCATGTAAACATGCTTGCCGGCGACGAGCAGGTCGGAGCCCTCAACCAGTTCGACGCCCATCTCGTCGGCGAGGAAGCTGTGTTCGTAGTAGGCGCTGTTGAACTGGCCGGGCGTCAGCACGACGACGCAAGGCTCTTGGTCATCCGCCGGCGCCACCGAGCGCAACGTCGCCAACAAATCCTGCGGATAGCGCGCCACCGGTGCGACCCCTACGCGCGCGAACAATTCCGGAAAGAGCCGCATCATCACGGAGCGGTTCTCGAGCATGTAGGAGACGCCTGACGGCGTGCGGCAATTGTCTTCGAGCACGTAGAAGTCGTTCACGCCGGTACGCACGAGATCGATGCCGGCAATGTGCGTGTAGATGCCGCCTGGCACTTCGACGCCCTGCATCTGCCGGCAATAAGCAGGGTGCGTGTCGATGTGTGCGTCGGTGAAGAGCCCAGCTTTGACAATTTCACGCGAACCGTAAGCGTCGGTAAGAAAGCGATTGAGTGCGGCGACGCGTTGCTTCAGCCCGCGCTCAAGAAACGCCCACTCCTCGGCGTCGAGCACGCGCGGAATGATGTCGAACGGTATGAGCCGCTCGGTATCGCTGGCGCCTTCGCTATAGACGGCGAAGGTGATGCCGATGCGGCGGAAGAGACGCTCGGCTTCTTCGCGCTTGGTTTCCAGCACTTCGGGCGGGGTTTCGGCGAGCCATTGGGCGATCGCCGCATAGGCGGGACGGAGTTCTCCGTCGGTTCCGTACATGTCGTCGAAGAACTGGCGCATCGGGGCGATGATGCGCTGGGTTCGGCGGTCAGGGCTAGCGGAATCGGCGCGGAAAGAGGCGCGCTAGTCTAAGAAATAGGCGACTTGATGAGCGGGCGCCGTTTGCGCGGGCGCCGCTCGTTCAATTCCGCTGGCCGCGCAGGTCGTAATAGAAGCTGAACTGCACCGGCAGCGCGTCGCGGACGTATTGCTGCATGAACAAGTTCACTTGGCTGATGCGAGAGCGCGGCACATAGACCACGTCATAGCGCTGCAGCGGTTCAGCGTCCGGGAAGCCGGCGCGCATGGCGCGGGACGACAGGTCAATTTCGCTGACTTCGGTTGCGCCACTGGCGCGCGAGAGTACCAGAACATCACTCCGGCGCGCCGTCGGCAAGAAACCACCTGCGAGGGCGACGGCTTGGTAGGCGTCGATGTTGGCGGGCATCTCATAGATGCCGGGGCGCGCAACTTCGCCGCCAACGAAAACCTGACGCGAGGCGTAAGTGCGCGGCACGACGCTGAGTTCAGGTTGGCGCAATTGATTGGAGTACGCAACGATGAGCGCGTCGTGCAATTCTTCGGCGGTCAGATCGGCGGCGCGGACAGCGCCAATCAACGGCATAGCGATGCGGCCATCCGGCGCGACGGTGACTGTGCGGTTTAGTTCCGGCGCCGAAAAGACGACGATCTCGATCTCATCGCCCGGGAAGAATCGGTAGGCGGGCGAGGCATCGGTGTAGGTCATGGCTTGCGGCGCGGGCGCGTCTTGCGCGCTGGCGCTAAGCGCCGAAAGGCAGAAAGCCGCGAAAATGGCGAGACAGGCGAAGGCGCTGCGCATCAATTCACTCCAACGCTTTGTTAGCGCTCCGCCCGTTAACGGTGCGTGCGCGCGCTGAGCCACACTGCCCTCGCGGTGGTGAATGATCATTTACCAAATTCGGGCAACCTCACGCGTGCGCACGAGTGAAGGGACGCGGATGACCACGAATACCCAAGCGAAGCCGACGCTGGCCTGGGCGGAGGTGTCGCGCGTTAGCCTCGCGGACCTGGCCGCCATGCTCTGGACCGAGCGGACGCTGGTGATCGGCGTTGGCGCTGCGATTTGCGCGCTTGGTTTGGTCGCCGCTCTGATGGCGCCGCGCGCTTATACGGCGCGGGCTGAACTGATTGTCCGCATGGGCGATGAATACGCTTATCAACCAATGGGTGGCGGCGCGGGTGCGACGCCCGATATGCAAACGGTCGTGAATGCCGAAATGCGTTTGATCGGTTCGGGTGCTGTTGTGCGCCGGGCGATCGAGGCGGTTGGCATCGAGACGCTTTACCCGGATATCGCGCGCTCGCCGGAATCCGATGCGCGCCAGATCGCCGCCGCTGAGCGTGCGTTCGCGCAGAATTTGACGGTCGAGACTGCGCCGCAAACGCCTGCGATTGGGCTGTCGTTCGAACACCGCAATCCGGAAGTCGCAGCACAGGCGCTGAATGCTTTGGTGCAGCAATATCTCGAACATCGCCGCCAGGTGCTTGTTGGCGGCGAATTCGAAGCTCTCACCGAGGAAACGCAGGATCTCAGCACGCGCTCTGCTGAAGCCAGCGTGACGTTGTCGGCGTTCCTCACTGAACATCAAATCGGTGACTTCGAGAGCGAACTCGCGGCCCTTGCCGCGCGTGCGGGCGAAATCGAAACACAATTGCTCGACGCGCAAGCCAAGCGCCGTGAAGCAGAGGCCCGCGCTGCAGCACTGCGTACGCAAATGGCGGCTGAGCCGGCGCAAATCGAACTTTATTCGGAATCCGATGCGCGCCGTGATTTGGTGGCGGCGCAAATGGAGCGCGAGCAAATGCTCTCGCGCTATCAATCAGACGCCATGCCGGTGCGCGAAGTTGATCGCCGCATCGCCCAACTTGAACAATTCCTCGCCGGTGGCGATCCGCCAAGCCTCATTCGCCGTGGTCAAAACCCGGTGCGCCAAGATATCGCGACGCAACTTTATGGCATGGACGCCGAAGCGCGCGCGCAACGCGGACGCGAAGCTGCGATGACGCAGCAGCGCACCGAAGTGCGCGATCGCCTGCGCGCGATGCAGGCGCTGGAGCCGCGCTTCCGTCAGTTGCAGCGCGACCGCACGATCCTTGAAAGCACGACGAGCACGGTCGCCACGCGCGCCGAGGAGGCGCGCACGCGTAGCCAGATGCTGGGCCGCGCGACGGATAATATCAGCCCGGTTGAGCAAGCCTCAGTGCCGACACAAGGCAAGAGCTTGCGCTGGCCGATCATTATTGTGACATTGTTGATCGCAGGCATCGTCGCAATCGCTGCGGGACTTTCGCGCGGTTTGATGCGGCGCTCGTTCCCGACACCGTCGAGTGCGGCGCGCGCGCTGAACACGCCGGTGCTCGCGGTGATGCCGCGCCCAACCCCAGTGAAAGCGGCGCCTGAGAAAGCGCCGAAGCGCGAGAAGCCGCCGAAAGCCGATAAGGGCAGACCGGCGCTGACATTGGTTGAGGGCGGCGCATGAGCAAGCACACCAACTATTCTGTCGACGGCGTCTTTGACGCTTTGGCTTTGCAGCCGGGGCGCGGCGAAGGCCGGGCAGTGATGTTCGTGTCTGGGCGTCGCACAGCGGGCGTCACGACTTTGGCGCGGATGGTTGCTGAACAAGCGACCGCGCGTGTGGTTTATGCGCTTGATCTCGATCTCAAGCGCAATGCTTTGGCGCGCGCGCTGGCGGGTTCGACGCGCTTGGGTCCGAAGCAGGATGGCCGCATTGGCGGTCAGACATTCTACAGCGTGCGCGGTGCGCATGGTGCGCTGATCAATGAGACCAATCCTGCGTTCTCTTATCATCGCGTCGGCACGTCGCGCATTCATGCGGGCGTCTTTGATGTGCGTACGATCCCAACGGGTGGACGTGTCGTGATCTCTTCAGCGCCGCACTATTGGGACGCGGCCCGCGCAACGGGCGCGCTTGTTGTAGTCGATGCGCCGTCACTCGACCGCAGTCAGATCGGCTTGCGCGTGGCGCGCAACATGGATGGCGTTGTGCTGGTCGTTGGCGGTGAGCCCGGTGATGCGCCAGCAGCGACAGCGGCGAAAGAAGCGCTTGTCGCAGCGGGCGCCAATGTCATGGGCCTCGTCTATGCTGGCGCGACTGCGCCGGTGCTGGCGATCGACCGGCTGTTGCGTCAGGCCGGCTGACGCGCGAGCGCTTCGCCGTAGAAGCGCTGCTCCAAGAACCAGAACACTTTGCCTGCGCCGCGCGCTGCGCGATCGAGCAACATGAGCGCGCGCGGCGTCGAGCCTGCGAGCACGATAACGCTGGCGGCCGCATAAACCGCCGCTTGTCCCGCGCCGATGATCATGTGGCGCGCGAGGCCGGCATAGTTACGTGCGGTCCAAGCGAGTTCGCAGGGGCCTTGTCCGTATGCGAACGCGCGCTTCAAGCCGTGCGCCACACGCGTGCGGTTCGGCGTCAGGTGTTCGATCACCCAGGCGTCGGCGGCCCACGCGAAGCGTGCGCCTGCTTCGGCCCAGAGCGCGAAGAGTTTATCGTCTTCGCCGCCGGTTTGATCGGCGCGCGTGTCGAAGCACTCGTCCTCGAACATGGCGCGCGATTGCAGCGAGTTGCCGATGCCGTAGGCTCGAGGCGAGAAGCCGCTCGCGGACGGGCCGCTGCGCGAATAAAGCGCTTCGTAGAAGCGGACGTGCTCAGCGTCGGAATCTGCGCGTGCGCGCACGGGCCCGAACACGCTTTGCGCGCCGGTTTGCTCGCGAATCGCCACCAAGGACGCCAGCCAATGCGACGGCGCTTCTTCGTCGTCATCGAGCCAGGCGATCAGTTTGCCGCTGGCGAGCTTTAGCGCCGCGTTACGCGCCTGTGCGACGCCCGGCTTCGGCTCATGCGCCCAGCGGAACGGGATGTTGGTCTCGCGCTCAATTTGTTGGAACGCCGCCAACGCCGAACCTTCTGGCGAATTGTCGATGGCGATGAGTTCGAAGGCGACGCCCTGTTGCGCCAGCACGCTGCGCGTGGCGCGCAGGAACGAGTCCGGACGGCGAAAGGTTGGGATGATGACCGAGACGATCATGCGAGCCTCCGTTCGAGAGCCGCCGTCACAGGCAGCACCGTGAAGCCAAGTTCGTGTGCGCTCTTTAGCAACGCATCGAGATCCGCGCTGCTCGTGCCCCAGGGCGACGGTGCAGGCGAAATATCGTGCGTGAAGCCGATGACCCAAGCGTTGCGTTTGGCTGCGCGCTTCAAAGTCGCGCGCATGGCTACGAGCCAGCCTTCGCCGAACAATTCGTACGCACGCAACTGAGCGAGATCGACGCGACCGACGTTCAAGCCAGGCAGCACGCCGCGGGCGCTGTAGAAGCGCGGCGGGAGATGAGCTTTGAGCGCGTGGCTGGTCTCGCCATAGGGATAAGCGAGCGTGCGCGCCGGTTCGCCGGCGCCCATTTCGTTCAGTGCGTCGCGGTTCTTGGCTAGGCTGCGCAGTGTTTCGAACGGATCGCGGCGCGCGCAATCGACGTGATCGAACGTGTGGCAGCCAACTTCGTGGCCGGCATCGATGAGACGCGTGACGTCAGCAGCGCTGAAGTTGCGGCCGCACGGACCTTCTTCCCCTGCCATACCGGCGGAGGCGTAATAGGTGCCGCGCGCGCCGTGGGCTTCGAGGATACGCGCGCCTTCGGTGGCGGCGGTGACCGGGAAGTCGTCGAAGCAGATCGAGAGCAGCGGCGTATCGAACTTGAGTTTGGCCGGACGCGCAGCGCGCCATTGTGTGGCGCGGCGGTTGAGCTTGGCCACTAGATCGCGGGGCGGAGAATAGGCGTCAACGATCACGAGATGTGCTCCGCGTAGCGCGTGGCGCGGTAGAGTTTGAGAGCGGCGCGGCGCACCGACATCGGCGTCGCGCCGATCGGATCGTGTGCGAGCCAGCTGCACGCTTGGCGCAGCGGCTGACGCAGCGGCGCGTGCTTCAAAGCGCGGCCGGCGCGGTGGGCGGCGAAGCGGCGGGCCTGCGGGTGCTTTTCGGCCATGCGGGCGAAGTTAGGCGCCGCCTCGTCGCTTTTGCGTAAAAGCGTTGCAACTGAATCGAGGCCGGCATGGGTTGCCGGATTATTGATGTGTAGGATGTCGGCGTCGCGCGAGGCGTTGAGCGCCCAATCGGTATCTTCAAAGCCCCAGCCGCTGAAGGCGTCGTCGAACGGATGGCGTTCGAGGAAGGCGCGGCGGACGAGCAGGTTCGACGATGAGGTGAACTGTGCAGGCGATTCTGTTCGCTCCTCTGCGCTCCGGCAATCGGAGGCGGCGAAGAGGTTGTGATGCAGCGCAGTCTCGCGCGTACGCTTAGCGTGGCGGAGCGAGAGGCCACCGAAGGCGATGTCCGGCTGCTGGCAGCGCGTGACCGAGAGCCAGTAGGTCAGGAAAGTCGGGCGATCCGGGAGCATGTCGGCGTCGAGGAAGAGCACGTAGCGGCCGCGTGCTTCAGCGATCAAGCGATTGCGGGCGGCGGCGCGGCCTTCATTGTGCTCACGCACGATGATGCGCGCTGGCGTGTTCAGAGAGTAAGCGGCGGCGACGACGTCGGCCAGCAAGGCGGCGTCGCCGGAGCCGTCGTCGAGCAGGATGAACTCGACGCCAGCCGGCGCGTTCGCCATGCGCTTCAGCAAAGCGGCGGCGTTATAGCGATAGAACGGCGTCAGCACGCTGAGCTGCGGCTCGCGTATTTGTTGGCCGATTGTGATGATGCGCTCACGAAGCACGGGCGCGCTCCTCGATTTGGGTGATAAGTTGTTTGCGGATGAAGCTCAGCGCGCGGCCGCGTGCGCCGAGCACGTCGAACGCTAGAGCGCCGAGCGTGTAAGCGATCATGCCAGCGGCTACGGGCGCCGCGAGGGCAGCGAAGCCCTCGAGCTTTGGCGTCAAGATGACGGCGCCTGCCATCAGAGCGGTGGCGGCGGCGATGCGTGCCAGTTCGCCCAGCGGCGCAGGCAGCGCGATCAAGAGGCGGCCGACGAGTGCGAGCGCCAGCGTGCCGCACGCAGCGCCCGCCGCTCCTGCCATCGCTGCGCCGGTTGCGCCGAAGCTTTGCGCGAACGCGAGCGTCAGCGAGAGTTGCACAGCGCCCGGCGCCAGCATAAGCAAAGCGCGCAAGCCGGTGCGGCGCGTGAGTTGGAACGCTTCCGACCAGTAATAGAGATTGAAGCCGGCGAAGACGCCGCCCAACGCAAGCCACGGCATTGCGGCTGCTGCAGTGGCGCTCAGGCCATCGCCGACCATCAAAGCGGCAAGCGGTTGGCTGACGAGTGCCAGACCAACAGCAGCCGGGATCGCCAGCGCTGCGAAGATCGCGAAGGCTTTGCCAGCGACCTGTTTGGCGGCGTCTGCCCCGCGTTCATCGTAAGCGACGAGCAGCAGCGGACCGAAGGCAGCGCCTGCGCCGATGAAGATGATGTCGAGCGGGCGGGCCAGGCCGAAGGCGGCGGCGTAGGCGCCGAGTTCGGCAACGCCCGCTTGATGCGCGAGAATGAACCGCGCGATCGTTTGGACGCCGAGGTCAAGCGCGAGTGCGAGCGCCAAAGGTGCGCCGTATGAGGCGTAGGTGGTCGCGCGTTGCAGTGACGGTGCGCCACCGCGGGCGCGGGCGAGCAGGCGCGGCGCGTCGATCAGCGCGATGATAGCGCCTGCCAGCAGCAAGCCTGCGAACGGTGCAGCTGCG
Organism: uncultured Terricaulis sp.; assembly: GCA_964478365.1. Classification (GTDB taxonomy): domain Bacteria; phylum Pseudomonadota; class Alphaproteobacteria; order Caulobacterales; family Aquidulcibacteraceae; genus Vitreimonas. Next base: position 44,428 of record CAYZIJ010000005.1, read on the forward strand.
CCGAGGTCGAAGCGCATCAGAAGTGCGACGCCTGCGGCGAAGCCCACGGCGATGTAAGCGGTTTCGAGCGCGGCGTAGCGGCCGACATCGAAGGCCGCGCGTTCGCTCTCGCGCGTGATGCGGGTCAAGAAGCGGAACACGGCCGCGCCCGCCGCGAATGCAGAGAGTGCTGCGATGTCTTCGCGAACGCCAACGAAGCTCAGCAGCGTGCCGGTCGCAAAGAGCACGACAGCGCCAAGCGCCACAGCAAGCGCGATCAAAGTGGCGAAGTGATCAGCCAGGCGCTTTTCGGCGCGGGCGGCCGAGAAGAAGCGAAACGCCGCCGCTTCAGCCCAGGTGAACAACAGCGCATGCGCCAGCATCGAGGCCGAAAGCGCGAGCGCATAACGTCCGAATTCTTCGGGGCTCATCAGCCGCGTAAACGCCGCGATCGCACCAAGCCCGACGAGGGCTTGGGCGATCTGCAATGGCGCGAGCGCGAGGGCGCGGCGTCCGTTCATCGGGTCGCCGAATTGTCGCCGAACAGCATCGGTGCGGTGCGGGCGAGAACTTGCAGGTCCAGCCAGAGCGAAGCGCGCGAGACGTATTCGAGGTCGAGCTTGAGGCGGCGGCGCACGTCAGCAGGCGTTTCCACCGGGCCGCGCGAGCCGTTGATCTGCGCCCAGCCGGTGATGCCCGGCTTCACGCGGTGACGGTGCGCATATTCAGCGACAATGTCATGCAGATCGCGCTCAGCCGCCTTCATGCCGATGGCGTGCGGACGCGGGCCGACGAGGCTCATCTCGCCGCGCAGCACGTTGATGAGCTGCGGCAGCTCGTCGAGGCTGGTGCGGCGCAGCCAGGCGCCGAGACGCGTGATGCGCGGATCGTTGGCGGTGACTTGCACAAACTTGGCGTCCGGCTGGTGGCGCATGCTGCGGAACTTCAACACCGTGATGATGCGGTTGTTGAAGCCGTGACGGCGCTGGCGATAGAGCACCGGGCCACGGCTATCGAACTTGATCGCAGCGGCAATGACCAGCATCGGCAGAGCGAACGCGGCCAACAGCATCGCGCCGAGCACGATGTCCTGCACCCGCTTCACCAGAGTACGGCGATGATTGCGCGGACGGCCGGAGACGCAAGCGACAGCAGCGCCGGTGACGCGATCGACGCGTGCGCCATGGACGCTGAGCGTTTGATAGTCCAGCAACAGATCGACGCGGTTCGGCGCCAAGCGCAGACGCTCGATCATTTGTTTGACGCGGGCTTCGGCCTTTTGCGTCACGGTGATGACGATGCGGTCGACGTTCGGCAGGCCGTCCCAGTTGAGCAGATCTTCGACGCTTCCGCCGACGGGCGTTTCGCCGAGACGTGACGGCGCGCGTGAGAGGCGGTCATCGACGATGGCGACGACGCGCGCTTCGCCCGACTTGGCGGCGCGTTCGGCCATGCGCCGAGCGGCGTCATTGGCGCCGACGAGGACGATGTTTTCCGAGAAGCAGCCTTGGCGGTGCAGCGCGCGGATCCAAACCGCGAGCGCTGCATGAATGCCGGCGAGAATTATCGCGGTGACCGGAATAATGGCGCAGAGCGCTGCGGCGGCGCGTGCGTCGGGCGCGAAGATCGCTGCGCCGCCGAGGCCGAGGATGGCGCCAAGCGCCAAGCCGCCAATGCCGCGCTCAGCTTTGATGCGAGCCGGCGAGACGCGATAAGCTTCCGTGACCCAGAGGCCGAGCTTCAGTGAGCCAGCAGCGAGCAGGAAGCCAACGGCCGCGCCGACCGGCAGATCGCCGAGGCCGACGCCTGCGCCCCAAAGGGCCGCAAGTTGCGCCGCCACGACGATGGCCAGCCAATCGATCGCCTGGATGAAACGCACGGGCGCGGTCGGATCGATGTGAAGGCCGCGTTTGGGCAGCGCCGGGAAGGCGAAGCTCGATTGAACATCGTTGGCGGCGTCCGGAGCGGCGTTTTCGGCTTCAAAGCGGTAGGCATTCTCGGCCGAGAGCGCGCCAAGCGTTTCAGTGCCATTTACCAACAGGCCGAACATGCCGAACTGACCGGCCAGCGCCTCGAGGGCGACGGCTTCGCGCTGTTCAGGAGTCAGGTCCTGGACCGGGTCAAACCCGATCTCGTCCTGGTCCAAATCGGCGCCCACAAGCTTCAAAGCCGGCTGCGACATGCAGTTTTCGCCCCTCGCACTAAGTTTACGAGAGCCGCTCGCGCAAAGCTTACGCCAGTTAACCAGACGTGGGCGTCGGAAAGGGTGCTTGCAGCAGCGGGCAAGGAGAGGCTAAGCGGTGCGCCTGCCGGAGACGTGGCCGAGTGGCTGAAGGCACTCCCTTGCTAAGGGAGCATACCTTAACCGGGTATCCAGGGTTCGAATCCCTGCGTCTCCGCCAGCTTATGGTTAAAAACTTCAATGAAAACAAAAACAAAAGTGACGCCCTAAGGTGACTTTTGCGCCAAACCCCATCGCCTACCCATCGCACGCGCTCAATCGGGCCCGATTATGCCACCGCCATGGCCTTCGCCATCACGCACGCGCGTTAGCGAGTGCCGCCGTCGCCGCGCGTGAGCGTGAGCGTTCCCGCTTATGGCGCGGCGTCATCGATGCAAAAGGCTGAGTAGCTCAGCTGAGCGATGGAGAATTCGTTAAGTCGCTGTTCCTCAGTCGCTGCGCACACGTTCTCAACGATTATCATCTGGTCCCGCGTTAAGTTGCTTTGCCTCACGCGATCATAGTCAATGTTTGAGGAGCGATCGGTTTGGGTCGGCGTCGCAGGCGCCGCTGGCGTAGGTGCTGGGCGCGGCGCATTCGCGTAGGGCTGCCCGACCTCAACCAGGAGCATCGAACGGTTTGAACTCGGGAACATCCGATAGCCGACGCGCTCACTGCCGCTATTGAGGAGCAGCGTTGCGTTGCAGCGGCGCTCACTGTCGGTCGCTGAAACCTCTTCAACCTCGGTCGCGTCGAGTAGCCGCAAGGTGGCGATGTTGTTGGCCGCGTTGTTGGCGATGGCGTCATCGATCAGTGCGCGGGCGTCCGCGCTGGCACATTCCGGTATCAGGTCAGCGGAGGCCCCGGTGGCGTTCGAGTCTCTGGCCTCATGATCCCCACCGCCCCGGGGCTGTGCCAGTATCGACGCCCACACAAAGACCACGGCTGCAAGAAAGAAGAGCTTGAACCAAACTCCAACCCGTTTGGCTTCGCCTTTTCTACCTTTCTGGTACGACTTCATGAACAAGTAGATCAGCCCAACAAGTGGAACGACGAAGGTCAGAAGCCCCTGAAACCACCACTTGTTTTTCAGCTCTACGTCAGACCAGGCCAATGCTGGGCTGTCGGCCGCGGTCGATGACCGGGACGCGCGTGACGTCGATGTAGGCCCCTCAGGCGAGAGGAGTTGGCGTTTCTGCTGCTCAAACTCGGCGTCACTTAGGATGCCCTGTTCGCGCAACTCGTTTAGCTTCTTGATTTCTTCCGCAACTGACATTTTGACCCTCCCAGACTGCTCCTAATTCGGGAGCATATTCGACGCGGTTTACCGGAGCAACGGCGCGCGTCGAAGCGCCGAGGCTCAAAGGCTTGGCGAACTCACTTCATGATTCCCGGTACGCCCGGCTGATCGCATTGTTGGTTGACGAGCGTAAGGCCGCGGGTCTGACCCAACGCGACTTAGCGCAGCGATTGAAGCTGCCGCCGAGCTACATCGGAAAGATCGAAAGTTTGCAGCGCAGGCTCGATCTCATCGAACTGGTAGACTTGCTAGAGGCGATTGGCGCAAAGCCGGCCGACTTCTTTAAGCGCGTATTGGTTGACCTGCGTCGCCGCAGCTAAGACCTGCGTGCACTCCGTTACGATGTTGCATGTTACAGCGCGGCCCAGGTGGTATTGTCCATTTGCCGCCGGAGCTCGCCGAGGCCCACCCGTGATCGCGAGCGCTCGGCGAACTTTCGTTCAGTTCGGCTTCGGGCGACGAAAACCGCGATGGGTTTCCGCGCCGATCCGGAACGGCCGTCCATCATAGAGCCAGCCCAGCCGCCGCATGGCTTCTACGATGCGCCGCTTCATCGCCGGCGTCCGACTGTGCGGTTCGATCGTCAGCAACTCCCAGCACGCCGCAAATGGCAGGCGCTGTTCGCCCTTGCAGACTGTCCCTTCGAGAGAGGCCAAGACTTCGTCAAGTGGATCGTCAACGAGGTGGCGTTGTTGGCGCTTGGCGGCAGCGCCCCAAAGCTCCTCAGGCAAGCAGAGCGGCATGCTTGGTTTGTAGAGCGCCACCGCCTCGGCAAAGAATTGTTCGCGATCGCGTTGTATCGCGTCGAGGTCGAATTGCTTAGTCTCGATCGGCAGAAAGCGGCGGTTGCCAGTGGTGTCGCGCAAGACTTGCATCTCGTTCGACGTGCCGACCATCGTGAACGTGCGCGGTTGATCCACCACGAACGTGCCCCAGGCGGGTCGAGCGCGGTCGTGCGTTCGCGAGATGAATGCCTTGTTGCGCTCAACGGATTGGCGATCAAGGCCACCCAGTTCGGAGGCTTCGACAATCAATCTGCCGCGCAGCGCCTCTTGTTGACGCTCAGGCGACAGCTGCACGACCTCTCGATCCGTGAATCGAGAGGGATCGCCTGCCACAACCCTCAACATTGAGGACTTATACGTCCCCTGGGGTGCGATAATGATGATCACGACCTGGCAGTCGCGGCCGGGAAAAAGCGCCCCGCTGACGGTACAGAGCCAAAAGAGCCTCCCAATCGCTCTATTGAGCTTGGTATCGCGCGCGCCGCCATAGCTGATGAAGAACATGTCGATGCGCTCTTCGCCGTCATGTTTGAGCGCTCGCAATTCATCGGCGACCGGGTTGAAGCGATTGCGCCATGCGACGTGCTTGAGCGCCTCCACCAGCATGGGCCGGCTTGGATTGAAACGATAGGCTTCCAAGAAAAAGTCGCGGGTGAGCGCGATGACCTCGTCGTTGATCGTCCGCCAAATCCCTCCAAGAAACGACGCCCGTAACTCGGGTATGTGTGTGAAGTCGTTGAAGCGGACATCGATCGCCGCTTCGACGCCTGCAAGCGTGTTGAGGAAGGTAGGAAGCGGGCTGCCGCCATAGCTTCCTTCGGGCCAGAAAACATAAGCCATTGCACGCTCCCTCACGATGCAGCCAAGCGGGGGAGCGAGGCAAAGTAGGCGTCGGCGGATTGCACGCAAATGAGCGTGCGAACGCCAAGCTTTACCGCTTCGATCTTGTTCAAGCGCAACAACTCACGGGCGCTGGTGGCCCCGATGCTGTAGCGCTCGCAAAACTCAGCGATGCTGAGGTAGCGCTTTTGTACGATGTCTTCGGTCATCATCTGTCTCCATGCGCGGCCTCACCATGAGGCGCGGAGGAGACGGACTATTCACACCGGAAAGGGCCGGCCCAGAAGGAGAAAGGGAGAAAGTTCAGCCGCTTTATCCCGGCCCTAGTGCTCGTGTGGCTCTTTGCGTTTGGGTAGATGCAGGCGGTATTGGTATCGGTAAGTGTCACGGGCGCTTGGCTCGCTCAGCACGCTCACAACCTCCGCAAACGTCTCGCGCGACATGCCCTTTGGTAGCGGCGACCCGTAGAGTTTCTCGATCAGCTCATAGAGGTCCGGCCGGGTTTTGGAGTTCTTCCGGCCCGTGGTTTTGTGCGCGCTTGGCGTTTGACCGGTAGCACCAAACCAAGCCATGACGCATGCAGCGAACGTGAGCGGGCCCGGGCTGGTTTGTGCGCCGTGCTTGTTCTCGTACTCGTCGGCAATGGCTTTATAGAAGGCGGCCGCGACCTCCATGTCATGCGCCAAGTCGTCAATAGTCTTTGACGTGAATGCAGAGGGCGAAACAAGTGAGCCGCGAGCAAGCTCCTTGATGCGGCTCGGCCAGCAATAATGCTCCACCACTTTGCCCTGTTCGTCCAGGAGTTCAAATGCGCGGCCTGCGATGCGGCGTCCGCGATTTGTCTCATGGGCGTAGAACGGAGTTGCTGCATCCCCATATCTCCCGCTCTTGACTCGTAACTTTGCGAGCATTGGCCCGGCTGCGTCGTGGCCGTCGATGCGCCCTCTTCGAAGCGCATCCATCAAATGTGTCGCTGTTGTTAGTGAAGAAGCCAATGCGCGACTACCTTTTGCAATCGCTGCGGCATCCTTCGGGTTTGAGCGGGCGATAAAGGTCTCCCCGTCATAGTCCGCGTTGTTGGCGAAGCCCCAAACCGAAATGCCGATGCTCTCGGCCGCGCGTTTCGCGGTTTCGATATTCTGCACTTCCTGATCGCGTTGGATCGCATCGATCAGGTCGTGCAGCTGATGGTCGGTATACATTTCAGGCGCCCTTGCTCTCGCTGGTGCAGTAGGCCGCCCAAGCCTCGAAAAGTTGGCGGCGTTTGTCGAAGAGATCACCACGCCGGTAAGCGGCTTCGACCTTGTTCTTGATCGTGTGCGCTAAAGCTGCCTCGGCTACTTCGCCTGGGAAATCCGTTTGCTCGGCCGCCCAGTCTCGAAATGTCGAGCGAAAGCCGTGAACGGTCACATCGTGGCGGCCCATATTCTTTAGAGTAACAAGCAGCGTGTTGTTCGAGAGGGGCTTGCCCTTCTTCAGCCCGGGAAAGACCCAGTCGCTTTGCCGAGCCGGCTTCAGCGGGGTGAGCACCGCCATTGCAGCTAAAGAAAGTGGCACGCGATGTTCGCGACCTGTCCGGCGACCGGTCTTCGTGCGCGCAGCGGGGATGGTCCACACAGCTTCGTCGAGATTGATCTCGCCCCAAGTCGCCTCACGAGCGTCGCTGGTTCGTACCGCCGTCAAAATGGCGAACTCAAGCGCCCTGGCTCCTAGGCCGCGCCGCTCGCGTAATTGCTCAAAAAAGGCGGGCGCCTCTTTGTATGCGAGCGCAGGCTGGTGCCGAACTTGGTGGACCAAGTTTCGTGCGGGCAGAACATGAGCGAGCCCGCCACGCCACTGCGCCGGGTTCTCGCCTTCACGCAACCCGCGCGCCTTCGCCCAGTCTAAAACCCGCTCAATGCGTGCGCGGACGCGGCTCGCGGTCTCGTTCTTTGTACTCCAGATCGGCTCGATGACCTGCAACACCATGTCCCGATTGACCAACTCGATGGGGACGTCGCCGAAAACTGGGAAGACATAGTCTCGCAGCGTGTTTTCCCATTGTTGCCGATGAATGGGACTTTTCCAGCTCTCGGCGTGCGATGCGAGAAAGCGCTCCGCTCCGCCTTTGAATGTGACGGCGGTTTGCGACGCCTCCTTGGCGGCGATGCGTTGGCGTTTGCGATGCTCGATCGGATCCTTGCCATCATCAACGAGCGCGCGCGCGGCGTCGGCTTTGATCCTGGCGCGAGCTAGGTCGATGACGCCCGCTGAACCCAAACCCATTTCACGCTTTTTGCCGTTAGGAGCGCGAAAGCGCAGAACCCACGATTTTTGAGGCTCTCCATCGACCCCAATCGACACCTGCAAGAAAAGCCCGCCGCCATCGGGGTGAAAGCCCGGTTTTCGAGTCCGCTTGACGTGGGCGGCGGTGAGCTTGTTCGTGGCGTGTCGCATGATGTGGGTAGTTATACCCACTTTCAATTCGGTCGCAAGGGGGCGGTATGGGGGCCAAATCGATGGTTTCACGTGGCACAATATCGGCTTGGCCAGCCGAAACCTGCGATTTTCTCGCATCCTAAACGTTGGCTTGCCGCGCAACCGGCTCATAATCGCGCTGGGGGCCGCGTGCAGGCGGTTTCAGGGGCTGCGGGGTGTCGCGGGCGCGAACGACCGCCCGGCGGCCTTGGCGAGGCCGCAGTGGGCCTTGGGCGGGACCCTGGGGCGACCCCTTAGGGGGGCGATAAGGGGGCAGGCGGGGGCAGCGGGGCGAGCCGACGCGGTCGATAACGGGGGCTTAGCCAACCGTCCCGGTAATCGTGCCGTTGTTTGTGACGCTCACCGTTTTGCCGTTCTTGCGGATCGCATAGCCCGGCGCGCCGCCAGAGGCGTATGCAGCTTCGCTCCAATCGAGGTTGGGGAAGCTTGTGCCTGACGGCTGGGCGCCGGCCACTCCAGAAGCACCAGCGTTTCCGCCTGCGCCTCCCGCGCCGTTCGTGCGTCCAAAAGGCATACTTTCTCCCGCGCCACCCGCACCGCCGCCGCTGGAGGTGCCGGCGCTGCCGCCGCCACTTGGCCCGTTTGGAAAACCGCCGCCGCCGTCGCCGCCGTACCAGTGTGTGGGCTCACCCCCGACTGTGAGAATCCAGGCGCCGCCGCCTCCGCCGCCACCGCCGCCCGATTTTATTTGCCCGCCTGAGTTGACGAGCACGGTTAGGTTTTCTTGAGCGTAGACCGCATCACCGCCAGCATTGCCCGCTGTAGCAGGTGAACCGCTGACTGAACCGCCACCGCCCAAGCCCCCGCCGCCATACACCTTTCCGCTCACACTGAGCGTCAGCGCGATATCGTAACTTCCGGAAGGCCATGTGCCGGTGACAACGCCAGCGCCATCTCCTGGATTTACCCCTGCGCCGCCCGCAGCGCCGGTTATTGTCACCGCGCTTCCAACAACGAAGGTGATGGTCGCGTTGCGCAGGCCGTCATAGCCTTGACCGTTGGCAACAGTGCGCAAATCGATCGGTCCCGTGGCGGTCGAGAGATTGATCGTGGCCGAGAAGAGGGGAGGCGTCGGCGGTGTAGCGCCGCCCGTACGGCTGACTTCGGTGCGATTGCCAGCATTGTCGTATTCGTATTCGACAACGACGCCGCTTGAGTATTCAGCGCGTGTGACGCGGCCATGAACGTCGTAGGAATACTCAACGGTTTCACCGCTTTGCGCGCGCGCAATTGAAGTGCGCCATGCGAACAGACTTGCGCCAGCAAGCTGCGCAAACAGAACTCGCCGAGAAACGCTCATCGCGTGGCCTCCAAAAAAGATTCAAACCGCGTTCGCGCTTGGGTTGACTCCAACCAAAGTCGGAACAAGGCTGCTGTCAACCGAAAGTTGGGAGCGAGCGATGCAGCGGATCGTAGCGCGGACATTTGCAAGTCGCATCGTCACCGTATTCACCGTGCTGTTTGCGACTTGCGTCGGCCTCGCTAATGCGTCGGCGCAATCCATTCCTCCGCCGCCAGTGCGTGCGACGGTCGATGTCAATGGCGTTGATCTGGTTGACGGTTCGCTTTGGGTGTACTCGCCCAGCATCTCGATCGGGCAAGCGGGATCAGGGGGACTGAGCTATACGCGCTGGTTCGATTCAAGCGTCCAAGCGTGGCGTGACAACTACACCGGCACCATCAACAGTTCTGGAGCGACTTATACGGTCACTCTCTTTGGCGCATCTCAGAGATTCACTCTGGCCAGTGGAGTATACACACCCGACGCCGCAGATGGATCGAGCCTCACATTCGACAGCGGCAACAATGAATACACCTACACCAGCCGCTATGGCGCAATCGCCATTATTGACAAAGATTTCGCAGGCAGTTCGCCGACGCAAGCTAACGAGGGCCGGATCACCTCTTACACCGAGCCGGATGGCGAGCGGACGATCTTCAACTACGTCACCCTCAATTCTACGACGCAGCGGCTCCAGTCAGTCACGAACAATTTCGGCTACCAGCTCAAATTTGATTATTTCGGCAACTCGGGCGGTGACTTTCTGAGGCTAGTGCGGGTCACCGCGCTCAACAACGCGGTGGATTACTGTAATCCGAGCGCCGACACGTGCAGCTACACACAGACCTGGCCGAACCTCCAGTTCAACGCGGCGCTGCCGACAGAGATCACTGACACACTAAACAGGGTCACCACATACGCGTACACATCCAGTCGTATTACGAGCGTCGAGAGCCCTGAGGGCGTGACGCTTACGGTGACGTATTCATCCACAACCGGCCGCGTCGAAGAAGTAACCGACGGCGATGGGACTTGGGAGTACGACATCCCGACCCCGACCGGCGCGCGCAATGTCACGGTGTATAATCCGGTGGGCGCGACCTACGGCATCGGATTCAACGCCAGCAACACACTGTCTGAGGTCAGCAATGGCGGTCTGGTCACGACGTACGCCTATGACGGCAACAACCGGCTGACCAGCATGACCGCGCCCACAGGCGTGAGGGCCGCTTTTCAGTACGATGCGCGGGGTAATGTCACCCAGACGACGCAGATCCCGATCACTGGCAGCGGGTTGTCCAACGTCGTCTCGACGGCGAGCTTTGTCAGCACCTGCAGCAACGTCGTTACCTGCAACTTGCCGACTTCGACCACCGACTCTCGCGGATTCCGCACCGACTACACCTACGATTCGACTCATGGTGGCCTGCTCTCCGTCACTGCGCCGGGTCCCACTGGCGACGCGCCGACCGGCGACAGTCCTAGGCCGCAGACGCGCTTCACCTACGATGATTTCTACGCCTACTATAAAAATAGCGGCGGTTCGATCGCTGCGGCGTCTACAGCGGTGTGGCTGCCCATCGAGACATCGGCGTGTGCGACCGACGCCACCTGCGCCAACGGTGCAGATGAGACGCGCACGGTCATCGCCTACGGCGCCGATAGCGTCGCCAACAATCGCCTGCCAGTTTCGCAAACGATCAGGTCAGGCAATACTGGTTCTGGTAGCATAAGCATCACCACAGGCTTTACCTATGATGCGGTCGGCAATCTGCTCACGGTCGATGGTCCGCTAAGCGGAACCGATGACACGACGCGCGTGCGGTATGACGCCATGCGCCAAACCATTGGCGCGGCAGGACCTGATCCTGATGCCGGTGGCGCGGGACTGCATCGTGCGCAGCGGCTGACGTACAATGACGATGGGCAAGTGATTGTGGCCGAGCAGGGGACGGTAACGTCGCAGTCGGACGGTGCTTGGGCGAGTTTTGCGACGCTGGAGCAGGTGAACACCACGTACGATGGACAAGGGCGGCCAGTGACGAGTGCGTTCGTGGCCCAGAGCGCGACGCAGGCGGTGATGCAATACGCCTACGACGATGCCAGCCGCTTGCTCTGCCAGACTGTGCGGATGAATCCGGCCGTGTTCGGCAGCTTGCCGTCCGATGCGTGCACGCTCGGGACGCAAGGCTCCCACGGTCCCGACCGGATCACGCGACTCACCTATGATTTCAACAGTCAGGTCACGCAGGTGACGACCGGCTACGGCACGGGCAGCCCGATCAACGAAGTCACTACTGCCTACGCTGGTACGGCTCTGCCTATGGCTGTGACCGACGGTCAGGGCAACCGCACCGGTTATGAGTATGACGGCTTCGCGCGGCTCACGCGTACATACTATCCGCGTCCCGATCTGCCCGGGACGAGTTCGACCACCGACTACGAGCAATATACCTACAACAACGCTGCATCCGTGGTGACGCAAGTTCGCCGTCGCGACGGTCAAACGATTGCGTTTGCGTACGACAATCTCTTGCGGGTCATCACGCTTGATGCGCCCAGCACGGCGAACGATGTCAGCTACACATATGATCTCTTCTCCCGTCAACTGACCGCTGTTCTCGATCCAACGGGCACGCCCAGGACATCGTCATTCGCCTACGACCAGCTCTCGCGCGTGACCAGCGCAGGGTCGCCGTTGGGGACGGTGAGCTATCAGTATGACGCCGCCTCACGCCGCACGCAGATGACGTGGCCGGATAGTCTCTATGTCGATTACGACTACGATCTGACCAACGCTGTAACCGGCATCCGTGAGAACGGTGCAACCTCAGGCGCGGGCGTGTTGGCGACATTTGCGTACGATAATCTGGGTCGGCGCACCTCGCTGACGCGCGGCAATGGCGTGGTCACGAGCTACGCCTTCGACGCCGCCTCGCGTCTGGTGACGCTTACGCAGAATCTGACCGGCACCACCAGCGATCTCACGCGCACGTTCGACTACAATGCAGGCGCCCAGATCGTCGAGCGCGGGGCGAGCAATGCGGCCTACAATACGCCAACGCCGAACAACGGCGCGACGAACTATCTCGACAACGGCTTGAACCAATACACCGCCATCACCCAGGCGCAGCCGACCTATGACGCGCGCGGCAACATGACGAGAGTGGGCTTAAGTACCTTCAGCTACGACATCTTCAACCGCCTGGACTCAGCGACGCCCGCAGGGGCTAGCGCAGCCACTTTCGCCTACGACGCGCTCGGGCGTTTGCGCGAAAGTGTGGCTAGCAGCACGACGACGCGGTTCTTGTATGATGGCGTGCAGGTAATCGGCGAGTTCGACGGCTCCAACGCCTTGCAGCGCCGCTACGTCTTCGGCCCGGGCATCAACGAGCCATTGGTCTGGTACGAAGGCTCAGGCACGAGCGATCGTCGTTGGCTGCTCGGCGATGAACGCGGCAGCATCATCGCGGTCACCAACGGTTCTGGCGCGGCGACGAACATCAATGCCTACGATGAGTACGGCGTGCCATCGTCAACCAACACAGGCACGTTTCAATACACCGGCCAGATGTGGCTGCCGGGCGCGCGGCTCTATCACTATCGCGCACGGGCTTACTCGGCGGAGCTTGGGCGGTTCATGCAAACCGACCCGATCGGGTTCGGCGGTGGGATGAACATTTATGCATATGTTTGGAATGATGCGGTCAATTTGATTGACCCATTGGGATTGCAAGACCTACCAATCGAAGAGGTGTTTGTGACGTTCTGCCGAAGCTGCCGTGAAGCGATTGAACGCGCCAGAGATCGCGCGGTGCAGCGTGCTCTAGAACGCGTAAGAAACATCCTAAGCAGGCAGGTGCAAAACGCGGGATCTGAGATTAAACGCATCGTCGAGTGTCCCACGTACAATGCTGGTGTCTCAGTTGATGCCGCCTGGGGCCCGGGGCTAGTGGTCGATGGAGGCGCTCGTTGGGACGGTTCATCATCAGCCTTAAGCCTCTACCTTGATGCCGATCCTGCCGCCGGAGAAGGGGCCCACCTGTTGGGTGTGGTAGGTGTGCAGCGCCCAGATGCTGGCCCGCAGTTTAGCCCGAGCAGAATTCGGCCGCCTAACTTCAATGGAGGTAGAGTGGGTGGTGGCGTAGCTGTATCGGGCGCCGTGGCACTCGATGAACGCGGTTTCCCGGCGGGTGCTGAGGTGGGTCTTGGTGCTGGAGGAGGATGGGTCGCGTCGGTGGATTCTGGAACCGCAGCAACGGCGGTTATCGCGGACGGGGAAGACAATCCCAACTGCCCACGGCCTTAAATCCTGCTACGGGCCTCCGCGTATTCGCGACTCCGCTACTCGCCAGAGAATATACTTGCGACAATGTTGAACAGTCCGACCACGCTTAGGATAACGAGAACTACGCCACTCAGAACGGATGGTGCGGCGGCGTGACTGCCTTCCGACTCTTTGCTCCATTGCCGAGCAGTGATGATCCAATAAAGCCCGAGGCCGATGAAGAAAATCAAAAAGGGAAGAAATATGACGTAGGACATGCGGATTTGTATAGCACGGTCTGGCGCGCGTTTCGACGATCCATGATGCGTCGCGACATTCGGTTCATCCAAGCGCTACTCGGGCATGAAAGCCTGAATACGCGCATTTACACCCACGTGAACATCGCGCCCCTCGTAGCCGTTCACGCAGCCACCCCCTATCCCAGTCTCCACCCACGTCGAAGCGCCGCCTTCACGCGCGCGCGAGCGTTGTCGAGCGCAACCGGCTTAACAGCGAGAAGTGAAACGCGCCGTGCCGCGCTTGCCTTTTTCGGTGTCGCATGCCGACGCTCGACACCAAGTCATGCGGCCTGCGTCTCCGCCAGATCCCTGGCTAACGCGTTGATTTGGCACGGCGTTGCTCCCGCCATAGGTGGGAGTCAGCGTTCGACTGCGCCTTCGCAAGGTGACGGGGAGGTGTTTGTCGCCGATTTCTTGGCAGATACAAGGTGAACACTGGCATCCGGTGTGTATCGACACCGCTCCCATCTACGCCGGCGACGGCGCGCACTGGATGTCAGATATATTCGCGATGCACACGCTGCATTGGGCGGACTCTCCTTTAGCTTGACCGTTGTTGATGTCGCCGCCAAGCGCGCTCGGCGTGCGGGCGTTCGGTGGGATCTGGCCGTTTTCAAGTTGATTGCCGGACGTCCGCACATGACGGAGGCCGATTTCCTCGGGGACCGTAGAGCCGTGGGTCGGTCGGCGAATAACCTCTCGGCGTCGCGCGGGACAACTGAAGGTCCCGTTTTGTGCCTGGGCGAGCGCGGGCATGGTTTTATGTTGAGCTGGCATTGTAACGGCGTATGGGCCGCACCAGTTTGATGGTGTCAGCCGGATCCTGACGCCCTTCAGAAAAATCAAATCATGCCGAGAGCAGCCAACGAGCGCCGAAACGCTAATGTTTGCGATGTCTGCAGCTGTTCAGCGCGGAAATCAGAAGTTCCGGCTCAGGTAGCGGCGATCAACGGGGTCGGCCGCGATGAGTGAACAATTCCGCACCATGGCCGAAGTCATCGCCGATGCGCGCACGGCGGTCATGCACCCGAGCCGCAGTGGTCGGCACCTTACGTGCGCAAACTGCGGACAACTCTATGACAAGACCGATTCCGCGCAAACGACCCATCACGCGATCGAGGGACATAAGAAATGGGCGCCTTGAGTCCAATTTTTGTTCGGCCCTTCGCGGGCCTCGCGTCGTCATGACTGACGATGCTCCATTCTTCTTGCTTCGCGCGCGCGCCTACGACCTCGCGGCGACCGGCCGCTTCAAGCATTGGCTGAAGGTCGCTGATGCATTGCTCGCTGAGGGCTTCCTCTCCTCGCTTATTCAAAGACTGGATCGTGACGCGCTGGCGGTCATGATGATCACCCGCTGTTGTCAGCAGGCGAGAGCGTGATGGCGCGCGAAACGATGTACTTTGTGCAAGGGTTCACCGAAATCCGCGGCGATTTGAAAGCCGCAGCGCCGACCCGGTGTAAGGACGAAGCAGCTGCGCGCCGCGCAGTCATTCATCTCGGCGAGACTGCCACTGGCGCCGTCGCCTTTTCGAGTTCAGGCGACGCGGAGATCGGCGATTTCGACGACGAGCCCGTTATTCTCTCCGTCGTTGGCGTCGTCCCGGAAGAGTTCCAGCAATGACCGCGTAGTTTAAAACCGCGTCGTGAGGCCGAAGGTAACTTGCTCGGCGTCGTAGCTGTATGCGAAGTCGCTCGAGTCGTTTTCGCGCGTGCGATACTGGATGCGAACGTCGCAATCGCACGGCAAAAGGCGCTGCAGCGTGACGCTTGCTTGCGGCGCGATGTAGGTGTCGGTTCGGTCGAAGCCGTCGAACTCGCGCTCGCGCAAGAGGGCGCCGGCCGAAAGCTGCACGTGGTCGGTGAGCTGGAAGTTGTAGTTCACGTCGACACCGAACTCGGTGTAGCTGCCTGGCGTGAAGCTGAACATGTCGCCGTCTACTGAGCTCCAGCGCGCGAACGGCTGCACCGTCAGCGTATCGCGCTCGTGCAGCAGATGCGGCTTGGTGATGCCGGCTTGTACTTCCGCGAACGAACCATTGTCGCTGACCGGGCCAAACCACCAAAAATCGTCGGTGTCAGCAAACTCGCGATAACCGGCGCGCGCGCGGGCCCAGTAAGAAATACCAGTCGCGCGTCCTTCGACGGTGAGCGAGGCGTAAGCCTCGCTGAAGTAATGTTCGTCGCCGAGCATCGCGACGCCGACCCCGACCGAAGGGATCGCAGCGATGTGAGGGGCGACGTAGTAGATCGGCCCGGTCTGAGCGCCGAGATAGCCATAATTCAGCTCATCAAGGACATCGTTGTCCTCAAGTGTGAGATTGAGGAGCGAACGCCAGCGGCGCCCGCCGAGTTCGCGCTCGTCGGCGATCAGCAGCTTGGCGTAAAACGTCGTCGAATCTGGAACGTTGCCGAACCATTCTTCACTCGTGTTCGCCGCGTTGGTGTCGTAGCGCGCACCAACTTCGACACGCGCAATGGTGTAGCCTGGCTCGATCATACGGCGCACGCGCTCATAGCCCCGGCGCGCCACTTCATTGGTAGGATCGTTAATGAGAATGCGCTCGTAAGCCACAAGCGCCAGTCTGGCCTTGTTGGCCGCTTCCGCGGCCGCCGCATACTGAAGGTTGAGATTCACATCTTGCGGATTGTCGAGGATGCGCTGCCCCAGCGCCTCGAGGTCACCCGCTTGCTGCGCGTGTGCGACGCCGATCGAGAGCGCGGTCACGCTCGCAGCAACCAAAAGCGCCCGGAAAAGCGCGCCAGTTTTTCCCCGTGTCATGGCTGAAAGTTCCCTCGCCCGTCGCCAGCGACGATGCCCCAATAGTGAAGCCGGTTCGGCGCCACAGTTCAAGCCAACACGCCGAATAGCGTGTTCACAGTTGCCACGCGCGACACGACAGCGATACGGTTGTCCGATATCGCCTTAGGAAACCGGAAATGCGGCATTCATTCATGTTTTTCAGCGCTTTATGCGCAGGCTTAACGATGTTGAGCGCGCCCGCCGCTGCGCAAACCGCAGCCGGGGACATCGGCGCGGCCGTCGCCGTGCGCAATCAGGTTATGGCTTCCCGGCCCGGACAAGAGCGTACGCTCGTCGTCGGCAATCGCGTGTTTACCAATGAGCGCATCAGCACCGGCGCGAACGGCGTCGCGCAGCTCATGTTCACGGACCAGACAACCCTGAGTATCGGGCCACGCTCGCAAGTTACGCTCGACCGCTACGTCTACAATCCCAGCCAAAGCGCCGGCGATGTTGCAGTGACATTTACAAGCGGCGCCGTTCGCTTCGTCACCGGCAACCAGCAGCCTCAGAACTACCAGGTCCGTACACCAGTGGCGACGATCGGTGTGCGCGGCACCATCATCGATTTGTTGGTCTTTAATGGCCGCATGTTCGGCATCCTCGATGAAGGCGCGCTGACTTTCACGTTGGCCAACGGACAAACGATCAACCTTGATCGTCCGGGTACAGCGATCGAGTTTTTCTCGAACGGCACGGCGTCGCGTCCGTTCACATGGCGCGGCAGCTACGAAAGCTCGCTCGGCGCTGCGACCTATCCTCTGTTTGGAAATCCGTTCTCGGAGTTCCCCGGCTTGGAGGGCGCCTACGACGCCGACGATCCAACCAGTCGCACCGACAACCTTAATTCCGGCTACGGACAAGACTTCGAAATCATCGACGAAGACGACGGCTACGATGAGGAAGAAGAGGGCTAGTCGCCGCCGCGCTACTTGCGCTCAGGATCGTAGACGCCGTCCCAGCCTGCTGGCGCTTGCAAGTCTGCGCGCTCGAGACGTTGTGCGTAGTTGGCGTAGAGCGCGGCGAATGCAGGCGAGGAAGCCGATTGCAGCTTTTGGAGGCGTGTACGCGCCTCCTCAAATCGCCCAGCTCTGAAAGCATCCAAAAACTCGCCATGCTCAGCGCCTGCCGGCGCTCGCTCAGGCGACGTTGTAAAGACGCGCGTCGCGCCGCTGCGGCCGTGGAGGCGCACGAGATCAGCCTCGATGAGAGGCGCGTCCGGAGCAGCGTCACGCGTCTGTTCGCTCACCAAAAGCGTTAGGCCATAAGTTTTGGTCAGGCTCTCAAGCCGCGACGCAATGTTCACATTGTCGCCGATGGCGGAGTAATCGAAGCGCCGCTCGGACCCGAGATTGCCGACGCAGCATTCGCCAGTGTTGACGCCAATACCGATGCGCACATCTTCAAATGTTCTCCCCGCCGCCTCGGCCTCGCGCCGCCAAGCAGCGTTTAGACCTTGCACGCACGCCATGATTTCAAGCGCCGCACGGCAGGCGCGTTGAGCGTGGTCGGGCTGATCAAGCGGTGCATTCCAGAACGCCAGGATGGCGTCGCCCATATACTTGTCGATGGTGCCGCCATTCTCGATGACGATGTCGCTGACCGGCGTCAGAAAATTATTGATGAACGCTGTCAGCTCCTCCGCGCTCAATCCTTCCGCGATCTTCGAGAACGCACGGATGTCGCAGACGAGAATGCTGAGCTCTCTAACTTCGCCGCCCAGCTTCAAGCGCTCCGGGTGCGCGGTGAGCTGGCGAACAACGCTCGGCGCTACGTATTGACCGAAGGCGCGACGAATGTTGGCGCGCTGGTGTTCGGTGCGCTGGTAGAAATAGGTCGTAGCACCGGCGGCGAAGGTGATTGCAGCCAGCGTCGGGAAGATCGGATCGAGCAAATAGTTCGCTTGCACGAACAGAACGAAGCCCAAGACCCAAATCGCCGCCACAATCGCCAAGCCGATCGCCGCGTTGATTGATGGTCCGAACCGCGGTGCCGCGAGCGCCAAAACAGCAACGGCGAAGAGCGCGAGCAAAAGTTCGATGCCAGGCGCATAATCCGGTCGCGAGAGAAAGTTGCCTGACAGCACTTGTTCCAGCAACTGGCGATGTATCTCGACGCCAGGCAGGCTTGCATCCAACGGCGTCGCACGCAGGTCCAACAAGCCCGGCGCGCTTGCGCCAATGAGCACAATTGTGCCTTCGAACTGACGGGGCGCAAATTCTCCGCTCAGCACCTGCCAGGCCGGCGTGGCTGCCGTTTCATCGTAAGCGCGAAAGCGCAGCCAGACCTGGCCGTCGGCGTCCGTGGGAATGTCGAGCGGTCCCACTCTAATTGTGTTGATGCCAGTGTGTGCGCCAAACGCGGATGAGCCGCTCGCGTTGGAGGAGCGCACAACGTACGTGGAGGCGCCGAACGCGACGCGCATCGCTTCAAGTGAAAGCGACGGCGCAATCTCTTCATTGTGGCGCAGTAGCAGAGGGACGCGGCGAACCACCTGATCACCATCGGGCAACCAGTTTATGAAGCCTACGCCGTCTGCGGCATCGGAAAGGGCTGGTAAGCTCGTCGACACGCCCGGCAACCCAAGCAGGTACGGTCCAGGATCGTCGCCGGCCGTCGCAAACCCGGCGCGCATCGGGAACGTCCCGCCGTTCTCCTGTTCGTGCAGGCTCGCAGCGAGGACGGTGTTGTTTTGTTCAAGTGCTGCAGCAAAGAGCGCGTCGTGACTTTCGACGCCGCCAAGCGCGCGAGAGAGCGCCGCGCGGCGCCCGGCGGGGACGGTCGCGAGCAGCTGTTCCGGCGAAGTGCGATCCGCTTCGGCGAAAAGTATGTCGAACACGACAGCGGCCGCACCAGCCTCACCAAGCCTTTGCGTGAGCTCCGCCATAGTCGCACGCGACCAGGGCCACTGGCCGAGGCGCGCCAGCGAACTTTCGTCAATATGTACGACGCGTATCGGCGAATCCGGCATTGGCGCCGCGGGCGCTGCACGTTGATAAGTGTCAAACGCAAGATTGCGTAGCGAAGTCAGGACAGATGGGCGCGCGTAGAAGATGGCGGCCGCGACGAATGCGAAGAGCATCACCGCCAGCCAATAGGCTCGTTGATTTCCTATGGTGCCGTTTATCAATGGATCGACCTGCGTGAAGCGTCGTGACTGCTAAGACCATCGCGCGGCCTGCAAGTCCAGAGTTTTACGAAGCGAATTGGGCCAGTTAGGTCGCATGACGGTGCGATGGAACGGTCGCGCTGATGGCTCAGTGTTGAACAACCGGTTTGCGTCGCGCCGCGAGCCATGCTTCCGCGACAAGCAGAAGTTCTACGGCATAGTGAAGGCGCGGACGTGCAATCGTGTTAAAGGTCGTCCAACGCGAGCGTGTCGCCGGAATTGCGAATGCTGGGCGCCGCGACATCGCCATTCTCAAGGTGCGGCAGCGCAATGCAGTCGGCAAACCACGCACGGTTTGAATACGACGAGCGGATGCACGGGCAGGCCGCTGATACGACCAGCTTTGATCCACCGGCGGCGCGCGATACCACAACGCGTTCTGGGCCCAGGGCGGTGCTTGCCATCATAGCCGGTCTTGGGGAGGCGCTCTGCCTGCACTAGCCAGGGTTGCGCTGTTGCGCACCGAAGGTAAATTCCTGGGTTAAGGGGAGCGGCGCATGGGTACTTTCGTCTTTTCCGGCGGCAACGGTACGTACGGCTTCAGTATGCTCGATTGGAGCGTCGCCGACATACTGAACATTGTCTCCTCAACGCTCTCCTCTTCGCGTTCAAACACGCACGTCACCTACGTCGCGGGGGGCGAGAGCCTGACGGCGAACGGCACCTTCCCAGGTTTCGACCAGTTCGGAGATCCGACAAGCGGTTCTATCAGCGCTTTCACATACTCAACGACGCGCTTTGGCGCGCCTGCGGTAACGATCCAAGGATCTGGCTTCACGGCGATCCAAGTGTCGGCGCTCTATAGCGCCATCAACAGCGGCGATTGGATCACACTGCAAAGAAACATGTTCAGCGCCGCCGACACTATGACCGGTTCGAACGGCAGTGACATTCTCGAAGGTTATGGCGGTGGCGACACCATCAATGGCGGCGCCGGCCACGACCTCATTTTCGGTGAGAACGGCCCGGGTGGCGACGCTCTAACGTCGTTAGGGGGCGCCGACACGCTCAGTGGCGGCGACGGCAATGACGCGCTGTTTGGCCAGCTGGGCAATGATAATCTGAGCGGCGGAACCGGGACTGATTATTTGGAAGGCGGCGCCGGTAACGATTCTCTCAACGGCGGCAGCGAAAACGATACCGCCTCTTATTATGACGCCACAAGCGGTGTGGCTGTATCGCTGGCTGTGGCGGGCCAACAAAACACCGGCGGCGGTGGGCTCGACACGCTGATCAGCATTGAAAACCTGCACGGCAGCGCGTTCGCCGATACTTTGACCGGCGACGGCGCAACAAACGTCATCACCGGCGCCGAAGGCAACGACATCTTGGATGGCGCTGGCGGCGTCGATACGGTGTCGTACGAAGGCGCGACGTCGAGCATCACAATTTTGCTGTCGGTCGCAATTCAACAGGACACCGGCGGCGACGGCCTCGACACGATCACCAATTTTGAGAACGCCACTGGCAGCAATCACAACGATACGCTGGGCGGGACCAGCGGTGACAACATATTGAACGGCGGTCTTGGCGCCGACATCGCCTCTTACGTGGCCGCAGGCGTGGGCGTAACGGTGTCGCTCGCGCTAGCCGGTCAACAAAATACGATCGGCGCAGGGCTCGATACGCTCGTCGGGATAGAGGGTCTGACCGGTAGCGCCTTCAACGATACGCTGACGGGCAATGCATCCGACAATTCCTTGAACGGCGGCGACGGCGACGATTTGCTCACCGCAGGCGCGGGCAATGACGCGCTGGACGGCGGCGCCGGCGCTGATACGGCCAACTATGCGGACGCGACGGCGGCTCTGATCATCAATCTTGACTCCAGCGGGGCGCAGACCGCAGGCGGCAGCGTCGATACGCTGATCGGCATTGAGAACATTATCGCTGCCGGCTTCAACGATACGCTGACCGGCAATGGCGCCAACAACACTCTAGTGGGCGCGGGCGGCGCCGATACCATCAATGGCGGGCAAGGCAATGACATCATGGACGGTGGCGCTGATAGCGACACCGTAACTTATGCGACCGCAACTGGCGGCGTCGTCGTCTCACTTGCGTTGGCGACGCAGCAAGACACGGGCGGCTGGGGCCTCGACACGCTGAGCGGTTTTGAAAACCTCGTCGGCAGCGCCTACGCCGATCAGCTTGCGGGTGACGCAGGCGACAACCAACTCTTCGGCGGCGACGGCAACGACACGCTGTTGGGCGCGGGCGGCGACGACCAGCTGCAGGGTGGAGGCGGTCTCGACATCGCCTCATACGCCGGCGCCGGCAGCGCCGTGAGCTTATTTCTGGGCGCGGCGGCTACCCAGAATACGGGCGGCGCTGGAACGGACACGCTGAACAGTATCGAAGGCTTGGCCGGTAGCGCGTTCAACGACGTGCTCTGGGGCGACGATCAAAACAACGCTCTCTATGGAAGCGGCGGCGACGACGAGATGCACGGCGCCGGCGGCGACGATATCATCGATGGTGGTGACGGCATCGACACTGTGTCGTATGCGGGCGGTGTCCTCGGAGTCCAAGTTTCGCTGGCTTTGGTTGGCCCGCAGCAGGTTTTGTATTTTGGTGTCGATACGCTCACCAATATCGAAAACTTGCGCGGCGGCATCCACGGCGACACGTTCATTGGCAACGCGCTCGCGAATACGCTCTACGGCGAAGGCGGCGACGATATCCTGATTGGTGGCGGCGGCGACGATACGTTGGTTGGCGGCGCCGGCTCTGACACTGCGTCTTTCAGCGACGCGTCCACAGGCATATCGATCTCGCTGGCGGTTGCGGGTCCGCAAGACACCTCTCAGGGTTTCGATACGCTCATCAGCATTGAGCGGCTGATCGGCGGCGCCTACAATGACGTTCTTACGGGCGGCACAGCCAGCGACTACCTAACCGGCGGCGCTGGCGACGATACGATCGATGGCGGCGCGCTGGGCGACGATGTTCTAAACGGCGGCGATGGCCACGACACTGTGTCGTACGCGAGCGCGACGGCGGGCGTGACCGTCGCTCTCGACTACTTCTCGCCTTTCAATACTGTCGGCGCCGGCAACGACACCATCATCGGTTTCGAGAGCATCATCGGCAGCGGTTACAACGACACGATCTACGCCGGCAGCAATGTCGATGCCGGCGCCGGCAACGACACGATCCACCTCTACCGCTGGGCCCAAGTGATTAGTGGCGGCGATGGTGTTGATACGTTGTCACTCACGAGCATGACTGGCGACATGACGGTCTCGCTCGCTATTGCAGGTCCGCAGAACATCAATTCGTTCTGGGCGTTCTACGATGTGACGTTTGTCGGCATCGAAAACATCGTCGGCGGCTTGGGCAATGAGACCTTGACCGGCAATGGCGCCAACAATGTCATTAGCGGCGGCGCCAACCTCGACACGCTTGCGGGCCTCGGCGGCGACGATACGCTCGACGGCGGCCAAGATGATGACAACCTTCGCGGCGGCGACGGCGCGGACCTGCTGCTCGGCGGCGCCCACAATGATCGCCTCGATGGTGGCGCCGGCGATGACACGCTGAATGGTGGCAGCGGCGTCGACATCGCCGCGTTCGGCGATGCTGGCGGCGGCGTTACGGTTTCGCTCGCCATTGCGGGCGTGCAAAATACCGGCGATGGTCTCGATACACTTCTCGACATCGAAGGCTTGAGCGGCAGCGCGTTCAACGATGTCCTAACCGGCGACGCGGGCGATAATTACATCTCCGGCGGCCCAGGCGGCGACGACATCCTCGATGGCGGCGCTGGCAACGACACAGTCTCTTATGCCGACTCTACTTCCGGCATTGCGCTGGACCTTGCCGTATCAGCGCCTCAGCCGGGCGCCGATACGTTGATCAGCATCGAGAGCGTCATCGGCAGCGCCTATAACGACGTCATCAACGGCAACGACGCCGACAACACGCTGTCCGGCGGACTGGGCGACGACGTCCTGATTGGCGGCGCGGGCGCCGACACCGTTTCCTATAGTGATCTCGGCTATGGCGGCATCAGCGGCGTCACCGTGTCGCTTCTCGTGGCTGGCCCACAGGACACCGGCCTTCGAGGCCTCGATACGCTTGTCGGCATTGAAAATCTGACTGGCTCTTGGCGTGGCGACACGCTCACCGGTGACGCCGGCGCCAACGTCCTCATCGGCGGCGCCGGGGGTGACACGCTTTTTGGCGGCGATGGCGCAGATCTACTTATAGGCGGCGAAGACGGCGATATTCTCCACGGTGGCGCCGGCGACGATCTGCTGGTTGCGCACACGCTCGTCTACTCGAACGGATCGGAGGAAGCGCACGGCGGCGACGGCGTTGACACGCTTTCGTTCGAACAAGTGCTTTGGTCTCTCAGCTTGTCACTTGCGAATGAGGGCTGGCAGGTCCCGGGTGGCGCGGGCGGCTATATGCGCGTGACTGGCGTTGAGAATGTGATCGGCGGTCAGTCCTACAACAACATCACCGGAAACGCGTCGAACAACACGCTGACCGGCTTTAGTCTTGCCGACACGCTGAGCGGCGCAGGCGGCAACGATACGTTGTTTGGCCTCGCCGGCGTCGACCAGCTCACCGGCGGTGATGGTGACGATACGCTTGCCGGAGGCCAGGGCGCGGATGTGTTGAGCGGAGGCGCCGGCGCCGACGTAGCGTCCTATTCGGACTCCGGCGCCGCCGTGACAATTAACCTCGCACTCAACACCATCTCCGGCGGTGACGCACAGGGCGACACGTTCGACAGCATCGAGGGCGTAGTCGGTTCAGCGTTCAATGACGCGCTAACCGGCAACGCTGGCGTCAACGTGCTTCGCGGAGAGGCCGGTGCAGATGCGCTGAACGGTAACGATGGAGACGACACGCTGGAAGGCGGCGCAGGCAACGATACGCTCGATGGCGGCAATAACGATGACACCCTGTTCGGCGGTGAAAACGCGGACACGCTCTACGGCCGTGCTGGTAATGACACGCTCGACGGCGGGGCTGGATCAAACACGCTGGAAGGCGGCGGCGGCGATGATGTTTATATCGTGCGTGGCGCGAGCGACATCGTCGTCGAACTTGCCGGATCGGGCACAGACACGCTGCAATCAGCAGCGACTCGCACGCTCGGAAATTTTCAGGAGAATTTGACGCTCACCGGGGCCGCTTCGATCAACGGCTTCGGCAACGCGCTGAACAACGTCATGATCGGTAATGATTCCGCGAACACGTTGAACGGCTTGGCTGGCGCCGACACACTGAGCGGCGGATCGGGTATCGACACCCTGAACGGTGGCGATGGAACGGACACGTTGAACGGCGGCGCAGACGGCGACATCCTCGATGGCGGCAATGATGGCGACACGCTGAACGGCGGCGCTGGCGCCGATACGCTCTACGGCCGAACCGCCAATGACACGATCAATGGCGAAGCGGGCGCCGATACAATCTTCGGCGGCGACGGCGATGACATCGTCAATGGCGGCGCGGACAACGATGTCATCGATGGCAACAACAACAATGACACGCTGAACGGTGGCGATGGCGCGGATGAGATGTACGGCCGCCAGAACGATGACGCCCTCCACGGCGACGCCGGCAACGACCAACTCTTTGGCGGCGACGGCAATGACCAGCTCAATGGCGGCGCCGACGACGACATGCTCGACGGCGGCAACGATGCCGATGTCTTAAGCGGCGGCGATGGCGCGGACGCGCTTTACGGCCGCAACGGCGCCGACGCGCTTGATGGTGGTCTGGGCAACGATACGCTCTCCGGCGGAAACGACGCCGACACATTCGTATTCTCGACGGCATTGGGCGTCGGGAACGTTGATGCGATCCTGTTCTACAGCATTGCCGACGACACCATTCAGCTGGACGTCGATGTGTTCAGCGCGATCGGCCTTGGTGCGCTTGCGGCGAACGCCTTTGTAGTTGGAACCGCTGCAGTGGATGGCGATGACCGCATCATCTACGACGCCGCAACTGGTGCGCTCTATTATGACGCCGACGGAAACGGCGCCGGCGCTGCGGTGCAGTTCGCAACGCTCAGCCCAGCGCTTGCGCTGACGGCGGCTGACTTCGTAGGCGGCCCGTAAGCGGACCGTCGTGTGCATCGGCGCGGCCAAGGCGGCAATCAGAGCTGCAAGCTGACCCGCGTGCCCGCGGGGCTGGACACGATGCGGATTTGGGCGCCGATGCGCTCGGCGCGGTAGCGCATGTTGGAGAGGCCGCGTCCTCCCTGGGCCGTGCTGGGATCGAACCCACGGCCGTTGTCAGAGAGTGAGAGTTCGATGCCGGCGTCGCTGCGCGCGAGAGTTACCGCGATGCGGTCGGGCCGGCCGTGTTTGAGCGCGTTGGTGCAGGCTTCTTGGAGAATGCGGTAGAGCTGTAAAGCCTTGTCCGGACCGAAGTCGTGCGCGTCGCCGACATCGCCGATCTCCCAAATGAGCTGCGCGCTGGCTGCTTCGACACGCGGTTCGATGCGTGCGCGGAAGGCGCCGAGTACGGTTGCGAGCGAGCCGTCGCCTTGTTCGAGCGAGTCCACGATGACGCGCAGGTCCGCCAGACTCTCCTCCAAGCCTTGCACGAGGCTGTCGCCGGAGAGCTTGTTGGCTTTGGCTTGCAGCACAAGGCCAAGCAACTGGCCGCCAATGCCGTCATGCATGTCGCGCATAATGCGAGCGCGTTCTTCGAGTAGGAGCGTTGCGCGTTCGCGGCGCTGCAGTTCTTGAAGATTGGCGAGAATTTCGCGTTCACGCTGTGTGACCAGGACGTTGAGGCGCTCGGCCGTCGCGGTGGCGGCTTCGAAGATGCTGTGAGCGCGGCCTGCGAGCGAGATCAGCAGCGCTAGTGGGAAGAATGTCGCGGCGACGCCCAAGAACACGCCGTAGCTGTAGAAGAAGCGCACCATGACGATGTCGGCGATGGCGGCGAGCACGACGAACAAGAAAGAGGCCATCTCGATCGGCTCGCGCATGCCGCCGCGCATGATGTAAGCAACGAGCCGCACGAGGCAGTACGCCATCGCTGCAAGACCCAAGAAACCCAGCACGCGGTCGATGTCTTGCAGTGCGATCATGTGATCGTCGCCGCTGACGCGCCGCAGCATTAGGAGGCCGCCCATCATGACGATCGCGGCGACAGCGAAGCCGAGGCGTTGGCGCGCGGCGCCGCTCCACGGACGTAACAGCAGTTCAACGGGTCGTCTTGCGGCTTTCTCCGGCGGCTCAAACGCGGATGTCCACTCGATGAAGAACCAGACGATGAATACGATCGCGCCGAGGAAGCCGACCAGATAGATCAGCGCGTTATTCAGCGCGCCCCACGGCGGGTCGGTCATTAGGAGCCCGACATGCTGTGCAACCCAGCTTGCCGCCAATCCCGCGAGCGAGAGCAGAAGGCCGCGCGCGCCGAGGAGCGGCGCTGCGCAGACGCAGAAGATCGCCAGAAATGCGGCGATCACGGCGTTGATGAACGGCAGATCGGCGCGCAGCAGTCGCAGCGCACGGAAGGATGGATAGAGCGCCTCGTAGCTGCCGATCGAAAACGGACGCAGGTGCGCAAAGCCGATAGCGCGCGTCACCACAACGTCCACGATCGCGCCGTCGTGTGCGTAGCGGGCGGGAATGCGTACCAAGTGTGGCCGTCTGCTTGTGTTTGTATGCGTCTCCGCCGTGCCGACGCCGCCGACGAGTTCTCCGTCGACATAGACGAGGGCGTTGTCGTGAGCGCTGGGGATCAGGATTGCGAGGTCTGGGATTGCGGCGTCGTCGGCAGTGAGCGTGGTGCGCACGGTGACTGGCGTTTGCGCGCAGCAAAACGGCGCCGGGAGCGTAATCTCGCCAAATGCGCCCGGCGCGAAAGGCCCGCCCGATGCGCCGACCGGGTTCTCGTTGCTCAGCGCGCTTTCAATGCTGCGGCCCGCCGCGCGTTCGGCGATGACATTGGCGCTGAGCAGCACGGCTGCGAATAGAATTTGCAGGCCGATGATGAACACCGCCAGCAAACTCGTCTTCAGGCGCGGCGATGGCGGCGTCTCAATCATGCGCGCTCACGATGACGGCGCCGGGTGGCCAGCGCTAGTCCTTCAATTGGATGATGCCGGCCTGCACCGCCTCGAACACCGCCTCGCTGCGCGAATTGACCGCGAGCTTGCGATAGATCGACTTCACATGATCGCCCACCGTGTTGGGTGAGATGCCGTGGAGGCGCGCCACTTCCTTATAGCGGAAGCCCTTGGCGAGCTCGGTTAGGATTGCGATCTCTTTGTCGGAGAGGATAGGCGCGGAAGCAGGCGCCGATAGCGTAGCGCGTCCGCGAATGCGCGCCAGTATGTGACCGGCGACTGCTGGGCTGATCGGTGCGCCGCCAGCGAGCACGGCCCTGATTGCGTCGGCGGCTTCGACTGGATCGGCGCTCTTCAGCAAATAGCCATGCGCGCCGGCTTCGATCGCGTTCACGACGCTTTGCGCGTCGCCGAAAATGCTGACCACGATGATCTTCAGTTCGGGCCGTTTGGCGCTGGCTTCGCGGATGAGATCGATGCCGCTGCCGTCGGGGAGCGCCAGATCGATGAGCAGCACTTCCATGGGGACGCTCAAGAGCGCGCGGCCTGCTGCGGCGGTCTCTGCTGCGGCGACGAACTCTAAGTCCTCGGCGAGTGTGATCGTCCGCGTCACCGCTTCGCGCAGGATCGGGTCGTCTTCGATGAGGGCGACGCGCGCGACCAAGGCTCTCTCCAAGCGGGGACGGCGCCAGCTTAGCCGCTGGCGCCGTCAAGACTACAGGTGGAGTGAAGTGATTACGACTGAACCGGCTGTTCTTCGTCGTCATCATCTTCGGTGGCTTCGACTACGCCCCAAATGACCAGGCCGGTCGCGACGCCGAACAGGATCGGGTGATCGCCAATCCAGCCGAACGCGCCATCGCCAGCGGCGTTCATGCGGAACGGCGATGAGAGCCGCTGATCCGTGTTTGGCGCGAATGAGTAGGAGAGCACATCCAAGCTGCGCATGTCGCCTGCAGCAGCTTGGTTGAGCCGCAGCGAAAGGCGCGGGGCCTCCGCATCGCTTCGTTCGCCGCCGCCGAGCGGCAGCGCGAAGCGCAGCTGAACCGAGCTATCCTGGGTCCGCGAGGCACGCACGTCGTCAAAGTCGCGGTTGATATCCTGCGCCTGCGCGGCGCCGCCGCCGAGGGCCAAGCCCAGCCCCAGCAAAGCCGCTGCAACCTGTTCGTTTTTCATGCTCGTCCTCCGCTTTGAAAGCGTGACCGAACAGATCGAGCGTCGTCGCTCGGCTCAATCCCATGAATAGGGGATGGGCGCGCACGCCGGCGCCGGGCACTCGATTCAAGACAATTTCCGAGTCGCACCAATGTTGCCGCATGTTGTCGTCATCAATCTCGATCGTGATGTTGAGCGCATGGCGCACATGCGTCGGCAATTGGACGAGGCGGGCTTGTCGTTTCAGCGCTTCGCCGCGATCCAGGGCAATAAGCTGCTTCCTGATCTGAGCGGGTTTTTCCAAGGCTGCCGCGCGCTCTCTGCGGGAGAGATTGGCTGCTACGCGAGCCATCTGCGCATTTGCACGATGGTTGTGCAGGGCCGTCTGCCGTCGCCCTTGCTTGTGCTTGAGGACGACGTCGCATTCGATCCAGGTTTTGCAGGAACGTTGCGCTCTTTGCTCTCCGCGCTCCCACCGCAATGGGACATCATAAGGCTCTCGTTCCCGACGAAGCGTTCGACGCTGCGCGTCGCTCCACTCGGCGCACGCTATGATTTGGTCCGCTATAGCCACGTCCCGACGAGCACAGGCGCTTATCTTTTGAGCCAAGCCGGCGCGCGCAAATTTCTCGCTGTGCGAAAGCGTGAGCTTCCGGTCGATCAGGATTTGCGACGTGTGTGGGCGTGGGATCTCAAGACGTACGGCGTGTCGCCGCCGCCGGTGCGCAATGATTGTTTCGGTACGTCCACCATCGATGCACATTCGCCAGGTGGCCGGGAGACGCCGGCGCGCACGGCGTGGATGAAAGCCAAGCGTTGGATCGAAGCGCCACGACGCCAATTGTACGGCCTCCGCGAGTTCGGTTTTGCGCGATGGGTGGCGCTTGAGGCGGTGAACTTGCTGGGCCGCCTGACGCCGCGCCGACGACGCCCAAAGCTCTACGCCTGGGCCAGCGCAGTGCTAGCCCAAACCACGCGTCGGAGCACCGCATAAACGGGCGCCAGAGCGGCGTTTCGTCAGGCGACGCGCCGCGCCGCTTCCGTTAAGAGAGCGCTCCGGAGCTGCTCTCAATGGATCATCATACCACCCCGACCAAGGTCGAGTCCGCCGAAGCGGGACAGGCCTACGAAACCGACGTCATTATCATTGGCGCCGGACCGGTTGGGCTCTTTTCCGTATTCGAATTGGGGTTGCTGGATCTCAAGACGCACATCGTCGATGTACTCGATCGTCCGGGCGGCCAGTGCGCTGAGCTTTATCCAGAAAAGCCGATCTACGACATTCCGGCGCTGCCGGTCGTGACCGGCCAAGAGCTGACGGATCGCTTGCTGGAACAGATCGCGCCGTTCAGCCCGACCTTCCACATGGCGCAGATGGCGGAGAGCCTGGAGCGTCTCGAAGACAAGCGTTTCCGGTTGAAGACCGAACTCGGCACTACGATTACCGCGCCGATCGTGGTCATCGCTGCGGGCGGCGGGTCGTTCGTGCCGCGCAAGCCGAAGATCGAAGGGCTCGATCAGTTTGAAGGCACCTCAGTGCACTACGCTGTGCGCCAGATGGAACGCTTCCGCGATCGCGATCTCGTCATCGCTGGTGGCGGCGATAGCGCCCTTGATTGGGTGTTGAACCTGCAGCCGATCGCGAAGTCGGTGACGCTCATCCATCGCCGCGATGATTTCCGCGCAGCGCCTCACTCGGTCGCGAAGATGCGCGCGCTGGTCGCGGGAGGCAAAGTGCGGTTGGAGATCGCTGATCTCAAAACACTGATTGGCGCTGACGGGCAATTGAGCGCTGTTGGCTGCACCACTAAGGAAAAGGGCGCGTACGAAATTTCGTGCAATGAATTGCTGGCGTTCTACGGGCTGACCATGAAGCTTGGGCCAATCGCGGACTTTGGTTTGAATCTCAATGAGAATTTGATCCCGGTCGATACCGAGAAGTTCGAAACCAGCGAGCCGGGCATTTTCGCCATTGGCGACATCAACACCTATCCCGGCAAGCTGAAGCTCATCCTATGCGGCTTCCATGAAGGCTCGCTGATGGCGCAAGCAGCGTTCCGCATCGCGCGACCGGGCGAGCGTTTGGTTTTCCTCTACACAACGTCCTCGACTGACTTGCAGAAGAAACTCGGCGTTGCCAGCTAGTCCGCATGGCTCAATCCGTCCTCGATCTCATCGGCAACACGCCGCTCATCAAGTTGAAGCGCGCGTCCGAGGAGACGGGCTGCACCATTCTGGGCAAAGCCGAGTTTCTCAATCCCGGCCAGTCGATCAAGGATCGCGCAGCACTTTCCATCGTTGAAGACGCAGAACGCAAAGGCGAGTTGAAGCCTGGCGGGATCATCGTTGAAGGCACAGCGGG
Source organism: uncultured Terricaulis sp. (assembly GCA_964478365.1). Taxonomy (GTDB): domain Bacteria; phylum Pseudomonadota; class Alphaproteobacteria; order Caulobacterales; family Aquidulcibacteraceae; genus Vitreimonas. Next base: position 75,421 of record CAYZIJ010000005.1, read on the forward strand.
CAATACCGGCATTGGTCTGGCACTCATCGGCGCCGCGAAAGGCTATCGCGTTATCGTCGTGATGCCGCGCACGCAGAGCCAAGAGAAGAAGGACGCCGTCATCGCGCTCGGCGCGGAATTGGTCGAAGTCGATCCAGCGCCTGCCGCGAGCGATAATCACTATCCGAAAGTCGCGCGCCGTTTGGCCGAAGAGAAAGCCCGCACGCATCCGCAGGGTGCGATCTGGGCTAATCAGTTCGACAACACGGCGAACCAGCAAGGCCATTATCGCACCACCGGCCCCGAGATTTGGGAGCAGACCAACGGCAAGGTCGATGGCTTCATCTGTGCTGTCGGTTCGGGCGGTACACTCGGCGGCGTTTCGCTCGCACTTAAAGAGCGGAGCAAAGATGTCGTGATCGGAATCGCCGATCCGGGCGGCGCTGGTCTCTATTCGTGGTACAAGAATGGCGAGATCAAAGTCGAAGGCACTTCGATCACGGAAGGCATCGGCCAGAGCCGCGTCACTGCGAACTTGGCTGGCGTTACCGTCGATGAAGCGTTCCGCATCGAAGATAAAGACTGGCTACCGGTTCTCTATCGCTTGGTGCAGGAAGAGGGCTTGAGCCTTGGCGGATCGTCGGCGCTGAACGTGTTGGGCGCGATGGAACTCGCGCGTACGTTGGGGCCGGGCAAGACCATCGTCACCGTGTTGTGCGATTACGGCAATCGCTACATGTCGAAGCTGTTCAACCCAGCTTTTCTGCGCGCGCAGGGCTTGCCGACGCCGCCCTGGATGAGCTGAGGCGCTGCTCGCCGCATCGGCATGGACCGAGGCGGCGAACCCCCTATAAGAGTCGCGAAACTCTCGGGGGACACCGATGAATCTACGTCATGCACTCGCGGCAGCTGTGATCGCTCTTTCCGCATGCGCCACCACATCAACGCCAGCCGATAACGGCCCGTTCGCCGGCCCGCCGCTGTCGGCGGAATCGCTTTTGGCGAACACCAGCACGTTGGCCTCTGATGAATTCGAAGGCCGCGCGCCGGGCTCCAATGGTGAGCGGCTGACGGTTGAATATCTCGAACGCATGTTCGCTGCTGCGGGATTGCAGCCGGGCGTGACGTTGCCGAACGGCGAGCGTTCGTGGCGCCAGGAAGCGGTGCTCAGCGCTGCAACGCTTCTCAACACGCCGACATTGACTTTCACCGGCTCTGACGGCGCGCGCTCTTATGTTTACGGCGAAGACTTCACCGCGTGGACGCGTCGCCTGCAGCCGAACATCGACGTTGCTAACGCCGAACTCGTGTTCGTCGGCTACGGCATCAATGCGCCTGAGATCGGCTGGAACGATTACGAAGACTTGGATGTGCGCGGCAAGATCGTCGTCATCCTGATCAACGATCCGGATTTCGACACTGGCGATGATCGCGGCTTCGGTGGCCGCGCCATGACGTATTATGGCCGCTGGACATACAAGTATGAGGAAGCCGGGCGCCAAGGCGCTGCGGGCGCGATCATCGTGCACCAAACCGCGCCGGCGTCCTATCCGTGGGCGGTGATCGGCAGCCGAGTCTCTGGTCCGCGCTTCGACATCGTGCGCGCCGATGGCGGCACCTCACGCGCTGGCTTCGAAGGCTGGATGCAGGAATCGGTGGCGCGCGAAACCTTCCGCCGCGCTGGTCTCGACTTTGACCAATTGCGCACGCGCGCTCAAACGCGCGGCTTCCGCGCTGTCGATATGGGCGCGCTCACCGGCTCGATCGCGCTGCAAACGCGGTTGGAGCAGACGCGCACGTCCAACGTGGTCGGCGTTCTGCCGGGCCGCACGCGTCCGAATGAAACCGTGATCTACACCGCGCACTGGGACCATCTCGGCCGCTGCGCAGCGATCGATGGCGACGACATCTGCAACGGCGCATCTGATAACGCCAGCGGCACCGCCGGCTTGATCGAACTGGCGCGCCAATTCGCCGCCGATGGGCGCCCCGACCGCACCGTCGCGTTCATCGCGCTCACGGCCGAAGAGCAGGGCTTGCTCGGCGCGCTCTATTATCAGCAACACCCGGTATTCGCGCCGCGCGATACGGTCGCCGCTATCAACATGGACGGCATCAACAGCTTCGGCCGCACGCACGACATCGAAGTGCGCGGCTACGGCAAGAGCGAGATGGACGATCTCATCACGCGCGCAGCGCAAGCGCAGGGCCGTCGCGTCGAGCCGGATGCATTGCCGGAGGCGGGCTATTATTATCGCTCCGACCATTTGCACTTCGCTCAGCTCGGCATCCCGGTTCTCTACACCGGGCGTGGCATCGACATGCTCGAAGGCGGTCAAGAGCGTGGGCGCGCGCTCGCGGCAGGCTACGTCGCCAACAATTATCACAAGCCGTCTGACGAAGTGACGGACGCCTGGGATATGAGCGGCGGTGTCGAAGATTTGCGCCTGCTCTACACGGTCGGCCGTGAGATCGCCGATAGCTCGATCTGGCCGCGCTGGCGCGACAACGCCGAATTCCGCGCGGCGCGCGTGGCGTCTCGGAGAGAATAAGAGTGAAACTCTACGGCAGCTCCAACAGCGGCAATTGTCTAAAGACCCGGTGGGTCGCCGAGCTGATGGGGCTGCCGTTCGAGTGGGTCGAGATTGATACGTTCTCGGGCGGAACGCGCACGCCAGACTTTCTCGCGCTCAATCCAGCCGGCCAAGTACCGGTCGCGATCCTCGACGACGGACGCATGCTGGCGCAATCGAACGCGATCATGCTGCACTTCGGCGAAAGCTCCGCGCTTGTGCCGCGCGACGCATACGATCGCGCCAAGATGTTCGAGTGGTTGTTCTGGGAGCAATACAGCCACGAGCCGGCGATCGCGGTGCGCATTGCGCGGCGCCACTTCCTGAAAACCCCGGACGCGGACCTCGATCCAGCACTGCTGACCAAGGGCAATGCCGCGCTCGTGCGCATGGAAAGGCAGCTTACCAACACGCAATACTTGGTTGGCGATACGTTAACGCTCGCCGACATTGCGCTCTACGCCTACACGCGTAACGCGCCGTTAGGCGGCTTTCTACTTGCCCCATATCCGTCTGTTATCGCCTGGATTTCGCGCATTTGCCACGACCTGCGACGCGGCGGCGCGACCATGCTTGATAATGAGGGAACCGCCGTGGTCTAGCCGCATTGCCTTGTGACCCCTAAGTCAGGCGGGAACGGGCGACGAGGGCGCATGGAAATCTACGGCGACTTTTGGCCTGTCTTGCTGACCACGTTCGGGCTTTTCCTGTTGGTTGGCTTCGTGGCGCAGTTAATCGATGGCGCTGTCGGCATGGCGTACGGCGTCATCTCGTCGAGCGTTTTGCTCGCCTTTGGCGTGCCGCCGGCGCAGGCGTCGGCGACCATTCACACGGCGGAATGTTTTACGACCGGCGCCTCCGGCGCGTCGCACATGCTGCACAAGAACGTCGATTGGAAACTCTTCTGGCGCCTCGCGCCCGCAGGTGTTGTCGGCGGCGTGATCGGCGCTTATTTGCTGACCGGCTTCGACCCAACTTTCATTAAAGCCGTTGTGATCGCATATCTCGGCGTGCTCGGCGTTTTCATGCTGGCGCGCGCCATTCGCGGGCCGCGCGAAGAGCCGCCTCACTTGAAGCAGGTGATTCCGGTCGGCTTGGTTGGCGGTTTTCTCGACGCCAGCGGCGGCGGCGGTTGGGGTCCAATTGTTACCTCGACGCTGCTCGGACGCGGGCATCCGCCGCGTTACGTCATTGGAAGTGTTAACTCGGCCGAGTTCGTGGTGACGGTTGCGATCTCGCTCACCTTCCTCTGGACGCTTCTGACCGGCCGCTTCGAACTTGAGGGTGGATTGGTCGCCGGCGGCGCCTCGCTGGCTGGCTTGATCGTCGGCGGCTTAATCGCAGCGCCCTTGGCTGGGTTCATCACGAAAATTGCGCCGGCGCGCTACCTCTTGGCGGCGGCGGCCGTCCTGGTGATGGGGCTTTCGATCTGGCAGGGCATCCAACTCTGGCCGCGCCTGTTGGAATACCCGATCTTCCGCGACTTCGTTGAGCAGGCGGCGCTGCGTTAACGATCCATTGCCAACGCGATGTTTACGACCTTCCGCGAAGCTGAATTGCTTCGCGGAGCGTGTTTTTGGTCAGTTCGATCAACTCCCAGCTGGCGTTGACGATGCTCGGTGGCGGCGCCGATTCGTCATCGACCGGCATCGGCGCCGATCTGATGACGGCGTGGGCGCGCTCGCGCGCCAGCATTGGCGTTGATACTAGCACTGTTACGCAGGATCCGAATGCGCCGCTCGCTCCGGTCTGGACGCCCGGCGTTTCGCCGAGCGATGCGTCGCTCATCCAGCGCGCCTTCACCAGCAAAGCCTTCTTCGACACTGGCGCGAAGCTTTACTCCGATCTCGGCGCCACCGGCGACTACACACGGCTCTTCGCGCTTTATTCGGGCCTCAGCACCCTCAATGCGCTGGCCTCGAACGCTCAGAACACAACACTCAGCAAGACTGATCTCGCACGCACGACGTCGCAATTCTCGCGCGGTCTCGCTGAGTTGGAATCGTTCTTCGCGCAACAGCAATTCGATGACATCCGCGTTGCGCAAGGCGACCGCGTCGACGCCGCGCAAACGACTCTGGCTCTGCCGGCGCGTAATGAAGACTATCTAACGGGCGTCATTCACAAAGGCGGGCTCTACGACAAAGTCAGCGGCTTGGCTGCCGACGCGAAGTTCACGATCACCGCGACGTCGCAAGCGGGCACGGTGCGCAACGTGGCTATTGATCTGGCGGAGATGGGCTCTGTGCCGCGTTCGCTAGGCGCGGTGGTGAGCTTCATCAACAGCAAGCTCTCCGCCGCTGGCGCGTCGTCGCGGCTTGAGGCCGTGGACCAAACACCGAAGACGTCGACAATCACGCTCGCGGGTCGCCCGATCACGCAGAAGTACGTTGGCGCCAAGCAGTACGCGCTGAAGGTCGATGTACGCGCGAACGAGAAGGTTGCGTTCACTCCGATCGCCGCGAACGCTGCTTTCTATGTTGTCGGCGACACCACTAACGGCACGCGCCTGATCAAGCTCGAAGACGTGGGCAACACGGCAGGTCAACCGCAATGGCTCGATCGGCCCGACTCCACAGGCGCTGTCGTCGGCGGCAACGTCTCGACGGGGTGGCTCGGCGCGGGCGCGCCGTATAGCGCGCCTGACGGTTCGTACGGCGAGCAGCGCACGTTCGCTCTGATGACGACCGGCACGACAATGATGGAAGACAAGCTCCGCGCCGCAGGCGAGGCCGTCCTTAAACTCAATCTCGGCGATGGCCGCACGATCTCCGTCACCAGCGCGTGGCGCAGCGACGATCTCGAAGCTTGGCGCACCCGCAACGGTGAGAGCGAAGATCGCGCCATCATGGACGATCTCGCCGAACGGCTGACGCAGTTGCTGCACGAGCAGGGCGTGGCTGCGGGCGTCGATGTCTGGGAAGATAGTGGCAATGTCGGCCTGCGTATTCTCGGCGCCGGTGAGATCAGCGCCTCCAGCCTCACCATCAGCGGCAAGACCGCAGCGCTTGAGACAGTCGAACAACCCGGCATGGTCGGCGGCTTGCGCGACGGCGTGTTTGCGCGGCGCTTTGAATCAGTCGCCGTGGCCGCAACCGGCGATCTCTTCGTCGGCGATCAGACTTTCGTCCTGACGACGCAGTCGGGACCACAGAGCGTTGTGATCAAGGGCGGTGAGAACGGCATCACTGCTACGGCGCTGGCCGAACAGCTCAATGACAAGCTCCGTGCGCTTGGCGTATCAGCGTCTGCTTCGCTCGTCGATCAAAGCGGCGCTCTAACGTTACGCCTCGATGCGTTGCACAGCGTCACCGCCATCACCGCGACGCTAAACGGCGACGCGCATAGCGGCGATCTGCAAGCGCCCGGTGCGTGGGCCAATGGTGGATTGCCGGCGGCTGGCGCCGGTCAGGTCTATGGCGACGCGGTCCGTGATTGGGCCGCTTTAAGCTCGCCTTTGCTCACCAATTCGGGCGCGCTCGATATCCAAGTCGTCGTTGATATGCCGACCGGGCAGAAAACCATTAGCCTCGCTATCAGCGCGCAGGATCGCATCGACAATCCGGATGCATCACCCGGTGAGTGGAACGCCGCGTTGCGCGCGCGACTCGATGCAGCGTTGAATGAGGCGGGAGCCTATCTCTCCGCAAGTGCTGATCTGACAACGTGGTCGAGCGCTGAGGCTGCCGGGCATCGCTTGGCGTCGGTCACCATCAATGGCGATGCGCTTGCACTTACCGCCGATGCGCCGACGCTGGGCCTCGGCGGCGTGCACGCGGAAGAGCGCAGCTTCACCGGCGCGCAGGCCGCGACCGGCGTGTCGGACGATGTCACCGCTCTGCTCAGCGATCAGAACGTGTCGCTCACATTCTCCACGGCGTGGGGTGAGCGCACCGTCAACGCCGTGCTGCAACTCAACGATCCGCGCACGCTTGATAGCGCTGCATTGCGCTTGAACGAAGCGCTGGCGGCGCAGGGTTATGATGTGGGCGTCGTCGCCACAGCACTCGCAGGCGGTGGCGCGGGTCTGCGCGTCGTCACTGGCGCGTCCCATACAGTGCGCGGCGTCGGCGAGATTAATCTCGGTGGCGCAACCTATTCTGCGAGTCTCGATCCGATTGATTCAGTGTCGCAAGCCGATGATCCAGTCGGCGCGGCGCGCGTTGCCGATCGCGCATCGCGGGGCGCGGCCGTGCTTGAAACCGTGCCTGCTGCATCTAATTTCATCGCGCCATCGTCGAATACGTCCGCCTGGTTTCCCGGCCGCGCGTTCGACATCGCGATCGGCGGCGGCGTCAGCGCCGCGACGGCGCGGTCGGTGGCCACCGGCGCGGATGGCTCGGTCTATGTGCTCGCCGATCTCAGCGGCGACTCCGCGACCAGCGCCATCAAAGGATCGCGCGACGTAGCGCTGCTCAAATACGATTCCGCCGGCAAACTCGCCTTCACGCAAATGCTTGGCGCTAGCCAGTCGGCCAGCGGCCTGGCGCTCGCTGTTTCGGCCGATGGCAGAGTCGCGGTTGCAGGCTCCGTTGAAGGTGCGCTCTCCGGTACGACGGCAAAAGGCGGGACAGACTCATTCGTCACCGTGTTCGCCAGCGACGGCGAAGAACTGTGGTCCGCGCGCCGAGGCGCAACGGCCAACGATCAAGCTATGGCGATTGCGTTTGGTCCGAATGGTCAGCTTGTCATCTCCGGCAAAACTGAAAGCTCGATTGGCGGCAATAGCGCGCTCGGTGGAAGTGACGGCTACTTGCGCGCCTATTCATCCGACGGCGCCGAACTCTTTACACGCCAGTTCGGCACAAGCGGCGCCGATGCCGCGAGCGCGCTGCTCGTGCGCGACGACGGGTCAGGCGGCATGGAGATATTTACTGGCGGTGTGGAGAACAATCGCGGCGTGATGCGTCGGTTCACCTATTCCACCAATGCGGGCTTTACAGCCAGCGCGACGCGCGACATCGGATATTTTCACGACGGCGCCATCAACACGATCGCCGCCGACGGCGCGTCTCTTTATGTAGGCGGCGAAGTCGGTGCCGATCGCTTGACGCTTGGGACGAGTGCTCGCGGCGGCGTGGCCGGCAAAGACGGTTTCGTTGCGCGCTTGGATGCGGGTCTCGTTTCAGCGGGCCTCGATCGCGCCAGCTATCTCGGTTCGGCGCAAGACGATGCAGTCAAGAGCATCGCCATCGTCAACGGGCAGGTCTACGCGGCAGGCGTCAATGGCGGCGTGTTGGCCGGCACGGGCGGCGCCACTGCGAAAACCGGGTTCCTGACGCGTCTCGATGATAGCGGCGATATCGCTTGGGCGCGCACGTTCACATCGTCGGCCGGCACGATGACGTTGAACGGTCTTGCCGTCGATCAAAGCGGCGCGTCGGCGCTTGATATTCTTGGATTGCCGCGCGGTGTGGTCGCTTCCAACCAAAGCGCGACTCTGACCGAGCGCAGCGCGCTGCGCGTCGGCGATGAACTGCGCATCGGCATCGAAGGTCGCCGCCTCACCACGCTCCGCATTACCGATACCGATACGCTCGCGTCGCTCGCCGCGAAGATCAATCGCGCCATCGGCGCTTCCGGCCGGGCGCAAGTCGTCAGCGAGAATGGCGTCGAGCGTCTCAAGATCACGCCGCGCGACGGACAGGCGGTTCGCATCGATGCCGGCCGCGAAGGCCGCGACGCATTGGGCGGGCTCGGCCTGACGCCTGGCATCATCAGCACCACCGATGGCGGGCGCGGCGGCGTGAAAACCTATGGCCTCGGCGTCATCGCTGCCGACCTGAAGCTCGACAGCAAGGAAAACATCGCGCGCGCCAAAGCGGAGATTTCCGCCGCCATTTCTATTGTGCGCCAAGCGTACGAGAATTTGCTCAATCCGAACGCCAAGGAGCCGACGGAAGCTGAGGCTGCTCTCGCGAAGCGCCGTCAGGCGGCGGGCGTGTCCTCCGAACTCTACAGCGCGCAATTGGCGAATTACAGAGCCGCACTCTCACGTCTCGGCGGCAGCTAACGCTTGCAGCGCGGCGCGCGCTTGCGCATGGTTGATCCAATGCGCCGCGCCTTGTTCTCCTTGTTATTGCTCGCGTCTTGTTCGCCGGCGCAAATCGCGGAAGCGCCGGCGCGGTGTGCTGCGCTGACGATTGGCGCAACGGCGTCGCTATCGGCGGGACGCGTCGCGCGCAGCGTCAGTTTAGAGCCTGAAGAGCGCGATGGTGGCGAGGGCGCAGTCGGTGCGTTCTCCATCGACGTGCATGAAGTCACCAACCAGCAATTCGCGGGCTTTGTTGCGGCGACCGGCTATGTCAGCGTCGCTGAGCGTCCTGGGCCGGATGGACAAGCCATGGGCGCGGCAGTGTTTGATCGCAGCAATGGACAGTGGCGCGTCGATAGCGCCGCGAACTGGCGCCAGCCTGATGGCGCTGGCTCAAGCATCGCGGGCCGCGAGCATTATCCCGTGGTCGCCGTCGCGTACGAAGATGCGCAGGCTTACGCGCGCTGGGCTGGGCGACGTTTGCCAACCGAGAACGAGTGGGAGTGGGCCGCTCGTGGTGCGGCGCCTGCTCCGGACGATGTGCGCGCTGAAGCGTTCGATGCAGAGGGCCGCGCGCGCGCCAATGTGTGGCAAGGCTTCTTCCCGATCCGGGACGATGGCGACGATGGTTTCGTAGGCCTAGCGCCAGTCGGGTGCTTCGAAGCCAACGCCAATGGCCTCTACGATATGATCGGCAATGTGTGGGAGTGGACCTCATCGCCGTTTGCAGGCGCTACGGTCGATGATGTGACGCGCGGCGGGCAGGTGCAGGCGCGCGTGCTCAAGGGCGGCTCAAATCTCTGCGCCGACAACTTCTGTTCGCGCTTTCGCAGCGGCTCGCGTCAACCCGGCGATCCCGGCCTCGGCATGTCGCATATCGGCTTCCGCACAGTCGGCGATCTCTAATCTAACAGCGCGCGCGCCAAGCGTTTCCACACCGCGCTCGCGTCTTTGATGGTGAGACGCTGCTCTTCGCGCAGACGCCGCCATGATTCAAAGCTGAGCGCCAAGTTAAGCGCCTCGAACCGCTCGAAATCGCCACCCACGCTCTGCGGCAGCGTCGCGAGAAGCGTTTCGCGTTGAAGTTTGACGATGCGCCGGTGCTCGTTCTGCAGAAACGCGGAGCGATGCCGATGTGCATCGCCCGCCGACTTGATCGGACGCATTTCTTCAAACATCCGCGCGCGACGTTCGATCAGTTCGTCCATGCGTGCGCGCCATGTCGAGGCGGTGAAGGGTGCTGCAAACATCGGGCTGATGCGTTCGACCATGACGGCGTGCATCTCGCGGTAGACGCCTTCCATGTCGTTGAACAGTCGAAATACGGTACGCCGCCCGACGCCCGCGCGCTCGGCCACCATGTCTGCGCTCGGCGCAATCTCTCCCGCCCGCGCCAATTCTAGCATCGCAAGCGCGATGCGCCGTTTGCTGGCGTCGGTGCGCTGCCTGCGTCCGTCGGTTTGGACCGCAACGCTCATGAGTTGGCGATGAAGCGATCGAGAACGTCGACGATCGCTTCTGGTTGATCCTCTTGCAGGAAGTGGCCGCCGCCTTTGATTGTCGTGTGGGCTTGGCCTTTGCAGCCGGGGATGCGCGCTTGCAGACGCGCATCGGCGCCGGCGGTGATCGGATCTTGATCGCTGAAGGCGGTGAGGAACGGCTTCTCGAAGCGCTCCAACACCTTCCACGCTTCCAGATTTTCCGCGACCGACGCCATCTCCGGCTTCACCGGCACGAGCGCCGGAAATTGCCGCGCGCCGCCTTTGTAGCTTTCATCCGGATAAGGCGCTTCATAGGCGTTGCGATCGGCTTCGCTTAGTTCACTCACGCTGCCGCCATTGACGATCATCGGTGTCGGAAACACCGGCACGCTTTGGCTGAACGTCAGCCATGCTTCGAACGCCGGCGTTGCGCCCTGGCCTGCGGGTAGAAAAGTGTTCGCCGCAACGACGCGCGCAAAGCGCTCCGGAAATGCGGCGACCAAGCGCAGTCCGATCAAGCCGCCCCAGTCTTGGCAGAAGAGCGTGATGTTTCTCAGATCGTTGGCGACGAGCCAATCGCTCATCCACGCAACGTGGCGCTCGTACGTGTAGTCTTCGCGCGCGGCGGGCTTATCCGAGCGGCCAAAGCCAATGAGATCGGGCGCCACTGCGCGATGACCTTTGGCGACCAGCCCCGCAATGATCTTGCGATAGAGAAACGACCAAGTCGGCTCGCCGTGCATGAGCAGTACGGGATCGCCGTCGCGTGGACCCTCGTCGATGGCCGCGATGCGCAATGATGTGCCGGACTGGCCGTCTGTCACGTTGGTGTAGTGCGGGGCGTAGGGAAAATTCGGGAGGCCTTCAAAGCGTTCGTCCGGGGTGCGCAAGACGTCCATGGGCGTTTCCTCTGTCGGGTTGACCGGTCCTAGAAATGGCACTATTAGTGCCAATAGATAGCGCGTGCAAGGGCGCCGTCGGGGAGGGTGGCGATGAAAGTCTGGCTTGGCCTAGGCGCAGCTATAATTATGGCGCTCGCCGCCGCGTTCTGGTTTCGCGCGGACATTGCAACGGCATTGGTCGAGCGCGCGGCGCGCACTGGGCTCAACGCCGATCTCGCACAGCGTTTGCCTGATGGCTTGCACGCCGCCTTCTGCGGCACCGGCTCGCCGTTGCCGGATCGCAGCCGCGCCGGGCCGTGCCTTGCTGTAATCGCCGGTGAGCGCGTGTTCGTGTTCGACGCGGGCGAGGGCGCGGCGGAGACGATCTCGCTAATGGGTTTGTCGGGCGGCGACGTCGAGACCGTGTTTCTCACGCACCTGCACTCGGATCATTTCGACGGCCTAGCAGCGCTCGCACTCCAGCATTGGGGAACGGGAACGGCGACGCAGCCTATGCTCGTTGTCGGCCCGGTAGGCGCGTCTCGCGTCGTGTCCGGTTTGAACGAGGCGTACGGCATCGATTCCAGTTATCGCACCGCGCATCACGGACCTGAGGTTATGCCGCCCGGTGGCGCGGGGATGCGTGCTGAAGAGTTCAGCGTGCCCGCCGTCGATGGCGAGCTAGTCACACTGATCGATGATGGCGGCGTGCGCATTATGGCGTTCCGCGTTGATCACGCGCCCACGGACGCGGTGGGTTATCGCATTGAGTATGGTGGCCGCTCGATCGTCATCAGCGGCGACACTGCGCGCTCACAATCGCTCGCAACGGCCGCGGAGGGCGCCGATCTCCTGGTTCATGAAGTGATCTCGCCGCAGATCGACCGCGTCGTGCATGACGCTGCGATCGAGGCCGGGCGCGACAATGTCGGCGCGATCTTCGAAGATATTCTAGATTATCACACCAGCCCGGAAGACGCCGGCGCCGTTGCGGCAGAAGCAAATGTCGGCGCATTGGCGCTGACGCATTTTCTGCCGCAAACGCCGATCCCTGGCTTGGTGCAGGTGTTCGTGCGCGACGCGCGGCGCACCTATGACGGGCCGATCTATGCGACGCGCGACGGCGACGTGATTTCGCTGCCGAGCGCTGGCGGCATGCGCCGTTCTCATCAATTGCGGTTCTGAGGAGGCTTGCGATGAAGGGTTGGCTGATCGCATTGGGTGTTGTCGCCGTCGTGGCGCTGGGTGGTTATCTCGCCTTCCGCCAGTACTGGTACTATTTGCCCGGCATCATGAGCAATTTGCGCGACCCGATCGCGCCGTACCAGGCCGTCACTTGGACTCCGGGGCCGAGCGAAGCGCCCGCTGGCGAACGTCCACCGAATATCATTGTCATCGTCGCCGATGATCTTGGCTTCAATGACATCTCGCTGAATGGCGGCGTCGCCGGCGGGCGAGTGCAGACGCCAAACATCGACGCCTTGGCGCGTGAGGGCGTACAGATCGAGCAGGGTTACACCGCCAACGCGACGTGCTCGCCTTCTCGTGCTGCAATCATGACTGGGCGCTACGCATCCCGTTTTGGCTTTGAGTTCACCTCCGCACCTGTCGAGTTCTCTCGTTATCTTTCGCATGGCGGTGACGACGCTTTGCGTCGGCCAATCTTCCACGAAGAGCGCGTCGCTGATGTGCCGCCGCTCCAAACCCTAGGCTTGCCGCCCGCCGAGATCACCATTGCCGAACATCTGCGCGGCGCGGGGTATCACACGCTCCACATTGGCAAGTGGCATCTGGGCGAGTCGCCCGAACTGCGCCCGGAGGCGCAGGGCTTCGACGAGAGCCTTGGCTTCATGGCAGGCGCGGGAATGTTCATGCCGCGCAATGACCGCGATGTGGTCAACGCCGAGCTGTCGTTCGATCCGATCGACCGCTTCATCTGGGCCAATCTGCCTTATGCGGTCCAGTACAATGGCGGCCAGCGCTTCCAGCCGCGCGGCTACCTGACTGACTATTTCACCGATGAAGCGGTCGCGGCGATCGAGGCTAACCGCAACCGGCCGTTCTTTATGTATCTGGCCTACAACGCCCCGCACACGCCGCTGCAAGCGTCGCGCGCTGATTACGATGCGTTGTCAGACGTGGAGGATCACACTGAACGGGTTTATGGCGCGATGATCATGGCGCTCGATCGCGGTGTCGGGCGTGTGATGCAGACTTTACGTGAGCAAGGGCTGGACGAGAACACGCTCGTCATCTTCACCAGCGACAATGGCGGCGCCTGGTATGTTGGCCTGCCCAATCTCAATCGCCCGTTCCGCGGCTGGAAGGCGACCTTCTTCGAAGGCGGCATCCGCACGCCGTTCTTCGCGCGTTGGCCCGCGCGTTTGCCGGCAGGTGGACGCATCGCCGGTCCTGCCATGCATATCGACATTTTCGCCACCGCGGCTGCTGCAGCGGGCGCGCCGGTGACGCATCAGATTGATGGCGTGAACTTGTTGCCGTTCCTCACCGGTGAGGTGCGCACGCCTCCGCATGATGTTCTGTTCTGGCGATCCGGCCCGTACCGTGTTGTGCGCGCTGGTGACTGGAAGCTGCAGGTCTCGGAGAATCCCAACCGCGTCTGGCTGTTCAACCTGCGCGATGATCCGACCGAGTTGCGCGATCTCTCTGCGGAGAACCCTGCGCGCGTCGCCGAATTGCGCGCTATGATCGAAGCGCAGAACGCGGTGATGCCAGCCGCACTCTGGCCGGCGCTGCTGGAGGGGCCGGTTCGCATCGACGTGCCGCTCAACACGTCGTGGAGCGAAGATCAGGAATACATCTATTGGTCGAACTGATCCTCATCGCGTTCGCGATCCCCGCCGGATGCGCGTTGCTGTTCTGGGCATGGGGCCGTGCGGAGCAGCCTTTCGTCATCGGCGCCGGTGAAGCGTGGTTCGTGGCGCTGAAGCGTGGAGACGGCACACCAGCGTTTGGCGGTCTGCATGTGTGCTGGTCGTCGCGTGCGGATTTTGCGTTCATCGGCGCTGAAGATGCTTACTGGAACCACTTTTTTATCGTGCGCGGTGATCAGGCGCTGGTGCGTCAACGGGTCGATGAAACCGGCGCTGAAGATGCGTTTATCGCACGCCTCCGCCTCGCTGCGCCGCCCGCGTTAGCTCTTGGCGTGTTGAAGGTCTTGGTCGCGAGCGGCTTGCTCTCGCGCCCCGACGGCTCGATCGCAGCCGATGTGAGCAGCCTCGGCCACGATCCCAAGTTCATGCCGAGCGCTACGAGTATCGCACGGTTGCTCGCACAACCTGAGAGCTACGCACCAGCGATGGTCAACTTCCTCGTTTACAAGCGTCCGGACGGTGCGCGCGCCTACATGCGCTACGGACGCGTCGCGTTGCGCACGGTGTATCGCACCGGCGGACGGCTGCTCTTCTTTGGGCGTGTGCGCGAGATCGTCTTGCCGGCCAAGGCCGGACCGTGTGTTGGCGCGTGGGATGAGTTGGCGGCGATGCAATACGATCGCCCCGAAGGCATTCTCAGCATGGAGCACGCGACCGATTATCGCGCCGCCCTTGGCCATCGCGATGAGGGACTCGATCGCACCATCGTTATCGCATCGACGCCGGGAGAGCGGGCATGACCGCACATTTCGATTTCTATTTCTCTTTTCGCAGCCCGTACTCGTACCTCGCAGCGCCGCAGATCGAGGCGTTGGCCGCGCGTTTCGACATCCAACCACGCATGCGCATCGTCTTGCCGATTGCGATCCGCATTCCGGGCTTCTTCAAGCAGGTCAATCCGCTCTGGCCGCCATACTTGCTGCGCGACACGTTCCGCATCTCGCAGATGAACAACATTCCGTATCGCTGGCCGCGCCCAGACCCGATCGTCATGGACATGGGCACGCGTGAGGTCGCGGAAGATCAGCCGTATATCCACCGCGTCAGCCGCCTTGGCGCCGTCGCCGAGCGGATGGGACGTGGCCTCGCGTTCGTGCGTGCGGCTAGTCACGCGATCTGGTCGGGCGAGGTCGATAATTGGCACGAAGGCGATCATCTGACGCGCTCTCTGGAACGCGCTGGTCTCGATGCGGCGGAAGCCGAACGCATGGTGGCCGAGCAAGCGGCCGAGCTTGATGCGGAGATCGGCGCCAACGAAGCCGCGCAGCGCAGTGCCGGTCATTGGGGCGTGCCGCTCTTCGTCTTCAACGACGAACCCTTCTTCGGCCAAGACCGCATCGACCATCTGATCTGGCGATTGCAGCAGGCCGGCGTGAAAGAGCGGACGGCGTAGCCATCCGAAGCTCGCGTGTGGAGTGCGCAGCCCTCCTAAGCCAAGGCTACGGCGTGAGCCGGCCGCAGGTGCGCCAAGGCATTCACCAGTCCTCCTACGCCAAGGCTTCGGAGGACAGCCTTCACGCCGCTGCGCGCAGCGAAGGCTGGAGGGCATCCTTCGCGCGCTATCGCGAGCGAAGGATGGTGCCACGGGTGAGGATTGAACTCACGACCTCACCCTTACCAAGGGTGCGCTCTACCACTGAGCTACCGCGGCGTCGCTTCGCGAGGCTGGGCTTCGCGAAGCGGGGCTTCTAGCCCGCGTCGCCTGCCGATGGAAGCCCGGCGCTGGGTCGCATCGGCGCTTACTCGGCGGGCGGGGTTTCCGGCGTCGCACGGCCCGCATCCGGCGCCGGCGCGGCGGGGGTTGGATTGACCGGCGCGGGCGGGGTTTCGGCGGCCGGTTCGTCCTCGATCTCCGCGTCGGCATCCTGAGCGGCGTTGGCCATTTCTCCGCCGCCGCAGGCTTGGCGGACGATGGCCCATTGGCGCTCGTCGAGCGAGGGCGGCAAATCTGGTCGTGCCCGCGCGCGGGCGTTGGCGGCGCGTTCGCGATTGGCGGGGTGTGAGGACAGGATGGCGGGGAATTCGCCGTTCTCGCGCTCCTGCATCATTTCCGAGAGCCGCTCGAACAAAGCTGCGATCGGGCCGGGATTGATGCCGGCCGCATCCAGGAAGGCGAAGCCGCGGATATCGGCCTCGGTCTCGTCGCCGCGTGTGTAGCGCAGGCTTGAGAGGTTCATCGATGCGAGCGCGATGGCTTGGCCGGCCCCGGCGCCGCCGAACATGACGTCGAAGAAGATGCCCGCGCCGATCTGGCGAACGATGCCCTGCATGACGTGGTTGCGCTCGATGTGAGCGATCTCGTGCGCAAGGACGGCGACGACCTCGTCTGGATGCTCGGCCATCGCGATCAGTTCGTCGGTGACGATGATCGAATTGTCCGGCAGCGCAAAGGCGTTGGGAATCGGTGCATCGACGATGGTGATCCAGATTTGGTCACGCTGCGCGACGTCCGACGCTTCCATGATGCGAAACGCGACACTGTTGAGGATGGCTTCGGCCTCGTCGCTGTCGTCGCAATATTGCGAGAAATTATCGACCTGCGCCCAAGCCACATCACCGATTTGCTCTCGGTATTGCGCCGGCATGTAGCGCGCGATCGGGTCGGCGGCGAAAGGCACGCCAACGAGGAAGAGCGCCGCGATGGACCAAGCGACGGCTACAACGCCCAACACAATGCGAGGACGCTCAACGCCTTGGGCGTGCGATTTTAACAAATTCGGCGCCACGACCCGCAGCGCCGGTGCTGCGTCCATCTCAAGCGAGATCCGTTCACCGGAATCCGGTTTGCGCTTGAGGATGATACGGCCATTGCCGTCATCGGCGCGGCGCAGTTCGGGATAGCGCCAAATGTGGCGGTCACCTGCGGCTTCGATCGTCAGCGTGTCAGCGCCAATATCGACTTGCGCGTCATGGGCGATCGCAGAGCGACCGTCGAAATAGCGTGCGTTGATCATATCAGCCCCACGCCCAGATCGAGGTCGAACGCATCGGCCAAGCTTTCGCCCGCGCCCGGTGACGCGATGACCGGCTGGCTGATATCGGCAAAGCGCGGCGTGCCGATGATTTGAAGCCGGTTGGTGATGTAGCGAACCTGCATATAACCGGCGAGCGGCGCGAGTAGGCCGAGCGACAGGATGATCATCGCCCAGCCGATCAACTGAATGAACAGGAACGGTATCGTCTTGACCCGCAGCTTAAAGCGCGCGCCGTCGAGGCTGATCAGCGAGGCGATGCGGTTCATGGCGGCGGCGCGATAGGGCGCCCAGAACGAATAGGCCAGCACCACAGCGCAAAGCAGCGTCACGATGACCATGACGATCGGCAGCCACTGGTTCATTTGGCCGCTTTCGTCAGTGGCGTTGAATATCCCGTACTGGCCGAGCAGCGCGATGATGAAGCCGGCAATTAGTATAGAGACCAGATAGGCGATCATGAAGCCGCACCAGCCGAGTGCGAAGGGCAACCACAAGCCGTGCGTTGGTGACCTGCCGTCATCGATGAATTCGAATGGCTGATCGCCGAAGCGCGTGTTGTTCCATATCAGCCGCGCGCGATTGATCCGCGCAACCGGCGTGTACCAACCGACCGACAAAAGCTGCAGAACCCACCAGCCCCACGAAGCCGCCGCAAAGCTCCACCCCGATCCGGCGAGCCCCAAGCGGATGCCGCGCCAGCGTGTGCGCGAGAGCTGATAGCGTCGCATCCAGTAACGCGCCGCCGCAACCAGAGGCACCGACACGACGTAGAATCCGACAGTAAGCCAACCGGCCGATGACGGCTCCATCACCAGCGGCGCGATGTAGAGAACGAATGTCGCCGGGATGAAGAAGAAAACGAGCGAAATGAGGAAGCCCCGGAAGAGCTCCCAGCTGGTGCCATTATATTCGAACGCATCGCCCATCACCGAGGCGTGCGACCAGATCCGCCGGCGCATCGAGGTGCGCGCCCAGAAACGGTAGAGCGTCAGCGTCGCGACCGTGAGCGCCGCGTTCTTGAACGCGAGCCCGGCTACGTTCGTGAACTTGCCGCTATGCGCAAAGGCTTGCGCGGGCGCCGGTTCTGGCGTCATGAGGTCCCCCACCGCCAACCTAGCGGCGAGTTCTCTCCGGGTCGATTCGTCCGATGCAGGCTAAACCGCCCACCAAGGAGCAAAAGGCCCGCGAAAAGCGTCTCGCGGAGGCTCTGAAGCGCAACATCCAGCGGCGGAAGGCCGCGCCGAAGCCGGCGGACAAGAAATAGCGTCGGCCGTCCTGCCGGGCGCCCGGTGGTCGCCTTGCTTACGCCAGTCTCCCACCCCATAACCCGGCCCATCACCCCTTATTGGGGGCGAAAGGCCGACGAAAGACGTTTATGGATCGCATTCAGATCACGGGCGGCGCGCCGCTCAACGGTGTCATTCCGATCTACGGGGCCAAGAATTCTGCACTGAAGCTGCAGGCGGCGTCGCTGCTCTCCGCCGAGCCTCTCATGCTCGAAAACATGCCCGATCTCGCCGACACGCGCTTCATGACGCAGCTGCTGCAGTCATTGGGCGTCGAGATCACTTGGATCAAGGAAACCCGCACGCTGCGTATGCATGCGGCGGAAATCCTCTCGACCATCGCGCCCTACGATCAAGTGCGGAAGATGCGCGCATCGTTCAACGTGCTTGGGCCTTTGCTGGCGCGTGCGGGTCACGCGACGGTGTCGCTGCCGGGCGGCTGCGCAATTGGTGCGCGTCCGGTCGATCTGCACTTGAAGGCGTTCGAAGCGATGGGCGCCGACATCCATATCGAGCAGGGCTACGTCAAAGCGGCGGCGCTGCGCGGTCTCAAGGGCGCTACGATCGATTTCCCGTTCGTCTCTGTTGGCGCAACCGAGCACACGATGCTGGCCGCTGTCTTGGCCAATGGCGAAACGGTGCTGAAGAATGCTGCGCGCGAACCCGAAATCGCCGATCTTGCCGATTGCTTGAACGCCATGGGCGCCAAGGTTGAAGGCGCGGGCACGAACGAGATCCACATTCAGGGCGTGCCGTCGCTTAAGGGTACGAAACACGCGGTCGTTGCTGACCGGATTGAAGCGGGCACCTACGCGATGGCGGCCGCTGCGGCGGGCGGCAATGTGCTGTTGGCCGGTGCGCGGTTTGAGCATCTCGGCGCCATGATTAAATTCATGCGCGATGCTGGCATTCAGGTCGATGCCGAAGGCCGGGGCTTACGCGTTGTTCGTCCGCGCGGATCGCCGATCAAAGCCGTCGATTTCGGCACCGAAGCATTTCCAGGCTTCCCAACCGATCTGCAAGCGCAAGCCATGGCGCTGATGTGCCTCGCCGAAGGTCAATCGCGGATCAAGGAAACGATCTTCGAAAATCGTTTCATGCACGCACCAGAACTGGCGCGCCTCGGCGCGAAGATCGAAGTGCATGGCAGCGAAGCGGTGGTGACCGGTGTTGAGAAACTTGTCGGCGCGCCAGTGATGGCGACCGATCTGCGCGCATCGGTGAGCTTGGTGATCGCGGGTCTTGCTGCGGAGGGCGAAACCATCGTCAACCGGGTGTATCACCTGGATCGCGGATTCGAGGGCCTGGAAGCCAAACTCGCCGCTTGTGGCGCGCGTATCGAGCGCCAGCGTGGAGAAGACTAGGACTGATGTCGGGCTTGCTGAAACTGATGGCCGAGGATGCTGCGGACCTCGAGATCATCGGGGCTGCGGCGCAGGACGCACTCGTGCGCGTCGGCGATATCAGCGTCGATAAGCGTGCACGCCGGTTCGCGCTGATGATGCACCGTTTCCGTTGGGAGGCGGCTGGCGAACAGGGCCCCTATGAGCGCATTCGCTCGGCGATCTCGTTCGAGAGCGTGCTCAGCGTAAAAAGCCGCAAGGTACGCACGGAGGCGCCCGATGCGTTGGCGGCTTTGCTGGCCGTGCAATTCGTTCCCGATGAGGAGCCGCCGGGCGGCACAGTTCGTCTGGTGCTCGCGGGCGGTGGTGAGTTCGAGCTGACAGTCGAGTGCCTCGACGCGACCTTGTTCGATTTCGGCGCTGCATGGCGCACGCCGCGCCGGCCCGATCACGAACAGCAATGAGCGAGCGCAATCGCCTCATCGACGTCACGCTCGACGAAGCCTCGCTAGCGCCGGCTTCCACCAACGCCGAACACGAGCGCCGCATTGCGCTTTTCGATCTGAAGGAAGCGAATTCGTTCGGCGTCAACGGCGAAGATCGCGGACCTTACCAACTCGCTATTGCCCACATCGAAGGGCGGCTCGCATTTGATGTCTTGAACGAAGCTGGCGAGCGCGTCGTGCTGCACTACATGGCGATGTCGGTGATGCGGAAGCTGGTGAAGGACTACGTTCTCATCTGCGACAGCTATCACAACGCCATTCGCACCTCTTCGCCCAGTCAGATCGAAGCGATCGATATGGGCCGGCGCGGCTTGCACAATGAAGCGGCCGAAGTGTTGCAGAGCGCACTGGAGGATCGCTTCGCCATCGATCTCGAAACTGCACGGCGTCTGTTCACGCTCGTGTGTGCGCTGCAAACGCGGGGATGAGCGGAGATGGCGGAGGGGCCGCCCGCCTCGGTGCTGTTTGCGTGCACCCATAATGTCATCCGCTCGCCAATGGCGGCGGAACTAATGCGCATGCAGTTCGGCTCGCTGGTCCGCGTCGATAGCGTCGGGTTGCGGCCGGGCGAGGAAGTCTCGGCGATGGCCGCTTTCATCGTCGATGAAGCGGGTGGCGACATTTCGAAATACGAGCCGAAGGGCTTCGATTTTTTCGAGAGCGACTATCACGAGCACGGCCCGTTCGATCTCATCGTGTCGCTCAGCCCCGAGGCCCACCACACGGCGCTTGGCCTTGTCCCAGTACTCGGGGCGTCGGCGGAGTACTGGCCCACGTTCGACCCCTCCCTCACGGAAGGCTCGCGCGATCAAGTGCTTATGGAGTATCGCGCGGTGCGGGACAGCCTTGCGAAAAGGATCGCCGCCCGCTTCGCCCGCCCATCGACGGGATAGAATGGTGCGCCTATAAGGCCCCGCCGCCAAGAATCTGGAGACCGAATGGCAAAGGAAGAACTACTGGAATTCGCGGGAACCGTGATTGAGCTTTTGCCCAACGCGACGTTCCTGGTGAAGCTCGAGAATGACCACGAGATCATCGCTCACACCGCAGGCAAGATGCGTAAGAACCGCATCCGCGTGCTGGCCGGCGACAAGGTCCTGGTTGAGATGACGCCGTATGATCTGACCAAGGGTCGGATCACGTATCGCTTCAAATGAGCAAAGCCTCCCTCGATCGCGCGGTGGTGGTCACCGGCGCGTCTACCGGAATCGGTCGCGCCGCCGTGGCGAGCGCGGTGCGCAATGGGAGCCATGTGTTCGCCAGCGTGCGCAAGCAGGCCGACGCCGATAGCCTGAAGGCCGAGTTCGCTGACGCCGTGACGCCGCTCATCTTTGATGTCGCTGACGAAGCAGCCGTGCGCGCGGGTGCGGCCCAAGTTGTGCAGGCGCTCGGCAATCGAAAGCTCTTTGGCCTCGTGAACAATGCCGGCATCGCGGTGTCGGGTCCGTTGTTGCATTTGGATACGGACGAGTTGCGCAAGCAATTCGAGATCAACCTCTTCGGTGTCCACAACGTCACGCGCGCGTTCTCCGATCTGCTCGGCGCCGATCGCGAGCGCATCGGCAAGCCGGGCCGTATCGTGATGATCTCATCGGTCGGCGGTCAAAACGGCTCGCCCTTCGTTGGTCCATACTCCTCATCCAAGTTTGCGCTCGAAGGCTATTCACAATCATTGCGGCGCGAGCTGATGCTGTTCGGCATCGACGTCATCGTCGTCGGCCCTGGCGCGATCGCTACGCCGATTTGGGACAAAGCTGAGGAAGGCGATCTGAAGCGCTTTTCCAACACGCCGTATGGCAAGGCTACGCAACGCGTCGCCGACTTCATGTTGAAGCTCGGCCGCGAAGGCCTGCCGGCTTCCGACGTTGGCGATCTCATCTGGCGCTGCCTTGCCGATGCCAGTCCGAAGACGCGCTACGCCATTCTACGCCGCCCGTTCATGGATCGTACGCTGCCGCGCTTGCTGAGCCCACGCACGGTGGACCGCATTATCGCCAAGCGACTTGGGCTGACCCGCGGTTCATGAAGTTGGTGCTCGCCAGCGCGAGCCCGCGCAGGCTGACGCTGTTGGCGCAAATCGGGGTCACGCCCGATGAAGTCCGAGCCGCCGAGATCGACGAAACCCCGTTGAAGGGTGAGACACCCCGCTTGCATGCGCTGCGGCTCGCGCGCGGCAAAGCCGAAGCGGTGATCGCCGATGGTGCGCTTGTGCTTGCGGCAGATACCGTCGTTGCAGTTGGCCGCCGCATTCTGCCCAAGGCCGAAACTGAGCAACAGGCGCGCGCGTGTTTGGCGTTGCTCTCGGGACGCACGCATCGTGTTTTTACCGGCGTCGCGCTGAAGCGTGCGGGTGCGGTGAGCACGCGTCTCGGAGAAGCGCGCGTCGCTTTCAAAGTTCTCTCCGTGCACGAGATCGACGCTTACATCGCGAGCGGCGAATGGCAGGGCAAAGCTGGTGGTTATGCCATCCAAGGTCTGGCGGCGCGTTACATCACCACGATTGTCGGCTCTTACAGCGCCATTGTCGGCCTCCCATTGTTCGAGACTGCGAACCTGATCGAAGGCGCGCGCGGTGAGTGAGGCGTTCGAAACCTGGACTGACGCCGCCATTGGCGAGACCCGCGAAGCTTTGGTGCGCGACGGCAAGCCGATCGCGCTCCGCATTTCGCGCACCAGCGACGAAGGCCGCCGGGCGCGTTGGGGCGAGATATATTGCGCGCGCGTGCGCGAGATCGATCGCCGCCGCCGCGGTGTGTTTCTCGATCTGGGCCTGAGCGAACAGCACGGCTTTCTGCCGCTCGGCGATGATGGTCGCGCGCGGATGCGCCGTGAGCGTGTTGCGTTGCGGGAGGGGCAAGGAATTATTGTCACGGTCACGCGCGAAGCCGCGCGCAACAAGAATCCCGTCGTTGAACTGACCGAGACCGGCCATGACGACCAGGCGCCGCATCGTATCGCCCAGCACGAGGTGGACGAAGAAGTGTTGCTCGCCCGCCCTGCCGATCCCATCACACGCGGCAAGCTTGATGCGCTGATCGAAGATTCACTAGCGCGCACCGCGCCGATTGCCGGCGGCGGCATGCTTACAATTGAACCGACGGCCGCTTTGGTTGCCATCGATGTGGATGCGGGCGCGCGTGCGGGCTCAGGCGATCCGGAGCGGTTTGCGCTCGATCTCAACATTGCTGCTGCACAGGAAGCCGCGCGCCAGATCAGATTGCGAAACCTTGCAGGCATCATCGCGATTGATTTCGTCTCTCTTCGCGCCAAGTCGCATGCCAAGCAATTGGAGGACGCGGTGAAGCAAGCGTTCGCAGGCGATCCTTGGAGCACGCAGTTCGGCGGGCTCTCTCGCTTTGGCGTCTTCGACTTGGCGCGCTCGCAATTGCGCGCGCCTTTGCATGAACAATTGCGCGATCCGGATGGACGCATGAGTGTCGAGACTGTCGCGCTGATGGCGCTCCGGGCGATTGAACGCGAAGGGCGCGCGCAGACCGGGCGTCAGATTGCTTGCACGGTGGCGTCCGAAGTGAAGGCTTGGCTCGACTCCGCCGAGATCGATTGGCGGGCGCAGCTCTCCAATTCGCTCGGCATGCGCTGGACGATCGACGCGGCGCCCAAAAACGAATTCTGGGCGCGCGATCGAATCGACGCGAGGGCGCTATGAGCAAGTGTGTCATCTGCGGCAAGGAACAGGATCTGAAGTTCCGGCCTTTCTGTTCAAAGCGTTGTGCTGACGTAGATTTGAATCGCTGGCTTTCCGGCGGGTACGCTATCCCGGCGGCTGAAGAAGATGATCCAGACGCTAGTGACGCCCCAACCCAAGACGTCAAAATCCAAGAGGAACGAGAGCAATGAAGCGATTTCTGGTCGCCGCTTTCGTTCTTGCGCTCAGCGCCTGCGCGCCCGTCGAGCCGGCGCCTGCGCCGTCTCAGCCAGCCGATAGCGCGCAAGGCGATTGCACCGCGCGTGGCGGCAGCATGCAACGTGTTGGTCGTGCGCAAACACTGCAATGCGTGATCCCCTACGCCGATGGCGGCGAAGCCTGCCGAAGCGGTACTGAATGCGACTCTGGCAATTGCCTTGGCCCTGTTGAAGCGGCGGGACAGGGCAATGTCTCGGGCCAATGCCAACCGTCGAACATGCGGTTCGGCTGCTACACGCGGGTCGTTAACGGCCGCGCTGAAGCAGCGATCTGCGTCGACTAAGGCGCACGTCTGCTTTGCCGCGCTTCGTGAGAAGCCGGAGGGCGAGACGCTGAGCTGACGCACTAAGGCGCCGAGATAGGAATGAGAGACTGTGCGTTTCGCTCAGCGTCTCCGCGATGCTGACGTTCGCGCAAGAGATGAGGAGCTGTTCACTCCGGGCCCTGTGCGCCAACGGCGAGCGGGTCGGTCCAACACCAATCCCCGGACCGCGACGGTTTCAATCCCCGCCGCCTTCGTCTCGCTCATCACGTCCCGCTTCACATTGGGCTGGATTCCAAACGCCCCTCCGATGAAACGGATAAGCGCATGATACCGCCACTCTGAAGCTGTGGGATAGATTTCGCGCGCGACGTTGAAAATGAAGGGCGCGCTCGCTGTTTGCTGTGGGATAGATCGCTAGCCGATGGTCGCGATGATCGGGACGTGGTCGGAGGCTTTTTCCAGCCCACGCGCCTTCTTGAAGATTTCGACGCCTTGCAAACGGTCGGCGGCTTGCGGCGAGAGCAGCACGTGATCGATGCGGATGCCGTTGTCCTTTTGCCAGGCGCCGGCTTGGTAGTCCCAGAACGTATATTTGTGCGCGGCGCCATCGAGGGCCATATAGGCGTCGGTCAGGCCGAGATTGAGTAAGGCGCGATAGGCGGCGCGCGTTTCCGGTTGGAAGAGCGCATCGCCAGTCCAGACGCGTGGATCGACGCAGTCCACGTCGCGCGGGATGACGTTGTAGTCGCCGGCGATGACGAAGCTCTCTTCTTGCTGTAGCAGTCGGCGCAAGTGTGCGTTGAGCGCTTCCATGAAGGCGAGCTTGAAGGCGAACTTGTCCGTGCCAATCGGATTGCCGTTGGGCGCGTAAATTGATGCGACGCGGACAGGGCCGTCGGGCCCCGCGATCAACGCTTCGATGTAGCGCGATTGCTCGTGTTCGAGACCGGGCACGCCGCGCACGAATTCTTCGATGCGATACTTTGAGAGGATGGCGACGCCATTATAGCTCTTCTGTCCGAACGTCTCGATATTGTAGCCGAGGGCTTCAAACTCAAGCCGCGGAAAGCGCGGATCCTCGCACTTGATTTCTTGCAGACACCAAACGTCGGCATTCACTTCCTCGAACACTTTGAGCGCCGTGGGCAGGCGCGCGAGGATGGAGTTTACGTTCCAGGCGGCGATTTTGAGCGGCATGCGCCCGGCTTAGCCGGGCGCGCGCGCGGCATCAACCGAACCAGCCCATGGCGACGGCCCCGAAGCCGATCACAACCAGCGCGACGCCAATGGCCAGAATGTAGCGCACATGATTGCCGGTTTGGCCGGCGCGCGCGTCTTCTTGATCGATTTCGATATGGTCGCCGACCTTGCGGGACATGGGAAACTCCGTTGCACGCCCCCGCAGCCGACAGAAAAATCCGCCTGTCAGGGCCCGGAGGAAAGCCAAAACCGCTGCGCCGTGTTAGAAGACGCCATGATTGTAATCCTCTGGGCCTTCACCTTGTTCCACCTGGCGGTGGGGTTCGCGAGCTTGGGCATGGCGGTTCGCATGCTCACGCCGGTCGAGCGCTCGCACTGGGATTCGAAGTTGGCGCTGCTGGTGGCGGAGTTGCTGTGTTGGATTTATCCGATCGCGGCGTTCGTTGCGGTGAAGAGCGCATGGTCGGCGTATGCGGTGGGACATCCGATGGCGCTCGCTATGTTGATCGCGCCGATCTTGTGGCTGGTGATGATGGGGCTGGTGTTCGCGATCGTTGATTTTGCCGAGGACGGCGTGCTGGGGAATGCGCGTCGTAATGGCTAGCACTGAGGCGCGCGGCTTCCCGTTGGTGCTTGGCCTCATCATCGCCTTCGATGTGCTGACTTTCATGCAGGGCGCTGCGGGCGTTCGCGGTATGCTTGATGGCGCAGCGCCGATTGCGACTTGGCCCTTTGTGGCTTGGCTCTTCGCTGCTGGTTTCATCGCGATGCCGCTGTTCGCGTTGATCGGGATTGCGGTGGCTCTGCTGTGGCGGCGCGGATCGAAGGGCGCGCGCATCGCTTGGGCCTTCGCGCCGCTCGGCTATTCCTTGCTTTGGGCTGCGATTCTTCAGTGGGTCATTTTGCCGGCGCAAAGCCCTTAAACGTCGCGAACTCATCTACGCTGGCCCGGTCGCTGCGTAGCGCGTTTACGGGCTTGCTCTCGTCCGCATAACCAAGCGCCATGCCGCAATAGATCATCTCAGTGTCGGGCAACGCGAAATGCGCAGCCAGCGGCGCGCGCATCATCGCCCAGGCTTCCTGCATGCAGCTTGAAACGCCGCGCTCGGTGGCGGCGAGCGCGAGCGATTGCATGAACATGCCGAGGTGCGCCCATTGACCGTGGCCCATGGCTTTTTCGATGACGAAGAAGAGGCCAACAGGCGCGCCGAAGAACTCGAAGTTCTGCATCAAATGCATCAGGCGCGCGCCTTTGTTTTCGCGCGGGATGCCGAGGATCGCGTACATGTCTTCGCCGAGCTTGTAGCGGCGCGAACGATAGGGCTCCCAGAGATGGGCGGGATAGACGGGGCGGTCATCCTCCTTGCCCGGCAAGTTGGCTTTCGCCAGCGCGATCACTACGTCACGCTCAGCGCCACTGACAGCGATCACTTTCCACGGCTGCAAATTTCCGCCTGAGGGCGAGAAGCGTGCGGTGTCCAAGAGTTCGCGCACGAGCGCTTCGGGCAGCGGATCGGGTTTGAAGGCGCGCACTGAGATGCGCGTTTTGAGAGCTTCGGTGACGTTCATGGTGCGATCATGAACCCGGCGCGGGGCTTATGCCAACGGCGCCGCCACGTAACTTAGGGTCGACCGTCGCGCAGGCGCTGTTGGATGTCCTTGGCGTAGACGCGGCCGGCCTTTTGCGCCGTGTCGATTTCGGCGGCCGTCATTTCCGCGGCTAGCGCTTTGGCGCGCTTGCGCGCTGCGTCGTCGCCCGAGAGTGCGACGCCGGCATAGAGCCACGACAAAGCTTCCACCGGATCGCGGTTCATCAGCATGTCGGAGAGATTGAGCATGGCGGGCGCGTGGCCGAGTTCGGAGGCGCGGGTAAGCCAACGGCGCGCGTCGTCTGGTTCGCTCATCGTGGCGAGCTGGATCATGGCGTCGCGATCACCGGCGCCGGCGGCGGAGCGAAAGAGCGCGTAAGCACGCTCGTCATCTTTGCCGACGCCAACCCCGGAGCGCAGTGCGATGCCGTAGGCTACCTCGGCGCCGACATGGCCGAGATCTGCAGCGCGCGCAAAGCAATCGACGGCGGCGTCTTTTTCAGCCGGGCCACCTAGGCCGCGCCAATAGAGCTGGCCGAGATAGTAGAAGCCGCCTGCGCGGTCTTCGTCCTGCAAGCCTTCTTCGAGAAAGCGGCGCGCGCGTTTCCAATCTTGCTTGGCGAAAGCTTCGATGCCGCGGTCAATTTTTGAACCGCCGAACATGGCTAGACCGAGAAGCTCACGCCGCAGCCGCAAGCGGAGGTGGCGTTCGGGTTCTTCACTTTGAACGACGCGCCGATGAGCTCGTCGACCCAATCGACTTCCGAGCCCAAAAGGAAGGGCAGCGAAACAGGATCGACGAAGAGCCGCGCGCCATCGCGCTCGATCACCACGTCATCGCCGTTAGCGTTGGCCGCGACGCCGATCTCGTACTGGAAGCCGGAGCATCCCCCGCCCTCAACGGCGACGCGGAGGCCCGCGCCCGCCGGTTCGGCGGCGACGACGGCCTTGATGCGGTCAGCGGCGGCGGCGGAGAGTGCGATGTCAGTCATGCGTTAACGATACCGTGGAGGCGGTTTCTCAAAGGGTCACCGCCCATATATGGTCTCACCCTTGGGTGTGAAGGAGAAGCCGGTTCGTGGCTGACGGGCAGAAAGCTGTAAAACGCGCCAAAGTGAAGGCGACGGGGGTCTATGAGCGGCCGCCGCGGGCCGTTTACGCCACTGACCCGGCGCGTTCGCGCGGGCGGCTCTTCCCGGAACCCGAAAGCCGGACCCGAAATCCTTTCGAACGCGATAAGGATCGGATCGTCCACTCGAGCGCCTTCCGGCGGCTGAAGGGCAAGACGCAGGTGTTCGTCGCCCACGAGGGCGATCACTACCGCACGCGCCTGACGCACTCTTTGGAAGTGGCTCAGATCGCCCGCTCGGTGGCGCGCGTGATGGGGCTGGATGACGATCTCGCCGACGCTTTGGGCATCGCGCACGATCTCGGGCATCCGCCGTTTGGCCATACTGGCGAAGACGTGCTCGACCTCTGCATGGATGGCTATGGCGGCTTCGATCACAACGCACAGACGCTGCGTGTGCTGACGAAGTTGGAGCGCAAGTATCCGACGTTCGACGGGCTCAATCTGACGTGGGAGACGCTTGAGGGCGTCGTCAAACACAATGGGCCGCTCATTCGCTATGGCGCGGCGCTGACTGATTTGCCGGTGGCTATCCAGGAATACGTCGCCACGCACGACCTTGAGCTTGAGTCTTGGCCGGGGCCGGAAGCGCAAGTCGCAGCACATGCCGACGACATCGCTTATAACAATCACGATATCGACGACGGCCTGCGCGCTGGCCTCTTCACGCTGGAGGAAATCCGCGAGGAAGTGCCCATGGTGGCGCGGGTGTTGGGTGAGGTTGAGCGGGACTATCCTGAGATCGACCAGTTCCGGCAGAGCGCTGAGACGATACGACGCCTGATCGGTGTCTGGGTCGATGATCTGGTCTGGGAATCCGGCAATCGGATTGCTGCGGCCAACCCGAAGTGCGTCGAGGACGTGCGCGCAGCGGGCAAACCGCTCGTCGGGTTCAGCGATGAGATGAACGAGCATCAGGCGGTGCTGCGGCGCTTTCTGATGCAGCGCATGTACCGGCACTGGAAGGTCAATCGCTCGCGCAGCCACGCCAAACGCATCCTGCGCGATCTGTTTGAGCTCTTGCTGGCGGAACCGGAACTTTTGCCGCCTGCCTGGCAACAAGGCGGCGACGGCCCGAAAGGGCAACGCACAGCGCGTCGCGTCTGCGATTACATCGCCGGGATGACCGACGATTACGCCATCGAAGAAGAGAAGCGGCTGTTCAACATCCATCGGTGAGCGATGAAGTACGCAGCGTCCTCAGAATGCAGCAACGATGTGGGTGACTTGGTGGGGGTCGTTCACCGCGCGGTAGATCCTGTGGTGGCCGAACTCCTGAGCGCTTCGAAGTTGGCGGAGATCGATGGCCAGGTGATCTATGTGCCGATCGTGATGCCGGTGGAAATGCACGAGAGGTACAAGGAGCGGTCCCGGTACGTTGCGCGCCGACGGACATACGCATGCTGCCCGCACTTGAATCACGCCGTGTTCGCAGCGGGCGACTTGAAGGCGACGTTTGAGGAGTATCTGCGTGGGTTGGCCACCGCCGCACAGCACCTTCACCGTCTTAACGCCAGCGAAGACCAAGTTGCTGAGTTCCTATCGATCCTCGATCAAGCAGGGAAAATCGCGCTTGTGGAGCGGCGCGACCTGCCTCGGCAATAGGTTGTGAGGGCCCGCTAACGACTCCGTTACGCATGCGGAATTATGGATTCATGCAGGGCTGCTTCCCGCGTCGTTAAGCGGAGGTGAGGCCGAAGCGTGGTAAACGCGCATTGAAGAACGATTCCGGGAGCGGCGTGCCGTGAGCAGAAGTTATGACCCGCGCATGCACGCGTACGACGATCAGTCGCGCCACGCGCGGACGCTCTATATTCTGATGCTCGTGATCGCGCTCTGCTTCGGCGGTTTTGTCTGGCAACTCTATAGCGGCCCGGAAGCGCCGCGCATCGCCTCACCCGGCCCGTATAAAATCTTGCCGTCGGAAGCGGGCGTCACCGCCGCTGATCCCGTTGGACCTGATGCGCTGACGATTCCGGAGACGGTCACGGCCGATAGCGCGCCGGCGCCGGTCGAAGACGCGCCGCCTGCCGCTGTTGCTCCGGCTGGCCCAGCGCAGGTTGGCGCCGCACCTCAGTTTGCGGCGAACGGACAGTTCGTTGCTCAGCTCGCAGCGCTGCAATCGGAAGCCGCGATCGATCCGGCGTGGCGGCGCTTGTCATCGCGTGCGCCGCAATTGTTTGCGCCAGCCGCACTCGACGTCGAGCGCGCCGATCTCGGCCAGCGCGGGATCTATTATCGCGTCCGCGCCGGCTACTTCGCCGACCGCACCCAAGCCGCGCGCTTCTGCGAGCGCATACGGCAGATGGGCCAGGACTGCATCGTGGCGGCGCGTTAAGAGCGGCCCGTGTCACAAAACTATCAGCCGACCGACGCTAAAGCTTCGCCCGAACGACTCGTGGGGAAGTCTTTGCTCAGTTGTGCGCTCGGCGTACGCCAACCCAAGCTCGATGCGGAGATGCGCAACTTCTTCCGCGATGCGCGGCCGTGGGCGTTTATTCTGTTTCGAGAAGCGTGCGTCACGCGCGATCAGGTGCGGGCGCTGTGTGCAGAGTTGCGTGAAGCCGCCGGTCACGATGCGCTGATCTGGATCGATCAAGAAGGCGGACGCGTGGCGCGGCTGAAGGCGCCGGAATGGCCGGTGTGGCCGGCTTGTGCGCGCTACGGCGAAGTGTTCGATCAGAACAATGTGCACGGCGTCGAAGCGGCCTATCTCGGCCATCGTTTGATCGCGTATGAACTGCGCTCGGTTGGCGTTGATGCCGACTACGCGCCGGTGCTCGACGTGCCGGTGGATGGCAGCGACAAGATTGTCGGCGATCGCGCTTTCTCGGCTAATCCGAAGATCGTGGCGTTGCTGGCGCGGGCGGCGCTTGAAGGCTTGCACGATGGCGGCGTCGCGGGTTGCATCAAACACATGCCGGGACATGGCCGCGCGACGGCGGATAGTCACTTGGCGCTGCCGCGCGTGGCGGCGAGCGAACTTGATCTCACCAACGACGTCTTCCCCTTCGCGCAAAACACCGACGCTGAAGCAGCGATGACGGCGCACATCATTTATGAGGCGTGGGATCCCGATCGTCCGGCGACGTGCTCGCCGTTCGTGATCGAAGAGATCATCAGAAAGCGCATCGGCTTTGCTGGTCTGCTGATGAGCGACGATCTCGACATGAAGGCGCTTCAGTACGCGCTGAATGGCGGGCTGACTGAACGCGCCGAGGCCGCACTTGAGGCGGGTTGCGACGTGGTGCTGCAGTGCTCGGGCGTGCTTCAGGATATGCAAGCGGTGGCGAAAGGCTGCCGCGCGCTGGAGGGGCTGCCGCTGGTTCGCGCCAGGGCGGTAGAGAGCTTCGCAAAACGCCAGCCGCGCGAATTCGACGCGGAAGCGGGCTGGGCGAGATTCAGAGAGCTTGTGGGCTAATTGCGCCCGGACGGGCTATATTGCAGCCAATGAGCGACGATACCGACACCATTGAGGGCGATCTCTTCGCCGCCGAACAGGCGGACGAGGGCGAAGCGCTCGTGTTGGCGCTCGGCGCGTTCGAGGGGCCGTTGCACCTGCTCCTCGAACTGGCGCGCACGCGCAAGATCGACATCGCCAAGGTCTCGATTGGTGAGATCGCCGATCAGTATCTCGCCTTCATCGCCGAAGCGCGCGCCGGCAACATGGAAATCGCCGGCGACTATCTCGTCATGGCCGCATGGTTGGCGCTGCTCAAATCGCGGCTGCTGATCCCGAAACCGAAACTGGCGGAGGACGAACCTGATCCGCAGCAGATGGAAGCAGCACTTCGTCAGAAGCTGGTGAATCTGGCGCTCGCGCGCGCGGCGGCGAAGCGCTTGGAAGAGCTGCCGCAGCTTGGGCGCGACGTGTTCATGAACGGCCAGCCGCAAGCGACGGTGCTGACCAAGCACACGACCTGGCGCGCCGATCTCTATGAATTGCTCAACGCCTACTGCGCCGATCGCTCGAAGAGCGTCCGCAAGCGCGCCTACACGACACTCGTGCGCCGCGCCTATCCGCTGGAGACGGCGCGCAAGAGGCTGGAACAAGCGCTGACCAAACTCGACGAATGGAGCGCCATCACTGCGCTGACGCCGTCGACCGAGACTGGTCCGGACGCGCCGCCGCCGGAGAGCTATCTGGCGTCGACGTTCGGCGCGTCTCTGGAACTGACGCGCGAGGGCAAATTGGAACTGCAGCAGTCGGAAGCGTTTGCGCCGTTGTTCGTGCGCGCCCGCCCGGTCCATAAGGACGGGGCATGAACGAGGCCGATCCGCCCCACGCCGATGCGATGCGCCGCATCGAGGACGCTTTCACCGAAGGTGAGCGCCCGCGCGCCGAGCCATCGGCGGATGCGATCCGGGCGGCCGAGGCGCTTCTGTTCGCCGGTGGCGAGCCGGTGCCGGCGAAGGCGTTGGGCGAGAAGCTTGGGCCGGCGGTGGATGTCGCCGCCGTTCTGATGAGGCTTAAGGCCGACTATGCTGGGCGCGGTGTGAACCTGGTAGAGACCGGGGCGGGTTGGCGGTTCCAGTCAGCGCCCGACCTCTCCAGCCTGTTTACCGAGACCCGCGAAGCGCCGAAGCGGCTGCCCAAGGCGGCAATGGAGACGTTGGCGGTTATCGCATACCACCAGCCGGTCACGCGCGCCGAAATCGAGGACATCAGGGGCGTCAGCCTCTCGCGCGGCTCGATGGAGCTGCTGCTAGAGATCGGCTGGATCCGGCCTCGCGGCCGGCGCCGGACCCCGGGCCGTCCGCTGACCTTCGGGACGACGGACGCATTCTTGAGCCAGTTCGGCCTTGCCTCGCTTGACGCTCTGCCAGGCAAGGACGATTTGAAGGGCCTGGGCCTGCTGGACCCACGCGCGGCGACACAGCTCGACATCCCGCGTCCCAGCGAGGACTTGGCCAGTGACGAAGAACCGCTGTCGGACGGTGACGACGCGGCAAGCTTTTTCGTGGATCATATGGGCGAAGACGAGTGATCCGCGCAGCGTCGCGGAATGGAGTTTGACGACATGCATATGCCGAGCCTTTGGGGCCTGCTCATTGTTTTGGCTTTGGCCTTCTTGCTGTTCTCCAAGCCGGGACGCATTTCCGGCATGATGGAAGACTTCGGCAAAGGCATTCGCGGCTTCCGCAAAGGCCTGAGCGATCCGCAAGATACGCCGCCGCCTGAAGCGCCGCCGCAAGTCCGCGACCAAGCCAGCGAGCGTCAGAGAGACGACGCGCAGAATTAAAGCGCGAGGCTAACGCCACATGCTTCCGAGTCTTGGCTTCAACGAGATCATCGTTCTCGGCATCCTCGCCCTTGTGGTGGTTGGGCCGAAGGATCTGCCGTTGCTGTTCCGCAAGCTCGGGCAGTGGACGGCGAAGCTGCGCGGCATGGCGCAGGAGTTTCGCTCAGGCTTCGATGAACTCGCGCGCCAAGCCGAGCTCGATGAGTTGAAGCGCGAAGTCGATGCGCTGCGCAAGACGACGTCACTGCACGATATCCGCGCCGAGCTGAGCAAGCCGCTCGGCGGCACGCTCGAAGATTATGCCGGCCTCTCTAAGCCTGCGCCGACGCCTGAGCTTCCCGCACCTGAGCCGAGCGTGCCGCCGCCGGTCGCGACTGCACGTGGGCCGTCCGGTGCGGGGATCACGCAATCGGCGGACGCCGAGGCGGTTGCAGCGCCGGTAGAAACACCGATCGCCGATGAGACGCCTTCGAACGTTACGCCGATCGTGCGGAGCGCACCGTGACCGCCGCTGCTGACGACGACGAAATCGAAGCCTCGCGCGCGCCGTTGCTGGAACACTTGGCCGAGCTGCGCGACCGGCTGGTGCGCTCGGCCATCGCGGTGCTGATCGGCTTCGTTGTTTGCTTCATCTTCGCCGATCCGTTGTTCATGTTCTTGGCCAAGCCGTTTCAAACGGCGATGGCGCACGTGCATCCCGAACGGGCCGGCGAGGCCATTCAGCTCATCAATACCGGCGCCTTCGGATTCTTCTCGGTGAAGATGCAGATCGCGTTGTTTGGCGGCATCTTCTTGGCGTTCCCGGTGCTTGCCTGGCAGGTTTATGCGTTCATTGCGCCGGGGCTCTACAAGCGCGAACGCGCGGCGGCGGCGCCCTTCATGATTGCTGCGCCGGTGATGTTTCTGTTGGGCGCGAGTTTTGTGTTTTACGTCGCCATGCCGTTCGCGCTTAATTTTGCGCTGACGCAGGAAGTGACTGAAGGCCCGGTGCGGGTGACGTATCTGCCCAAGGTCGAAGAATATATGGGGCTGGTGACGACGCTGGTTTTGGCGTTCGGGCTGATGTTCCAATTGCCGGTAGTGCTCTCGCTCTTGGGCCGGGTTGGGATCGTCTCGGCCTCGCTGCTGCGCAAGGGACGCCGCTACGCCATCGTTGGTATCGCGACGTTCTCCGCCATGGTTACGCCGAACGATCTCATATCGATGTTCGTCATGGCTCTGCCGGTTTACCTGCTCTACGAAATTTCGATCTGGATCGTGGCCGCGATCGAGCGGGGCAAAGCGAAGCGGGACCAAGCCGACGCTGACGCGCTCGCAGCCGCCGATCCGCCAGCCCCGTAGCGCTTTTGCGCCCGTTCCGCTAAGCGGGGCGCGAACGGGAAAGACTCGATGCACGACATCCGCGCCATCCGCGAAAACGCCGCTCTCTACGACGCCGCCTGGGCGCGTCGCGGCTTGCCGCCGCAAGCCCAAAAGATCATTGATGCCGACATCAAAGCGCGCGCCGCCTCCACTGCAAAACAAGAAGCGGAAGCGCAGCGCAACGCGTCGTCGAAAGCGATCGGCGCCGCAAAGGGCAAGAAGGATGACGCCGAGGCGGATCGTCTGATCACGCAGGTCGCAGCGCTGAAGATGCGCATTGAAGAGACGAGCGTTGATGAAGCCAAGTGGCTCGCAGTGCGGGACGATCTCCTCGCCGGTTTGCCGAACTTGCCCGCGACTGACGTGCCGGATGGCGCTGATGAGCACGGCAATATCGAAGTGCGCCGTTGGTACATACAATCTGGCGCCAACCCGCCGGCGCTTGATCTGACGGCCGATCACGTCACGCTCGGCGAAGCGCTTGGGCAGATGGATTTCGAAGCAGCGGCGCGGCTTTCGGGCGCGCGTTTCGTTGCGTTGAAGGGCGGTCTCGCTCGCATGGAACGCGCGCTGGCGGCGTTCATGCTGGATATGCACACGACCGAGTATGGCTACACTGAAGTGTCGCCGCCGCTTTTGGTCAAAGACCATGTGATGTTCGGCACCGGCCAATTGCCGAAGTTCGTGGACGATCAGTTTACCGCGGCGCGCACGGTGAGCCGTCAGGAATTGCTCAACGAAGCACTCGAAAAGTTTGACGAGGAGTTCGAGAAGCGCGGCGCCGGCGCAAAGCCGACGCAGGTGTTGAACGACATTTTAGAGACCGCGCCGACGCGTGAAGATTTTTGGCTGATTCCGACATCCGAAGTCGCGCTCACCAATCTTGTGCGTGAGCAGATCTTGGATGAAGCGCCGCTGCCGTTGCGCATGACGGCCGATACGCCGTGCTTCCGCGCTGAAGCGGGCGCCGCGGGCCGTGACACGCGCGGCATGATCCGCATGCACCAATTCCGCAAAGTTGAATTGGTGTCGATCACCACGCCTGAGCAAAGCCATGACGAACACGAACGCATGGTGGGCTGCGCGGAAGAAGTGCTGAAGCGGTTGGAGCTGCCGTATCGCGTGATGCTGCTGTGCACCGGCGACATGGGCTTCGGCGCGCGCAAGACCTACGACCTCGAAGTCTGGTTGCCGAGCCAAGGCAAGTACCGCGAGATCAGCTCGTGCTCGAATTGCGGCGATTTCCAAGGCCGCCGCATGAATGCGCGCTTCCGCAACAAGGAAGGCAAGACCGAGTTCGTGCACACGCTGAACGGTTCGGGGCTCGCTGTTGGGCGCACACTGGTTGCGGTGCTGGAGAACTATCAACAGGCGGATGGCTCGATCAAAGTGCCGAAGGCGCTCGTGCCGTACATGGGCGGCGTCGAAGTGATCACGAGGTAGAGCGCAACGCCTCAACCAAGTCCGCGCCGCGCGTGCTTTCCGGCAGCGCGCTAAACTCAGCTCTGGTCTCTAACGCCACCTCAAGCAACGCCTGAAAGATTCGTCGCGGGATTGTTTGCGCGCCGAATTGTGAGAGGTGTGGCGTGATGAATTGCGCGTCGAGCAATTTGAAGCCGCCGAAACGCAAACGCGCAGCGAGATGCACGAGTGCGGCTTTGCTGGCGTCGGTCGCGCGGGAGAACATGCTCTCCCCGAAGAACGCGCCGCCGATGACGACGCCGTAGAGGCCGCCGGCGAGCTCGCCATCGATGCGGGTCTCGACGCTGTGCGCCACGCCTTGTGCGTGCAGCGCCATGTAGAGCGCGCGGATGTCGGGATTGATCCAGGTGTCTTCGCGGTCGGGACCGGGCTCGGCGCAGCCGTCGATGACCGCAGCGAAGTCGCGATCAATCGTGAAGCTGAAGCGATCGGCGCGCAGTGTGCGGGCGAGGCGGCGGGGCACGTGGAAGCGGTCGAGCGGGAAGAGGCAGCGCCATTCCGGGTCGACGATGAAGAAGCCCTCGTCCTCGCGGCTCTCCGCCATCGGAAAGACGCCGCGCCGATAGCAGGCGAGCAGATCGTCGGTGGTGAAGGGCTTCACCGGCGCAAGATGCCAAAGCCGTCCGGCGTTTCAAAGGCGTCTTGACTCGGGATCGCACCGATATATAACCAAAAGTGAATATAACTGACAGGCAATATATGAACCTGGACGCCACATTCTCCGCGCTCGCTGATCCCACCCGCCGGGCGATCCTTGCCCGGCTGGCGGAGGGCGAGGCCTCTGTGATGGAGCTGGCCGCACCCTTTGCGCTCAGCCAGCCGGCGGTCTCCAAGCACTTACGCGTGCTGGAGACGGCGGGGCTGATCACCAAGGGCCGAGATGGCCAGCGGCGGCCGTGCAAACTCGAAATGGCGCCGCTCAACGCCGCCAATGATTGGATCGAGCGCTATCGCGAGATCTTTGAGCAGAACTATGCGCGTCTCGACGATTTGCTGGAGACGCTGAAGCTGCAAGACGCGCCCAAAGCGCGCGGCAAACGAAAGAAAAAATAGGCGCCGGTGTCGGCGTGGGTGGGTCTCGGGCGTTCCTTGAACGAACGCCGCATCATTCCAAGGAGAGGAAAATGTCAGCACAAGTCACATTGCCCAACGATCGCGAAGTACGCGTGACGCGCACGTTCAAGGCGCCGCGTCAGTTGTTGTGGGACGCGCACACCAAGCCCGAACTGGTCGTGAAGTGGATGCTCGGACCGCCGGGCTGGTCAATGCCGGTGTGTGACATGGATGTGCGCGAAGGCGGTTCGTACCTCTGGCGCTGGAAGAGCGACGAAGATGGCAAGCAGTTCGGCTTCCACGGCACGTTCAGCGAAGTGAGCGAACCGGCGAAGTTCGCGCACGACGAATATTATGACGCCGGCGATATCGGCGGCTCGATGCCTGCGAGCGATCCTGCGCTGGTTACGCTTGAGCTGAGCGAAGCGGGCGGCGTCACCACTTTGGTTTGCACCATGCGCTTTGCGTCGAAAGAAACGCGTGACGGGGCGGTCGCAACCGGCATGACGGACGGCATGGAGATGGGCTTCCAGCGCCTCGATGAAATGTTCAAACAAGCGGCCTGAGCGCGCCAAGCATCAAGGAAAAAGCAATGCCAGCACCAGCTCAAGTGACACTACCCAGCGATCGAGAAGTACGTGTCACGCGCCAGTTTACCGCGCCGCGTCAGCTCGTGTGGGATGCGCACACCAACCCTGAACTCATTCCCAAATGGCAGGGCTACGGTGGTTGGGACATGCCGATCTGCGACATGGATGTGCGCGTCGGCGGCAAATATCGCTGGCAGTGGAAAAACCAGGAAGACGGCAAGAAGTTTGGCTTCGTCGGCACATTCACTGAGGTGAATGCGCCGACGAAGGTCACGCACGATCAGTACTTTGATCCGGGCGACACGGAGTTTGCCATGCCGGTGGGCGATCCGTGCATCGTTTCGCTGGATCTCACCGAGCAGAATGGCGTCACAACGCTCGTCTGCGTCATGCAGTTCGTGTCGAAGGAAGCGCGCGACGGCGCTATGTCCACGGGCATGACTGACGGCATGGAGTTCAGCTACTCCCGCCTCGACGGTTTGGTCACCAAGGCCGCGTGATGTCAGCCAAGGATGCGGAGATTGCGCCGAAGAAGAAGGCGGCGGCGAAGATGGCAAAGTCCATCGACGACGTTGACGGTTTGCTGGACGGGCTGAAGCATCCGCAGCGCAAAGAGATCGATGCGATCCGCAATGCGATCGGGGGTGCGGATAAGTCGATCAGCGAAGGCTTGAAGTGGAATGCGCCGAGCTTTCGCACGCAGGAATGGTTCGCGACGGTGAATTTGCGTAGCAAGAAACACCTGCAGATCATTCTGCACCTTGGCGCGAAGGTCCGGTCTGGGCAGAAGCGGCCGGCGATCGCTGATCCGGACGGTTTGTTGAAATGGTTGGCGAATGATCGAGCCGTCGCCACCGTGAGCGATACGCCTGCCGATCGCAAAGCGCTTGCGGCGATCGTGCGTCAGTGGATCAAGTTCGTCTGATGGCAGCGAAGAAAAAAGCCTCGCCTAAGAAGGCCGCAGCGAAGCAGGCGCCGGCGCGCGATGTGAAGGCGGTTGTCGTCGAGCTGAAACGCGCTGGATCGCCGGCGTACAAAGCCGACATGGCCAAGCGCTATGGCATCGTCACCAAGGCGGAAGTGTACGGCACGACGGTCGCCAATTTGCGCAAGATGGCCAAGGAGATCGGCTACGATCACGCGCTGGCGGAAAAGCTCTGGGCCAGCGGCATACACGACGCACGCATGCTGGCGGCGATGGTGGGTGATCCAGCGCTTGTTACGCCTGCGCAGATGGACCGTTGGGTTAAGGATATGGACAATTGGGGCATCGTCGATACGGCGTGTTTCCACTATTGGGATCGCTCGCCGCACGCGTTCAAACAGATCGAAAAGTGGGCGAAGGCCAAGGACGAGTTCGTCAAACGCGCCGCGTTCGCGCTGCTCGCTAGTTGCGCGCTCCACAAGCAAGGCGCGGATGCGCAATTCCTACGCGGGCTGGATCTGATTGAAGCGCACGCGCGCGATCCGCGCAATTTCGTCAAGAAGGCCGTGAACTGGGCGCTGCGGGCGATTGGCGGCAAAGCCAGCGCCAAACTCCGCGCCGCCGCGCGTGAGACGGCTGAGCGGCTTAGTGTTTCAGACGATCAGACCGAACGGTGGGTCGGGCGCGACGCGATGAAGGCGTTCGACAAGGCCAAAGTCTAGGAGGGGTCGATGATCCGCAAAGTGGCGTTCACGATGTTGACGATGAGCGACGTTCCGCGTGCGCGGAAATTCTACGAAGAGACGCTCGGGCTGAAAATTGGCAACCACGGCAATCGCGGCGACCAGTGGTGGATCGAATACGATCTGCCGGAGGGCGGCTGCGTCGCGTTGCAGAACTTCGATCGGACGCCGCCAGGTGGCGGTGGCTTAGCGCTGGAAGTCGAAGATTTAGATGCGCTGATCGCGCATCTAAAAGCCAATGGCGTCACCTTCAAGGGCGCCGTCGTCCCTGGCCCGCACTGCCGCATGGCGATGTGCAATGACCCAGAAGGTAATCCGCTGGTTCTGCACCAGCTGAACGCGTGAACTCAATTGCCCATGGTGCGCTGGACGCCATTATCGCGGCCGTAACCCATGCCAGCCGGTGACGCCACTCCCGAACTGCCCCCGATGCGGAACGTGAAGGCGCGGATGACGCTCATCTCCATCCGGCAATCAGGCGGAGAGGTTTCCAAACGGGTCGCCGTCCACTCGTCGCGCACCGCGTTCATCGCTCGTTCGAAGTCCTCGGAGCCGATGCGCGAGACAACTGTTGCGTCTTCGACTTCGCCTGCCGCGTTGATCCGAATGCGCACGGCAAGCGCCGCCAATTCTCCGCGCTCGGCGGCGCGGCTCGGATAGCGCGGAGCTTCGTCGAGGTCGAGATTTACGTGGCAGCGTGGCGCGGCAAGCGCGTCAGAGGCGTCGAAGTCCAGCCCATCGCTAAGGAGCATGCTGTCGGTCGTGACGGGTAGCTCCATCTCGTCGTCGTAAAACTTGGCGTGCCAAATGCCGCGCCAGGCCACGATGTCGGCGTAGGCCTGTTGGGCGACCGTAATGTCGCCGCCCGGTACATCGACGGACGCAAGTTGTTGGAGAAGCAGCTGCGCCTCACTGAGCGCGCGATAGCCGGCGACTGCGTTTTCATAGTTGAACTGAGTATCGCCGCGCAGACGCATCTCTTCCTGGAAAATCGCGATCGAGCGTGAGAGCTTCGCGCGGGCGCGGGCGAGGTTGGCGGGATAGCGCGATCCTGCGGCGTGGGTATCGGCTATTTGCCACGCGTTCTGCGCGAGCTGAAATTGTTGGTTGGTCGACGCCCACACGGCGAGTTCAAGCGAAGCATCATAGATTTCGGCGTCGTCGAGATTGGCCGATTGAGCGGCCGCTAGCGCCGTCTCAAGCCGGGTTTCGGCGCCGGCGTTATTGGTCGCGAGTTCGGCACGCGCGAGTAGTAGCCGGGCCATTTCGGGGTCGACCGGGCCATCGGGATTTTGCTCAGCCAGTTCGAGCGCACGGCGCGCCGGTGCTGCTGCATTCGCTGCATCGCCGCGTAGAAAGCGAACGGAAGCGAGATTGAGCGCGAGAACCCCTTGTCGGGCGTCGTTCGCCGTTTCGGCGGCGGCAAGCGCTGCGGCGGCGCTCGCTTCCGCGGATGCGAGATCACTGCGTTCGAGCGCGTTTTGGTAGGCGCGGTAGTGCACCATGATCGAACTGGTCTGCGCGGAGGCTGCGGTTGATATCAGACAAAGAGCAGCAGCAATGGCCAGCAAGCGCGACATGGTTTCCTCCCTGCTACGAAGCTAGGGCAGGTACGCAACCAAAGCTAGAGTATCAGTTTTCCGAAGGCACGCGTGAACGAAGCGTGTCGCGGCCGATGGCGGCGCCGTGGAATTCCGGCGTGCCGGGCTCGCCCGGAACTGCCGCGATGCTGGCCGGTTCAGCGCGGAGCTGTTCCGGCGTGGAGCAGCCGGCTATAGCGATCGCGATGAAAATGAGCGCGATGAACGCTGCGAGGCCAGTAATGGCTTGGTTACCCATGATTTCAGTACCCTGTGTCGAGTGCAGGGCGGGAAACTGCAATGAAGGCGCCGTTAACCTACTCGACGGCGAAGAGCGACGCTGGCGCGCCGTGACGTTCGTCCCAATCGCCCCAAGCCACGTCGGTTGGGCCGACAACGGAATCGACCACGCGCCACTGACCGTTCTCACGCTTCAACAGAACGTAAGTCGTGCCCGCTCCGTCAAGCACGCCTTCAGAGGCTTGCAGCGCATAGCGGGTTTGCGACCAATCGATCGCCGCACCTTCCGGCGTCCAGGGTTGGGCGACAATCCAGCCCCAGTCGCCTTCCGTGCGGCTAACGCGCGGGACCAGCGAAACGGGCACCCCGATTTGTTCGCTCACTGTGGGTGCAGCGGCAATGGCGAGGGGGTCGGTCGAGGCGTCGGCGCTGGAGCCGGGCGTGGTTGCGTCGTCTTCGGTTGACGGCGCAGGCGCGGGCGGCGTGCAGGCGGCCAAGAGGGTGAACGCGATAAGTGTCAGAACACGACGCATGATCAGCCCTCCGATTGAGTCTTGGCTTTCAAATTCTGCTCAAGCCAGTGGATCGAGTAGTCGCCATTAATGACGTCAGGCTCTTCCATAAGATCGCGGAAGAGCGGAATTGTGGTGTCGACGCCGGTGATCACCATTTCACCGAGCGCGCGCTTCAGGCGCATCAGGCATTCGGCGCGGTCGCGGCCGTGGACGATGAGTTTGCCGATGAGTGAGTCGTAGTTCGGCGGGATCGAATAGCCGGCATAGATGGCGCTATCCAAACGCACGCCGAGACCGCCGGGCGGGTGATAGCCGGTGATCTTGCCGGGTGACGGGCGGAAGGTGCGCGGGTCTTCGGCGTTCACGCGGCACTCGATGGCGTGGCCGTTGAACTTCACATCTTTCTGCTTCACCGAAAGCGGTGCGCCGTCGGCGATGCGGATCTGTTCGCGCACGAGATCGATGCCGGTGATCATCTCGGTGACCGGATGTTCGACCTGCAGGCGCGTGTTCATCTCGATGAAGAAGAACTCGCCGTCTTCGTAGAGATACTCAACCGTGCCGACGCCGAGATAGCCGAGCTTCTGAATGGCTTCCGCCGTGATGCGGCCGATCTTGGCGCGCTCTTCGGCGTTGAGCGCCGGTGACGGCGCTTCTTCGAGAACCTTCTGGTGGCGGCGTTGCAGCGAACAATCGCGCTCGCCCAGATGGATGACGTTGCCGTGGCCGTCGGCGACGATTTGGATTTCGATGTGACGCGGTTTGGTGAGATACTTCTCCATATAGACTTCGTCATTGCCGAACGCGGCTTTTGCTTCCGCGCGCGCCGTTGAGAAGGCTTCGCTCACTTCGTCTGCCGTGCGCGCGACTTTCATGCCGCGTCCGCCACCGCCGGCTGCTGCCTTGATCAGCACTGGATAGCCGATCTTCTTGCCCCACTTCTTGGCGTCTTCCTCAGAAGCGATGCCGCCATCGGAGCCGGGCACGACAGGCATGCCGGTATCGATCGCAGCTTGTTTCGCGGCGATCTTGTCGCCCATCAGGCGGATGTGTTCGGCGGTTGGGCCGATGAAGGTCA
The DNA here is from genome assembly GCA_964478365.1 of uncultured Terricaulis sp. GTDB lineage: Bacteria > Pseudomonadota > Alphaproteobacteria > Caulobacterales > Aquidulcibacteraceae > Vitreimonas. The sequence goes on from CAYZIJ010000005.1 coordinate 118,292, forward strand.
TGCCGTGTTGGGTGACGATCTCGGCGAACTTGGCGTTCTCGGAGAGAAAGCCGTAGCCCGGATGGATCGCTTGCGCGCCGGTGATTTCGGCAGCGGCAATGATCGCGGGAATGTGCAGATAGCTTTTCTGCGCCGGAGGAGGCCCGATGCAGACGCTCTCGTCGGCCAAGCGCACGTGCATCGCGTCGGTGTCGGCGGTGGAGTGCACCGCGACGGTGGAGATGCCCATCTCCTTGCACGCGCGATGGATGCGCAGCGCAATCTCGCCCCGGTTCGCGATGAGAACTTTTTCGAACATCTTTTACTCGATGATGACCAGCGGCTCGCCGAACTCGACGGGCTGGGCGTCTGTAACGAGGATGGCGATAATCTTGCCGGCGCGCGGCGCTGGAATCGGATTGAACGTCTTCATGGCTTCAACAACCATCAACGTTTGACCTTCGGCTACGCTGTCGCCGACTTTGATGAATTGCGCAGCGCCGGGCTCCGGCGAGAGATAGGCGGTGCCGACCATCGGTGAAGGCACAGCGCCCGGATGCGAAGCGGCGTCGGCGGCAGCAGGCGGCGGCGCCGCTGCGGGCGGCGGCGCGGCGGCGTACGTCGGCGCAGCTTGAACCATGTGGGTCACCGGCGCCGCCGTCAGCGTGCGCGCGATACGCAGGCGCAGTTCGCCGTGCTCAACCTCGATTTCCGAGAGGCCGCTATCATTGATGATCGCCGCAAGCTCGCGCACGAGCGCTGGATCGATCGGTTTATTCTTGTCGCTCATCGGCTGCGATTTCCTGCTCACGTCTAGCTTTCTTGTGCAATCAAAGCGGCCGCTTCTACGGCCAGCAGATACGAGGTCGCCCCAAAGCCGGCGATGACGCCCTTTGCGGCTCGGCCCACTAACGAAACGTGACGGAATTCCTCACGCGCTGCGGGGTTGGAGAGGTGGGTCTCGATCACGGGAACGCCGATCCCCTTGATCGTGTCGTACAGCGCGACTGAGGTATGGGTGTACGCCCCGGCGTTTAGAACAACCGCAGCTGCTTTGTCTTTGGCCTCTTGCAGCCAGTCGACCAGTTCGCCCTCAATATTGGACTGGCGGAAGACGACGGTGCGGCCCAATTGGGCTGCGCGCTCGGCGCATGCCTTCTCGATGTCCGCGAGGGTGGCGCGGCCATAGATTTCGGGCTCTCGGGTCCCCAACAGGTTCAGGTTGGGGCCGTTCAGCACATAGATCGGTTTAGCGTCCGGCATCGTCCTCTGCACGGGCGGATAGAGGCTCCGTTGAACCCCGGCTCAAGGGGTTCTAAGTCGGGCGGATAGGAAGGCTTATGCGTCTGACGGTCAATGGAGAAACGCGAGAAGCGCCCCCTGGGGCGACCCTCGCCGACCTGCTCGCCTCCCTGGGGATCGATGGGCGGCGGGTGGCGGTTGAGCGGAACCGCGAGATTGCGCCCAAGAGCCTCTGGTCTGAGATCGCACTTGAAGAGGGCGATCAACTTGAGATCGTACAATTCGTGGGGGGCGGGTGATGTCGCCCGCTGCGACGGATCCGCTCGACGGTCTGCGGCTGGAGTTTCTGAACGCGCTGAATGATGGCGACGGTGTGGTTGAAGCGGCGGCCTATCTTGATGCTGGCGGTGAAGTGAACGCCGTCATTGTTCCGATCATCAATCAGACCATGCTGCACTACGCAGCCATCAATCGAAACCTTGATTTGATCGATCTTCTGGCGAGGCGCGGCGCCGACCTAGGTGTTTCAAACGCGATGGGTATGACGCCGTTGCACCTCGCCGCCATGCACGAGGTCGACGCCATACATTTGAAATGGCAGGAGTGCGACTTCCCGTGCGCGCGGAAACTCTTCCGCCTGGGCGCGTCGCCTGATGTTGTTGATGGCGTCGGCAGAACGCCTAGAGACTATGCGGGACTTCCGGGCACGCCGATGCGCGCTGGCTTTGATGAAGCACTGGTGGATTCTGATGACTGACACCCTCACCATCGCCGGCAAGGGCTACGCCTCGCGCCTCATCATCGGCACCGGCAAGTACAAGTCGTACGCCGAGAACGCGGCGGCGCTTGAAGCGTCTGGCGCGGACATGGTTACGGTCGCGGTGCGGCGGGTGAATTTGAGTGATCCTACGAAAGAGCGACTCACCGATCACATCGATCCGAAGAAGGTGACGTTCTTGCCCAACACCGCCGGCTGCTTCACGGCCGACGAAGCGCTGCGCACGTTGCGGCTTGCGCGTGAGGCGGGCGATTGGAAGCTCGTAAAGCTAGAAGTGCTGGCCGATCAAAAGACGCTCTATCCCGATATGGAAGAGACGCTCGCCGCCGCGAAGGTGCTCATCGCCGAGGGCTTCCAGGTGATGGTCTATTGCAGCGACGATCCAGTCTATGCGCGCAAGCTTGAGGATGCGGGCTGCGTTGCGATCATGCCGTTGGGCTCGCTGATCGGCTCCGGTCTTGGCGTGCAGAACCCGGTGAACATCCGGCTGATCGTAGAGCAATCGCGCGTGCCGGTGATCGTTGATGCCGGCGTCGGCACTGCAAGCGATGCGGCGATCGCGATGGAGCTTGGCGTGGACGGCGTGCTGATGAACACCGCGATCGCCGAAGCGAAGGATCCCATCCGCATGGCGCGCGCGATGAAGCACGCGGTGATCGCGGGGCGGGAATCGTATCTCGCAGGGCGGATGCCGAAGAAGAAGTACGCTGATCCGTCGAGCCCGCTGGGCGGGCTGATCTAGCTGCCCGCAGCGGTAGCAGGATCGTTGGCCCCTTTTGTGAGATTACACTTCACGCACGCTATTTGACCGTTGGCGACGGTGGTCTTGCCACCTTTGGAATGTGCCACTCTGTGATCCGCGTGCCAGTTGTCCCATCCGACTTTTTCGCCCTGACATGTCATTTGAGCTGCTGCCGGTTTTACGGACACCGAGTTTAGGTGTTTTAGTGAGACCGG
>CAYZIJ010000006.1:0-115377 GCA_964478365.1 uncultured Terricaulis sp.
TCGCCGTTCACTTCGGTGAAGTTCGAGACGATGTCTTGGCTGATGCGATCGAAGAAGGTGACACTGAAGCTTGCGCCATTGGCTTGGTAGACGAGGTTGGCTTCGTATGCGTCAGTGGTGGTTGGTTCGAGGTTGGGGTTGCCCCCAAACGCGCGGTTTACATCGATAAAGCGTAGCGCGGGATCGAGCTGTTGAATGCCGGGGCGCTGGATGCGCGCCGAATAGCTGACATCGAGATTGAGGTACGATGTGAGCGCGCGGCGGATGTGCAGGCTCGGGAAGATGCGATCGTCAGTGTCGTCGGTTTCAGCGAGGCCGGAGACGACTTCGCGGCGATAGCTCTCAGCGCGCACGCCTGGCAGCCACGTCCAATCGCCGGTGTCGAACTGATAGGTGACGTAGCCGGCAAGCGTTTGTTCGCGGCCTTCGAGCGTCGCGTCATACGGCACTGGCCCCGGACCAGCGATGACGTCGAGGACGTTGTTGATCTCTTGTTCGTTCGTATTGAAGTTGAGGCCGTAGGTCATGAAGGCCTCATTGGCCTGCGGGCTCTCCCAATCCAGTTTGATGTCGGCGTTTTCGTTGCTCTGTTCGGACCGAGACTCGTAGAGACTCGAAACGCCGATGACGGGTGTGATCTCGTATTGGCTTTCGGACGTGTTGTCGTAGAGGCCCAGCGCAATGTTCAGCTTGAACAATTCCCGCGGTTGATCGCCGTTTTGTTGCCACTCAAAGGTAAGGCCGTTGTTCTCGCCGGAATTTTCAGTTTCCGACAGGCGCGAAGAGCTGAGCACGCCAGTATCGTAGAAATCTGAGTCCTGGCGAAAGTCGGATCTGTGGTTGCCGAAATCCAATGCCGCCGTGAAGCGTGTGCGCTCGTTGGGGCGATAACCGGCTTGAAGACGGCTCGCATACCAACCGTTCCAGTTGATCTCGCGTTCGCCTTCTTCTGTCAGCGGCGGCCCGGCCGGCAAGTCCTGACGTTCGCGCAGCAAGGCTTGTTCTTGGCCGCCGGAATAAGTGCCGACTTGGCCGCTGAGCGACCACGGCCCCCGCGACCAGCTCGGCGCGATGCCGAAGTGATAGCCGCCCAGCGAATCCCCGCTTGCCTGCAGTGAGCCGTTTAAGCCGCCGTCGAAGCGTTGGCGCGTGATGATGTTGATAATGCCGCCCGACGCCGCGGCCGAATATTGAGCCGAAGGATTGGTGATGACTTCGATGCGCTCGACTTGGCTGCCGGGAATGCCGCGCAGGACTTGTTCGAGGTTTTGGCCGGGGACGGGTTGGCCGTTGATCTGGATGACGACGTCGCCAGCGCCAAGCAGTGTCACGCCACCGTCAGGCGCCACACTCACCGAAGGAATGCGGCCGAGCACGTCGAACATGTTGGTGCTTTGCGCCGTAGCGTCGTCGCGCAAAGTGTATGTGCGCCGGTCGATACGGATCTGATCGCCGGGCTGCGCCAGAACGACAATTTCCTCATCGTTGCCGAAATCCTCATCGGCGACCGCTTCATCTGCGGGCGCTGCTGCAGCAGGCGCGGGCGGTGGTGGCGGCGGCGAGGTTTGCGCGTGCGCGACGCTGCTCGTTCCGGCCAGAATTGCGGCGGAAACGAGCCAATTCAGTCTATTTGAAATCCCCATACGCAACCGTGTGGCTGAGTTCGCAGCGCCGAACAATCGCGGCTCTGCGAAACGACCATCAGGTGCGGCGAACGGGGATCAGTCGAAAATGTCGAACAAGTCGAAACCACCGCGACGGCGGCGGCCGTCTTGGCCATGCCGGCGATTGTCGTGGCCGCCGCGCTCACCACGTTCGCCGCGCTCCCCGCCTTCGCCGTAGTTCTGCTGCTGCGGGCGCTGCTGGTATTGTTGTGGCGGCTGCGGGTTCGATTGGCGGTAGCGGTCCGGGTCTTGATAGAATTGAGAGCGGTCTTGCTCGAACGCGACACGCTCTTCCTTCGCGCCCGCAATGATCTTTTCCAGTTCGCCACGATCGAGCCATACGCCGCGGCATGTTGGGCACATGTCGAACGCGACATCGTCGCGCTTCACCTCAGACATCGAGGCATTGCAGTTCGGGCACATCAAAAGCGGCATGGGGGCTCTCCGTTCGTGTCTGATATAGGCGCCGGAGCGGAGAGGTCAAAGCACGCAGAATTGACCTGCGCTGCGACGGGTTGTCCTTAGGTCTGCATCGTGCGAATCGGACGGCATCATGACTGGAAATACATCTGAAGCGCTGAAGCGCGTGAAACCCTCGGCCACCATGGCGATGAGCGCGAAAGCGCGCGCGCTGAAGGCGGCTGGCTGTGATTGCATTTCGTTGTCGCAGGGCGAGCCGGATTTCGACACGCCGGACAACATCAAGCAAGCCGCGATCCGCGCCATTCAAGACGGCAAGACCAAGTACACCGATGTCGACGGCATTCCCGAACTGAAGGATGCGATCGTCGGCAAATTCAAGCGCGAGAACGGACTTGAGTACAAACGCTCGCAGATCAACGTCTCGCCGGGCGGCAAGCCGGTTATCTTCAATGCCTTCATGGCGACATTGAACGCCGGCGATGAAGTGGTGATCCCAGCGCCGTATTGGGTGAGCTACCCGGACATGGCGATGCTGTGTGGCGCAACGCCGGTGTTCGTCGACACGACGTTGGAAGATGGTTTCAAGGTTCGCCCCGAAGCGCTGCGGAAAGCGATTACGCCGCATACGAAGTGGGTGATGCTGAACTCGCCGTCGAACCCGTCGGGCGCCGCTTACACTGCCGCTGAGCTGAAGGCGCTCGCCGCCGTTCTGCTGGAGTTTCCGAACGTGCTCGTTCTAACGGACGATATGTACGAGCATCTCACCTATGGCGATTTCCAGTTCGCCACGATCGCGCAAGTCGAGCCGCGCTTATATGAGCGCACGCTGACAATGAACGGCGTCTCGAAAGCCTATTCTATGACGGGCTGGCGCATTGGCTATGCCGCTGGTCCGGAATGGCTGATCAAAGCCATGGCGAACGTGATGGGGCAGACAACGTCGAACCCGTGCTCGATCTCGCAATGGGCCGCTGTTGAAGCGCTGAGCGGCCCGCAGGACTTCATTCCGAAGAACAAGAAGCTTTTCCAAGATCGCCGCGATCTCGTGGTTTCCATGCTGAATCAAGCGAACGGCGTGAATTGCCCGACTCCGGAAGGCGCGTTCTACGTCTATCCGTCGATCGCCAAGCTGATCGGAAAAAAATCTGCGAAGGGCACACTCATTGACACCGATGAGGCCTTCGCACTTGCTTTGCTCGATGCGGAGCAAGTTGCTGTCGTGCACGGCACGGCGTTTGGTTTGGCGCCATGCTTCCGTATTTCGTACGCGACATCGAATGAGTGTCTCGAAGATGCGTGCGCGCGCATTCAGCGCTTCTGCGGCCAACTCATATAAAAAGATCCCGGCTTCGGGAGGGAAGCCGGGATCAAAGATGAGAAGCGGGGCAGACCGCTTCATCAGGCAGTTTTCGTTAGGCGACGATCGCAGCCGCTTGCATCAACGTTGCAACGGCGACCGGCGCGAACAGAACCAGCGCTGCGGCGAAGTAAGCAATTTTCGACATCTCGGTTTCCCCTTTGGTGTTCATGTTGTCTTGACTATGAGATGCCGCGCGCCGCGCGTTTGGATGCGCGCTCGTGTTTTTCTGCACCTTGAATGTTGGGAGCGCGGACGTCCTCGCCTGCGCGCGAAGTGCGCTTTCGTTCAGGAAGGCGCGACGTTGTCGCGCGAGCGGACGAGGACGTCCGCGCTCCTAATCACAAATCACAAAAGTTAAGCCGCAGACCGTGAGGTCCGCGGCTTCCGTAATGATCGTCGCGGGCGGGTTTGGGGGATCAGGCGACGATCAAAGCAGCTTGGTTCAGCGCGGCCATCGCGACTGGCGCGAAGAGAGCCAAAGCGGCTGCGAGGCTGAGTAACTTGGACATGTGCTTGGCTCCCTGTTCGGCGTTGCTGTCTGAAACTCTGATGCAGCCAAGATAGCGTTTGGATGCACGGGTCAATGTGACCGGGGGCACACTAGGTGCGCCAGGGGGTGGCGAGGGCCGGTTCAGGGATCAACCAGTCCCGGCCCTCGCCGTTTCGCCGCCTAGTGGCGGCGGGGTGGTTCGGGCGGACGCGGCGCTTCTGGCGCGACCGGCGGCTCAGGCGGGCGCGGCGCGCGGACGCGGCGATCACCATTCACGTCGCGGGCGTCGAAGAAGCGCAGCTGTTGCGCGCGGAATTCGTCACGCGAGAGCGCGCCGTCGCCGTTGATGTCGGCTTCGCTTTCGTCGCCCAGTTCGATCATGAACATGCCTGCGACGGGCGGGACCGGCGGCGCGGGCGGCACGGGAGCGATCGGCGCAACCGCGCCGTCTTCGCGCGTCGTTCCGCCGCCATCGTCGCGGCGGATGATTACCGTGCGGTCGTCGGTTGTGCTCGTGCCGGATTCGGTGCGGCAAATGACGGTGATCTGGCGATTTCCGGCCTCACCGGATTCAGTGCGCTCGCAATTGGGATCGTCGGCGTCCGGAGCACCCGGGGCGCCTGGCGCGTGGCGGAAATGCATGACGCGCTCTTGATGATCGTCGCGGGTAAGGCGGCCGTCATCGTTGCTGTCGAGTTCGGCGAACATCTGATCGGCATGCGTGGCCGCTTCATCGCGCGACAGGTAGCCATCTTCGTTAGTATCACCACCGCCACCGCCATGATGTCGGATGACGCGGTCATGCTCGCCTTGTTGAGCGGAAGCGGTCACAGCGCTCAAAGCGATGATGGCCGCGCTTAGGGTCAGCGCCAGTCTCATGAAAAACTCCCTCTGTCGCCCTGGGCGGGCGTTTGGTGAAGCGAGCTATGGGCCCTCTACGTTTCCGGCGTACGTCAGCGGCTGAAATACTGGCGCAACAGAGCATCCGTATCTCTCCGGGCCCTGAGGAGAGGGATTTTTCATGGATTTCCGCACGGCTTTGGCTCTCATGGTCATGGTTTTGACGCCCGCTGCCGCTGCGCAAGAGCGCGGGCCGCCGCCCTCAAATTTACCGGCGCCCGCAATCCGCCTCGGCATGAGCGATGCCGAGATTAGCGCAGGCATGGATCCTTGGCTGACTCAGCTGAACGCCGATGGCGCCTTCAATGGCGCCGTTCTAATCGCCCGCGACGGGCGCGAGATTTACGCTAGCGCGCGCGGGGTCACCGGCCTCGATGGACCGGCGCTTACCACAGACACGCGCTTTCCGCTCGCTTCTGTTGGCAAGCTCTTCACCCAGACTGCCATCGCGCGCTTGATCGAGGCTGGGCGGCTTTCGCCTGACACGACGGTTAGCGAGATCATCCCGGACTATCCGCAGGAACAAACGCGCAGCGCCACCATCGCGCAATTGCTCAACCATCGCGGCGGCGTCGCGGACATCTTCGGTCCGCACTTCCGTGACGCGCCAATGGAGCAACTCACGTCGAACGCCGATTACTATCGCCTGGTCTCCGCGCAGCCGGCGATGTTTGCGCCGGGCGAACGCGAAGAATATTGCAACGGTTGCTATGTCGTGCTCGGCGAAATCATCGCGCGCGTCAGCGGCCAAACCTACGAAGCCTATGTCGCCGAACACGTCTTTGCCGCTGCCGGCATGAGCAATACGGGCTTCCTGCGTCGCGATGCCTTGCCAGCTAACACCGCAACCTTCATTGGTCGACCACAGGGCCCGCAAGGACCCCTGATGGATGTGTCGCGCTTCCATGGCTACGCTGGCAGCGCCGCTGGCAACGCCTACTCGACTTTGCGCGATATGCTCGCCTTCGATAACGCGCTGCGCGACGGGCGCTTGGTCAACGCTGAGCACGTCGCGCAAATTCTGCGCGGTGAGCCGCAAGCCGGGCGCTCTACGGCGCGTATTGGCGTCGGCGGCGGCGCGCCCGGCGTGAACACCACCGTCTTCGGCAACGGCGCTTGGACTTGGATCATCCTCACCAATCGCGAGCCGCCGACGGCGGAGGCCATGACGCAAACGGTGATTCCGCTGTTGGCAGGACCGCGGCCGCAATAGAATGGCGTTGATGTCCGACCCTGCTCAGCCGCCGCACGTGCTCATCGTCGATGACGATGCCGCCATTCGTGAAGGCTTGGTGGAAGTGTTCGAGCGCGCGGGCTTTGCCGCGTCGAGCGCGGGCGACGTGCCGTCCATGGAAAAGGCGCTCGCCGCGAAAGGCGCCGATCTCATCGTGCTCGATTTGATGATGCCGGGTGAAGACGGGCTCTCGGCCTGCAAACGACTCTCGGGCAAGGGCCGGCCGCCGATCATTATGCTTTCGGCTTTGGGCGATGATGCGGATCGCATTGTGGGTCTCGAAATCGGCGCCGACGACTATCTCGCTAAGCCCTGTAACCCGCGCGAACTGGTGGCGCGTGCGCGTGCGGTGCTGCGCCGGCAGAAAGATGCGGAAACGACGCCGCCTGGCGAATCGGTGCGCTTTGCTGGTTTTCGTCTCGATATTCCGCGGCGCGAACTGATCGATCCGGACGATGTCGTCATTCCACTTTCGGCGGGCGAGTTTCGTTTACTGCGTGCGTTCGCGGAGCGGCCGCAGCGCGTGCTGACGCGTGAGCAATTGCTAGACTATGCTTTCGATAATGACGGCGACGTGTTCGATCGCGCCGTCGACGTGCAGGTCAGCCGCTTGCGGAAGAAGTTGGAGCGTCCTGGCAGCATCGAGATCATTCGCACGGTGCGTGGCGAGGGCTATCTCTTCGCGGTGAAGCCAATCGCATAATGGCGCTTGCTCGATCCTTTCGCGGTTGGCCGATCGCGGCTTATCTCGTTGCGCTGATGGCGATGGCGTTGGCGGCGGCGTTTGTCGCGGTTGCGGCGATTGTCATCTGGTTGCCGCCGCGGCCGCCGGACGTGATGCGCGCCGATATCGTCGCCGATCATTTCCAGGCCGGCTACGACCATATGCGCGCGATTGGCAGACCGATGGAAAGCCAGATGGTGCGCTGGCGCGTGCAGGCCGATCCGCCGCACATGCGCGACATTCCCGCCATGCGCCCAACGCGTACGCAGCTTGCTGAAGAGCTGACGCTTGAGCCCGATCAAGTCCGCATCGCCGCTGCGAGCGTTGCGCGCAGCGATGTGTTCGTCTTCCGCGTGCGTGATCCGGAAGGCGAAATGCGCGTGCGTACTGGTGAGATCATCACCGAGAGCCGCGAGTCTAGGACCACCATTCATCCAGGACATGGCGATGACACGACTGTCGAGGTGCAAATTCCAGCGCCGCCCGTCGTGATCGGGGACGGCGTTGCGCCGTCTGCGCCGCCGGAGACGCCACGCCCGCGCGTGGTGTGGCGCGGTGATGGTCCGGCGCCAACGCCGCCTGTGGCGCCCGTCGCACCTGTGCCGCCCGCACCGCACGCTCCAATGTTTGCGCCGGCGCCGCCTGGCGTGGTGCTGATCTCGGGCTTTGAAATTGGCGCGCAACTGCCTGACGGCCGCTGGCTCGTCATGGAGCAGGGGCGCAACTGGGCTGAGATCGGCTGGATTGGCCGCGCCATGCTGATCGTTGGCGGCGCACTCACTGTGTTGATGCTGCTCGCTGCTTTGTTCGCCCGCCGCCTCACGCGCCCGATCCGCAATTTCTCCGACGCCGTGCAGGCCGTCGGTGTCGATCCAGGAAGCGAGCCCGTCATCGAAGAAGGGCCGCGCGAATTGCGTGGCGCGGCGCGGGCGGTGAACTCGATGCAAGCGCGCTTGCGTGCGCTCATCGCCGATCGCACCAAAACACTCGCCGCTGTCGCACATGATATGCGCACGCCGTTAATGCGCTTGCGGCTTGCCGCAGAGCACGCAGCGCCTGAGCAGCGCGATAAGATGGCCAAGGAGATCGAGGAAGTCGAAGCGCTTGTTGCCAGCTTCATCGCTTTCGCGCGCGACGACCCAGCTGAAGAGGCGCGCGTGCGGCTTGATCTCAGCGCGCTGCTCCAAAGCATCGCCGATGACAGCACCGAGGCGGGGCGCGGCGTGAGCTTCGAGGCGGGTGAGCGCGTGGTGATCACTGGCCAATCGCTTGGCTTGAAGCGGTTGTTCACCAACCTCATCGAGAACGCGCTTAAGTATGGCGCGACCGCGCGCATCGCGCTGATGCGCGAAGAAGGCGCTGCCATCGTCGAAATTACCGACGACGGTCCCGGCGTCCCCGCCGATCAACGCGAAAGCGTTTTTGAGCCGTTCGTGCGCTTGAATGCCGAGGGCACGCGCGGCGCTGGACTGGGCCTTGCCGCCGCACGCTCCATCGCGCGCGCGCATGGCGGCGATGTCGTCATCGTGGACGCGGAACGCGGTGCCTTGCTGCGCGTGACGCTGCCAGGTTGACTATGGACCACCGGCGCGCCGGCGGTTCATTTTACTCGCTGCCCCGGAAGCGTCCGTCGCCTTCTTCGATCACCAATACCACATTTGGATTTTCAGGAGCGGGATTTTCGAACAGACCGATGTCTAGGTCAGCTTGCGGCTCTTCTCCGCGCAACGGCGCGGCGACGCGTTCAGCCAACTCGATGCGCTCGACCGGCGCGAGAGGGGCGGCGACGCCCGGCGCGTGCATGGGCCGCCAGTAAGACACAGCGACTGCGAACTTGTTTTCGCGCTCGACGATTTCGCCGAGGCCGCTCTTCACCAGATCGCTCCAGCGTTTCATCAGCGATTTGTGGTCAGCATAGAGACGCGGCAGCACGTCCTGAGCGAGCTCGGCTGGTGCGCCGAGAATGACGCGCGCTTCTTCGGGCGTGCGTGCGTGACCGAGAGGTTTCTTAACCGCAGCAGCGCCGGTGCGCGCGACAGGCGCCGGCGGAGCGGGGCGCCAATACCGCATGGTCACGCGCCAGGCGCCGTCACGCCACAGCAACTCGTAGATCCCTGTTCCGTAGAGATCGGGCACGGCTTTCTCAGCAGCGTCCGGTGTTTCGAAATGTCCGGCGAGTTCCTCGTCGGCGAGGAACACAGGACCGCCGGCCAATGTTGTGGCCTCGTCTTCCGTGCGGGCGCGCGGCGCGTCGGGCTGACGCGCCGCGGCCAAATTCGCCGCTAGGGGGAAAATACTCATCGCGCCGAACTGGCCGCCTTCTCCACGACCCCTTCGCGACATCGCCTTGTCATCGCGGGGGGCCAAGCTAGGGTTCAGTTTCTGCGAAAAAGTGTGGGGAGCCAAGCATGTCGCATCGCCGCTGGTCATTGTTGGCGTTGGCGCTGGCTCCGCTTCTGGTGCTGGGCGCTTGCGATCAGCTCGGCGGTATCTGGGAACGTATCCAAGGCGGCGGCGAAGAGGGGCCTGGTCCCGCGCAGCTGGAGAGCGTGCCGTTGGAAGCGCGCGCGCTTGCGGGTTCGGTACAGCCTCAAGATCAGATCGCGGCTTTGCTCGCGCCGGAGCCGGTGCTGATCGCGCCTGGCCAAATCCTCGTTGGCGCGCGCGTGGAAGCTGAGCTTGCTGAAACCGCGACAGAGATGGGGCTCGCGAGCAATTTTGTGCGCTCGCTGCGCGCGCAAGGCTTGGATGCGATCGAACAATTGCCCGACGACGTTGTCCAACAAGTGCGCTCGCGCGCTGAAGCGGAAGCATCGGCGACGGCGCAAAATGCGGCGCAAGACGTGCTCGGACGTTTGGGCATTCAGGGCCAAGTGGTCATTCGTCCGGGCGGCGTGGTGACGATCGACCTCACCAGCGGCGTCAGCCCAACGGCGCTACGCATGGCGCAGCAAGGCGGCGACGCGGCGGCGCAAGCAGACATACCGGACGCGATCGAGTGGAACGCCGCCGATCGTTGCCCGCGCATCGTTACGACTGGTCAGCTCGAAGCGGATCTCGCGCTCGCAACGCGCTGCGCCATTCAGCGTCTGCAAGCGGCGCGTCAGTTTGAGTATGTCGAGCCGAACTACATTGCTGACATAGGTTGGGATCGCCGTCCGACGCCGCGTCCGCAAACGCCTGCACCGGCGCCGACCAACCCAGGCACGACGCCAACAACGCCGACGCCAACAACGCCCGCGCCAACGCCGCGCGGCGGCTTGCCGAACGATCCGCTTTATTCGTTGCAGTGGCACTATCGTCCGCGCGGCAGCGGCGAGGGCCAATCGCCCGGCGGCGCGGGCTTCACGTCATTCTGGGAAGCGGCGCAAGTCGGTTCGCGCACTATTCGTGTTGCGGTGATCGATACAGGGCTTGATACGTCGCACCCGGATATTCGTGGTTCATCTAACGTCGCCGCGGGCATCGACCTTATCAACAATCCCGAACGCGGCGGCGATGGCGACGGTGTCGATGCCGACGCCAACGATTCCGGTGATCGTTGCGGCGCTGCGACCGAGAATTCCTATCACGGCACGCATGTCGCCGGCACGGTAGGTGCTGCGGCTACGAACGATCGCATTGGCGTTGCGGGCGGAGCGTGGGACGTCACCGTTATTCCGGTGCGCGTGCTTGGCCGCTGCGGCGGCGAGCTTGCTGACATCGTCTCCGGCATTCGCTGGGCTGCAGGCATTGCACCGGCGGTGAACGCGGCTGGCCAGCAGATCGTCAACCGCAACCCGGCTGACATCATCAATATGAGCTTGTCGCTGCAGGCGGCATGCCCAGCTTCGATGCAAGCGGCAATCGATGCGGCGGTGGCGCGCAACGTCGTTGTCGTGGTTGCGGCTGGCAATAAGTCGAACCAAGCCGCACTCTATGCACCGGCAAATTGCAACAATGTCGTCGTTGTCGGCGCCGGCGATGCGCGGGGCGGCGTGTCGTTCTATTCGAACTTCGGTCCGGAGATTGATCTGCTCGCACCGGGCGGCGATGTGTACGCCGATAGCGACGGCGATGGACGGCCTGACGGCGTGCTCTCGACGCGTGCGACGGCGACGGGCTGCTACGATCCGGTGAACTCGAACTCGACTGAGCGCTGCTATTACTCGTTCCTGCAAGGCACTTCGATGGCCGCGCCGCATGTGTCGGCGGCGCTGGCGTTGCTGGCGTCGCAGAGCGGGTTGCGTGGGCGGCCGTTGGAGAATTTGCTGATCTCGCGCGCGGTAGCGCCGCATCCGGCGGATTTCGGTCAGATCGAATGTGCGCGCTCTCGCAATGCAATGCCGATCTCGGCGGGCTCGACCACATGCGCGAGGCCAAGCGGCCTAGGTGCGCTCGATCTTACGCGTGCGTTGGGAGGATAGCGTGGACCTGAACGCCATGCGGCTCTGGGGCATCGGCGCCAGCGGGACGGTGATCGCCGTCGCGCTGATGCTGGCGCTGCAACCTGCGCCACCCGCGCAAGCGGCGCCGCAAGGCGTGTTCGAGGTTGCGCAAGCCGAGGCTGATCCGTTGGCGTTCCTCGTGCGCTTCCGCGGCGATGGGCCGATAGCCAGCGCACAGGCGCGCGCCGTGCGTGGTCAAACCGAAGAGGCGCAACGCACAATCGAAGTGCAATTGCGCCGCCAAAACAGTTTTGCCGGTCTTTGCTTTGATCGGTTCACGCTTGGCGCTGCGGAAGTTGTTCTGCGCACCTGTGAAGCCATCGCGGCGAGTGAACGGGCGGCCGTGCAAGCGCGCTGGCTTCAACGCTTGCAGGCGATGCGCGGCGTCGCTTATGCCGACGCCAACACCACGGCGACGCAAGGACGCGCGGGCTAGGAGATGAGCATGGATTCCGGAGCGCCTGTCGCCATTGGCGGTTTCGAAGAGCGCATCGTCGCCACCATTGACGGACTCTCCCTCTATGCGCGCGACTATCCGCCATTGCTGCCGGAGACCGGCCTGCCGGTGATCTGTCTGCACGGCCTGACGCGCAATTCGCGTGACTTCGAAGTGGTCGCGCCACGTATTGCGGCACTCGGGCGCCGCGTTATTGCGCCGGACATGCGCGGGCGTGGTCAGAGCGCCAACGATCCGGATCCCGCGCACTACGTGCCGGCGGTGTATGCGCAAGACGTGTTGAAGCTGATGGACTCGCTGGAAATCCCGCGCGCTGTGTTCGTCGGCACGTCGATGGGCGGTCTTATTATGATGGTGCTCGCCACGATCGCACCGGATCGCATCGCAGCGTCGGTGTTGAACGATGTCGGCCCGCGTCTCTCGACGGCGGGTCTCGGGCGCATTGCATCTTATGTGGGCCGTTCGCAACCTGTGGCCTCATGGGCGGAAGCGGCGGAAGCGGTGCGCGCGATCAACGGTTCGGCCTATCCGGAAAGAGCCGACGACGACGTATTCTGGATGCGCGCCGCGCGCCGCACTTTCCGTGAGCGCGACGACGGCCAGATCGAGACGGATTACGATCCGCACATCGCGCTCGCCTTTGCCGATTTCGACGAGGACGCCACGCCGCCCGATCTCACGCCGCTTTTCCAAGCGCTGTCGGCGAAGCCGGTTCTCTCTATCCGAGGCGGACTATCGGACATCCTCACGCCCGAAGGTGTCGCGCACATGAAGGGCATCAATCCGAACCTCGAAACCGCGACGATCGAGAATATCGGCCACGCGCCGGCGCTGGACGAGCCGGATTCGTGGGACGCGATTCTGGATTTCCTCGCGAAAGCGGACTGAGGCTTAAGCTTTGACGTAGAGTTTCGCTAGCTTTTGCGTTTCCGCGCGCATTTTCTGGCGCAGCCCGACGGGCTCCAGCACTTCGATCTCCGGTCCCATGCGCAGGAATTGGCGAAGGCCGTGCGGACTATCCTCGATCGGTATCTCGGCTTTGATCCAGCCCGCGGGTTTGCACGCGACGTGCTTGGCGTTGGCCGCCTCTGCCGCAGCTGGATTGATTTCACGGAGCAGGCGCAGGCCTTCGGGAGAAATCCTCACCACCGCGCGCTCGCGCATCAGGCGCGCATCGAGATCCTTGAGTGATTGCGTCCAGTGGCGAGCGAGATCGAAGCGCGGCGGGCGTTGCGCTTTAGCGTCGAGTGTTTCGATGTTTTGGATGTTGGAAGCACGATAGGTGCGCGGTTTGCCTTTGCTCGCGGCGACCAGGTACCAGCGCCCGGCTTTCAGCACGAGACCGAGCGGATCGAGATCGCGCGTGACGATTTCTTTCCAGCTCGCGTAGCGCACGCGCACGCGCCGCTCGCGCCACACCGCGTCGGCAAGGGCGGGCATTAAATCGAGCTTCTCATCGCGCGCGTACCAATCGATCGGATCGAGATGGAAGCGCGCGGCGATGCGTTGTGCGCTTGCGCCGGCGTCGGGCGGCAAGCTGGCGAGTAACTTAAGTTGCGCTGCCGCGGCTTCGGGGCCGACGCCGAGATCGGATGCGGCGGAGCCGGCGCCGGCGAGCAGCAATGCTTCCGCTTCGGCTGTGGTGAAGCCGGTGAGGCGTGTGCGGTAGCCTTCGTGGAGCGCAAAACCGCCGGAGCGGCCGCGCTCAGCGTAGACGGGAACGCCAGCGGCGCTGAGTTGATCGATGTCGCGATAAATGGTGCGGATCGAGACTTCGAATTCCTGCGCCAGCGCGTCCGCGCTCAAGCGGCCCCTGAGCTGGAGTATGATCAGAATAGAAAGAAGGCGGCTCGCACGCATTTTTGCAGTGTAACACAAAACCTGACGTCCGGTGTCAGGTTTAGCCGGTTAGGTGTGAGGCCATGTTCAGGCCCACGATCTTTGAGTTTCGCGACTACACGCTTCGAAAGGGTGGGCGGCAGCGCTTCGAAGCGTTGTTCGAGCGCGAGTTCGTGGAGTCACAGGAGGCGCTCGGCTCGTTGGTAGCTGGGACGTTTCGTGTTGTGGACGATCCGAACCGCTTCGTCTGGCTGCGCGGCTTTGAGACGATGGAGAGCCGGGCGCGGGCGCTGGATGGCTTCTATACCAGCGCACTTTGGCGCGAGCACCGCACCGTCGCCAATGCGGAAATCCGAGATTCCGACAATGTGCTGCAGCTGAACTGCGTGGCCGGCGGTGTGCCGGTCGATCCGAGCAAGCGCGCGACGATCGGTGCGGAGGCCGACCTACGCGCTTGGTTCTTGGCGACGACGTATTTCGTGGCGCCGGATGATTTGCCTGCGTTCGCGCGTCTCCATGCGCTTGCTGAGGATTGGCAGGGCGAACACGTCGCCAGCTTTGTCACTGATGCGCGGTCAAACTCTTATCCGCGTCTACCGACGCGCGACGAGAGCGTGTTTCTGACCCTGACGCGTCACACGGTGCTGCCCGCAGCGGAAGCGCTGCTTACGCCAGAGCTTGAAGCGCTGATGCGCGCGCCGCCGCATGCGCTGCGGCTCGAACCGACACCACGATCTCTCATTCAATAGGAGCCATCATGAACAAGGATAGACGCGCACTCATTGGCGCAACGACGACGTTGTTGCTCGCTGGCGCCGCCGGCAAAGCGCGCGCGCAGGAGACGCCGTCGCCCGCGCGGCCGGCGCCGCAAGGCTCGCCTGGCGAGTTCAACTTTCTGCACGGCGAGTGGCGCATCAATCATCGCAAGCGTCGCGATGGCGCGTGGGATGTGTTTGAAGGCGAAGCGACGTGCTGGACGATCCTCAATGGCGTCGGCAGCGTCGAAGAATTGCGCATCCCGGTGCGCGATTTTAGCGGACTCGGTTTGCGGATGCTTGATGTCGAGAACCGTATTTGGACTGATTATTGGGTCAATGCAAAGAGCGGCGTGGTGACGACGCCAGGTACGACGGGCGGCTTCATCAATGGCGATGGCGTGTTCATTTCGGAATACGACGATAACGGCGCGAACGTTCTCGTGCGTGGTCTTTGGGACCGCATCACCGGGTCATCGCATCGTTGGCTGCAATCCTATTCGCGCGACGCTGGCGCGACTTGGGACGACGACTGGATCATGGAATGGACCAAGGTCGGCGAGCCGTGAGCGGCGCCATCGTTTTCGAGTCCGTCAGCTGACCTACAGCGAGCGTTTGAACAGTTCGCGGTATTGCTCGCCTTCAAACGGAATGGCGTTGCTCATGGTGGAGAGATCGGTGACCGCGTAGTCGATCGCGCCTTCGCCGTGCTCTTCGTTCACGCCCATCGCGCTGAGGCTCGCGGGCAGGCCGATGCGGGCGTTCAAATCGGCGATGTATTGCGGCAGGTCGCCATTCGGGCCGAGTCCCAGCGCGCGGCGCAGGCGCGCGAACTTTGCTTCAGCCTGATTGCCGATCATCGCGAGCGAGTGCGGCAGGATCACGGCGTTCAATGTGCCGTGGTGCAGCTTCAGTGCTTCGATGCGGCCCAGTGCGTGCGAGAGGCCGTGGACGGCGCCGAGACCCTTGGCGAAGGCGAGCGCGCCTTCGAATGAGCCCATCATCATCTGCCAGCGCGCGTCTTTGTCGTCGCCATTCTTCACCGCGCGCTCGAGCCAGACGCCAATACGCTCAGCGCCGTCGACACCGATGGCTTCGGCAGGCGGATGCACGACCGGCGTCAGCACCGCTTCGATGCAGTGGGTCATCGCGTCCATGCCGGTCGCGGCAGTGAGCCCCGGCGGCAGGCCAAGCGTCAGGTCCGGGTCGCAGATCGCGGCCTTTGGCACGAGGAAGGGCGAGACGAACGTTTCTTTGCGCCCGTTATTGAGGATAACTACCGCGCCGGGCGACACTTCGCTGCCAGTGCCGGCCGTCGTCGGGATTGCGACGAGCGGCGGGATCGGGCCGATATGCTTCATGCCCTTCACGCTGCCGCCGAGGCGCTCAAACGGGCCTTCATGATTGACCATCAGGCCGACAGCCTTGGCCATGTCCATCGATGAGCCGCCGCCGAAGGCGACGATGCCGTCGCACTGGCCGGCGCGATACGCGTCAGCGGCTTTGGTTGCGGCGGCTTCAGTTGGGTTCGTGGGCGTGTCGATGAAAATGCCGGCAGGCTCTTTACCGAGCGCTGCAAGCAATACGGCGAGTAGGCCATTGGCCTGAAGGCCGGGGTCGGTGACGACGAAGGGGCGTTTCACGCCCAGCCGGTCCAGCACTTTTGGCGTCTGTTCCAGCGCGCCGTGATCGAAGGTGCATTGGGTGAGGTAATTCATCAGGGCCATGGGTCGCGTCGCTCCGTTTGTTCCGGGCATAGCGCGTTTGCTGCGGCAATGCGAACAGCTGTCGTTGCGGCATCCGGGTGTGGACTTGGGACGCGGCATGGCTAGTCTCCGCCGCCATGACTCAAGTGCTCGAAATCTCCAATCTCGTCGTCACCTTCGATACGCCGGACGGCGATGTGGAGGCCGTAAAGGGCGTATCGTTCACGATCAATAAGGGTGAGTGCCTCGGCATTGTCGGCGAGAGCGGCTCCGGCAAGAGCCAGACTTTCCTGTCAGCCTTTGGATTGGCGGCTCAGAACGCTCGCGTGTCCGGTTCGGTGAAGTTTCAGGGTCGCGAAGTGCTGGGCATGCCGCGCACGGAGCTGAACAAGTTTCGCGGCCGTCATGTCGCGTTCGTGTTTCAGGATCCGCTAACCGCGCTGACGCCGCACATGACAGTCGAAGCGCAGATGGCGGAGGTGTTGCAGCATCACTTCCAAGTCACCGGCGCGGCGGCGCGCGAACGCGCCATTGAATGGCTGGAGCGCGTGCGTATCCCGGAAGCGGCGCGGCGGCTCGATCAATATCCGCACGAGCTCTCTGGCGGCATGCGTCAGCGCGTGATGATCGCGATGGCGATGATGGCGGAACCCGCTCTTCTGGTGGCCGACGAACCGACGACGGCGCTCGATGCCACGGTGCAAGCACAAGTGCTCGATCTGATCGAAGATCTGCGGAAGGACACGCAGGCCGCCGTTGCTCTAATTACCCACGATATGGGCGTCATCGCTCGCATGGCCCAGCGCGTCGCGGTTATGCGCCGGGGTGAAGTCGTGGAAACCGGTGCGGTTGATGAAATCTATTCCGCGCCGAAGGCCGACTATACGCGCATGCTGCTGAAAGCCGTGCCGCGGATTGATGGCGAGCGTTCGCAGACTTTGGCGGCGGTTGATACAGGCGCTCCGATCCTCGAAGTCGACGATGTGCGCGTGTCGTTCCCGGTGCAAATCAAGGACGGCTCTATCTTCGGCAAGAAGAAGCCGCTGCGCGCCGTTGATGGCGTGAGCTTCAAACTGCATGCAGGCGAGACGCTCGGCATTGTCGGCGAAAGCGGTTGCGGCAAGTCCACGCTTGCGCGCGCCGTCGTGCAATTGCTGCCGCGCAACGCTGGGAGTGTGACGTTCCTCGGACGCAATCTGGTGCCGAGCGAGAAGGAAGCCATCCGCAAAGCCCGCCAGGATTTGCAGATCGTTTTCCAGGACCCGCTCGCCAGCCTCGATCCACGCATGACGCTTGGCGCTTCGATCGCCGAGCCGCTGCTCTCGTTCGAGCCGCTGCTCACGCGTGCGCAGCGCGAGGAGCGGGTGAAGGCGATCATGCTTCAGGTCGGCCTCGACCCCGATTTGATCAATCGGTATCCGCACGAACTTTCAGGCGGGCAGAACCAGCGCGTTGGCGTTGCGCGGGCAATGGTGATGAAGCCAAAGCTCGTCGTTTGCGATGAAGCGGTGTCGGCGCTCGATGTGTCGATCCAGGCGCAGATTTTGAAACTGCTCGCTGACTTGCAGCGCGAGTTTAAGACCAGCCTCTTGTTCATCAGCCACGATCTCGCGGTCGTGCGCGAGATCAGCCATAACGTGCTGGTGCTCTATTTGGGTCGTGCGGTTGAGTACGGGCCGGCGGAAGTGATCCTCAACGATCCGCGCCATCCCTATACGAGAGCGCTGCTGGCCGCAGCACCTACGCCCGACCCGGACATCGCGCGCAACAAGCCACGCGTGCGCTTAGTAGGCGATCTTCCGAGCCCGCTCGATACGCGCGCGCCGCTGCGTTTCCTGAAGTCGAAGATCATCGACAATCCGGACGCCACGCAATATCGGCCGCAATGGATGGAAGTCGCGCCCGGTCACTTCGTCGCCGAACACGATCCGTTTGAGGCGTCCGTAGCTGCTGAATAGTGCGAACGCCGTCGCGCAAAAAGAAAAGGGCCGCTCACCGGATGGTGGGCGGCCCTTAGCTCTTCAGAGCGGGTGACTTTTACTCGACCGGCGCAAGGAAGTCGTTGTTGACCCAGCCTTCGTTATCGTTTTCGTCGGCAACGCGCCACCACATGCCGTCACGCTCGCCCGTCGGATAGACGGTCGCGCCGACTGGAAGATTGCGTAGCGTTTGGCCGCCGCCCGCGCGCGAACGCAGCGGCGTTGCTTGCGTGGTGCGATAGGTGCGTTGCGGTGCAGCGGCTGCGGCGGATTGTGACGTGTCGAGGACGCCCATTTGGCCGATTAGCTGCGTGTACGCATCGATGAACGCGATGGTGACGACGCGGCCGATTTCAGTGTCGGTGTAGCCGCCAAGGCCTGCGCCACCGCCGCCGAGGAAGCCGACGCCGCCCCAGGTCCAGTTGCGGTTGCGGGCGTTGCCCTCGGCCGCGAATGATTCGGTGGTGCGGACGTTTGCGAGCGTCAGCGTGGTTTGAGCGGTTTGCGTGCGCGCGCCGACGCCGCCGATCACGCCGCCGAGGCGGCCGCCGACCACGCCGCCGAGCGCTGCGCCGATGCCGCCGCCGCTGGCATTGTTGTCTTGCGCCACGACGTCGGCGAGCAGCACATAGTCAGCAGCGCGGATTTGGCCGGCGCCGACATTGGAGCCACGTTGTAATTGGCCGTCGCCAGCGAGATCGCGCTCGCGCATCGCAGCGTCGAGACCTGCGCCGCGCTCAACCACGGTGAAGCAACCCGATTGCTGCACGACGACGCGCAACAAGGCTGCCGGCGGCTGCAGGTTCATCTGGCGCCAGCCCTGATAGGTGTCGCCGTTCTGGATCGAGATCGTACCGAGGTTTTGTGTGCAACGCGGCACTTGCGGCGTCGTGCTAGCGGCAGCGCGCGGCTGTGCTTGCGCGTCAGTGACGGCAAAACTGGCGGCCGCCACAACGGCGATTGCCAATGCATTGAAAGTTTGGCGCATTCTCACCCTCCATCAGGCCGCGACGAAAGTGCGAGACGCGGCCGACCAATCCCTCGCGCCCGAGTTACCACACGGTTACGGGGAGGTCACGCAAAAGGGAACGGGAGCTAGACGCTGCGCGCGTCGTATCCGGCGGCCTTTAGTGCTGCGATGATTTGATGGGTGTGCGCGCCGTCGCGTGTCTCGATTTCGATGTCGAACTCAACGCCTTTGGCGGGTGCATCGAGTGTCATGCGATGATGCGCGACCTGAATGATGTTGCCGCCGGTGTCGCCGATGATGCGCGTCACGGTGGCGAGAATGCCGGGGCGGTCGTCGCCCACGAAACGCAAAATCGCGATGCGGCCTTCGCGCACCATGGAGCGTTCAAGCACGGAAGCGAGAAGGCGCGTGTCGATGTTGCCGCCGGACAGCACGAGCCCGGTTTTGCGGTCGCGAAACTTTTCCGGCTGCGCCAACACAGCGGCAAGTGCTGCGGCGCCAGCCCCTTCGGCCACGGTTTTCTCGGCGCTGATGTAGAGCGCGATCGCGCGCTCGAATGTCGGCTCATCGACGAGGATGATTTCATCCACGAGCGTGTGAGCCAGAGCGTAGCTCAACTCGCCGATCGCCTTCACGGCGATGCCTTCGGCGATTGTTTGGCCGCCAGTTGTGACCTTCTCGCCGCGTCCACGCGCGGTGAAGGAGGGGTACATGGCTGCTTCAACGCCGATGATGCGGATTGACGGGTTGATCGCCTTGGCGGCGATCGCCATGCCAGCCATGAGACCGCCGCCGCCGATCGGGATCACGAGCGTGTCGAGGTCTGGCGCGTCTTCCAGCATCTCAATCGCCGCCGTCCCTTGGCCAGCGATGATTTGCGCGTCGTTGAAGGGATGGACGAAGACCAGATTGCGCTCCTCGCGCAATCTCATGGCGTGCGCGAACGCGTCGTCGAAGGTCTCGCCTTCGAGCACGATCTCGGCGCCGCGGGCGCGCGTCTGTTCAATTTTCACGTTCGGCGTGCCTTTGGGCATGACGATCGTTGCTGGCACCCCTTGCGCGCGCGCGTGGTGGGCCAATGCTTGGGCGTGATTACCGGCCGAGGCGGCTATCACCCCGCGCGATTTCTCTTCGGCGCTGAGCTGCAATACGCGATTCAGCGCGCCGCGTTCTTTGAATGCGCCGGTTTCGTGCTGGTTCTCGTATTTGACCCAAACGTCGAGCCCCGTCGCGCGAGAAAGCGGGCGCGAATGGTGCGTGGGTGTGCGCTCGATGCGACCGTCAATGCGCTGCGCCGCTGCCTGGATGTCCGCGTAAGTGACCGCTTCGTTCGCCATGCGCGCTTTGTAGACGCGGGTCGTGGGGCGGGCAATCTTTAGGCGTCGAGGTGGCCTGCTTTGGCTTCGGCCTTAAAGCCGGCGCCGCTTAGGGCGTTGAGAATCGCGTGCTTCATCGCCGCGCCGCTCACTTCAACTTCGACCTCAAGTTCCGCGATCTTGGCGGGCCGCGTCGTGACGCTGCGATGGTGGCCGATGCTGACAATGTTGCCGTTATTCTTGCCGATGATGTCGGTGATCTTCGCAAGGATGCCGGGTTCGTCCTTGCAGACGATCTGCAACACAACGAGCCGGCCATCGCGCACCAGGGCGCGGGTCAGCACTGATCCAAACAGCCGCATATCCACGTTGCCGCCGCTGAGAACGAGACCGACCTTTTGGCCGCGAAACTTGTCCGGTGCGCTCAGCAAAGCGCCGAGACCAGCCGCGCCCGCGCCCTCGACGACAAGCCGTTCGTGCTGCGCGAGGCGGCTCATCGCTTGTTCGATGATCTCTTCGTCAACGCCGATGACGTCTTCAATAAGCGGATCAGCGACTTCAAAAGTTTTTTCGCCGACGCGCTCGACAAAGATACCCTCCGCGATGGAGAGTTCGCTTGCCTTCGTTGCGTTGACGCCTTTGCGCCTGTTTGCCCAGGAGGGGCAGACGGCGGGTTCGGCGCCAAATATTCTGATCTCTGGCCGAATGGTTTTTGCGGCGACGGCCATCCCCGCGATCAGCCCGCCGCCGCCAATCGGAACGACCAATATGTCGAGGTCCATGACGGAATTGAAGAACTCAAGCGCGACCGTGCCCTGGCCGGCGATAACGTGCTTGTCGTCGAACGGTTTTATAACCGCCTCGTCGTCGCCTTTAGTGCGCAACATGTGTGCTTGGGCTTCGTCGAAGTTCTCGCCATACAATATGACCTTGCCGCCGAAGCTCTCGGTGCGCTCGACTTTCACGCGCGGCGTGTTCGTCGGCATGAAGATGCGCGCCTCCAAGCCGAGGTCGGTGGCGTGGTAGGCGACGCCTTGGGCGTGGTTGCCCGCAGATGCGGCGACGACGCTTTTTAGGCCTTTGTGTTTCTCAAGCAGGCAAAGCAACTTGTTGCGCGCGCCGCGCTCCTTATAGGAACCGGTGCGCTGAAAAATCTCGAGCTTCAGCCATATATCGGCGCCGGTCAGGCCGCTGAGCGCGGGCGATTGTTGGACGGGCGTCAACGCGATCGCGCGTTCGTTCTTGCTGTTGGGCTGCGCAAGCCGTTCTTGCGCTTTTTCAATGCGCGCGAAGGTCTTCTTGACCAGATCGTCGTGCTGACTCATCTCACCACGCTAACAGCCGTCAATCGACAATCAAGAGTTGCGCAGATCAGCTCAAGCCAACGCGCGCATCAGATCGAGGCGGCGCATCGCTTTGCCGGGCAATGCGGCGACTTTCGGGTACGGCACGCGCTCCAAGCCCGCACGCACCGCATACGTCGTGCGGCGCAGAAGGCCAGACGCAGTCGCACCGGCGACGACGCCGTAGTTCAGCATGCGTTGGCTGGTCGCGAGCTGGCGCTTGTACTGATAATCGCCGGGACCGAAGTCGATTTCTGCGATGCCGTGGTCGGCGGCCCAGCCGATGATCCAGCGCGCGAGTTGAACGCCCGGAGAATACGAGTCGAAAGCGTTGTCATGTGCGACGATCCAGAAGTGCAGCACGTGCGCGCTCTGTAGGCAGAAAGCGGCGGCGACGAGTTTATGGTCAATCTCCAGTGTGAAGGTGAGGCCGGCGAAGTCCGATGTCTGTGTGTCGGAGCAGCGTTCGAGCACCTGGCGCACCCATGGTGCATTCCAGATCGGTGGTTGGCCGGTGCGCTCAAGCTGCGCGTTCTTCCAGGCAAGCAGCGTCTCAAAATGCGGGTACGGCGCAGTGTGCGCGCGGAAGAAAGGTTCGCCCTTTTCGCGCGCCAGCTTGCGGGTCTTCTTGTCAGTCTGGCGGACGAACTCGGCGCGGCGCTTCCTTAGAGCTGCTTCGTAGAGATCGCGCGCGCCGTGCGTTTCGGCGATCCAGGAGCCGTCCACGCCTGCGACGCTGATTGGTGCAGCACCCTGCGGCACATGCGTCAGGTCGATGCGACCGACATTCAGTGCGCGGCAAAGCATTGCGGCGGTGATACCGAGCGGCTCGCTTGAAACGACACCTTGATAGTCCGCGATCGGCGCGCCGAGGCCCATGGCTGCGAACGGCGAGAGCCGTTGCGCGCCGAAGAAGCCTTTGCCGCCATCGATGATGCAGATACGCGCATCGGCGCGTGCTTCGCCGACCAACATCGCCCATTCTGGCGTCAGGTAAGGGCTCGCCAATTCGGGACGAGCGCGCTGATGGGCGCGCCATAGATCGCGTTCAGTCGCGCCCAAATCCTTGGGATGTATCGTTTCGAGACGCACGTTTGCCTGCCTTGGAGTTTCGCCCATAAGGCGAGGCAAGGAGCGGGCCTACAACGGCCGGGCTGGCGAGTTACTTCCGCCCGCCCGCCGTTGCGCCAAACACCGCGCCGGTGCGGCCGGCGACGAAGTCGGCCACTTGCGGCTGGAACGACATGGCGCTGACGGCGATGTAAATGAACGGTCCGTTCGGGTTTGAGCGGAAGTTGGAGTCCACGCCGATCAGATCGAAGCCATTGCCGTTGCGAACGACGAAGCCTGAGCCGGAGTCACCGCGCGTGGTGTCGCACTCGTGTGCGAATGTGCCGTCTGGGTAGGCCTCAACGATGTTGCAATCGATATTGGCCGAGAGCGTATCGCCGGTATCCCAAGAATAGCCCGCTTGCAGCAGTTCGAAACCTGCTGCTGTGCGGGTGCCTTGGCCGGTGATGTTGCGCACCCCGGCAAAGCCCAGGCGGTCGCCGAGCGGTTGGTCAAGGCGGATCAAGGCCCAGTCGAGGCCGTCGATTTCGTTGCCGGCATTGAAGCGACGCAGGTCGAAGCGGCGATCGAGCAGATAGGCGACGGCGCGCGCTTCAGGGCCACCGCCCTCAGGGCGGAACGTGGCGCCGCTGGTGACGCCGTTCTCTCCATTGATGCAGTGAGCGGCGGTGACGAGCACATCGCGCGCAATCAGTGTCGCTGTGCAGGCTTCGCCTTCGGCGTTGGTGAGGCGGCCCATAAAGCGCCAGGGCGCTTGCTGCGGGTTGACGCGCACGCGGTCATCGCGGCCGAAAAAGTGATCATTGATCATCATCGGGCGGTCGCGCGTGAAGCAATCCGAGCGATCGCTGCGTGGCGCGCACGACCCGTTGCCGCCACGGCTGGCTTCTTCACAGATGCCGTTAAATGAGGTCGAGCAGCGATCTGTCTGGTTACGCATCCAAGCGATAGCGCCGCAATCGGTGCGGTCAGAGCCTTGAACGCATGCGCCGGTGCCGAAGCCTGGTTCGTCGCACTCGTTGTCGTTGGCCCAGCGGCAGGAATCGTCGTCGATGCCAGCGCGTACGCGGCGGCAATCTGAATAGTCGGTGCCGAGCGTGCAGGCGCCGGTGCCGATATCGGGATCGTCGCACTCGTTGTCATTGGCCCAGCGGCAGCTGTCATTGCCGCGTTGTACGGGGGCCGGCCCACCCACATCGGGTTTGACGCCGCCCGATTGTTTATCGCTGACCAGGTCGGCGACCTGTTCGGGCGCGCTGGAGCCTGTGATGTTCGAGACCCGTGCAAGCGGCGCGTTATCGCCGCCACTGGTCGCCAAGCTGACCAAAACACATGCAGCAATGGTCGCCGCGGCCGCCGCAATACGCATCAGGAACTCTCCCACCCGTGGGGCTCAAGCCTAGCGCGCGTCGCAAATACAGGGAAGCGGCGGACACCGCTTGATCTCGCGCTTGGGCTCTGGAACAAGCCCGACCCATGGCCGCGCCCATTCTCCACATCGGCAACAAGAATTACTCGTCCTGGTCGATGCGCCCATGGCTGGCGCTGAAATGGGGTGCGGTGCCGTTTGAGGAGCACATCATCCCGCTGGGTGGCGAGGGCTACGGGCAGTCGCAGATCAAAGCGGTGCGCGCTGTGTCGCCGAGCGGGCGAGTGCCGGCGCTGCATGTCGGCGACGTGGCGATCTATGAGAGCTTGGCGATCTGCGAATGGGCGGCTGAGCAATCGCCGGATTTGTGGCCTGCCGATGCGCTCGTCCGTGCACAGGCGCGCGCGGTCGGCTCTGAGATGCACGCGGGCTTTGCCGCTGTGCGCAATGCTATGTCGATGAATGTGCGCCGCCGCTTGGAGCGCGAGCCAGCTTGGTCTGGCGAGGTGCGACAGGACCTTGATCGGCTCTATGCATTGTGGGGCGGTTTGCAGGCGCGCTTCGGCGGGCCGTTCCTGTTTGGCGAGCGTTCGATTGCCGACGCCATGTTCGCGCCAGTCACTACGCGCTTGCGCACTTACAAGGTGAGCGCGCCTGAACATGCGCAAGCCTATTGCACCACCATCTTCGCCGACGCCGCGTTCCAGGACTGGGAGCGCGCCGCCGAAGCGGAAACTTGGGTCATCGAAGAAAGCGAAGCGCTCTATCGCTAGCGCTGCAAACGGAGAAGCCGATTTATGAAACGATTTGTACTTGCCGCTGCCGCGCTGCTGCTGCTTGGCGCATGTGGCAACAGCGTCATGGATGAGATGAAGAACGCCGAAGTCGAGCAACAGTCGACGTTGGAAGATGGCTTAAATGGCTTGAGCAACGCGGTTGATGAGGAAGCGCAACGCTTGCCGTCTGGCCTAGAGTTGCAGTTTGTCCGCCGTGGCAAAGATCAGTCGCTGGCGCAGCCGACCATGGACGCGAATGTGTTGGTCCACTATGCGGGCTCGTTCGTCGATGGCGGTGAGGAGTTCGACTCCTCAATCGCGCGTGGCGAACCGGCGGAGTTTCCGCTGCAAAATGTTGTCGCCGGTTTCAGCGAAGCGATCTCGCATATGCGTCCGGGCGATGAGGTGATTGCCACGTTCCCGGGCTCACTTGGCTATGGCCCCGAAGGGCGCGGCCAAATCCCACCGAACGCGGCGCTTCGCTTCCGCATCATCCTGCTGGCCTACCAAGAGCCGGGCGGACAGCCAGTCCAAGCACAAGAGTGAGCGCTACCGCGCTCGATATTCTGGCGCGCCTGATCGCGTTCGATACGACGTCGCGCAATTCCAACCTCGCGCTGATTGCGTGGGTCGAGGAGTTCTTGCGCGCACGTGGTGTCGCTTCACGAAGGGTTGTGAACGCTGACGGTTCGAAAGCCAATCTCTACGCGGTGGTTGGTCCGGACGTGGCGGGCGGCGTTGTGCTCTCGGGGCACACCGATGTTGTGCCGGTGGATGGCCAGCCGTGGTCGAGCGATCCGTGGGTGTTGAGCGAGCGCGACGGCAAACTCTACGGCCGCGGCACGGCGGACATGAAGAGTTTCATCGCGCTTGCGCTTGCGCACGTCGATGAAGCGCTCGCTGCACCTTTGAAGCGTCCAATGATCCTGGCATTTTCGTATGACGAAGAGGTCGGCTGTCTCGGTGCGCCGTCCATGATCGCTGAGATCGCCGGCGAACTGCCGAAGCCTGCTTCTGTGATCGTTGGCGAGCCGACCTTGATGAAGGTGGTCTCCGCGCATAAGAGCGTGCGCTCCTTCATCGTCGAAGTGACGGGCCGCGAGGCGCATTCTTCGCTGCCGGAGCAGGGCGTCTCGGCGGTGATGGAAGCGATGAAGCTGATGAACCTCGTCGTCGATATGGGGCGCGAGGCGAAAGCCGTCAGTCACGCGCACTTCACGCCGGCAACGATGACGATCGGCCGCGTGGAAGGCGGTACGGCGGCGAACATCATCGCGCGGCGTTGCGAGTTTGTATGGGATCTGCGCTGCCCTGAGATGGCGCAAGGCGATGCGATTGAAGCGCGCTTTCGCGCTGCGGCCGAGGCGCTCGACGCTGAGATCAAAGCGCGCGCGCGTGAGGGTGGCGTCGCGGTGACGCGTCGATCCAAGACTCCGGGGCTCGCCATCGATCCAGACAGCGAGGCCGAGACGCTCGCGCGTGCGCTTACCGGCGACAACGAAACGCGCGTCGTTTCATATGCAGCGGAAGCAGGGCTGTTTCAGCAGGCAGGTTTGCCTGCGGTGATCTGTGGGCCTGGCTCGATTGAGCAAGCGCATCAGCCGGATGAGTGGATCGATCGCTCGCAAATCGACGAGGGCGCTGCGTTCATGAAGCGCTTGGTTGCGCGCCTAAGCGCCTAGCGCATCGCGGCAGAAGCTGCTGCCTTCGCCTCTTCGTTTGCGTACGCAACAAAGCCGTGCACCAAAAACCTACCGTCGCGATCGCCGTACTTCAGCCGTGATCCGTCCAAGCGCATGATCTCGCCGCCTGCAGCGCGCAGGATAGCGTGGCCTGCCGCCGCGTCCCATTCGCTGACATCGCCGAAGCGCGGGTAGAGATCGGCTTCGCCGGACGCGACTAGGCAGAAC
Source organism: uncultured Terricaulis sp. (assembly GCA_964478365.1). Classification (GTDB taxonomy): domain Bacteria; phylum Pseudomonadota; class Alphaproteobacteria; order Caulobacterales; family Aquidulcibacteraceae; genus Vitreimonas. The sequence continues at coordinate 26,714 of CAYZIJ010000006.1, forward strand.
TTGATTGATGAGCTCGCGTGCTTCACGGCGCCGTCGAGCGTGGCGACAAACGTACCCGTGCGCGCGTCGCGGCCTGATGTTTCCGACGCGACGATACGCCATTGCGAAGGCTTGCTCGTTTGTGCGTGGATAGATTTAAGTGCGCTGTTCGGCGTCGCTGTCGCCACGTCGCACCGCGCAGCGAACGCCGCGTCGGGTTCGCCGGCATAAAGTTCGCCGGTCGCCGGCGCATACACAACGCCATGCGTCGGGACGCCGTTTTGAACCAAAGCGATGTTCACCGTGAACTCATCGCCGCCTTTGACGAAACCCCGCGTGCCGTCGAGCGGATCAACCGACCAAAAAAGTTGGCCGCATTGCGGAATGCGCCCGTCCGCCACCGCTTCTTCGCCAATCATCGGCACACCGGGCGCGATCTCCGCGAGACCTTTTTCGATGATCGCCTCGGCGCGTTGATCGGCAATGGTGACAATCGAGCCGTCGAGCTTGGTTTGCGCATCGAAACCGGCGGCGCGCACGATCATGATTTCGCGCCCTGCCGCGAGCGCGAGGTCAATCAGAGCGTCAAGTTTAGGAGCAAGCATTGCGCGCGGATCAAGCACGCGTGCGCGCCCTAGTCCAGCTTCTCGGGGCTATTGGCGTGCAGTTCATCCAGCCATGCTGTCGCTGCAGCATCGCTCGGCATGCGCCAGTCGCCGCGCGGAGAAAGCGCGCCGCCGGAGACGATCTTTGGCCCGTTCGGTACGGCTGAGCGCTTGTACTGGTTGGCGAAGAAGCGCTTCAGGAAGACTTCAAGCCACTGACGCAAAGTCGCGTAATCGTATTTCTCGCGCCATGCGCTCCACGCGAGGAAGAGTATCTTGCTCGGCTTCAGGCCGTAGCGCGTGAACCAATAGAGATTGAAGTCTTGCAGCTCATACGGCCCGACCACAGCTTGCGTGCTTTGCGGTGCGGCGCCTGGAATGAGCTCCGGGCTGATCTCGCCGGAGAGCACGCTGAGCAGCGTCTTTGATGTGGCGGCGTCGAAGAAGGCGGAGTCCGCGACCCAGCGGATGAGGTGTTGGATCAGCGTCTTCGGCGCGCCGCCATTGACGTTGTAATGGCTCATGTGGTCGCCGACACCATAGGTGCACCAGCCGAGCGCAAGTTCTGAAAGATCGCCAGTGCCGACGACGAAGCCGCCTTCTTTGTTGGCGAGGCGGAAGAGGTAGTCGGTGCGTAAACCGGCTTGCACATTTTCGTAGGCGATGTCGTACACCGGCTCACCGCGCGCTGCGGGGTGATCGAGATCCTCCAACATACGCTGCGCCAGCGGCTCGATCGAAACCTCGCGCCCATCGATGCCGAGCGCGTTCATCAGCGCCCACGCATTGGCCTTGGTAGCGTCGCCTGTTGCGAAGCCCGGCATGGTGACGCCGATAATGTTCTTGCGCGGCAAGCCGAGCAGATCGAAGGCGCGCGCGATCACGATCAGTGCGTGCGTTGAATCAAGGCCACCGGAAACGCCGATGACGACGCGCTTGGTGTTCGTCGCCTCAATGCGGCGCGCGAGGCCTTGGACTTGGATGTTGTAGGCTTCGAAGCAATCGCGACTGCGGCGCGAAAGATCGTCCGGCACGAAGGGGAGGCGATCGAGTTTGCGCTTCAACGGTAACGGCGCTGTCGGCATTTCTTGCTCGAAGCGGATGCGAGACCAGAGTGAAAGCTCGTCGCGAAGTTCGCCAGCGGCGTCGCTAAACGTGCCGTTGCGCAGGCGTTCTTGCGCGATGCGTTCGACATCGATGTCGGCGATGACCAGGTTGGGCTCGCGCGAGAAGCGCTCACCCTCGGCGATCTTCTCGCCCATCTCGTAGGCGATGACCTGGCCGTCCCAGGCGAGATCGGTTGTGCTTTCGCCATAGCCAGAGGCGGCAAAGACGTAAGCGGCGATCGCGCGGCGTGATTGGCTGTCGCAGAGAACGGCGCGATCCTCAGCTTTGCCGATGACGATGTTAGACGCTGAGAGATTGAACAAGATATTGGCGCCGGCGAGTGCGCCTTTGGTGGAGGGCGGATTGGGCGCCCAGAAGTCCTCGCAAATCTCGACATGGAAAGCGAAGTCGGGATTGTCTGCGTGATAGAAGATTTGGTTCGCGCCGAACGTCGTGCCGCCGTCAAGAAATTCGATCGCGTGCATGTGACGATCGGAGGCGACGCCGAAATAGCGCTTCTCATAAAATTCGCGATAGTTCGGCAGATACGATTTCGGGACGATGCCGAGCACTTCTCCGCGATGGATCAGCACCGCGCAATTGTAGATCGCGCCACGAAAGCGCAGCGGCGCGCCGATGATCAGAATTGGGAAGAGTTTCTCGCTTTCAGCCTTGAGTTTGGCGAGCGCATTTTCGACGGCGTCGAGCAGCGTGTCTTGCAGGAGGAGATCGTCGATGGCGTAGCCGGAAAGCGAGAGCTCGGGCGTAAGGAGGACGGCGGCGCTTTCTGCATCGGCTTCGCGCCAGAACTTGAGAATGCGTTCGGCGTTGTCAGCGGGGTTGGCGGGCGCGACGACTGGCGAACACGCGGCTACGCGTACGAAGCCGTGGCTGTAGGGGTTGTTGAAGCGATCCGCTGCGGGCTCGGGGTGCATGCTGGTTTCCGCATCGCCGAGCTCCAGGGCGGAGATGTCGATTGAGAGCGCTGCTGCAATTTTTCGCGTATCGGCGCGGCTGGGCTCCGTACGGCCCTTTTCCCAGCTCGAAATGGTGTTTTGTTTGACGCCGATCTCTTCGGCCAGCCATGCCTGCGAGCGTCCGGCCTTCACTCTGCTGGACCGGATGTATTCGCCGATGTTCATACCTGAGTGACTTAGCACATAATGTGCTATCCGCCTAGGGAAATAATGCTCAATCCGACTATAAGGCGTCAGGCGTCGCGGTCGGGCGTTTCGACGGTGATGCGGTCGTCATAGCCTTTATTGGCGGAGTGGAAGACCAGCGCCATCAGGCCGCCGCCCAGGGCGAGCGAGAGAAACGTGCCCAGGGCTAGGGCGATCCAGCCGTGGATGCTCATGGCTGAGCCGTCCCAATCGTTCAGTACGCCGAACATGACGACGGCGAGAATACTTCCCAGTGAGATGGTGAGCAGGAAGACTTTCATGCGTCTAACGTGTGGTGCGGCGGGCGTTTGAGCCAGCCGCACCGACGTCGCGCGACATCATGGCTTAGCCGCAGAAACTCGGCACTTCGACGGCCGCTGACGCGGTGCGTTGACGCCATTGGCCGCCTTCGTTGCGATAGCGTTCGCCAACTGCGATTTGCGGGCGTTCGAACACTTGGCAGGCGACGGCCGCGGCCATTTCATTGACCGAGACGCCGCGTTCGGCGGCGCGGCGTGTATAAAGCGCGCGGCGCTGAATGTTGTTTTGCTCAACGCGGCCGCGCAAATCCGCGGAAATCGAGGCGCCCGGCGCGAAGCCAAGATAGCCGTCAGCCTGTTCGCCGATCAGCCCTTGGCTACGCGCTTGGTTGAGCGCGGCGTCTTGGGCCGCAGCCGGCATCGAGAAGGCAACCACCGCGGCGAGCGCCGCGAGTGCGGATGCGATGGCGATGTTGCGCTTCATAATCATTGGCCTCCGGGGCCAAACAGCCCCTCGTTGTTTTCCAGAAGCTCTTCGGCGTCACGCTCAAGGCGCACGATCACTTCCTGGCGGATATTGACGTTGAGATTGATCTCGATCGGCTCGTCGGGCGCTTGAATCTGCACCGGGATGCAGCCTGCGACGGCGATGGCCGCGCCTATTCCGGACAGAATTTGTGCTCGCATTGCCGGGAGCTCCTCACGATAAATTTTTATCCAGCCGCGCCTGAACGCTTGCTGAAGCAAGGCTTTATCTTGTTACCGGCGCGTTCGGGTCAACCGTTTCCGGCGCCTGGGAGGGCTCTACCTGGATCTCGGTCTCGGTTCCGTCCTCCCTGCCGGTAGCCCGATCGATGAGCGAGCCTGGGTCGGTGATGGTTGCCGCCGTGCGCGCCAGGCTCCGGAAGGGGGCCGAGATGCGGACGTTGAAATCGAACGGTACGCCGCGGATGGTCACGCTGCCGATGCCCGGGATGGCTGTCATATCGCCCAGTTCGACCGGGCGGCCTGAGTTGCGCCCGCTGAACTCGATCTGCGAGATCACGTCGCCGTTCAAATCGCCGTCGAGTCTGAGTTCGAGATTGTCGTAGCTGAAGCGGCGCAGTGCATCGAAGGCGACGCGGCTGAAGCCTTCGACGTTCTCACCGGCCGTGCCGGTGTAGGAGAGGATGCCGCCTTCGCCCTGCGAACGCAGCACGCCGCCCTCGATGAACGCAGTCTGGCGCGTCAGCCTGAGCGGGAACGAGCCTTCGACGCGGCCAGTGGCGGCGAGGTCCGGTACGTTGAGATTGGCGATCAGATCGGCAGCATCGACATCGCGCAGCGTGAGTTCGATGCGCGTTTCATCTTCACCCAGGCGCACAATCGTCGGCGCCATTGCGAGCACGCCGCCTGCAAACTCGAACTCGGCTTGCTCGATGCTCACGCGTTGCTCCGGCAAGAGCTGGAAGCGGACTTGGCCGTTGCGCGCAGCAAGGCCGGGATTGAGCAGGCCGATGTTGGCGCTCTGGCCCGGTGGCGTGGTGAGCAGGAAGAGATCGTCGAAATAAACCGAGCCGCGCACGTCTTGCACGACCGGCATTGTGGCGGTGGCGAACGAAACACCGGCGGTGCTGATCGTGCCAGTGGCGGTGAGCGCGTCGCGCGTCCAGGTGACATCGGCGACTAAAGACGCTGCGCCGCGCACGTTTTCGACCATGCCGCGGGCGCGCTCAGTAATTTGATACGGCTGCAGCGTTTCGTCGAAAGTGATCGAGGCGGCGCTGATACGCGTCGCGCCGGCGCCGCCATCTATGTCGTGTGTGGCTGTGAAGGCGGCGAGCTGCTGGCGGCTGCCGTCGAGCACAATGGTGCCGTTGGCGTTGATCGCGCCATCCGCCACTGTCGCGTTGACGTCAGCGAGCCGCATTGGGTTGAAGAGCTGGCGCTCTTCCTCGGTCGCCGGCGCTTGTGCGGTGAGCAGCGCTTCCGCTGATTGCACTTCGATAATCGGACCTTGGCTTTCGCCACGCGGGCGCGCGCCCCAGCGGCCGGCAATCGTGGAAACCTCCCCGGGTAGGGCTGGATCGGTGAGCGTGCCTTGGGCGAATTCGCCCTCGACGCTCCATGAGCCGTTGCCGATACGCGCATTGGCTGACGCGCGCTGCATGGCGATGGCGAGCGCGCGCTCGTCGCCCATGACGATGCTGAGACGCGGTGCGGCGGCTTCGACTGCGAGCGTGATGTTGTTGGTGTCGCCGCTGAAACGTCCGGTGACATTGGCGGCGCCAAGCTGCGCCGGTTGCGCGGCAGGGCCGGCCATGCGCCCGTTAAGCGCGAGGCTGCGAATGGAGAAGCCGCCGGAAAGGTTGCGTCCCGCATCGGCCGCGATCAGCGCGTCACCAGCAGGGCAGAGCGAGAAGGCGCCATTGGCGAAAGAGAGCCCAGCGACGTCGAGACCGCTCAGCCGGATCGGCACGCAACCGTTCGGCGACACGCGCCAGCCACGCGCCCATGTCACCGCGAGATCTAGTGCGGCGACCATGTCGCGCACTTCGCCATCGCCGATCGGACCAGTGATGTGCGCGGGACCGCGCAAATCGATGCGCCCTGTGCCATCGGGCGCAACTGAGATCGCGACGGCAAGTTCATCGGTGGCGATGCTGGCGTTGTCGGCGCGCCATTCGGCGAGTGTCAGCGTGCCGTCGGCTTCAAACGGTGCGCCCGGCGCCCAATCGACTGAGTCCAGCAAGAGCGTCGCGCGCGGTGAGCCGCCGCCTGAGAGATTGAGCGCGATCGCGCCGTGCAGCGCTGCGCCCGGCCATTGCATCACCAGCGCCGGTGAATCCCCGCGCAATGGTTCAAGCCGCAATACCGCGCCTGTTGCGGCGCGTGCTTCGGCGGGGGCGGAGATGCGAATGCGCGTGGCGCTGCTGTCAATGTCGAGCGCGAGCGGAATGGTGATGTCGAAACGCTGAGCGGCGGCGATGAGCGAACGCTCGGCTGAGGCGAAGGTTGGACCGATCGGCGCTTCGGGGATGTCGGGGAAGGCGTCGCGCACTGTATCTTGTGCGCGCGGGTCTAGCCGCGCTTGCGTCAACGTTGCGCGTGCTGCGCCTTCGGCGGTGAAGGTGTCGGTGGTGAAGTGCAGCTCGCCTGCTGCGTTGAAGCGCGGCGCATGCATCGCCAGACCGTCGAAATCTTGCGCGGCGAGTGTCCAACGCGCAGCGCCGGTAACGGCTTCGCCTTCGAGCCGCGCATCGAAGCGCAAGCTTTGCATGGCGTTGCCGCTAAGACGCGCGCTCGCGGCGTTGACGCGTGCTTGGCCTTGCCATACGCGCGGCTGCAGATTGGTGTCGTTCGCAACCGCTTCACCGCCGACGCCGCCGCTGAGCTGACGCGCGGAAACAGTCGGGCTCTCAAGCGAAGCAACGCGCCATGCCGCCTCGGCCTCGTAGCGCTCGAGATCGAGCGGCGCGCGCGCGGTCATGCGGATGTTGGCTTGTTCGAATGTCGTGTCGCCCCAGCGCAGCGAGATAGCGCTCGCGGTCAATTGCGCGGCGAGCGCGCCGTCGCGCGATGCGATGACAAGATCGGCGCGGCCGCGCTGTAGCGCGTGTGGGCCCTCGGCGAGGCTCGTTTCCGCGATGCGGGCGACAGCTTGGAAATCGTCGCCGAGGCGGCCGGAAGCGTTAAAGGTCGCGGTGAGCTGGCCGAACGGCGCGTCGATGAGGGCCTGTCCGTCGGCGATTTCGAGATCTATCGCGGTAATCGCGGCGCGCCGTCCGCTCGGTGTTCCGCCACTCAAACGATCGAGCGACCCAGCGCTGACGCGTCCATCGGGGCCGACACGCAGGTGAATGATCGGTGAGATCACGCGCACCGCCGCTAGTTGGGGGCTCAGGCCATCCCAGGTCCAGCGCGCCTCTATTGTGGCGGCGGCGACATCGGGGGAACTTTCGGACCCAAGCCGTAAATCGTTTAAAACCAGATGCGAGAGATCGAGGTTAACAACTTGGAAATCTGCTTCCGCGCCTCGCTCTGCCAGCGCCGCCCCTATAAAGAAGCTCGCGATTGGCATGCGCGCGAGCCATAGCGCGCCGGCCACCCCAGCCGTGCTCAGTCCGAGCGCTGCAAGGGCGGTCGTCCAGCCGATCAGCGATCGGCGGCCCGGTGGCGGGTCAGAGGGCGGCTGCGACGCCGCTTGTTCTTGACTCGCAACGGCCTGGTTAGACCTATGTGGCATACTGCTCCGCTTGGCGCGGTCCTTGCTCCGTCGTTAAGCGTCTTTCGAGACGTAAGGCGTCGATCCAGGAATGCGCTGTTTTCGGTTTCTGGCGTGATAACCAAAGGGCGAAAGGTCTTGTCCTTTGTATGTTTTCCGCTGATGCGGACGGTTGGAGCACAGCGTTGAGTGCAGAATTCACCCAGCGACTAATGAAAGCCCGGAAAGGTTTGGCTGCGTTTGGCTTGATGGCCGCGTCGCTGGTCCTTGGACTGGTGCTTGCCTGGAACACTGGATTGTTCGGGGGCGGCTCGGCCGCTGAGGCCGCCGAATTGGCTCAAGTGCGCGAAGAAGCGGCGCGCCGGGCTGAGCATTTAGCGTTTACAGAAGCTTACCTCGACCATAGCGAACGCGAGATGCGCGTCGCTAATGGCGAAACCCTTGCTGGTTTGTTGACGCGCGCGGGCGCCTCTCGCAGCGAAGCTAATGCCGCTCTGGCCTCTCTCGACGGCGTCTATGATCCGCGCCGCATTCGTCCGGGCCAATCGGTCAGCCTGTTTTTCTCTGACGCGCAACTGACCGGCGTTGCTTTCCGTTCGGCGCCTGGCGCCTCCGTCACTGCCAACCGCACCACCACGGGCGGCTTTGCCGCGCGCGAAGTGATGATGCCGTTGACGTTTGAAAACGCGCACATTTCGGCGGAGGTGAACACCAGCCTCTATTCGACGGCCCTCGAACTCGGCGCCACCGACCGCGAGATCCAAGCCTTGGCCGGCGCTTTTTCTTACGACGTCGACTTCCAGCGCGACGTGCAGCCCGGCGACCACTTCGAACTCGTGTTCGAGCGTTACTATGATGACGAAGGCAACACTGTGCGCACTGGCGACTTGTTATTCGTCTCGCTCGAGACCCGCCGTGGACCGCGCAATTTCTACGCGTTCCTCGCGCCTGGTGATGCGCAAGTCGATTGGTACGACGCCGAAGGCAAGAGCGCGCGGCGCTTCCTGATGCGCACGCCGATTAACGGCGCGCGTCTTTCATCCGGCTTCGGCATGCGCCGCCACCCGATCCTCGGCTATTCGCGCATGCACCGCGGCACCGATTTCGCAGCACCCACCGGCACGCCAATTCTGGCTGCAGGCGAGGGCACTATTGTGCGCGCTGGTCCGTTCGGCGCTTTCGGGAACTATGTTCGCGTCCGCCATGCCAATGGCTACGAGACTGCCTACGCGCACATGTCGCGGTTCGCGCGCGGTATCCGTGCAGGCGCGCGCGTGCGCCAGGGCCAAGTGATTGGTTATGTCGGGACGACTGGGCGATCGACTGGCCCGCACTTGCACTATGAAGTCCTGCGTCGCGGACAACAGATCAACCCGATCAATCTGCGTGTCGCCAACGGACGAAACCTTGAGGGCCGCGCGCTCGAACTCTTCAACATTGAGCGCATGCGTATCGATACGCTGCGCCGGGCGCGCGCCAGCGAAACGACAGAAGCGGCGCTCCAAGGTTCCGGCTCGGCCGCTGCGCCCTAACTTCCAGGTTGAGCGCCGTTTGAATCCGGCGCATGTTGAACGTGCGGACCGGGCAGGCTTGGGGCTGGCCCTCAACATACGATGACCATGCGCGCTCTGATTGCCGACGATCATGAACTCTTTCGCAGCGGCTTGCGTCAGCTGTTGGTGGATCTACTTGGCGCGACCGAAGTGCGTGAAGCGGAAACGTTGGATCAAGCCATCGAGATTTTGACCAACGAAGGCGCGGGCGATCTCGTGCTTGTCGATCTGCGTATGCCTGGCATGTCCGGCGCCGAAGCGTTGTCAGCGCTGCGCGACGGATTTCCTGACGCGAAGGTTGCTGTGGTATCGGCGTGGGAAGAGCGCGCCGAAATCATTCAGGCGCTGAGCGCCGGTGTGCACGGCTACATTCCGAAGTCGCTGTCATCGACTGAGATCGCCGCCGCCATCCGCCAAGTGCTCGACGGCCAGATTTACGTGCCCGCAGCGTTGGGCCGGCGTGAGCCGGGCGTCGTAAGCGCCGCGTCCGTGCCTGCCGCCCCGGGCAGCGACAAGCTCACTGTACGCCAACGCGAAGTCCTCAACGAGTTGTTGAAGGGGCAGGCAAGCAAAGAGATCGCCCGCTCACTCGATATCGCTGAGGGCACGGTGAAGATTCACCTCGCTGCAATCTATCGCGCGCTCGGCGTTCGCACGCGCGCGGAGGCGATCGCAAAGCTCAAGTCGAACTGAGCAGCGTTTGCGCGGCTTGCTCGATGTCGAGCGGGTTCACTGGTTTGATCAACCACACAAAGCCCGAAAGCTTCAGAACCGCCAATGTTTCCGGGCCTGTATCGCCTGTGACGATTATGATGGGCGGGGCGGGATCAATGCGCGCCCGAAGACGCCGGGCGATCTCGATGCCGGCGATTTCTCCATCAATACGCAGATCCATAACGATCAGCCGCGGCTTGAACCCCGATGCAAGCGCTGCGTCGGCGTCCGCCTCGCGCGCACCAGTGTGCACCTTGGCGCCGAGGTCGTTGAGTGCTTGGCTCATCGCTTCGAGCGCGATCTGGTCGTCGTCGATCACCAGGACATTCTGAGCGCGGATGGCGTCGGTGACGCTGCTTGCGATCGCGCTTGCGGCGCTGGCGCTTGCACGAGGCAACGTGATTGTAAAGCGCGCGCCGGCGTCCGGGCGTGATTCCAACTTCAGCGGCGCGCCGAGCAGGTTGGCGATCCGCCGCACGATGGCGAGGCCCAGACCAAGGCCGTCAGTCTTGCGGCCCAGTTTCTCAAATTCGCCGAAGATGCGTTCTTGATCCTCTTCATCGATGCCGGGGCCATCGTCAGCGACGGAAATGTCGATGGTTTCGGCGCGTTCGGACAGCTCGATGCGCGCCTTGCCGCCGCCGTGCTTAAGAGCATTTGTGACGAGGTTGCCCAACAGGCGCTCAAGCAACACCGGATCGGTGCGCACCAGTGCGTGGGAGCGCGCGAAAGTAAGCGCTTCACCTGGGTGTTCAGCGGCGATCCGATCGAGCACATCCTGTACGCGCGCTGCGACGATCTCCAGCTTCACCGCACCAGCCTGCACGCGCGCGAGATCGAGCAGCTTGGCGAACATGCCGACGAGCGATTGATTGGCGCGATCCATTTTGGAGAGAATGTCGCGCGCCTCGGGCGCTTCGACACGGCGTTCCAGCGCGCTGATATAGAGTGAAAGGGCGTGCAGCGGTTGGCGCATGTCGTGGCTTGCGATAGCGAGGAAGCGCGATTTGGCCAGATCGGATTCTGTCGCCTGCACGCGGGCCGTCTCGGCGAGTTCGTTGGCGCGGCGCCACAACCGCCGCTCGCGGCGCACGGCCAGGATGGTCAGCACCGGCGCGAAGAACGCCACGATTGTCAGCGCGATACTGATGAAATCGATGCGCTGGCGCATATCTCGCTCGCGATCGCGCAATACATCATTATTGGCGCTCAACTGAGCGCGCATGGCGTCGGTGCTGGCGACAATACTGGCGCGCGTCACCGCTGTTGGCTCCAGTGGTGAGCCGCGCAATTGAGCCGCCGTGACCTCAGCGAGTTCCACCAGGTAGCCGTCGGTCAAGCTTTGCAACTGCTCCGCAGCATTGGCGGCGCCGGGGCTGGAGATCGCGCCAATCTCCATCAGTCTCGCGGTCTGTGCGCTTATATTTTGCGTCGCCTCGTCATAGACACGCGTGGCCTCGCGATCGCGCGTCATAAGTATTGCGCGCCGCGCCGCGTAGGCGTCATTCACTGAATCGTTCAGCGAGATCGTCGCGTCACGTGCGGCGCGCGCGGTGAAGATGCCGTTTTGGGTCTGATGGTTGAGCGCGTTCACGCTGGCAAGCGTCAACAACACCACGCCGACGAGTAGGCAAACGCATATTGTGGTGGCGAGCAGGATGTAGTCGGTGCGGAAGTGCGATTGGGCTAGTTTGGGCTCCGCCGGTACCATCGCCGATCCTTAGCACCGTGCGTCAGCCGCTCTCAAGCCAAGCGACGATCGCCGCCGCGCGCGCCGGCTTTTGCATTGTGTCGTAGCCCTGCGTCGCCGCTTCTTGTTGCGCGCGTCCGTGGAAGGACCCCGACAACACAAGCACACGCGCTTGCGGTGCAACATTCCTCAGTCGTTGAACGACGTTAACGCCGTCGGGGCCGTCGCCCAAATGGAAATCCGTGATGATCCAACGGAGCTGGTCGAAACGTCCCGCGATCGCCGCTTCGGCCTGGGCGCCGTCGGCGCCCGCCAAAACCTCGGCGCCCCAGTCGTTGACGATGAAGCTCAGCGCTTCCGCCGAGGCTTCGTCATCTTCAATTATGAGGGCGAGGGGCCGCATGGCGTCGAAAGAAAAGCACGGCGGCTCGAAAGCGGGCAGTTGGGCTCAGGGCATATGCCGAATGATATAGGCCAGAAATCGCGTACTTGGCGACCTCCGTCCTAGGTCTTCGAGCAGGACTTATGTGCAATATTCGCGAGCGATTATTTTTGTCATCTTTGGCGCCTGGGCAGTTCTACCTCGGACGTAAGGATGACCAAGATGAAACCCTTTGCTCTGCAAAATGCGGGCACGGAATCCGGCTTCGACGAGTGGAGCCCGGCGTTCGCCGCTGCCCGCGGAGACGGCCCGGACTATTGCTGCCGCGACGGCGCGCTTGAGCTGAAGAAGAAGATTGAGGCCTATTGGTCGGATCGCGGTCAGGACGTGACCGTACTTCTCCACAATGTCGGCTTCCACCCTGCGATCCGCGCAGCGCGGTTCGACGTCCGCAGCGATCTCGTCAACGGCATGCCGCGCACTCGGAAGACCAGCGCCAAGGTGCAGGAAGTGTTTGTCGAAGACTACGATCAAGACAGCGACGACATCGCGTTTGAATGAGCCTGGGCGGGCTCTCCTTGGGGCAGGCGCGCAGCTGATCAAGCTGCGCCCTTTGCTTTTGTGCGAGGCGCTTTAGGCTCGGACGCCATGTCAGACGACGTCTCCGCTCCTACGTTCGAGATTCCCGAAGGTTATGTGGCGCTCGATTGGCGGCGCGGTTTCGTGCGCCAGATCGGCCCGCTTTATCGCCGCTACCTAAGTGATGGCTCGTTTTCGATGGGTTTTCGCGTCGAGGAGCACCACACCAACGGCATGAAAAACGCCCATGGCGGCATGCTGATGAGCTTCGCCGACATGGCTTGGGGGCATGTGGTGTCGGTGGAAACGTCCTCTTACTGGGTCACAGTGCGGCTGACGCTCGACTTTCTCTCCAGCGCCCAGGTCGGTGATTGGGTCGAGGGATCGAGTGACGTGCTTTCGACCGCAGACGGGCTCTACGTGGTGCGGGGCAAGATCTGGTCGGGCGAGCGGCAGTTGATCACCGGCTCGGGCGTGTTCAAACCGATCCAGCAACGCGATCCGCGCCCCGGTGAACGGGCCTTCCAGGGTTAGCCTGTCGCGGTTCTGCGGTGGACGTCGCCGCCCAGCTGGGCGCAAGCTTGGGCCAATGCGTTTAACTCGCCGCACCTTGATCGCTGCGCTGCCGTTGGCGGCGGCCTGCTCCGGCGCAACACGCGCTCGTGTGCTCTACGTGACGCCAGACGGCGATGGCAGCGGTGGCGATTGGGATGACGCCGCCAATATCAGCGATCTCGACGATCTAATTTCTCGCGCTGGGCCGGGCGGTGAAATCCTGGTCGCGGCCGAGCGCGGCCCCTACGAAATCGAAGAGCCGATCTGGGTTGCTGACGGCGGACGCGCCGGCGTGAGGGTGCGAATTCGCGGCGTGCATAGCGAAACCGGCGCGCCGATGGCCGCGCAGATCATTGGCGACCGCAGCGATGACTATGTCGGGACCGACGCGTTTCGATTGGCGCGCCACGCCGATCACTTGCACTTCTCGCACTTTTCATTCGCGCGCATCGGCAATGGCTGTTTCCGCGCCGCCGCGCCGCTCCGCGATCTGACCATTGAAGACTGCACGTTCGAAGACATTTATCGCTTCGTCGAGAACACCGTCGACGATGAGTACGCCGCCGACATGCGCGGTTTCGCCATACGCCGCTGCAGTGGGCAGGGCGTTGAGCGCGGTTTTCTGCGCATCCGCTACGCCTCAAATCATGGCGTCATCGAGGACTGCTCGGCGGTCGGCATACCGGGTGAGGGCGATGACGTTTTCCCCGCTGGTTGCGCGCTCGATGATCGCGCTCACGACATCACATATCGCCGCTGTGTCATGGAAAATTTCCAGCAATGGCGCGCCGGAGACTACTGGAACGGCGACGGTTTCTCCGACGAACCTGACAATCGCGCGATCCTCTATGAGGATTGCGTCGCGCGCGGCTCAACCGATGGCGGATTTGACTGCAAGAGTCGCAACGTCGTGCTCCGCCGCTGTGTCGCCGAGGATAACAAGCGCAACTTCCGCATTTGGAGCGATCGTGCGCTCTTGCAGGATTGCGTGAGCCGTAGTCCGAACTTTCGCGGGGCTGCGGAGGAGGAAACATCTCCCTGTCACATCTGGATTGGCGACGAGCACGCGCGCATTCGCATCGAGCGGCTAACAATCGATGAGCCGAGTGCCGAAACGGTGCTGTTCGAGATCGACTACGAAGGCGCGCGCATCGACGTGCAAGGCATGAATGTGCGGGCGCCGCGCGAGAACTGGGGCGACGACGCTGCGCAGGTCAGGTCGCAAGTGCGCATTACGCGCTGAGCCTACATGCGTGGATTGGCGCCCAAGCGCTGACGTACCGCACGGACCACGCCATTTGCCAGTGCATGCGCGGTTGGGATCACACCGGCTTTGCGGATGGCTTGCTGAATGAACGGCACGCGATTACGGCGCGTGCCGATGAAAGCCAGCGTGCTCGTGGCGATGCGCAGATTGTAGTGATACTCGCCTAGGAAATCGCGGTGCTTGTCGGTGGCGTCGTAGCGGACTTGCAACTTGGTTGGCTCCAATTGCTTGATCTCGTTGACCATCGAAGTGCCGCTCTGTTGCGGCATCTGATAGTTGTAGAGCGGCTCAGGCACGTAGCGCAGCGGGCCATGCTTGGCGACGCGGATCAGAAAATCCCAGTCTTCGCCGTAGCGCAGTGTTTCGTCGAACTGCTCCTTGTCGAATAGCGAGCGTTTGCAGACGAAGCCGCTCGGCGGGCAAAACGGATTGCCGCGCTTCAACATGTCGAGGCGGACCTCAGTGATTGGCCAGATGCTGGTAGTGCCGTCCGGCACGCGTTCAAATCCGCAGAGCGACATGTTCGCGTCGCCCATGACCGCGAGTTGGCGTTCAAGCTTCACCGGCTTCCAAGTGTCATCATCATCAAGGAAGGCTACGTAATCGCCAGTAGCGTGGCGAACGGCGTGGTTGCGTGAATGGCCGACGGCTGAGTTCTTGGCGTTGCGTAGCACCTTCACCCTGCCTTCGAGCGGTCGCATGATCTCGAAAATGTCGAACTTGGGCGAGCAATCGTCGACCACGAAGACTTCCACAGGCTGTAGGGTCTGCGCGAACACGCTCTGCAATGCGACCATGAGCGAGTCAGCGCGATTGTAGGAGGCGACAATCGCCGAAATTTTCGGCGTGAAGGATGGGGCGGTGCTCAATGTCTAATTCAATGTCCGGCTGTGTCTTGTTTGTGCAGATTTCTTGCCGCGCGCCGCAGCGTGCGTCCAGCTATCAAATGCTTACCCTGGTGAGATCGGTTCATTGTCTGGCGTGCTGGTCGTCATCAGCGAACGCACTTGATGAAGGCGCTCTTCAAGGTCGCGGCGTCCGAAGATGAGCAGGCACGCATAGGCGGCCAGCGTCTCCACCACGACGGCGGCCAGCTCCTGCCAATTGTTGAGAGTCACAAAGCGCATTAGCAGGGCATGGCACGCGATGATGCCGAGCGCCGCTAGGGCCGGGCCGACCAGTACTTTGAAGTACTCGAGCATCGAGCATTGCAGACGCTTCAGGAGAATGGTGAGCGAGCGGGGCAGGTAAAGCACGCTTACGATGCTGAAGGTCGTCGCAACCGCAATCAGGCCGAACTGCGCGCTAAAGAGTGCTGCAATCGCCCAAAGAATCGTGAACTCGAAGGTGATGCGAAGCCGCGTGCCGGTGCGCCCGATCGCTTGCAGGAGCGCGCTGTTAAAGTTGGTGATGACTTGCACCATGCCCGCGCCCGCGAGCGCTGAGAACACAAGTCCGGCGGCGCCCCAGCGATGCGATAGCAGGATTTCGAAAACCGCAGTGCTCGCCGCCGCAGCGGCGGCCATGGCGGGAAACACCAAAGCTGCTTGGCCGAGCGTCGCCGCCAGAACGAGCGCGCGGAGTTCCTCGGGCTTGTCGCGGAGCAGCGCAAGGCGCGGATAAAGCGCGGTTTGCACTGGCGTCGCGATCACGCCCGCCGGTAAGTTCATGATGCGGAAGGCGACCGAATAGAGCCCGAGCGGTGCGGTGCCGAGCGCTTTACCGATGACGAACGGATCAACCTGGCGGCTGATCGCCTGCATGATCGCGTAGCCCATCGTGTCGCGGGCAAAGCGCACGTGCTCGCCGAGCGCTGCCAGATTGAACACCCAGCGCGGCTTCCAATTCGCGGCAAATAGAATGACCGGCGCGCGGATGAGAACATTGACGATGTTCTGCGCCACTAACGCCCAGGCGCCGAAGCCTGCGAGGCCAAAACCAATGGCGGCCGCCGCACCGCCGAGCGCCGCCGCAAAATCGGCGATGGCCAAAGGCATCAAGTTCTCGCGCTTGATCAGCGCCGCTATCGGCAATTCGAGAAAGCCCTGCATCAGCGGGATGATCGAAAGCGCCAACAGGATCGGGAGCAGCGCAGGTGTTTCGAAGAAGAGCGCAGCGGGCCAAGAGAACAGCGCCAGCAGCAAGGAGAGCAATGCCGTCCCGGCGATAATCAGCCAATGCGCAGTGGACCAAGCGTCGCTTTCAATATCGTTGGTGCGGATCAGCGAGCGGCTCAAGCCGGCGTCGCTCACCGCCAATGTCAAGGCCACCATTGCCATGGCGATGGCGACCAGGCCGAACTCGTGCGGATCGAGCAGGCGCGCCATGAACGGCACGGTGAGAAAGCTCGCGCCGAGTTGGAACACGCGTGCGGCTGAGAGTGCCGCCGCACCGAAGGCGATGCGTCTCAGCGCCATCGGCTACGCGGCCCCTTGCTGGGGCGCTGCTGGGGCCGTCCGTGTGCCCGGTAGCGGCTGCGTTCTGCCGCGGCTTTGCAGCGAGAGAAGGTAAAGCGTGTAGCCGCAGATGATGCCGTAGAGGATATTGCCCTCAATCATCCACATCGGCATCGTCGCCATGTTGAGCACGAGGAACATGAGGTGGGCGCCGACCAGCGTTGATCGTTGCGGGTGACGCACGCGTAGTGCTGCGACCAGCATTGAGCCCCACAGGAAGATTAGCGCGATCACGCCGGCGATGCCGTACTCGTAAAGCTGGTTGATCAGCGTGTTGTGCGCATAAAGGGCAAACACACCTTTCCACGCTTCTGGCCCAAGTCCAATCAGGTGCTGGAATGGCGTGCTGAGCGACCAGCCGTAAATGTACAGGCTCCAGATTTTGGCGCGGCCCGAGAAGAGCCGAGACTCGTCCACCGTGTATTGATCCGGCGGCTTGATCAGGTTGACGTCGCCGCTGAAGAGGACGCTGAAATCCTGGAAGCGCTGCGTGAATGCGACGCTGGCGATACCCAACGCGATCATGCCGAGCACGAGCACAAAGCAAACCATGAGTGGGCGGTCGCGCTTGGGGAATTGCTGCAGCGTTGACATGCCGAAGAAGAGCGCCAGCAACGGCGCGATGGCGAGTAGCGTCGTCCGATAATTGGCGAAGATGATGCCTGCGACGAAAATCGCCACGAGTGCAAAGCGGGTGAGGCGGTTGAGCTTGGTGGCGAGGCAGGTGACGACAAGGCCGGTGGCCAGGATCACCGAGAAAATGGATTCGTGGTTGTAGCCTCCGATATAGGAGGTAGAGCCGGGCGCCGTTTCCGCCGTCTTGCCGATGCCAAGCGCCAGAGACGCAACCTGCAACAGCACCACTGGAGCGAATGTCCACAGCAAGAGACGCATGAACTTTCCGTCTTTGTCAGCGCGCAGGCCGGAATAGGTCGCTAGCGTCACGACGACGAGGAAGCCGTACTTGGTCAGGCCTTCGATCATCTGCGCTGGCGCGCCGCCATTCATGATCATGCTCGTCAGCGCGACCAGGATCAGCAGATAGAACGGGACCATGGCCCGAAGCGCCAAGTGCCGCCAATCGATAGCGAGCAGCCCCACCAGGAAAAATCCGATCGTGCCGACGGCGTTCATCGACACCCCAGCCATGAGCGGCTGGTACGTGATCGTGTGAAACGCCTGCATGATGTAACGCACCCAGGCGATGCCGATGACGTAGATCGCTGCGCGCGCCTTGGCTTGGGCCATGGCGAGCACGGTCAGCACAGCCGTTAGCATCGCCACGATGGCGATGATCGGCATGGGCAGAAGTGCGGGGACGTAAAGAGCGCCAGGCATGGTTAATCGGTCGCGTAAGCGGCCATACTGCCGCGCGTTCGGCTTGCAAGCGGTGGGCCTTGTTTGCGAGCAGCGTTTATCATCGGCGCGTTATACGTGAGCGTTAGTCGGCGCGCTCGTGCTTTGCGGCATTCATGGCCGACAAAATGCATAGCAAATCGCCTGCGAACAGCTAAACCGAGCGCCGCCGCCGTGGCTGCGCTCGCGCGTTTGGCGTGAAGACGGGAAGCGGGAGGCCGATATTCAACGCCGGCGTGCGCTCTTCTTGATTAACTCTCTCGCGGGAGGAGGCGCTGAGCGTGTGATGTGCACGCTGTTGCGCCATTCTGAGCCGATGCGCGCGCGCTACGATATCATTTTGGCGCTGCTTGACCGCGAGCCGGCGGCGTATTCGGCCCCTGATTGGGTCGACGTACGAGAGCTGGATTGCGGTGTCTCGATGCTGAAGAGCATCCGGAAGGTGCGTGCGCTGCACGATGAGCTTCGGCCCGACGTGGCGCTCAGCTTTCTGAACCGCGCCAATGTCGCCAACATTCTTGCCGCCAAAGGCGCATGCGTGATCAGCGAGCGCTCCAATGCGAGCGCGCATCTGCCGGGCTTGCGCAATCTGCCGGCGCGGACGTTGGTGTCGTTAACCTATCCGCACGCCGACAGGGTGATCGCGGTGTCAGGCGGCGTGGCCGATGATCTCGCGCAGAATTTCGGCGTGCCGCGCAATAAGCTCGTCTCGATCGCCAATCCGATCGATGTCGACGCGATCGAAGCCAAAGGCCAGGCCGAGCCCTTGTACAAACCAGACGGCGGCTACATTCTCGCCGCCGGGCGGCTGGTGAAGTCGAAAAACTTCGAACTGTTGATCCGCGCTTATGCGCAAGCCGGCGTGAGCGAGAGACTCGTCATCCTCGGCGAGGGCGGCGAACGCGCAGCACTTGAGGCGTTGGCGCGCGAATGCGGTGTTGCCGCCCGCGTCTCGCTGCCGGGCTTCAGCGCCAATCCGTACCCGCTCATGCGCGGGGCCAAACTGTTCGTGCTCTCGTCCAACGACGAAGGCTTCCCCAATGCACTCGTGGAAGCCATGGCGCTCGGCACTCCCGTCATCGCAACGAACTGCGCCTCCGGTCCCTCTGAGATTCTCGCGGAAACCGCGCGCGCAAACGTGACTGGCCTAACTTTCGCGCAATATGGCGTCCTGACACCCACAAACGATGTCGTTTCCATGACGCGAGCGCTGAGCGCCATGGACGCGACTCGCCGCGCGGAGTATGGCGCGCGTGCTGCTGCGCGTGCGCGGGCGTACGGACCAGAGATCGCGGCAGAGCGTTATTGGCGCGTGTTGGAGGAGGCGATCATATGACACGCCCACTTCGCATCGCACTCACCGGCGGCTTCGGCAACGGCAATTTCGGCAACGACGCGTCAATCGAGTCGGCGCTGCTCGCCTTGCGTGCGCGTTTTCCCGACGCGGTGTTCGAAAGCATTTGCGACGATCCGGCGGTGGTCCGCCCGCGTCTCGGCATCCGCGCAACCAAGATTGCGATCCGTCCAAGCGGGCCGCTCCGCCACCTTGATACGCTTTTGCTGCGCATCCCCAGCGGTGCGTTCAACTGGACGCGCGCGTTTTGGATCGCGCGTCGCTTCGACGTGATGCTGTGGCCCGGCACTGGCGTGTTCGACGATTATCGCACCGGCCCGCTCGGCTTTCCGGCACAAGTGTTTCGCTGGTCAGTGGTTGCGCGCGTGATGGGTGTGAAGCTGATCTTCCTTGGTGTCGGCGCAGGCCCGATCATCAATCCGTTAAGCCGTTTCTTCCTTAAGACTGCCGCCCGCTGCGCCGTTTATCGCTCTTATCGCGACAATGGCTCGAAAGAGTTCATGCAAAGCATCGGCGTCGATGAAGCCAACAGCCCAGTGCTGCCCGACATCGTGTTTGGCAAACCGGTCGCCGATCCGCCGCCCGTCCGCAGCACGCCGCCGTTGACGATCGGGCTGGGCGTCATGTCCTATCGCGGCTGGCGCATCGATGAAGCGCTCGGCGCTGATTATCGCGAGAAGCTCGCGCGCTTCGTGCGCTGGGCCGAGGGGCAGGGCCACCGTGTGCGCTGGCTGGTTGCCGAGCCGTCAGACAAGCGCGCGCTGGTGAAGCTGAAAGACTTGCTCGCCGATGGCGTCGATCGCGGCGGCGATATGAACGTACTGGACGACGTGATGACCGAGATCCGCGATTGCGATCTCGTCATCGCCTCACGCTTCCACGTTCTGATCGCTGGGCTGAAGCTCAATCGCCCGTGCATTTCGCTCAGCTATGGCCCGAAGCACGACCTGCTGATGGCTGACGCTGGCGTCGGTGAATTTTGCCAGCACGCTGACTATTTCGATTTCGACTTGCTTGTTCGTCACGTCGAAACTATCGCCGCTGATCCCGCGCGTTTGAGCGCGATCGTTGCGGAGCGCGTCGCTGCGATGAAGGCGCGCGTGCTCGATGTGCAAGAGGAGGCGTTCAGCGCGATTGAGCGCTAGCGCCCGGGTCGCACCGCATCATCCGGCCACGGTTTCGGAAGGTTCATCCCGCTAAAGCGTTTCAGATAGATGTGCTCGGGCCAGAAGATTAGCGCTCCGAGATAATCACCAAGGCTTGGCTGCAAGCCGCGCGCCTTCAGAAATTCATAGTCGCGCTTGGCCAAGCCAGGCTTGCGGAAATTCCAAAACAGCAAGCGTCGATACATCACGCGCAGATGCGAGCGCCTAACGCGTTCGCGCTCAGAATTCGACATGGCGCCCGCGCCATAGATTTCGGCGTAGTAGGTGTGTTCCCAGATGATCGTCATGATCCGCGCATCGAGTGTTTCGCGGCGCGTGCCGGGATGGTTTGTCGTGTCGCCGATTGGCTCGTGCAGATGGATGTAGCGCCCGCCTTGGCTGAGCACGCGGAGCATCATGTCGGTATCTGCGCTGTTCACTTCGGTGTTGTAGTACGGGACGCCCTGGCGGCGCGTGTCGGTGCGCGTCAGGATGTGCATCATCGGGATGCGTGCATAGTCGGCGAACCAGCGTGCAATGGCGTTGCTCGATTCAAACACCGTGCTTTCGCGCGGAAAGTAATGCGGTTGCTCGACGCCGTTCACGCGCTCGATGCCGCCGACCATGATGGCGTTGTCGATGCTCTCAGCCGCGGCGACCATTTTCTCGATCGCAGTCGATGGAATGCTGTCATCGGCGCACATGAGGCGCATGTATTTCGCTTCCGCGGGCACGATCTCGACGGCGAGGTTGAAGTTCTCCACCTGCGGCACCGTTTCGGCGTTGCGCTTGACGATGATGTTGGCGCCTTGGGCGATGTAGCGAGCGATGATCTCGTCGGTGCCATCGGTGCAGGCGTTATCGACGATGACGTGCACGATCGGCTGATAGGTCTGCGCGAGCACCGTCTTGATGGCGGTCTCGATGAACTTCGCGCCATTATAGACGGGCGTGTAGATCGCAACGAGTGGCTTCGTCATGATGTGAGCCTTTCGCGCGCTTTGGCGAGCAGAGCGTAAAAGATGAACGCACCAACCGCGACGTGTGAGCCGAGCACATAGAAGGCCAAGCCAAAATCGCCTTCACCCATGCGCACGCCGTAGAACACGATCGGCGCGGCCAACACGAACGCCGCCGCCAGCGCCCAGCGTTCGCTTTGCGTTTTGAGCTGTGCCCAAAGCCACGCGGCCGGTAGTAGGGCCAGCGCGAAATAGTGCGTCCATGCCAAAGTCGAAACGATTAGAGAGAGCGTCAGCGCCATCATCATCTCGCCTTCGAACGCGCGATCATCCGCACGCGGCGCGCGCCACGGTTTCACCGCCCATACGAACGCCGCCAGCAGGAGCGCGTAAATCGCATAGAGCGCCATGCGGAACACATCGCCAAGTGGCGCGACCGTGAACGCCCAGTACGCGCTCGACCCGCGCTCCATGCGTGAAAGCATTGAGGCGATGGACTGCGAATTGAACGCCGGAAGCGGCGCGGCGGAGTAGGGCGCGATGGCGGTTTCGTACCAGTGCACGTGCGCGTCCCAGCCGAAGACGAGCAGGGAAAGCAGAACGGTCGCGATCACAACGATGCCGCCCCCGATCGCGATACGAAAACGTCCGCGAAGGAACGCGACAACGCCGATCAGCAGCAAGAACGGCTTGATCAAAGCGGCCGTCGCGATCAGCGCGCCAGCGCGCAAGTCATGTTTGTTGCGCATGGCGGAAATCGCCAGCACCAGCGGCAACAGCAGGATGTGCGTCGTGTTGCCTTCGCGGAACGAATAGACCAGTGGCCCGAATGCAGCGATCAGGAAAAGGCTGAAGACGCGGGTGCGTAGGTCGAAGCTGTAAAGTTGGCAGATTTTCCACCAGGCGAAGATCACGGCGGCAAAGCCAAGAGCCGTGAAGATGTACGCAGCCGGTTGCGCACCAATCAGCGCAAATGGCGCGAACAAGTAGGCCAGGATCGGAAGATTGACGAAGCCGAAGACCTCGCGCCCGTAATGCTGCGATAAGCCTTCCCAGCCAGAGTGCACGCCTTGCCCCGCACCCCAATAGGCGCGCGTGAAATCCTGGAACGGCGAGGGGGGCACGCTGAACATGAACACGAACGCCGCGATCAGCACGGAAAGCCCGATCGCAGCGGTCCAAATCACGCGCTCGTTCGCATCGCGCTTGAACAAACACCAAAGCACGAAGAGCCCGCCTGCGAGCGCCGTGTAATAGACCGGGTTCGCTAGGAGGCCGCTGCCGCGCAGAGTTTGGAGCAGCTCCATCATGACGCTAGCAGGAGATGCCGCCATCGACCAAGATCACTTGGCCGGTGATGCAGGAGGCTTTGTCGCTCAACAGAAAGCTCACCAGTTCGAACACGTCTTGCTCGCTGGCCAAGCGGCCGAGCGGCGTGCGGTTGACGATCTGCTTCATCTGCGGCGGCGTCAGCGTGGACGACATCTCTGTGGCTACATAACCAGGCGCAACGCTGTTGACCGTGATCTGGCGCGGCCCGAGTTCACGCGCGAGCGCGCGTGTCAGGCCATCCATGCCCGCTTTTGATGCGGAGTAGGCCGACATGCCGTTATAGCCGCGTTGGCCGATGATCGAGCTGATATTGATGATGCGACCTTCGCCGCGCTTCATCAGGAATGGCGATACCGCGCGCGCCATCTGAATCGCGCCGATCAGATTGATCTGAATCATGCGCTCGCTCTCGACGTTCGGAAACGACGCGAGGATGCCTGTTTGCGCAACGCCGGCATTGTTGACGAGGCCGTAAATGCCGTCTTCGCCAGCCCATTCGCCAGCCGCTTTGACGAACGCGTCGACTTGATCGGCTTCGCCGACTTGCGCTTCTTGCCAGAAGAAACTGTCCCCGTGGCTCGCGAGGAAACCCTCGATCGCCGCCGACTTCTTGCGGCTGCACGTCGAGACGCGATGGCCGCCTGCGAGCAGGCCGGCGATCATGGCGGCGCCAAGGCCGCGGCTGCCGCCGGTGACGATAACGTGTTTGCGTCCGCTCATGACGCGCCCTTTTTTCCGGACTCGCGCACGCTGATCTGATCGACGACCTTGACTACGCGCGGCACTTGGTACGATGCCAGATTTTCACGCGCCGCCGCCAGCACGCGCGCGCGCGCTTCGGCGTGATCTTGATCGTCCGCAAACACGATCTCGGCGCCGACGAGCGAGCCGCTGACCGGGTTCGGCACCGCGAACACGCGCGCTTCGACAACGCCCGCCTGCTGCAGCAAAAATTGCTCGACCATTAGCGGATACACTTTCGAACCGCCGACGTTGATGGTGCTGTCGTCGCGGCCAAGAATGCGCACGCGATCGCCGTTGATCTCGGTGCGGTCGGCGGTAGAGAGCCAGCCATCGTCGAGCAGGGGCTGCGAGTCGTGGCCGAGATAGCCGCCCATGAGGTTGGCCGATTTGATTTGCAGCAAGCCATCAACGATTCGGAGCGCTACGCCCGCTGGTGGCTCCTCAAGCCACGCTGCAGGAAAGCCTTCACGGCCATCGTGCACAGCGAACACAACGCCGGCTTCAGTCGAAGCGTAGATGTGCGTTACGCGCGCATCGGCGAACGCTGTCTTTAAGCGGTTTAGCGTTGCCTGATCCGCTGCTTCGCCGCCGAGCGTGATTTGCTTCAGCGCCAGCTCACTTGGCCGCGCGACCATCATGAACGCGCGCCAGAATGTCGGCGTGCCGCTGATTTGCGTCACGCCGTGATCGCGCGCCGCTGCCGCGAAGCCGCCCGGCGTGCGCTGCTCCGGCGCTACGATTAGCCCGTGCGTCGCCACGGCGGTGAGCAGCACTTGAATGCCAGCGAAACCCGTCGGCTGATAGGTGAGGAGCCATTTGCTGTCTGCCGCGTGAGCGGATTTTGCGCCGGCGCGTGCACGACTCATCAGAGGGTCCAGCGTGTGCGCGGCGATCTTTGGTTGGCCGGTGGTGCCGGACGTCATCATGTAGATGCGGCCCGACGGCGCTGGAGCGTCCGTGTCCGCGAACGTGTCGGTTTCGCCGATCCGCGCCTGCACGCCGTGTTGTGTCGCGATCTCGTCAACGATCGCGGCCGGCAGATTGGTATGCGCGATGAAGAGGTCGGTGCCGGCGACATGGGCTGCGCCAATCGCGCGTAGCAGATCGACGGGATCGTCGCTCCAGACCAAAGCGCGCCGCACGCCGCGCGTGTTAAGCGTCGCGGCGAGTTCGTTGACGCGCGCTTGCACGTCGCCGCGGGAGAAGCGGTCGGCCCCGCGCGCCACGAGGGCAGCGTCGGCGTTTACATGGAGGCCCAGACCGCGTTCGTTCATTTGACGTAGAGCTTCGCCAGTTCGCCCACGGTGCGGAAATCGATGAAGCCGTCTTGGAACGGGTCGTGGCCAACGCGCTCTTCCAATTCGCGCACAAGCATGGCGAGATCGAGCGAGTCGATCTGGAGATCGCCGCCGAGCAATTCGGTGTCAGCGGTCAGCGACGGCGCCGGCAGGCCCTTATCGCTTAGGATCTGCGCGACCGCTTTGCTGATCTCGCCGAGAATTTGGTCTTCGGTCATTGCTCTTAAGCTCCAGGATCTTCACCGGGGACGCAATCTTGGTCGTCCTCGCCGAGAAATTCGTTAATGTCTTGCGCCAAGCGCCGAGACCGTATCTCGCGTCCTTCGGCGTCTAAATGGAAGACGGTGTCGAAGAAAACAGATTCGTCGTAAACATAGTCGCGCGGTGACGAGACGACGTTGAGCCCCGCTGCACGCATGACGGTTTCGATATTATCGATGCCCGCCTGGTTGGCCGCGTAAAAGCTGGCTTCCAGAGGCGTGTACGAGATCATCACGCGCACGCCGCGGGCTTCCATCTCGTCTTGGAACGAGCGCAACAGCGGGACGACGCCCGGATCGATGGGCGTCGACGCTGGCGTTCCATCAGTGCGCGGCAGCGGCCATTCCATGCCGAGATGGCTTACGAGATCGCCTTGTGCGTCGAAGCCATCGGCAGTCTCGATGACGGACATGATGTCGTCGGCGCCGGGCGGATCTTCATCCGGGCCGAGCAACGCATCGCGCACTGCGAATGCGCTCTGGCGGATCAAGCGGCGGACCTTCTGCTCAGCGACGTATGGCATCGAGCCGATCAGCTCCAAACGTTGCTGCCAAGTGAGATAATTGATCGCTGCGGGATGTTCTTTCACGACCAGCAGCAGGTTGGACGCGTCGCCTTCGACGGACTTGAAAAAGCTGTCGTACTCGAGCGCGATCACAACCGTGTCGCCCGCATCCAGTTGCGGGCGCACTTCCGCCAGCATGTAGCGCACGCCGAAAAAGCCGTTCATGCCCATGTTGGCGACGGGACAATCCGTTTCAGCTTCGATTAGCGGCGAGTCGATGCCGTAAGCGAGGTTGGATCCGCCGACGAGCACGATCTTCGGACCTTCGATCGAAGCGAGGCGCTCGTGCTTCAGCACCGTCGCGTAGGCGTAGTCGTTACCTTCCGGCACGAGTGCAACGACCGCAGTGATCGCAGCGGCGCAGACGGCGGCCACCTGCAGCGCTTTCGCACCGAGGCGCAGAGCGTCGCGGCGGATGCTCTTGGCGCTTGGCGGGGGGGGGGGAAGCGTGGTCATCGGTCAGAACCGGAAATAGATGAATTGCTGAGAGTCGCCGTAGAAGGCGCCGATCAGCACGATGGTGAGGGCGCAGGCATTGATCATCGCCCAACGCCACGGACCTTGCGGCACCGCAGAGTCGCGCTTCGCAATGGCTGCGCGATCTTGCAACACGTCGGCGGCGATCACGACGGCGATCCCGAATAGGATCATCGTCATGCGGCCCGCGCCTTCTGCAAAGAGCTCTCGAATGGCGTTGAGCATGTTGTCCCAACCGGTCCACAGATGGCTGTAGATCCAGATCGCATCGCTCATGCTTTCGGCGCGGAAGAGGATGTAGGCCAAGCAGACGAGAACGAACGTCACGCCGATCTTCAGCGCCCGATAGAGGTTAGGCGCTTTGTCCAGTTTGATCCGGCGTGCGAACTGGTTCCAAGGTTTCTGCAGCATGAGCGAGATGACGATGTAGCTGCCGTGCAGCGCGCCCCACGCGACGAACGTCCACGCCGCACCGTGCCAGAGACCACTTACCAGGAAGGTGACGAACAGGCCGATCAGCGTCATGGTGAAGAACTTCACCTTGAGCCACTTCTGACGCGTCAGCGGCGTGTAGACGTAGTCAGTGAGCCACGTCGTCAGCGACATGTGCCAGCGACGCCAGAAATCCTGAATCGAGGTGGCGAAGTACGGGCGGTTGAAGTTCGGCACGAGTTTGTAGCCGAGGATCAACGCGCAGCCGAGCGCGATATTGGTATAGCCCGCGAAGTCGCAATAGAGCTGGAAGGCGTAGAGGAAGGTGATAATCGATAGCGTCACGCCGTCATAGGCTTGCGGGTTAGCGTAAATCTCGCCGACCAGAGGCGCGATGCGGTCGGCGACGACGACCTTCTGGAAGACGCCCCATAAAATGAGCTGAGCGCCGGACGCGATACGAACGGCGTTGAAGCTGTGATCGACATGAAGCTGCGACAGCAAATTCTTGCTGCGCTCGATTGGGCCTGCGACGAACTTCGGGAAGAACGTCGTGAACATCGCGAACACGCCGATGTTGCGCTCGGCCTTCGTGCCGCGCAGCACGTCGATCAGATAGCCGATGAGCAGGAACGTGTAGAACGAGATGCCGATCGGCAGCAGCAGGTTCAGTTCCGGGACGGGGTAGTTAAGGCCCATCGCGCCGGCGAGCGCGCGGAAGCTCTCATTAAAGAAAGACGCGTACTTGAACCAGAAGAGGTTGGCGACGAGCGCCACAACACCGAGCGCCAGCCAGCGCTGTTTCGATGGTTTATCCGCAACGCCTTCGATGCGAATGGCGACAAAATAGGCAAGTGCGGCGGCAAGCAGCACTTGAGCAAGGTAAACGATGCCGCCGACTGCAACGAAGTAAAGGCTCGCGAGCGTCAGCCAGGGTAAGCGCCAGCGCAGCGGGATGAGAAAATTCACCACCGCGACGACTGCGAAGAACAATGCAAAGTGCGTCGAAATGAACGGCATTAGCGGCCCGCACTCCTTCGCTGACAAGATCCACGCGCGCTACGCGCATAATTCAAGCGCCGGGCGAGATCGCCCGTCACATGGTCCAGCGCGCTGCAATACCCACGCCTTGCCCGCTCTCATTCGCGCGCGCAATGGATTGATCGTCACACGTGCGTGTGCTGGTTGGCGGCCCGCGCCTTGTATAAATTGCGCGACAGAAAAGGGGCGTGGGATCAAAGTGAACAGCGGTTGGCGGAGTGGCTTTGCGCGTATTGGCGCGCCGGCGCCTCTCGCGGCGCTGATGCTGCTCGTCTTTGCGCTGCTCGGCGCCTCGTATGGTTACTTCCTGCAGAACGAGTACAGCTACAACGTCGTCTGCCGCGCGGGGCTCGCCGCCAACATCGTCCAGCACGGCCGTGTGGATATCGACGACTACGCGCACATGACCAGCGACCTCTCGGTGCGGGACGGCGTTTACTACTGCGATAAGGCGCCCGGGATGAGTTTCCTCGGGCTTCCGGCCGCCTTTGTGTTCACAGCCGTGCTGCCGATCGACGGCGTGACGGCGGAAGAGGGTAACCGCTGGCCAATCTTTCTCTACCTTTTGACGCTGACGACGTCGGTTTTCTGGTCCGCCTTCGCCAGCGTCGTTCTCTTCTCTTATCTCCACGCGCGCACCGGCGACATCCGCGCGGCGCTCGTAGGCGCTCTCGCCTATGGTTTGGCGACCCCTGTCTTCGGCTGGGCAACGTCATTTTTCAGTCATGCTGCGGCGGGCGCGTTCTTGCTGATCGGCTTCATCGCCCTCGACACCGCCGCCCGCCGGATTCGAACCGGCAAGCGCGTCGCCTGGCCGGCGGCGGCCGGGGGCCTCGCGCTCGGAACCTCGGTTTCTGTGGAATATACTTCGGCGATCGCTGCCGTGATCATCGGCGCGGTAATCGGCCTCAGCCACCTAAAGCGTGAGACCTTCGTAGCGCTGGTGCGGATGTTCGCCATCGCCGTGGGCGCCGCGATCATCGCGATCATCCCGACGCTCATCTATCACAACGCCGCTTTCGGCTCGCCGTTCACCACCGGATACGGCTTCGCCGCCGTCTATGAAGAGACGCGCTCCGGGCTTTTCGGCGTGACGTGGCCTGATCCGGCCATCATCGGCGAACTTATCGCTGGCGCTCGGCGGGGGCTCATTTGGCACGCGCCTGCCGCCGTCGCCGCGCTCGTTGCTGGCGTGCTCGCGTGGCGGCGAGCGGAGGCGCGCCCGGCGCTCCTGGTCTCGGCGCTCATCCTCGCGGCGTTCCTCTTTATCAATGGCGGCTTCGCCTACTGGCTGGGAGGCGCCTCGACTGGCCCGCGCTACCTGACGCCCGCGCTCGCATTCGCCGGCCTCGCGCTCGGCATGAGCTGGCCCGCGCTCGGGCAGCTGACGCGGCGCGTGATTCTCGCGATCATTGCCGTTGGGATCTTCATCAATCTTGCCGCCGTCGCTGTGGATATGACGGTGACCGAAGAGCACGCGAGCCCGCTGACCGATCGCGTTTTCCCGCTCTTCTTCCAGGGCGTCCTGCACCAGACCATGATCTACAAGGCCCTCAAGCTCGACGGCTTGGTGACGCTCTTACCCTTGCTGCTGATCTGGGCGGGCCTCGGCTGGCTCATCTGGCGCGAAGCGCGTAAGGCGGGGGCGGGCGAACCCGCGCCGCAGAAGCGGCCATGAGGGACTGGGCTTAAGCGGATCATGGCGCGTTATCCTGTCATTATGTGCGGTGGAGCGGGGGTGCGGCTGTGGCCCGCCTCACGCGCAGCGCGTCCGAAGCAATTCATCCCGCTGATCGGCAAGCGGTCGCTGTTTCAAGAGACGGCGTTGCGTGTTGCAAGCATTGAAGGCGCGGCGGAGCTGGTAATCGTGGCCGGCGTTGCACATGCTGCCGCACTCAAAGAACAGCTCGCCGCGATCAACGTGAGCGCCACGATCCTGCTCGAACCGGAACCCCGCGATAGCGCCGCCGCCATCGCCGCCGCCTGCGCCTGGATCGAAGCGCGCGATAAGGACGGCGTCGCCATAGTCGTTGCCTCCGATCATCACGTTCCGGACGCGGGCGCCTTCCGTGCGGCCGCGGCGAGCGCGGCAGAGGCCGCAGAGCAGGGCGTCATCGTCACCATGGGTGTCACGCCCACCGCGCCGAACACCGCTTACGGGTACATTGATCCGGGCCCCGTACAGGGAAGCGTGCGCAAAGTCAGCGCTTTCGTTGAGAAGCCGAACGCCGCCACGGCGCAAGACTACGTCGTCAAGGGCTATCTCTGGAACAGCGGCAATTTCGTCGCCCGCGCGTCCGTGATGCTTGCCGAACTCGATCACCACGCCCCTCACGTCGCCGCCGCCG
This sequence comes from uncultured Terricaulis sp., assembly GCA_964478365.1. GTDB lineage: Bacteria > Pseudomonadota > Alphaproteobacteria > Caulobacterales > Aquidulcibacteraceae > Vitreimonas. The sequence continues at coordinate 56,540 of CAYZIJ010000006.1, forward strand.
CGCGCGCCGGCGTGGCGCAAGCGACTGAGAACGAAGGCGCACACACGCTCGGCGCCGCCTTCCGCGCCGCGCCGAAAATCTCCATCGACTACGCCGTCATGGAAAAAACGGACCGCGCCACTGTCATCCCGGTGAGCTTCGCTTGGTCTGATCTTGGCGCATGGGATTCCGTGTGGAGCGGCAGTGCTAAAGATGGCGATGGCAACGCAGTCACCGGCGCCGCCAGCCAACACGCCAGCGCTGACAATCTCATCCACGCAGCACCGGGCGTGCATGTAGCTACCGTCGGCGTGCGCAACCTGGCGATTATCGCCGATGGCGGCCACGTGCTCGTCGCTGATCTGGCGCAGAGCCAGAACGTCAAAGCACTGGTCGATGGTTTGAAAGCCAAAGGCGCGGAAGCGGAGGTCGCGCCATTCACTGATCTCGCCGGCGCCAAAGCCTGGTTCGGCCGCTGGCTGCGCATGAGTGCTTTGCCGCTTTGGGCGAGCCTCGGCGCCGATCACGCGCGCGGCGGCTATCACGAAGCGCTTTCCGCCGATGGCGCAGGCGTCGATCTCCCACGCCGCATGCGCGTGCAGGCGCGCCAAGCGTACACGTACGCGCAAGCTGGTCTCATGGGCTGGCCCGGTCCGTGGCGGAACGCGGCGCAACTCGCGCTGGATTATCTTGATGCCGCTTATCTGCGCGCAGACGACCTCTATCGCACCCTCGTCGCGCCCGATGGCGAGACGCTGAAGGACGACGCGTTGATCTACGATCAAGCCTTCGCGCTGCTCGCGCTCGCCTCGCTCTATGAGCATGATCGCAACGAAGCTTATCGCCGCAAGGCCGAAGTCATCGTCGCGGCGCTTCAGTCCTATCGCCACGCCGCCGCCGGTTTCCACGAAAATTCAGCGCATCCGTTCCAAGCCAACGCCCACATGCACCTCTTCGAAGCAGCACTCGCGTGGCGCGAAGCTGGCGGCGGGGAGGTTTGGGAAAAGCTTGCAGCTGAGCTGCTAGAACTCGTCCGAACACGCTTTTACGATCGCGACGGCGGCTTCATTCGTGAGTTTTACGCCGCCGATTGGTCGCCCGTTGCTGGTGACGACGGCCGCCGCGTCGAACCGGGGCATCAGTTCGAGTGGGCTTGGCTGCTCGCGCGCGTCGGCGAAACCACGATTGCCCGCCAACTCTTCGCTTCCGGCGTTCGCGGTCTTGATCCGCGCCGCGGCGCCGCCATCGAAGCGGTCAACGATGCGTTCGAGCCGATATCGCAAAATGCGCGTCTCTGGGCGCAGACCGAATATCTGAAAGCGGCGCTTATCCTTGGCGAACAAGACCACGCACTCGCTGCCGCGAAAATCTTCGCCCGCTATTTGAGCGGTCCCGCGCCTGGCCTCTGGTACGACCAGCTCCGCGCTGACAACAGCTTCGTTTCCGAGCCAGTCACCGCCAGCAGTTTTTATCATATCATCACGGCGATCCGGGTGCTCGAAGGCGCATAGCGTTAATTCGCGCCACCCCAAGCATAAGGGGATCGCTATCCTCACCGTCTGCGCGTAACTGCTCGCTCCACGTCGAAGCGGCGTGACATACGTCGTCTTTTCGAGCAGGAGAGGGCCCGTTTTGGGAGACGTCAGCATGAGCGAAGCGCCGAGCCTTGCGCCGGCCGCCACGAAGGCGGTCGACGGCTATGAGCTCACGCTCGTCATCCCGACGTTTAACGAGTCTCTTAACGTACCGCGCATGGTCGAAGTGCTCGACGCAGCACTCCAAGGCATACGCTGGGAAGTCGTCTTCGTTGACGATGATAGCCCGGACGGCACCGCCAACGTGGTGCGCGGTATCTCGCAGACTGACCCGCGTGTGCGCGTGCTTCACCGCATTGGTCGCCGAGGCCTTTCCACCGCCTGTATCGAGGGCGCGCTGGCCTCGTCGTCCGATTTCATCGCAGTCATGGACGCCGACCTGCAGCACGACGAAACCGTCCTGCCGCAAATGCTCGCCGCCGTGCGCTCCGGCAGCGCCGACATCGCCGTCGGCACGCGCTACGCCAAGGGCGGCTCGATCGGCGAGTGGAATCAATCGCGCGCGCAAATGAGCGCGCTGGCGACGTGGCTTTCGCACAAGGTCACCGGCGTGAACCTCTCAGACCCGATGAGCGGATTCTTCCTTTTGCGCCGCGACTCTTTCAATGCCGTCGTCCGCGATCTCTCTGGCCTCGGCTTCAAGATCCTGCTCGACATCCTCGCCAGCGGCAAAGGCAAGCTGCGCGTCCACGAGCAGCCCTACCAATTCCGCAACCGCACCGCCGGCGAGAGCAAGCTCGATACGCAAGCGTTGTGGGATTTCTTCCTGCTGCTGATCGACAAGCGCATCGGCAAGATCGTACCGGCGCGGTTCGTGTCGTTCGGTCTGATCGGTGGCTTTGGCGTTGTCATCCACTTCGCAGTGTTGACGGTGCTGTTCCAGCTGATGGGGCAGGGCTTTGCGTGGAGCCAAGCGATCGCTGCGTCGGTCGCGATGGTGTTCAACTACACGCTCAACAACATGCTGACCTACCGTGATCGCCGCCGCAAAGGCTTTCGCTGGATCACCGGTCTCATCTCGTTCGCCGCTATCTGCGCTGTCGGCATGGCCGCCAACGTCGGCGTCGCAAACTATCTCTTCGTGCAGCAGACGTTCTGGGTGTTCTCCGCACTCGCCGGCATCCTGCTCGGCGCGGTGTGGAACTACGCCGTCAGCGCCGTCTATACTTGGCGCAAATAGAGTAACGCATGCTGGCCCGCGCCTTCGTCTTCATTGAGGAGCGGCCATGGGTGACGCTGACGGTGATCATCGTCGTGGGCGCGCTGCTGCGCTTCTGGAATTTAGGCGGACCGTCGCTGTGGATCGATGAGATTTCTTCGATCTCGTTTGCGCGTGCGCCGTCTGGGCTCTTGTGGAGCGATTGGATGGTCTACGAGACCAATCCGCCGCTTTATTACACGCTGCTGAGCTTTTGGATCGACGTTTTCGGCGAGAGTGAGTTCGCCGTGCGTGCGATGTCGGCAATGTTCGGCCTTGCGGCAATCGCTGCAGTTTTTGCTTTCACTCGCGCGTTCTATTCGACGCAAGCGGGCCTGTTCGCGGCGGTGTTTTGTGCGTTTTCGGCTGAGCAGCTTGGCTATAGCCAGGAAACACGTGGCTACATGCTGGGACTTCTGGCGGCGACGCTCGCTGGACTGGCGATGCTGCGCATCACTGATGCCTGGCGTGAGCGCGCGCATGCCGTGCGCGAACTATGGCCGCATTACGCGCTCTATGCAGGCGGCGCAACAGTCGCGCTCTACACCCACACGACTTTCTTCGTGCTGCCGCTCTTGGCCAACGTCTTCATTGTCTGGCTCTGGGTGTTTGCTACGCCACGCCGTCTGAACGACGCGCTGGGTTGGATCGGTGCGAACCTCATTGTGACGGCGCTGTGGGCCTGGTGGGCGCTGATGACGGTGCGCCAAATGCAAGCCGGCGCCGAGACCGTTTCATGGATCCCATCGCCAACGCTGCGCGACGCGGCCTCGATCATCGCGCACGTCATCGCAACGCGGAGCTTTGACTCTTACAACGTGCTGACCGGCGCTGCGTTCGCGGCGGTGATGGCGTGGGGATGGTGGAAACTGCCGCCGGAGCGGCGCGTGTTCGCGCTCGTGTTCGGCGCTGGCGTTCCGATTGTGTTGCTGGCCATCAGCCTCGCGCGCCCGATCTTCCTCGAGCGTACGCTTTTCTGGATTCAGTTCTTGTACCTGGCTTTGCTAGGCGTCGGCGTGCTCACGCTGCCTTGGGCGCGCTGGCGGTTAGCGGTCGCGGCGGTGCTCGCTTTGGTGCTGCTGGGGGATTCACTCTATTGGCTGCGCACGGTGTATCGCGAGCCTTGGCGAGACGTTGCCGCCATCGTTCGCGCGCAAGCTGGACCGCGTGATGCTGTGTTGACCTACAGCGCCGCCGGCGCGGTCAATTTCGACTATTATTGCCGCCGCGAAGGTTGCGCCAATGTCGCCGTGTTGGCGATGGCGACCGAGCGCGGCAAGCGTGGCCTCGGCGAATTCTATGAAGGCCCCGAGGTCTCATTGGATAACGCCGCCTCCGTCCTTGGGCGCTATGAGCGCATCTGGGTGATCGCGCGCACGACCGACGATCCAACCGCGGTGTTAACCGGCGCAGCAGCGCTCGCCCAGGAAGATCATCTCGGTGACGAAACCAGCCGCATGCGCCTCACCGTTTGGCGTCCCGGCGCGGCACAATAATCAGCCGTTCGCGTGTCAGGCGAATTTTTACGAGCGGCTTGTGAATTAGCTGAGCGCGCTCAGCGCCGCGCCGCCGAATGCGAAGATCGCCCACCACAAAGAGAGACTTGCGCCGACAGCGAAGAGCAACGTCCAGATCAAGCGCCAGCGACGCGTGCGCCGACGGCGCCGGCGAGGCGCTGCGGTGATCGGGCGGACAACATCAGTGTCCGTCGCGGCGACCCTCGGTTTGGGGCTCATGCTGCTCAAGATAGCCCTCAGACGTTTCCCATTTAATCGTCTGACACAGTTGTTGCTGCGTTCTGTGACTTATTAGCTAAGGTGTTGATCGTCCGCCTTATTCGGTCCAGGCCAGTTAATTTTCGGACAAGCGACCGCTGTGGATAACGTTGCCGCACTCAAGCGGTTCCAAGCGCATGGCGGGGCGTCTTGCTTCGATAGGGGAAATTCACCCCGCGCGGACGTTTGTGGCAGCGCGATCACGGTGCTGGGGATAGTGGCCCCGTGCTGAGTCAGGCGCTCGCATCGCCGACCGTGAGCTTTAATTGCGGAGGCGCACCAATCTGCGCCTGTGCGTCGAAAAGAGACATGCTATGCAAGGGGCGCTTGGCCGTGGTTTTGCTAGGAAAAACGGCCGCCGCGCTCTCGAATGGCGCGCGGTTTAGGATAACGACATGAACGTCATCGCCATACGCCAGCGGACAGAAGAGGTCTACCGGCCGCCAGAGGACGATGGCGAACTCGGCCTTATCAGCCTGAAATGGATTTTTTCGTTCCTGATGCGGCGCTGGATGCTGATCGGGGCGGTGGCCATTGTGGTGGCGATCGCCACCTTCGCTCAATTCGCGCTGCAACCCTCGCGCTATACCGCAACCGCAATGATTATGTTGCAGGGCGGTCAAGAGCGCGTGCTTGCGCCCGAGCAGATGGTGAACGGCGATCCGGGCGGTAGCCCGCCGGCAATCGACACGCAACTTGAAGTCCTGCGCTCGACCACTCTGGCTGGTCGCCTGGTCGATGACCTGCGCCTTATGGAAGACCCGGAATGGAACGGCGCGTTGCGCACGGCTCGCGAGACCGGCGTCGCGCCTGCGCCGATGACGCCGGACGAACGCACCACGTTGCGTCAAAATATTATCGACGGCGTCGTCAGCTCGATCGACGTGCGTCGCCGTGGCCTGACCTACGCAGCCGAGGTGTCAGTCACGGCGTCATCGGCAGATCGCGCCGCCCAGATGGCGAACCGGTTGGTTGAGATTTTCCAGCTTTACCAAATGGAATCGCGCCTGCGCAGCGCCGAGCGCGCCAACGATTGGCTCGCGCACCGCGTCAACGAGTTGCGCGCAGACGTGCAAGAGAAAGAAGCGATCGCCGAGCGCTATCGCGTTCAGACCGGCCTCATCTCTACGCAAGGCTCGCTGCTTACCGAACGTCAAACTACGGACGTGCAAGCGCAAGTGCTCGCCGCGCGCGCCGATCTGGCCGAAAAAGAAGCCCGTCACCTGCAAGTGCAGGCGATGGTCGCAGGCGGCCAATCAACCGATATGATCGCCGCCGTGCTTAACTCAAGCGTGCTGACATCGCTGCGCTCGCAGGAAGCTGAAATCGCGCGCCGTCAGGCCGACTTCGAGAGCCGGTATTCGGACTCGCATCCCGCCGTCATCAACGTTCGCGCTGAGCGCAATGATATCCGCAGCCAGATCAACGCCGAGATCCGTCGCGGCATTAGCGGCCTTGGCAGCGAAGTCGAAGTCGCGCGCGCCCGCGTGCGGATGCTCGAAAGCAACATGACCGCGATGCGCGGCGAGCTGACCGGCAGCAACGAAGAGCTGGTGCGTCTGCGCGAGTACGAGCGTGAAGCGGCCGCTTCACGCGCCGTCTACGAAGCGTTCCTCCAGCGCTTCCACGAAATCGCCGACCAAGGCAGCATGCGCGCAGCACCAGCGGAACTGATTTCCGCTGCCGTGCCGCCGCAAGTGCGCTCCTCACCGCGTCTTTCGATGGCTTTCGTGCTTGCGATCGCTTTCGGCCTGGGCCTTGGCCTCGCCGCTGGTTTCCTCGCCGAAGCGCTCGATGAAGGTTTCAACGATAGCGATGCGGTGGAACGGAGGATCGGTTTGCCGGCTTTGGCGATGATCCCGCAACTGCGCCGCGGCGAACTCCGCCAATTGCCGGTCGCCTCGCAGCATCCGGCTGCCTATCTGCTTGAGCGTCAGGTCTCGGCCTTCACCGAGGCGTGCCGCGTGCTGCGCACCGCGATTTTGTTCGCTGCTGGTCAACCGAAGACGCAAGTGGTCGCCATCACGTCGGCGCTGCCGAACGAAGGCAAGACAACGCTCTCGCTCTGCCTTGCGCGCGTGGCTGCGCTCTCAGGTCAGCGCGTGCTTCTGGTTGATTGCGATCTCCGCCGCCGTTCGGTGAAGGACGTGCTCGACTTCGAACCGCCTGTCGGCCTGCTGCAAGTGTTGTCGGGCGAGACCAACTGGCGCCAAGCCACGTATCTCGATGACGCCAGCGGCATGCATGTGCTGCCGGTGAGCGATTCCGGCTTCACGCCGAAAGACGTGTTCGGTGGAGAAGACATGGATCGTCTGCTCACCGAGTTGCGCGGCGCTTTCGATCTCGTGATCCTCGATTGCGCGCCCGTGCTCGCTGTCGCCGACACGCGCGTGGTTGTCTCGAAAGCCGATTGCGCGGTGATGGTGACGCGCTGGCAGAAGACGCCGATCCGCGCCGTTCGTGCGGCATTGCAGCAACTGAACATTTCGGGTGCGACTGTGCGTGGCGTCGCGCTCAACAGTGTCGATCGGCGTATGCCGGGTTACTACTCTTACCCTATGTACGAATTCCGCGAGACTTGACGCGCGCGTCAAGAAAAACCGCGTGAAATAGCGGTTTCACTCTGAGCGTAAGCTGAACGAAAAGGCGCGGTGTGGCGCGCGCGACACCGCTTCGCCCGACACGCGAACCTCACACGAATCGCAATCTGCGACCCCAGTGTTTGCTTGCATCATGTTGCATCGCACGCTTTATATGCGTTGCTGCTCGCGAGGCCCAGAAGGGGTTGCGCGACGGCGGGGACCGTCATGAGAGATCACGCCAAGCCGGACGGCGCGCGCCCACGCAGTGCGGAGGTGCGCGTGAACGCGGCGCCTCAGCGCGCTGGTGGTGGCGCCCGATTTGCGACGTCGCGCCGTGCAGCGAATGATATGAACGGCCGGGTCGAAATCATCCAGTTTTGGGCGCCAACGCGCCCGGGCGACGAGCCGCCAGTGGGCGGGCTGTCGAAGCGCACGTTCGACCTCATTGTTTCGGTTTCGGCGCTGATCCTTTTTCTGCCGCTGCTCCTGCTCATCGCTTTGATCGTAAAGCTGGAAAGTCGTGGTCCGGCGATCTTCAAGCAAGAGCGCGGCGGATTCCGCGGCAAGACGTTCCGGATCTGGAAATTCCGCACCATGACGGTCATGGAGAACCGCGGCGTCCTGCAGGCTCGTACCAAAGACGCTCGTTTCACCCGGCTTGGCGCGTTCCTGCGTCGTTCCAGCCTCGACGAACTCCCGCAACTGGTGAACGTGCTGATCGGCGACATGTCGATCATCGGCCCCCGTCCGCATGCGCTTGAGCACGACGTGCTCTTCGAGAAGGTCGATACCCGTTACCCGATCCGCTTCAACGCCCGTCCGGGCGTGACGGGCCTGGCTCAAGTCAACGGAAGCCGTGGCCCCACTGAGACGGAAGAGAAGATCCAGCTCCGCACCGGCTTCGACATCGAATATGTCCAAGCTTGGTCTTGGCGCCGGGACATCGAAATCTTCCTGCGCACGATCAAAGTGTTGCTGAAGGCGGACGCGCACTAACGAGCGCCGCCAGCGGCGTTTCTTGCAAGACCAACCAGGTGTAGAAGGGCGTGCTGGACCAGCGGTTCAGCGCGGAACAATGAGGCGAGCGATGAAGGTCCTGCTGAGCGGTCACCTGGGCTATATCGGTACGGTGATGGCGCCGATGCTGCGCGCGGCCGGCCATGACGTCACTGGCATCGACGCCAACCTCTATCGCCGCTGCACCTTTGTCGAAGGTGGCGAGATCATCGAGATCCCGTCCATCATTAAGGACCTCCGCGATCTGGAGCCGAGCGATCTCGAAGGCTTCGACGCCGTCATTCACCTGGCTGCGCTCTCGAACGATCCACTGAGCGATCTTAACCCGGATCTGACCTACGCCATCAATCACCGCGCCAGCGTGAAGCTGGCCGAACTCGCCAAGCAGGCTGGCGTTGAGCGCTTTCTCTTTGCCTCCTCGTGCTCGAACTACGGCAAGTCCGGCGACAACATGATCGACGAGTCCGGCGAACTGAACCCGGTCACTGCCTATGGCCAGTCGAAAGTCTGGGTCGAGCGCGATGTCAGCAAGCTCGCCGACGACAGCTTCTCGCCAACGTTCCTGCGCCCGGCGACTGCCTACGGCGTCAGCCCGCGTCTGCGCTTTGACATCGTGCTCAACAACCTCGTTGCCTGGGGCATGACCAAAGGCGTTATTTTGCTGAAGTCCGACGGCACGCCGCTGCGTCCGATCGTTCACATCGAAGACATCTCGCGCGCCTTCATCGCCGCGATGGAAGCGCCGCGCGAAATCATTCACAACGAAGCCTTCAATGTCGGCCAAACCGCGCACAATTATCGTATCCGCGACATCGCCGAGATCGTCGGTGAAGTGGTGCCGAACTGCAAAATCGAGCTGGCCTCCGACGCGGGCCCCGATACGCGTTCGTACAAGGTGAGCTTCGATAAGATCGCCAAGGCGCTGCCGGCGTTCAAGCCGCAATGGGATGCGCGCAAAGGCGCCGAACAACTCTACGCCGCGTACAAGAAATCCGGCATCACGCTCGAGGAGTTCGAGGGCGTGCGCTACAACCGCATCGCCCACATCCGCAAACTCATCGCCGACCAAGCAATTGATAGCGATCTGCGCGTGCGCTCGATGGAGAGCGCGTGAGCGCCGATAGCGCTGCGCAATCTGCAACGGGCACGAGCCTAAAAGCCGCGCTCGATAGCGCCGGCATCGGTGATGCGATCTACAAGCTCGCATCAGAAATCTATCCGATCTGCCGCTCGATCACGGGCCAGGGCGTGCGCGAAACGCTCACGATCTTGAGCAAACACGCGCCCATCGTTCAGCACGAAGTCGCGACCGGCACGCCGGTGCTTGATTGGACCGTGCCGAAAGAATGGGTGATCCGCGATGCGTGGATCAAGAACGGCGCCGGCGAGCGTGTCATCGATTTCCAGAAGCACAATCTGCATGTGCTCAATTACTCGACGCCGATCCGCGCCACGCTGTCGCTCGCCGAGCTGAAGAAAAACATCTTTACGCTGCCCGAGCAGCCCGATCTCATCCCGTACCGCACCTCGTACTACAATGAACGCTGGGGCTTCTGCATGAGTCAGAACGCGCTCGATGCGTTGCCGGATGGCGATTACGAAGTGTGCGTCGATTCCGAACTGGAGGATGGCTCGCTCACCTATGGCGAAATCGTTCATCGCGGCGCGAGCGATGAGGAAGTGCTCTTCTCCGTCCATACCTGCCATCCATCGCTGGCCAACGATAATTGCTCCGGCATGGCGTTGTTGGCGCTGCTCGCCGGTGCGATGGCGAACGTCAAAACCCGCTACACCTATCGCTTCCTCTTCGCTCCCGGCACGATCGGCGCGATCACCTGGCTCGCGCGCAATGCTGAGGCAGCCAAGCGCATCAAGCATGGCTTGGTCATGTCCTGCGTTGGCGATCGTGGCGGTTTTACCTACAAGCGCACGCGCCGCGGCAACGCCCGCATCGATCGCGTCATGACGCGCGTTCTGAATGACGCCAATGTCATCGACTTTTTCCCGTACGGCTATGACGAGCGCCAATACGCGTCGCCGGGCTTCGATCTGGACGTCGGCCTGTTCCAGCGCACACAGTTCGCGACATTCCCCGAATATCATACGAGCGGCGACAACCTCGATTTCATCACCGCCGATGCGCTGGCCGGCAGCTACCGCGCCGTGATCAGCGCCATCGACGCGCTCGAGAACGAGCGCCGTTACGTGAACACCGCGCCGCAGGGCGAACCCCAACTTGGCCGCCGCGGGCTCTACGCGGCGATTGGTGGCGACAAAGATAGCTACGCGAAGAGCATGGCGATGCTTTGGGTGTTGAACTTGTCCGATGGTGAGCACTCGCTGGAGGATATTGCTGAGCGGGCAGGGGCGGAACTAAGCGTTATCGAGGCGACGGCGGCGTTGCTGGAAGAGAATGGGTTGCTGAGGGTGCTTTGATGTTTCTGCCATCCCAGGCATTGGCCTTCGCAGGTTGGAGCGCGGGGCTCCGCCCCGCCTTCTTCGTCCGGGTCACGCAGTAAGAGAAGATGCGGGGCGGAGCCCCGCGCTCCAACCTGTAGGCATCGGCGCTTTACGCACGCGCATACATCACCGCGCTTCATTCGAAACGCAGCCGAAGGGCGGGACGCTGAGCTGACGCGCTAAGGCGCCAAGATAGAAAATGAGAGACTGCGCGTTTCGCTCAGCGTCCCCGCGATGGTGCTATCAGCGCAAGAGATGAGGAGCTGTTCACTCCGGGCCCTGTGCGCCAACGGTGAGCGGGTCGGACCAACTCCAATCCCCGGACCGCGACGGTTTCAAGCCCCGTCGCCTAACCTCACTCACCACGATCCGCTTCACGCTGGGTTGGACCAACGCCCCTTCGATGATGCAGACGGGAGAAGTGTACGCGCGCTCAGGCGCTGTCGGATGAGCTTCGATCTATCCCGCAGAAAATTCACCCGAAGTGCGGCGCAGCAGGGCTTTGCGCAGAATCTATCCTCCGATTTCGTCATTCCGGGGCTTCGCGGCACGCGAAGAGCCCGGAACCCAGGGGCCACGAGTTGTGTGTTTGCCTCTGGGTTCCGGGCTCATCCGCCTTCGCTCTGCGAGCTTCGGCGGATGCCCCGGAATGACGACAGAAGTCAGCCCGAGAAGTTCGGCCAGCCGCGATCTTTAGCGCTCATCACGGTAACCGCCAGCGGCCATTCGATCGCGAACGCCGGATCGTCCCAGCGTACGCCGGTCGCCGCATCCGGCGCGTAGAATTCCGAGATCAGATAGCCGATCTGGCAGTCGTCGCTCAGCGTCTGAAAGCCATGCGCGAAGCCCTTCGGGATGTAGAGCTGGCGCATGTTTTCGGCGGAGAGCTCAAAGCCCTGCCAGCGCCGGTAGGTCCGCGAGTCCGGGTTGAGATCCACGATCACATCCCAGATCGCGCCTTTCAGGCAGCGCACCAGTTTCACTTCGCCATGCGGCGCGCGCTGATAGTGCATGCCGCGCAGCGTGCCGCGCTCGACGTTCTGCGAGGTGGAGTGTTGGGAAAAGCGCGCTTCCAAACCGTGGGCGCTGAACTCGCGCTCGCAGAACGTCCGCGCGAACCAGCCGCGGCTGTCGCGGTTCGGTTCAGGCTCAACGAGCCAGGCGCCGTTCAGATCAGTCTTGGTAAACAGCATGGTTGGGCCTGGCGAAGCACTGCAAGGCCCGCGCCCTTAGCGCGGGATTTGCTTTGTAGGGGCCGACTTCTCGCATTAAAACGCCGGTGCTGGAAGGTGAGGCGGGCCGCTCCCCAATGACCAACGTATTCATCGATTCCGAGATGACCGACGCCGAGCGTCGCGCGCGGCTTTATGCCGGCGACATCTTCCTGTTCACGCCCACCGATGCGACGCGCGAACTTGTCGCCCTCGGCCGCCAAATGCTGGAAGAGGCATTCGGCGATTTCGATCCGCGCACCATTCACCATCACAAGACGGCCGAAGAAGTCGCCGCCATTCTTTCGGTGATGAAGCCTGCCTTCATTCACCATCCCGAGTGCAAGCGCTTGCTGCCGCAGATCCTGGCTGAGCGCGGCATCGATCTGGAGAAGCTCTATTTCGACGTGCCGCGCATGCGCTCGGCGTACCCGTCGCATTTCCTCTCATCGGGCATCGCCTACGCGTTCCACCCGCACCGCGACACTTGGTATTCGGCGCCGATGTGCCAGCTGAATTGGTGGCTGCCGATCTATCCGGTCGATCCGAACAACGGCATGGGCTTTTACCCGCGCAATTTCACTGATCCCGTCGCCAACAATTCCGAGATCTATAATTACTACGAGTGGAACACGAAGAACCGCGCTAGCGCCGCGCAACACGTGAAGAGCGACACGCGCGAACAGCCGAAGCCGCAAGAGCCGGTCGAGGGCGTTAATCTGCGCTACGTCCCGCCGCCTGGCGGCATTATCCTTTTCTCCGGCGCACAGCTGCACGAGACGGTGGCGAACACGACTGATCTCGCGCGCTATTCGATCGATTTCCGCACCGTGCATCTTGATGACGTCGCCGCCCGCAACGGCGCAGCGAACGTCGATAGTAAATCGACCGGCACGACGATGCGCGACTATCTGCGCGCCACCGATCTCTCCAAACTGCCGGAAGAGCTGATCGCTCTTTACGATGACGGGAGCGCTGAGGGCGACAAGGTGCTTTACTTCGGAGATCGCTTGGCGAAGGCCGATTAACCAGCGCGAGTCCGGCTTGAACCTTGCTTAAGATTGCACCGAAAGGCGCCAACGAGAATGAATGCCCAGTCCGCTACCGAATTCAACGCCGCGCATAAGGCGTCGGGCTCGTGCCGCTTGTGCGGGGCAGGGCTGAAGCACAGCCTCGTCGATCTCGGTAAATCGCCGCTTTGCGAGACATTCCTCGACACGCGCCAGATCGACATGATGGAGCCGTTCTTTCCGCTCCACGTTCTGGTCTGCGACGCCTGCTGGCTGGTGCAGCTGAAAGAATATGTCGCCGCTGACGGCATCTTCACCGAGCACTATCCGTACTTCTCGTCTTACTCGACCTCATGGGTCGAGCACGCGCGCCGCTATTGCGAAATGATCACCAAACGCCGCAGCTTGAACGATAAGAGCTTCGTCGTCGAGATCGCGTGCAATGACGGCTATCTGCTCCAGCACTTCGCGCCTTTGGGCGTGACCAACATCATGGGCGTGGAGCCCACGGCCAACACGGCGGAAGTCGCCAAGAGCAAAGGCATCCCGGTCACGGTCGATTTCTTTGGCGTGGCGCTGGCGAAGAAGCTCGAAGCGCAACAGGGCAAAGCCGATCTTATCCTCGGCAACAACGTTCTGGCGCACGTGCCAGATCTCAACGATTTCGTCGGCGGCGCCAAATCGCTGCTGAAGCAGGGCGGGGTCATTACGTTCGAATTCCCGCACTTGCAGAACCTGATCGAGCAAAACCAGTTCGACACCATCTATCACGAGCACTTCTGCTACTTCTCGGCCATCGCCATCGAAGCCATCGCCAAGAAGCACGGCCTGGTCTTCTTCGACGTCGAAGAAATCCCGACGCACGGCGGCTCATTGCGCGTATTCCTCGCGCACGAAGGTGATGAGCAAGTCAGCCAAGCTGTCCGCGATCTGATCGCGCGTGAAGAACGTCTGGGCTACAAATCGCTCGACCTCTACGCCGCCTATGACGAGCAAGTGAAAGCCACCAAGCGCAAGCTGCTCGCCTTTCTCATCAAAGCCAAGAATGCGGGAAAAAGCGTCGTGGGCTATGGCGCGCCAGGCAAGGGCAACACGCTGCTGAACTATTGCGGCATTGGCACCGATTTCATCGACTTCACCGTGGATCGCAACCCGCACAAGCACGGCCGCTTCACGCCGGGCACGCACATCCCGGTTCTGCCGGTCGAAGCGCTCGACGCGGCGCGGCCGGATTATGTGCTGATCCTGCCGTGGAATCTGCGCAAGGAAATCGTCGCGCAGATGCGCCACATCGGCCAATGGGGTGGCAAGTTCGTCGTGCCGATCCCAGAAGCAACCGTCATCGATCCGGAGAGCGCGCAATGAAGGTTGTTCTCTTCTGCGGCGGCATGGGCACGCGCATTCGCGAATATTCCGAAGCGGTGCCGAAGCCGATGATCCCGATCGGCCACCAGCCGATCCTGTGGCATGTGATGAATTATTATAGCGAGTACGGGCACAAGGATTTCGTGCTCTGCCTCGGCTACAAGGCCAACACGGTCAAAGACTTCTTCCTCAACAACAAGCAGCAATCCTACGCTGACGTGATCGTTGAGGGTTCGAAGGTCGAGATGCTCGGCGCGCGCGAAGAAGATTGGCGCGTGGCGATGATCGATACGGGCGTGTGGCGCAATATCGGCAGCCGCCTCTGGTGCGTGCGCGAGCATGTTCAGAACGAAGAGATCTTCCTCGCCAATTACAGCGACGGTCTCTCGAACGTGAACCTCGACGACATGGTCGCGAAGTTCAAAGCCAGCGACGCGGTCGCGTGCTTTCTCGCCGTGCATCCGCCGGTGACCTACCACATCGCCAACATCGCTGATGACGGCAACGTGCAAGCGTTCCTGACGTCGGACAATTCCACCATTTGGATCAATGGCGGCTTCTTCCTGCTGAAGCCGGCGATCTTCGATTATATGAGCGACGGCGAAGAACTGGTCGAAGCGCCGTTCGCGCGTCTGATCGCTGAGAATAAGCTCATGGCTTACAAGCACGAAGGCTTCTGGCGTTCGATGGATACGCTGCGCGATCGCCAAGTGCTCGAAGACATGATCGAGAAGGGCGACATGCCCTGGCGGCGCAACGGCAATCACCTTAAGAAGCCGGGCTGATGTTTCCGCTCGCTCTTGCGCAGCCGGGCAAGACGCTCTCAGTCCTCGCCATCGGCGCTCACTCCGACGACATCGAGATCGGTGCGGGCGGAACGATCCTGACGTGGATTGCTTCCGGCGCACGCGTCGAGATTGATTGGTGCGTTGCAAGTGCGCCGGGCGAACGCGCTGACGAAGCGCGTGCGAGCGCGAGTGATTTCCTTGATGGTGCAGCACGCGTCGGTATGCATCTCTCCAACTTCCGCGATGGTTACATGCCGGCGGAGCGGGGCGCGGTGAAGGATTGGGTCGAGAGCCTGAAAGGTCTGAAGCCTGATGTCATCCTCACCCACCAGCGCAACGATGCGCATCAGGATCATCGCCTACTCAATGAACTGACCTGGAATACCTTCCGCGACCATCTCATCCTCGAATACGAGATCCCTAAGTGGGATGGCGACCTAGGTCAGCCAAACACTTACAACGAACTCAGCGAGCAAACGCTGGCGCGCAAGATCGAGCTGCTGATGAAGCACTTCGGCACCCAGCGCTCGAAGGGCTGGTTCGATGACGAGACCTTCCGCGGCCTCGCGCGTCTGCGCGGCGTCGAGTGCCGTGCGCGTTACGCCGAGGCGTTCTACGCGCGCAAGATGCTGCTCAAATGATCGACAAGTTCGATGAATCCGAGCGCCTCCGAAAAAAGGCGCACGCGCTCATTCCTGGCGGCAGCCACACCTACGCCAAGGGCGACGACCAATATCCGATCCTGTCGCTCAGCCACGTTGTACGCGGGCAGGGCTGTCGCGTGTGGGATGCGGATGGCAACGAATACATCGAGTACGGCAACGGCAACCGCGCCGTCACGCTCGGGCACGCGTTCCCTGCAGTCGTCGAGGCCGCCAAGCGCGAACTCGATAAAGGCGTGAGCTACACGCGCCCCGCTGCGATCGAAGTTGAAGCCGCAGAGCAATTTCTCTCCATCGTTCGCAACGCCGAGATGGTGAAGTTTTCCAAGGATGGCTCGGACGCCACCTCAGGCGCGGTGAAGCTCGCGCGCGCCTATACCGGCCGCGATCTCATCGCGATCTGCGGCGATCATCCGTTCTTCTCGGTCGATGATTGGTTCATCGGCTCGACTGCCATGTATGGCGGCATCCCGGATGCGGTGCGCGAACTCACCGTCAAATTTCGCTATAACGATATTGAAAGCGTCAAAGCGCTGCTGGCCCAATATCCGGGCCGCATCGCGGGTTTCATCCTTGAGGCCGAGCGCATCGATCCGCCGAAAGACAATTTCCTGCACGAACTTCAGCGGCTCGCGGGCGCGGACGGCGCGCTTTTCATTCTCGATGAAATGATCACCGGCTTCCGCTGGCACGAGCAAGGCGCGCAGCACGTTTATGGCGTCGACCCCGATCTCTCGACCTGGGGCAAAGCGCTCGCCAACGGTTTTTCGGTGTCAGCGCTCGCGGGCAAGCGCGAATACATGTGCTTGGGCGATCTCACCCAAACCGATCACAAGCGCGTCTTCCTGATGTCGACCACGCATGGCGGGGAAACTCACGGTCTCGCCGCCGCGATCGCGACGATGAAGGTCTATCAGGCCGAGCCGGTGATCGAGCGCCTTCACGCGGCTGGCGATCGGTTGCGCAAAGGCTTTGCTGAAGCCGCAGCGGCGAACGGCGTGCAGGATCACATCACGATGATGGGCCGTTCGTGCAATCTGCTCTACGGCACGACCGACAATGAAGGAAAACCGAGCCAAGCGTTCCGCACGCTCTTCCTGCAGGAAACGATCAAGCGCGGACTGATCATGCCGTCGCTCGTCGTCTGCTATTCGCACTCGGATTCCGACATCGATCAGACCATCGAAGCGATCAGCGGCGCGATGGCTGTCTACCAACAGGCGTTGGACGCCGGCAGCACCGATGGTTTCCTGGTCGGCCGCACGTCAGAGCCGGTGTACCGGACCTACAACAAACCTTGAGTGCATTGTGCCTGAGTCATCCGGGGCGTAGCGAAGCGAAGTCCTGTGCTCGTATGGCGTGCTCCAAACTTCGAATAACTCACGAATTACAGCCCGCAAGCCCGGGTTTCAAACCCGTTAACCATGTCCGCAGCATGGTCGCTCCAACGCTGAAAATCGCTTTGGAGCCTATGGCATGGTTACTTCGCCGCGTGCAGACCGAATTACCGCACAAGACATTCCCGCAGAACGCGCAATCCGTTGCAATTCGGGTCATGAACGCGGGATTTTGCTGCTAGATACCTATGTGCTCCCAGAACGGGGGTCTTTTGGCGGGGACCTAGAAGTGCGTTTTAATCCAGTAGCTTCGCTGTTTGCAGCGACCTTGATCACCATGCTCCCAGTGCACGCACTGGCGCAGGACGTCGGTGGACGTCAGGACGTCGTGTCGGTGCGCGAGCGCGAGCGTCCTGAACTCGATCCGCTCGGCGCGCGTCTCGGCGGTTTCACGCTGAACGCGAGTGTCGATCTCGATGTGACGAGCACCGATAACCTCTTCGCTTCGCCGTCAGGGCTTGAGAGCGACGACATCATCTACGCACTCTCGCCCCGCGCGCGTCTGGCGTCCAACTGGTCGCGTAACCAGCTGGCGTTTGATGCCGGCGCGACCTTCCGCAGCCATGAGGACTTTTCGAGCGAAGACGCTGATACGAATTACCTCCGCGCCGGTGGACGATGGGATGTGAGCACGGATACAGCAGTGCATGGCTCAGCGGGCATCTCGCACGAATACATCGCGCGTACGGACTCGGACATTTTGTTCATGGCCAGCCCGGTCGAATACGACCGCACTGACGCCTCGCTTGGCGTATCGCATCGCTTCGCCCGCCTCGGCGTGCGCCTCGACGCGTTTCGCAGCGACCGCGAGTATGACGCCAGCGCCAGCGTCCGCGATTACGACCAAAGCGGTCTGCGTGGCCGCGTGAACTACGAAATTTCGCCGCGCGTTGGCGTCTTCGCGACTGCGACGATGGACGAGCGCGACTATGACAACAATCCGGGCTCAAGCTCGGAAGGCCGCTCCTTGCTTGCGGGTGTCGCTTACAATGGCGATCTTTTCCGAGGCGACATCTCTGTCGGTCAGTTCGAACGCGAGTACGACAATCCGACGTTTGGAACGCTGGACGGCTTGGCCATAGCTGGCCGCATGGAATGGTACGTGACGCCACTGACGACCTTGACGTTCGACGCCTCGCGTACCGCCGACAACGAAATCGGTCTTGCCTCGGGTGTCCCTTACATCAACACCGAGTACGGCGCGCGCGTCGATCACGAGCTGCTCCGCAACGTCATTCTCACCGCGGGCGTCCGCTCCGGCGAGCGCGAGTACGAAGGTACGGATCGGACCGACGAAGTTCTGCGCTACGACATCGGCGCCGATTACATCGTCAACCGTCGCGTCGCCCTGCGTGCTCGTTACTCTGTGGACGACATCGACTCTACCGTGCCGGTCCGCAATTTCGAAGTCGAATCCGTGACGGTCGGCCTCAGCCTGCGCCTCTGATTAGAGTCCGCGGGCGGGGTCAGCAAAGCCCTTTGGTTTAATATGCCCGCGAAGAAGAAAGCGACAAGACGCCCGAGCGCCAAGAGGGCGCCGCCGAAGAAGGCGAAGCGGGCGGCCAAGAAACGGAGCGCTGCGCCCAAAAGCGCGGCGCCTTCGCTTTCTGACGCTTTGGCTGAAGCGGCGTGGGAAGAGGCGGATCTGGCTTTGGCTGAAGCGCTGGTTGAAGCTGACGCGCTCATGGAAGCCGCCGATGACACAGACCGCGCCACCGCCATTGCGCTGATGATCCAGGCCTTGTCGCGCGCGGCGCGCAAACGGGGCTTGAGCCGCATTGGCGAACTGGGCGCGCCCGAAAAGTACGATCCCATGCGTCACGAGCTTGCGGGCGTTGTCGCGAAAGTGCCAAGGAATGTGCGTATTGCCGCGCGGGGCGTAGTGCGCGGCGCTGAAGTTTTGCGGCGGCCGCGGGCGCTCCCGGTTGTACGCAAGACGCGGAAGAGCGGGCGATGAGCGACTGGACGCTCTGCATCGATTTCGGCACTGCCTTTTCGAAGGCGGCCGCCGCCCCCACGGGGGCGTGGTCGCGCTTTGATCCTGCGCGCGTACGTCCGCTGCGGCTTGGCCAGCATGATGGTCGCGGCAACGCCTTCCTGTTGGATAGCGCCGTCTTCGTTGACAACGATCGCGTGCTCTTTGGTCGCTCGGCCATCGCCCGCGCCGATGCGTTGGGCGGCAAGCGCGCGGCGCTGAAATCCTTCAAGACGCTGCTCTCGGTCTCCGATCTCGATCGCGCCCTCAACACCAACGCACCGCTCAGCGTCGATCCACATCGTATGTTCCAGATGCGCGATCTGATCGTGCTTTATCTGGCGTACTTGCTAGCCGCGATCGAGAAGGCGCGTTCGCTCGACGGCGCCATCACCGGTCGCATCGCCCGCCGCTATGCGGCGCCGGCATGGCGCGGCGGCGATAGTGCAGGCATGCACGGCGCGGTGGTGCGTCTCTTCGGTGAGGCTGAAGCGCTGCGCGCGCGCGTCGGCGATGCGCTTTTGTCGGAAGCTGGGCTCGACCTCAACGGAGTCGCAAACGAGTTGCCTGCTGCGATGGAGCGCGCGCAGCCTCTCGACATGGGACTCATCTACGAAGCAACGGCCGCCGCAGCCTACACGTCGATCGGGCTCGACGATAACGCCTCGCACTTGCTCGTGGTCGACATGGGCGCTGGCACCACCGATATTGCAGCGCTCGCACGCATTGGCGCGCGCATGTTCGAGCTGCCGGAAGCGCGCTCGACCCTTAAGCAGGCCGGCGATTTCATTGATCGCGTTATTGTCAACCGCGCACTCGATGCGGCCAAGTGGGCCAAGACCACGGATCAGAAGGCTGATCTCTGGGCGCACATGATGCGCGGTATGCGCGACACTAAGGAAACGCTCTTCGCAGACGGTCAAGCGAGCGTTCGGTATCGCGATAAGATGTTCACGCTCGGCGCCCGTGATATCGAGCGCGACAAGGATTTCCAGCAATTCGCCAAAGAGCTGAGGGACGCTTACGAGCATTGCGTCGCTGTCGTGCGCGACGATGCATCTGCACGCGGTCGCTCAAGCGTTGAAGCGGTGGCGGTTGGCGGCGGGGCAAGTGCGCCGTTCATTCAAGCTTTGATCGCATCGAAGAACACGCGTGGTTCGCGTCCGCACGTTGCGCCGCGCCCGGCTACCCCCAAATGGGCGCATGCGCCGGAGTTTCGCGGCAATCTCGCGCCGGTGTTTCCGCAATTGGCCATTGCTATCGGCGGCGCGCTTGCGCCGGATGCTATGTTGGCGGCGAAAGGGACGGTCAGTCCGGTCGGAGGCGTCCGAAACGGAAGCCCGGCAACACGCGATTGACATAGACCGCAGTGCGAACGCCGGCGCGGTTTTGCAATGTGCGCACGGTTTGGCGGATGGCGGAGATCGGCGTTTGATCCCAGGCGGCGACCGCTACGGCCTTATCCGCATAGCTCGCGAGGATCGAACCTTCACTCGTGCGCAGCGCTGGCGGGCAATCGAGGATCACAAGATCGTAGTTCTCGCGCAGAAGCCCAATCAGCACCGGCAATCCTTGCGACGCGACCAGCGTCTTCCACGGGTTGGCCATGCGCGCAGCGGGTATCAGGTGTAAGCCGGTCTCCGGCTCTTCTTCGATAAACGTGCGCCAGTTCTGAGGCGCGTCGCAGCATTCCAGAATGCCGGCGCTGGGGTTGCTCCCTAGTTCTTTGGTTAAGGAGCGCCGTCGCGTGTCGCAATCGACGACGATGACGCGTCTACCTTGCTGGGCAGCGGCTACAGCGGTGCAAAGCGCCGCGGTGGTGGCGCCTTCCTCGGGCGAGGAGGCGATAAAGGCCACCAATTGATCCTCGCGCAACACGCCTTGCAGGTCGCGGAACGCAGTAGCGAAAGGTGAGGCGGGCTGGAACGCGACGCAGCCGAACGGTGAGCGCTTGTCGGGTGAGAGCTCGCGCAGCGCGCTCTCGGTGAGTTGCGGCGCTGCGCCAAGCACGGTGTAGCCGCGATGCTTGCCGAGATTGGAGAGCACAGTGACGGTGTTGCGGTTGAGTTCGCGAACCAACGCCGCAGTGAGGCCCAGGCCTAGCCCGATCGGCGCCCAGAACAGAGCGGCAGTGAGTACTCGCACACCGCCAGCGAGGTCGTAGGCGACGCCTGCGCCGGTCACCACCACCGCCACGACCGCTAGCAGCCACACTTGGCGGCCGACCGCGCGTTGCGCCCGGCCCAAGGCCAATGACTGTGAGTGCGGGCGGCGTGAACGCAGGGTTGCAGCGCCAAGTGTCCCGGGCTCAAAACGGCTCCGGTCACTCGTCATAGGTGACGTCAAAACAGCCCTCTTCGCTTCCGGCCCCGGTGCGCAGCGCCTTTTTCTGCTCTGCTTGGCGGGGCCGCGCAATCCCCAACCACATCGCGTGTTGCGGGAAAGGTTATCCACAGACTTGGCGTGTTTTGTGGCGCGATTTCCCGTGTTGCGCGCGGGGTATGGCAAAGCCATGGAATCGGCAAATAACCTTAAGAAAGCTGGCGACGCGAGTTGCGCTTTCCGGCCGGATTCATGATGCTCTGCTGATAGGGCGCTAGGGTCGTTTAATGCTTATCCAGATGCCGCGCGGACCGTCCGATCAACCGGGTCCCAACAGCGCAGAAGCGCGCAATGCTTTTGAAGCGGCGTTGCGCCGTGATCTCGCAAGCGCGCCTGTGGTTTCCTATGACGCAGTGCTCGGTGGTTGGGCCAAGCGCACCGCCGACATCGCTGTAGTTTTGTTGACCGCGCCGGCTTGGGCGCCGGCGCTCGGTATCGCCGCTGGAATTTCGAAGTTGCGTCACAGCGCGCCGGTGTTCATCGCCGATGAGCGCATTGGCTATGGCGGACACAGCTTCCAGCGCTTCTCGCTGCGTATCGAACCGCCGACGCAGACAGTCGAAGAGATCATCACCGGCGGCGATGAAAGCGAACAAGCGCGCGCGTGGCGCGTGATTGAGACGCAAGCCGAAGACGGCCGCGCCAAATGGGTGCACGCTTTGGAGCGTCTGCCGCAATTGCTCAATGTGCTGCGCGGCGAGATGTCGATCGTCGGCCCGTCACCTTTGGCGCGCGAGGAACTTGAGCTGTTGAAATCGGCCAAGCGCCATTATCTCAGCGCGCGTCCTGGTATCGCTGGCGTTTCAGTTATCCTCGACGGTCACGAAGATACCACTGCGCAGTACAAGGCGTACGCGATGTCGTGGTCGTTCCTGACGGACATGCTGATCTTTTGGGACGGCGTTCGTTCGCTGCGCAATCGCGGCGAGCTTTGGCGCCCGGGCTTCGCGCGCCCGAAGGCGGACGCGCAACGCGCCGTCGTCGTGCGCAAACGCTCGAACGGCTAAGCTTCAAGAAACGCTGTAGTAGCTCTTGCTTTGATCGAAGTAGAGCGAGTCGGAGAACGTCTGCCAGTTGGGCAACACGCAATTCAGCGCGATGCCGAGAACACGCCCGCCTGCGGTCGTTGTTTGATGCACGGCCGCGCGCATGGCGCCGACCGGCGTTTTGCCCAAGCGCGCCACCAGCACCGTCGTATCCGCTTGCGCCACGAGGATACGGGTTTCGGCGACAGCCAAGATTGGCGCGCAATCGAGAATGACGAGATCATAGGCCTCGCGCAAATCGGTGATCAGCTTCGACATCGCGTCGGAGCCGAACACGTCGCGCGGCGTGAAGCCTGAAGTCGCGACCGGCAAGACGTGCGCATCGGAGTTCGGATCGCGCACGATTGCTGAGCGCCATGGCGCTTCGCCGGCTAGCACTTGCAGAATGCCGACGTCGGTTTCGATGTCGATAACGTCGTTGATCGATTGCATGCGCAGATCGCAATCGACGACGCAGACCTTTTGGCCA
Source organism: uncultured Terricaulis sp. (assembly GCA_964478365.1). Lineage (GTDB taxonomy): Bacteria > Pseudomonadota > Alphaproteobacteria > Caulobacterales > Aquidulcibacteraceae > Vitreimonas. Next base: position 79,451 of record CAYZIJ010000006.1, read on the forward strand.
GACATCGCGGCTACGCGCGCCAAGCACATGGACACGGTCGTCTTGCCTTCGTTCGGCAACGCCGAGGTGATAGCGACCACCTTCACCGAGAAATCCAGCTTCGAATACACGATCACCGTGCGCAGTACGCGTAGCGCTTCGGTGAACGCCGACATCGGGCGGCCCACGAGATAGCCAGAAGGGTGGCGCTCAGCCGGTGGCATTTGGCGCAGCATGCGTTTGGAAATGACCGGGATAGAGGCGATTGCCTTCGCGCCGGTCTTGGCTTCGAGATCGTCGGCGTTCTTCACCGATTGGTCGAACAGCTCAACCATCGCCGCTGAGCCAAATCCGAGGAAAAGTCCGAGCGCAATGGCGATCGCTAGCGCCAAGCGCAATTGCGGCGAGGTCGGCGCAGCCGGCAGGGTTGCATAGGACAGCAGCCGCGCATCGACTGTGCCGCTGCCGCCTTGTCCCATCGCCGCTTGCTGACGCTCAAGGAAGCTTTCGTAGAGTTGACGGCTCTCGGCGGCTTGGCGCTCAAGGTCGCGCAGGTTGTCGCTGGCGCTGGTCGTACCGCGCAGATCGTCGCCGGTTGCGCGCATCGCGCCTTGCAGCGCCTCTAGGCGCGCGCGCGCCGCCGATACCTGATCGGCGAGATCGACAGAGGCGCGCTGCACTTCACGTTGGATGCGGCGATCAAGATCGGCGCGCTCGGCAGTCGCGGCCTGCACGTCCGGATGCGAGGGCAAATAGCGTTGATTCAGATCCTCAAGCCGACGATTGAGTTCGCCCGAGCGCTGCATCAAAGCGTTCAGCGCAGAGGAACCCAGCGCATTGGCCACGCTGTCGGCGGAGCCGCCGGAATTGCGCAGCGCCTGCACGCGCTGATAGCGCGCTTGACGGTCGGCCAGTTCGCCTTGCGCCTGCTGCACTTGGCTGGAGATGTCGCCCGCGCCTTCGCCACCAGCGCCGGCTTCCTGACGAAACGCCTCTGCAGCGCTCTCGGCTTCCTGCGCGTCTTGGCGCAATTGCGCGAGGCGCTCAGAAGCGACGCTGCTCTCTTGCTGTGAGCCGCCTAGGGCGACGTTGAGTTGGCTGGTCAAATAGGTGTCGGCGTAAGTGTTGGCGATCAGTTGCGCGCGTGCTGGGTCGCCGGAACGGGCGCTAATTTCGATGACATTGGTGCCGGCGCGGCGCTCGACGCCGATCACGCTGGCCAGATCAAGTTCAGCGGCGTCAGTCGGCGTCCGGCTAGCCATGCCGAGCTGCTGAGCCAGGTCGTCCATCAGAGCTGGTGAGCGCAGCATCACGATTTCAGAATCGACTGGCGATACGGTGGGCGCGGCCGGCGCCAGCGGATTAACGCTGCCAACAGTGTCGGGCGTGCGCGGCGAGATCAGCAGCAGAGCCGAAGCTGTGTAGGTCGCCGGCTGCAGCATTAAAATGGCGAAGGCGACCAACGCTGAGGTCACTCCAACCGCCAGAATAAGTGTAAGCCGGCGGCGGATCACGCGCATCGCGGCCGACAAGCCGAGCATGTCCGCAACCCCACGCGGTGCGCCGGTCGGGAGTTCTGCGGTGGTGTTCATCACGTTCATCACAGAGCCATGGTGCGTCAGGCGCTTGTCCATGCACGCTCCGCGCCGCGCGCGGCATGGGCTTTCGCGATCAGAGTATGCGCTCGCCGATGCGGACCGTATCGCCAGGCATAACCGGCGTGGTGGCGGTGAGGTCGTAACCGCGCTCTTCCGACGCGTTGGCGTGGCGGATGAAAACGCGGCGGCGGTTCGCCCGATAGGTGAAGCCGCCCGCAGTCGCGACGGCGTTCATCACCGTGAGATCGACGACGTACGGATAGGAACCTGGCCGCTGCACTTCGCCCAGGATGAAGAACGGGCGATAATTGGTGACCTCGACGCTCACGTTTGGCGCGCGCACATATTGCTGCAGCGCTTCGGTGAGGCGTGCGGTGAATTCCGGGACAGTGAGGCCGGCGGCGCGGACGTCGCCGACCAGCGGATAGGCGATATTGCCCTGTGCGCCGACGACGAATGGCCCGGTCAAGCCTGGCTCGTTAAACACGGTGATGCGGATCTGGTCGGCCGGGCCGAGTCGGTATTCGACAGGTTGCCAAACGCCGGGGTCCGCAGCCGGACCGGAGGCGCATGCGCCAAGGACGCTCGCGCCTGCGCCGAAAGCCAAAGTGCGCAGCAGTGCGCGGCGCGTGTGCCAAAGTGGCGTAGTCATAAGTGGGCGTCCCTCTGGCGCGATCTTCTACGCGAACCCCATCGGGAAGCAAAGAAGGGGCCATCGCGGCGATGCGTTGCGGATGCGCGGCAAAGTGCGCAAAAACGTGATATTCATGCCTAACGGGCTGCAGGCGCCGCGCTGGGGAACTGCCTTGCGTCCGCCGCTAGCGCCCCATAACGGGGACGTCATGAACCTGCTGAGGATGTTCGATCGCCCTCAGGCGCGCCCGGCTAGATTTGAGGACGGGCGCGTGGGCTATGCTGTGGGTGACATCCACGGCCGCGCCGATCTGCTCGCTCTCATGTTCGAACGCCTGGAGGACCGGGCGGCGATCGATACCCGCCTTGGCGGGCCGCCCGTCGTGATCTTCCTCGGCGACTACGTCGATCGTGGCCCCGAGAGCCGCAGTGTCATCGACCTTCTGCTTTCCGGCCGTCCCGCCGGGTTCGAGCGGCGCTTCCTGCGGGGCAACCACGAACAGATCATGCAGGCCTTCATGGCCGACCCGATGAGCGCGCGCGCTTGGGTGCTACAAGGCGGCGCCGAGACGATGACCGCCTATGGCGTCACCCCGCCCGCGCCGATGACCGCCAACGAGAACGAATGGCGCGCTGCTGCCGATGCGCTGCGCGCTGCTGTGCCGTCCGAGCACATGGCCTTTCTCGACGGCCTCGAGCGCTACGTCACGCTCGGCGACTACGCCTTCGTGCACGCCGGCGTCGATGCCGGGCGGCCGCTGGAACAGCAGACTGACGAGGATCTGTACTGGGTCCGCGAGCGCTTCCTCGCCAGCAAGCGCCCGTTCTCGCACTGCGTCGTCCACGGCCATACGCCGGCGGACAAACCTTATGCCGACGACCGCCGCGTAGGCGTCGATACCGGCGCCTACGCCTCAGGCACACTCACAGCCGCTCGTTTCGAGGGCGAAGATGTGAGCTTCGTCGCCGTCACGAGCCGGCCTTCCTTCCGCGCTGGCTGATCCCCGCGCCAATTGGCCCGGCTTGTTCGCCCGCGCGGCGCGGTTTACACCCCGGCCAACGGTTTCGAGGAGCAGGGCGATGGGGTCGCACAGCGACGCACGTGGGCACATGAACATCCAGGACCAAAAGGAGACCTTCGAAGGCTTCCTTTCGGCGACGGTTTGGACTTGCGGTCTGATTGCGCAATCCGTGGCGCTTCTCACGCTGGCTTTCGCGATTGGCTTTGGCTGGTGGGCCGGCTTCGCGGCGTTCGTGGTGATCGGCATCGCGCTCGGCGTCGCCTTCAAGTTGCCCGGCGTCTATTGGGCGACGCAGATCGTGCTCTGGGTTCTGTTGGGCCTCGGCGGTCTGATCGTTCCCGCGCTCTCTGGCTTGATGGGCTGATCGGGTGCGGATCGCGGTCCTCAAGGAAACCGCTGCGGGCGAGACCCGCGTCGCCGCAACGCCGGAGACGGTGAAGAAGATTGTTGGCTTGGGCCACAGCGTCGCAATGCAAACCGGCGCAGGCGCCGCCGCTTTCTATCCCGACGATTTGTACAAGACGGCAGGTGCTGAACTTTCCGCCGATGGCGCGATCGGCAGCGCTGATCTTGTCGTCAAAGTGCGCCGCCCGACTGATAGCGAAATCGCAGCCATCAAGCCGGGCTCGGGTTTCGTCTCGCTGCTCGAGCCGTACGGCGATCGCGCCATCGTTGAGGCGTTGGCGAAAGCCAAGATCGAAGCGCTGGCGATGGAATTCATCCCGCGTATCTCGCGCGCGCAATCGATGGACGCGCTCTCATCGCAAGCAAACCTTGCAGGCTATCGCGCCGTCATTGAAGCGGCCGAACTCTATGGTCGTGCATTCCCGATGATGATGACAGCTGCTGGCACAATCGCCGCCGCGAAAGTGTTCATCATGGGTGTCGGCGTTGCTGGCCTTCAAGCCATCGCCACCGCGCGTCGCCTCGGCGCTGTCGTCAGCGCAACGGACGTGCGCCCGGCAACGAAAGAACAAGTCGCTTCGCTTGGCGCGAAATTCGTCGCTGTCGAAGACGAAGAGTTCAAGCAGGCTGAAACCGCAGCGGGATACGCCAAGGCCATGAGCGCGGAATATCAGGCCAAGCAGGCCGAACTCGTCACGCAGCACATCGCCAAGCAAGATATTGTCATCACCACCGCGCTCATCCCGGGTCGTGCGGCGCCGGTGCTCGTCACCGAAGCGCAAGCCAGGTCGATGCGTCCCGGTTCGGTGATCATCGATCTAGCAGTGGCGCAGGGCGGAAACTGCCCGCTCTCGAAGCCTGATGAGATAGTCGACTTCAACGGCGTGAAAATCTTGGGCTTCACCAATCTGCCTGCGCGCCTGCCGTCAGATGCGTCGTCGCTCTACGCCAAGAACCTGCTCGCGCTGCTGCCGCTGCTGGCGGACAAAGACAGCAAGGCTTTTGCGCCGGCTTGGGACGACGAGATCATTCAAGGCGCAATGCTCACCAAAGGCGGCGCGCTCGTGCATCCGCACTTCGCTCCCCCCAAAGCGGCGAGTCCTGCGGCATGAACGATATCGATTTCGCCAAGCACTATTACGAGGCCTGGAACGCGCGTAATCTCGAACAGATCATCGCGCTCTATCACGAAGATATCGAGTTCTCGTCGCCTTACATCGCAGCGCTCGGCTTTGCGCCGGACGGCGTGATCCACGGCCGCGACATGCTGAAGCTCTATTTCCAGCGCGCGCTCGAACGCGCGCCGGATCTGACTTTCACGCCGGAAGCCATCTTCGTCGGCGCCCGCGGCCACACCTTGATCTACCGTAATCATCGCGGCGAACGCTCAGCGGAACATCACGAGATGGATGCGCTTGGCGGCCTTATTGTGCGCGCAGAGGCGACGTACGAAACCCTCTAACCGGTCCCGGGGGAGGTAACATGAAAAGGAAGCTCGCCGCCGCCGCACTTGCTTGCGCGCTGCTCGCTGCACCTGCCGTCGCACAACAATCTCCCGATGCAAGCCAAGCGCAGGATCTGAGTATCTGTGCGGGCGCCGTTGCTGCAGTCGGCAATCTCGATGTCGTCAACTATCCGCGCGGCGCCACCGGCGAGTGGGGCGCTTTGCTCGGCCGCATCCTGGAGCGGCTCAATCGCGAAGAGGGCGTCGAGGGCATGACAGGCCGCTATGCCGCAAGTGCAGCCAAGGATTATTGGTGGGAGCAATCCGCTGACCAACGCCAAGCTGCCGCAAACGCCTGCCGCGAGCGTTACGCAGGCTAATCGATTCGTGCTTCCAACGCGTTGCAGTTGACCCGGCGCCCGTTCCGCTTCCATATCCCCCGCGACGAATCCGCGAGGGCCCCATGGAAGCGGTTGATCCGTTCGTATTTTATCTCGCCATCTTCGTGCTGGCGATTTTCGTTGGCTATTACGTCGTCTGGTCGGTGACGCCGGCGCTGCACACGCCGCTCATGGCTGTCACCAACGCCATTTCATCGGTCATCATCGTTGGCGCGCTGATCGCAGCGGCGGCGAGCGCCATGGGCGATGGCGGCTGGGTCGCTAAAGGTGCGGGCGGCATCGCTGTCGCGCTCGCGGCGGTGAACATTTTCGGCGGCTTCCTTGTCACCCAGCGCATGCTGGCGATGTACAAGAAGAAAGAGAAGAAGTGACGTGACGCCCGCGGACTGGCGCGCGCTCATTGAAGCTTATCTCGACGGCCGCTTGTCGGCCGAAGCATTCATGCGCCGCTTTGTCGAAGGCTGGAATGCGAGTGGCGGGCGGGCGCCCGGCGCGATCGCCAGCCTCCAATCGCATGTCGAAGCGTTCGAAGCGCAAGTGCTCGACGTGCAGGAAGAGGGCGTCGTCAACGAAGACGAGCTCCGTCAAGCCGCGCAACGCGCGCTTTCGATGCTCGACGAAGATGCGGGACCCGCTGTTGCCGCGCACACGTTCGACCGCACGCGCGCGCGCGAGGATGTGCGGCGCTTTCAGGTTCAGATGTCGGGCTGTGTTGGCGTCGGTTGCGTGATCGCACTGATCTGGGTCGCGCTCTGCATTCTGCAAATCTACTTCGTGAGCGAATGGATTCAGGCCGAGTTCGAGTGGGGCGCGTGGCCGTCCGCTGTCATAGGTTTCGTTCTCGCTTTCGTGCCGATCATCGGCAACGTGCTCGCCTTCCTCGGCGCCACGCAAGAAGGCTGGCCCGCTTGGCTAGCCGCCATCATCTTCTTCGCTGCTCCGGCGGCGACACTCATCTCCGGCTGGACGCGCATGCGTCAGCAGGGACCAAGGGGCTGACATGAGCGCTGATCTCGCCGCACTTCTTTATCTCGTCTCCGGGGTGCTCTTCATTCTGGCGCTGCGCGGGCTCTCCAGTCCCGAGACCAGCCGGCAAGGCAACAATTTCGGCATGATCGGCATGGCCGTCGCCATCGGCACGACGTTGCTCTTGGTGGACCTCGACGCGACGACGCTTGGCATCATCATCGCAGCGCTCGTGATCGGCGGCGGCGCAGGCGCATTCATTGCGCGCTCGATCAAGATGACAGACATGCCGCAATTGGTTGCGGCGTTCCACTCGCTCGTCGGCTTGGCGGCTGTCGCCGTCGCTGCGGCAGCGTTCTACGCGCCTGAGAGCTTCAACATCGCTTCGGATGAGAATGTCGGCGCATACCTGCTGCGGACACCGATCCACATGCAGTCGCTGATCGAGCTCTCGCTCGGCGCAGCAATTGGCGCGGTGACGTTCACAGGTTCGATCATCGCGTTCGCGAAGCTCAACGGCAACATGTCCGGTGCGCCGATCATCTTGCCCGCGCGCCATGCTGTTAATATCGCCATCGCGCTCGGCATCGTCGCTTTGATCTATTTGATGATCAAAGCGCATGGCACGACGGAATGGCACTTCTGGGCGCTGGCTGGCTTATCGCTTTTGATCGGCGTTTTGCTCATCATCCCGATCGGCGGCGCCGACATGCCTGTCGTCGTCTCGATGCTGAACTCGTATTCTGGTTGGGCTGCGGCCGCACTCGGCTTCACGCTTGAGAACGTCGCGCTCATCATCACCGGCGCGCTCGTCGGCTCATCGGGCGCCATCCTCAGCTACATCATGTGCAAAGGCATGAACCGCAGCTTCATCAGCGTCATTCTCGGCGGTTTCGGCACGGCCGATGGCGGCGCAGCGGCAGGCCATGTCGAGACGCGTCCGGTGAAGAAGGGCAGCGCTGAAGACGCAGCTTTCATCATGAAGAATGCAAGCAAGGTGATCATCGTGCCAGGCTACGGCATGGCGGTCGCCCAGGCGCAGCACAGCGTGCGCGAACTGGCTGATCTGTTGAAGAAGGAAGGCGTCGACGTGAAGTACGCCATCCACCCGGTCGCGGGCCGTATGCCTGGCCACATGAACGTGCTGCTGGCTGAGGCCAACGTGCCGTACGATGAAGTCTTCGAACTTGAAGACATCAACAACGAATTCTCACAAGCCGACGTCGCCTACGTCATCGGCGCCAACGACGTGACGAACCCAAGCGCAAAGACCGATCCGAAAAGTCCGATCTACGGCATGCCGATCTTGGACGTCGAGAAGGCCAAGACCGTGCTCTTCATCAAGCGCGGCATGGGTAGCGGCTATGCCGGCGTCGAAAACGAACTCTTTTTCCGCGACAACACTATGATGCTGTTCGGCGATGCGAAGAAGATGACGGACGAGATTGTGAAGGGGCTTTGAGCGATGCCGACCGTCCTCCGCTGGAACGGTTACCGCATATCCATATCGACAAGGGCGGATCGTCGGCAAAGTACTGGCTTGAGCCCGTCGCCATGGCGCGCAATTTGGGCTATTCTGCCAAGGAGCTCAAAGAGATCGAGGCGAAAGTCTCGCAAGAACGAGCGGCATTTGTGGAGGCGTGGCGTGTCTATTTCAGCTGAACTCGATGATCGAGTGGCTGACGTCCGGGTGACGGACGAGGCGCTCGAAGTGCGCCTGCGCGATGGGCGCCGGATCGCTGCGCCGCTTTCTTGGTTTCCGCGCTTGCTCGCAGCAACGCCGGCGCAGCGCGCGAAGTGGGAGCCCGTCGCCGCCGGCCACGGCATCCACTGGCCCGAGATCGACGAAGATTTGAGTGTTTCGGGTTTGCTGCGTTCGGGCTCGTGATTTGGCGCCTCATGTTCTGGACTCTGATGATCAGAGTATTCTGGAGCAGCCTGATTTTTGGCGCGGTGTATTGCTCACTGGTCTTCGCGACCGTTGTGGTGTTGGCCGTGAGCTTTTCCACGCCACATCAACAGGCCCTGGTGGCAATGTTTGCAGGCATGGTGTTTGGGCCGTTGGTGGGCGCACTCGCGGGCGGTGTCGGCATCGCAACGGGCGCTGTCTACGCTCTCGTTCCGGTGCGCGCGCGTGATTGGACAATGGCGATAGCTCTGGGACTTGGCATCTCAATCACAGCCAACTTAATTTCTGGCTGGGAAGCATCCGCCGAAACCACTTTACGGCAACTCCTTATTCTGGCGCCGTTTGTGGGCGTGGCTTCCACGATATCCAGCTTCTTCGCGGAGAAGCTCCTAAAGCATGCATGACAGGTGAAGAGTGTCGCACTCAGCATCCTTGGGAGAATCGCTCATGGCCGAATCGAAGACGAAAAAAACCAAAGCCTCCGTCACTCAATTCATTGCCGCCGTTGAAGACGAAACGCGGCGCAAGGACGCGAAAGCTGTCGACAAGATGATGCGCGAAATCACTGGCGAGAAGCCGGTGATGTGGGGGCCGTCGATTGTCGGCTACGGCGAGTACGAACTGCCGAATGGCGCGACCTGGCCGCGCCTGGGCTTTTCACCGCGCAAAGCCAATCTGGTGCTCTATTTGATGGATGGCTACGACGGCGAGCCGCTGATGAAGAAGCTTGGCAAGCACAAGACGGGCAGGAGCTGCCTCTACATCAATAAGCTGAGCGATGTTGATGAAGGCGTGCTGCGCAAGATCGCCGACAATGGCTGGAAGATCATGGAAAAGAAGCGTCCGCGATAGGTCCTCTCCCCTTGTGGGAGAGGACAGCGTTTGCGTTCAGCAAATGCAGGTGAGGGGTGAAAGCGCTGCTGTTTGAAGCACTGACTAGTACCCCTCATCTGATCTCCGCTTCGCTACCGTCTGTCTTCTCCCACAAGGGGAGAAGATCAAAAAAAGGGGAGCGGCTTTCACCGCTCCCTTTCGTCATTCTGACTTTAGCTTGCGCTTACCAGACCGTGACGCGGTCGGCTGGCGCGAGATAGAGATCGTCTTCGGCGGTGACGTCGAACGCCGCGTACCACGCATCCATGTTTCGCACCGGACCGTTGGCGCGGTAGATGCCCGGCGAGTGCGGGCCGTTCAGCACTTGGTTGCGCATCGCTTCTTCGCGAAGCAGCGAACGCCAGACTTGCGCCCAGCCGAGGAAGAAGCGCTGGTCGCCGGTCACGCCGTCTAGCACGCCAGCTTCGCGACCACCGCGCGAGATTGTGTAAGCGTGATAGGCGACTTGAAGGCCGCCATTGTCGCCGATGTTCTCGCCGAGCGTCAGTCGGCCATTGAGGTGGAGGCCTGGTAGAGGCTCGAACGCTTCGTATTGCGCAGCGAGACGACCCGTGACTTCTTCGAAGCGCGCGACGTCTTGCGCATTCCACCAATCGCGGAGCACGCCTTGTGCGTCAGACTTGGCGCCTTGGTCGTCGAAGCCGTGGCCCATTTCGTGACCGATGACGCCGCCAATGCCGCCATAGTTCACGGCGGGGTCTGCGTTCGGATCGAAGAAGGGCGGCTGCAGGATCGCGGCCGGGAACACGATCTCGTTGAACACCGGGTTGTAATAGGCGTTCACCGTTTGCGGCGTCATGAACCACTCGTCCTTATCGGTCGGGCGGTTGAGACGCGAGACGCTCTCGTTCCAGTCGAACACTTGCGCGCGCTTGGAATTGCCAAACGCATCGCCGGCACGGACTTCGAGGCCCGCATAATCACGCCAGCGATCCGGGTAGCCGATCTTCGGACGGAAGGTGGCGAGCTTCTCGCGCGCCAACACTTTGGTCTCAGCCGACATCCACGACGATTGATCGATGCGCTGGCCGTAAGCGGTGCGCATGTTCTCAACCAGTTCGAGCATTTGCGCTTTTGCTGCCGGCGGGAAGTGACGCTGCACGTAGATTTGGCCGACAGCTTCGCCGAGCGAGCCGCTGACTGCGGTCACGGCGCGCTTCCAGCGTTCGCGCTGTTGCGGTTGGCCTTGCAGCGTGCGGCCGTGGAAATCGAACACCTCGGTGTCGATGTTGGTCGGCAGCACCGAGGAATTGTTCCGCACCAGATGGTAGGTGAGGTAGTTCTTGATCGTCGCGATCGGCGTCGCAACGAAGAGTTCGGCAAGCGGGCCCATAGCCGAGAGCTCGGCTACAACCACCTCTTGCGCACCGCCTAGACCAGAGGCGTCAAACGCCGCGTCCCAGGGGAAATTCGGCGCCAGCGCGCGAACTTGCGCGCGGGTCAGCAGATTGTAGGTGCGCGAACGATCGCGACGATCGGCGCGAAGCCAATGGCGTTCGGCGATCTGCGTTTCGAACGCCATAATCTGCGCTGCTTTCGCTGCGCCGCCGGTTTGGCCGACGAGTTCAAGCGTGCGGCCGATATGGGCGACGTAGCTTTCGCGCAGGCCCGGGAAGACGCCGTCGGTGCGGCGATAATATTCGCGCTCCGGCAGGCCAAGCCCGCTGTGCGACATGTTCACGACGTAGCGGTTCGGATTGCGCTCATCGAGGCCGACATACATCGCGATCGGCGAGGTGACCGAGATGCTCGGCGAGGCGATGACGCGGATTGCTTGCTCGTGATTGGTGATCGCGGCGATCTGAGCGAGTTCGGCCTGCAGCGGCGCCAGACCGCGCGCGTCGATCGCGGCTTGGTCGAGATAGGCGTTGTAATAGTCGGCGATCTTCTGTTGGTTCGAACCCGGCGCACCGCCGGCGAGCGCAACTTCTTCGATGATCACGCGCTGATTGTTGTCAGCCATTTCGCGCAGGATATCGAATGTGCCCCAGCGCGTGCGATCAGACGGAATTTCCGTCGTGCGCGCCCATGTGCCGTTCGCGTATTGGAAAAAATCGTCACCCGGACGAACAGCGAGATCACGACCGGCGAGATCGACGCCGAAAGAGCCGATTGCAGCCCGGCCTGTGCTGGCAGAACCGCCCGACGACGAGCCCGTACCTGTTGCGCAGCCAGCCATAAGGGCCAGTGACGACGCGCCTATAGCGCGACGTGTAAGCGTTACCATTGAAGTCCTCCGATGAACTTGTCTTATTCCGCCGCGGCGAGTTTCCGGCGGCCCCCATAAAGTCGACCATAGAAGCCAAACATGCCCGTCAGGACGCGTTTGATGTCTATCCCGATCATGTAGAAGGCGGGGGTCAGGATCAAGGTCGCTGGCATGCAGATGAGCACGCCGAAGGCCAGGCTCAAGATCATCGGCTTCAAGAACTGCACGATGGCCGCGTTTTCCAGGATCATCGGCGAGGTGCCCACGAACTCGGTCACCGAGGTCAGGAAGATCTGACGGAACCGCGAAATCGAAGCTTCGACGATGCCGCGCTCGGCCTTCACCCGCATGACCTGGAAGCCCAGTTTTTCCAGTTCAGCGGCCTTTTCCTGGTGTTCGCTGGCGTCAAAGCGCATCTGGTGCGAGGTCCGCAAATCGATCGGACCGCGCTCGAAGGCGCTTTCGGCGCCCTCAATGATCATTTCCTCGTGCGGCTCGAGATCGGGTGCGATGCCGACATATTCCACCACTTGGCCATTCGGCAGCGTGATGTCGTGCGTCTCAAGCTCCATCTCTTCGGGGATGGGCGCGCCGGAGCCTTTGCGCCGCAGCGCGAAATAGCCGCGGATCTGATTGCAGCGGTCCACCAGCACGACGTTGTCGTTCACGACCACGCCAACGGCTGCGATCACACCAAGCCATGAGAAGAGCGCAAAACTCACCCCGAACATGAAGTGCCCGAGCAGCGCGCCGACCATGGCGAACGGGATGACGCAGAGGATCATCACCGGCTGCGCATAGGATCTGAACGTCACCGCGAGCAGGAAGTAGATGCCGGCGAACGCCAGCAGGATCAGCAACATGAATTGCTGCATGAATTCCGCTTGGCCTTCGGCTTCACCTATGGCGCGCCGTGAGACGGTGGTGTAGCGCGCCTCGAAGCCCGGCCAGAATTCATTGTCCAGCGAGCGCATGATCGCCTCGCGCGATTCAGCGTTGACCAGATCGGCGGTCACCAAAACCGAACTCATGCGCTGGCGCCGGTCGAGACCAGTGACGCCTGGCGCGAATTCCCACGTCGCCACGGCGGCGAGCGGGACTTCACGGCCGTCGCTGGTGCGGACACGGAAGCCGCCGAGGCTTTCCAGCGTGCGTCGGTCGTCGCGCGGGTAGCGGACATAGACGCGTATGTCGTCGCCGTCGCGCGGCAGGCGTTGCACTTCTTCGCCGAAATAGGCTTGGCGCACTTGCCTGGTCAGATCCGCAAGCGTGATCCCGAGTTGCTCGGCGCCCGGCAGCAGTGTGAAGCGCAATTCTTCGATCGCCGCGTCTTGGCTGTCGCGCACGCTGGTGACGTCGCCGAACTGCAGCAAGCGCGCTTTCAACTCTTCAACCGCTGCTTCGAGGTCGGCGCTGTTTTCACCCATCAGCGCCAAGTCGATGGAGGGCGAGCCGGAGCCGCCGAGCGAGAAGCTGATCTCATCAGCGTCGGGCACTTCGCCCAGCAATTCTTCCAGTCGCTCGGTGACGTGACGCGAGCGCAGGTTCGGCCGCGTTTCCGGCGGCGTCAGGCCGACATAAGCGCGGATCGAGTTTTCCTCGATCGATTGGCTCCACGAGCGGATCACGCCGCGCGACATCGCGCCGGTATTGGCATCCTCGAAGGCGCTGTCCGCCGTTTCCTGTTCGAGCGCGATGCGGGCGGCGTCGAGCTGTTCGGCGACCTGCTGCATGCGCGAGAACGGGGTCGTTTGCGGCAACGTGATCGTCGCCTGCATGAAGTCGCCTTCGACTTCCGGCATGAAGGTCTGCTTCACGCGACCCGTCATCATCAAGCCGATACCCAGGATCATCGCCACCGCGAAGACCGCCCAGGTCAGGTAGCGCAATTTCACCGCCGCCTTCACCAGCGGCGCGTGCAAATTGTTGGCGACCCACAACACCGAGTGCGCACACTTTTGCTGGAAGCGCATCAATTGGCTGAAGATGCCATTGCCTTGCGGGTCGGGCTTCTTCACGTGCGCCAAGTGCGCCGGCAGAATGATCAAGCTCTCGATCAGCGAGAACACCAAAGTCGACATAACGACGATGGAGATGGCGCGCGTGAACTGGCGCGCATCGCCTTCGATCAGCATCCATGGGCTGAAGGCGATCATGGTGACGAACACAGACGCCATCAGAGGCTTTAAGACGAGCTGCGTGGCGTAGATCGAGGAATCCGCGCCGGTATGTCCGCGCTCGGCCCTCTCGTACACGGCTTCGCCGACGATGATCGCGTCGTCGACCATGATGCCCAGCACCAATAGGAAGCCGAACACGCTCATGAAGTTCAGCGAGACGTCGACGTAAGGCAGGATAAAGAACGAGCCGGCGAAAGCCGTCATGACGCCGATCGTCGCCCAGAGCGCGACCTTCGGGTGCAGCGTCAGCAGAAGCAGAATGAAGATCAGCACGAAGCCTTGCAGCGCGTTCTGCAGCAGGATGCCGACCAGGGCGTTATAGTCCTCGGCCTCGTTGTAGATCGTGGTGATCTGCACGCCCGGCGGGACTTCCGCGCGCATAGTGGTGAGCGCTTCCTGCACGGCGTCGTTTGTTTGCCAGATATTGAAGCGGTCAGCGGTCTGGATCGAGATGATCGCGGACGGCTCGCCGTTCATGCGCGAATAGAGGTTCACGTCCTGGAAGCCGTCATTGACGGTAGCGACGTCGAGTAGGCGCACAATGCCGCCATCTGGCGTCTGGCGGATGATGATGTTCTGGAAATCAATTTCAGTGTCGGCGAGGTTGCGCGCCTGCAGCTGAAAATTGCCGTCAGCCGTCCGCACTGAGCCGGCGCCTACATTGAGCGAGCTTGCCCGCACGGCGCGCGCCACTTCGTCGAAGGTCAGGCCATAGGCCTGCATCGACGCTTCCGACACTTCGATCGATACCTCGGGCGTGCGCACGCCGATAACAATGGTGTTGGCCGCACCCGGCAGGATCGAGAGCCTGTCACGCAGGCGTTCGGCCGTATCGCGCAGTGAGCGTTCGTCGATATCGCCGTGCACACCGATGATGATCGACCAGTTGCGGCCGACTTCACGCGCGACGCGGATTGGCTCCATGCCTTGCGGCAGGCCGGAGATGGATGCCACGCGGGAGCGGATTTCTTCCGTCATCGCGTCGACATCGCTGCCTGGATCGGCGGCGACGCGCACCCAGCCGAAGCCTTCGCCCGAACGCGAGCGCACCCAATCGACGTTGTCCAAATCAGCTGTCGCTTCTTCGACGCGCACGACGACTTGGTTTTCCATGTCTTCCGGGCTCGCACCCGGCCACACGGCTTGAATGAAGACCCCGTCGCCAGCGCCCGCCGGCCAGAACTCCTTCTCCATCTTCAAGAAGGAGAAGAAACCCGCCAGCGCGCAGATGATCATCAGCAGGTTGCCGGCAACTGGGTTGCGGCCCCACCAAGCAACGACGCCTCTCAACATAGTGCTATCTCCGGCGGACGCTTTCGCACGCCCGCGCGCGTAATTACGGACGGATGTCTGGCGAAGGTTGCGCAGGCGCTGCGGGGGCGGGCTGCTGCGCCGAACCGCCTTCGCGGTCGATCGGCGTTACAGCCATGCCTTGGCGCGGCGAGGTCAACACAGAAACGACGACACGTTCGCCATCTGCGACGCCTTCCCGGAACAGCACCTCATCGGCGGTGGTCTGCGCCGGGCGCACTTGGCGCACGTCGATCGTGTTGTCGGCGGTGACGACATAGACGAACTCGTTACGCTTCAGTGCGCTGCGCGGTGCGGCGACGAGCGATTCACTGCTCGCGCCTTGCAAGCGCGTGGTGACGAACATGCCCGGCGCCAGCGGCGCGGGGTGAGAGGCGCCAAATGGGTCGCGCACTTCGACAACTGCGTAAACGAGGCGCGTGCGTGCATCGATCGATGCCTCCGTACGCACCAAGCGGCCCTCCCAAGTCTGAATGCGCCCGCCGGTGACGCTGCTGACTTGCGCGACTGGGCCGGGATTGGCCGCTGTCGCCGAGAAGCCGACAGGCAAGCGCATCGAAGCCAGATCGGAATCGGTCAACGGCACGCGGATTTCCATCGTGTCGGTCGCGAACATCACCGTCACGGGCGAGGAGGGGCCGACATAGTCGCCGAGATTAGCTTGGCGCTGACGGATGCGGCCGGTGAAGGGCGCGCGGATCGAAGCGCGCGACAGATCAAGCTCAGCCGAACGGAGCGCCGCTTGTGATGCAGCTAGCTGCGCGCGCGCTTGCGCCAGTTGCGGTTCGCGCACGGCGAGCGGCGGCGGGTCGCCGCGTCCAAGCGCTTGCCAATCTTGGCGCGCCAATTCGCTCTCGGCTTCTTCACGCGCCAGCGCTTCTTCCGATTGCGCGACTTGCGCACGGGCGCGAACGACGGCCAGCTGATAATTCGCCGGATCGACCCGGACGATTTCTTCGCCTTCACGGAAGGCGCCGCCTTCGGCGTAGCGCGGACTCACCCAGACGATACGGCCTGCCACTTGCGCGGCCAGAGTTGCTTCCGAGCGCGGGCGGGCTTCGCCCTGCACGGAGATGGCGATCGTGGTTGGACGCGCGTGCGCGACGGCGAATTGCACCGCCGGTGGATGCGGCGCCTCACCCTTTTCATCCGGGCGCGATTGCGTTGCAAACATCAGCATCAGCCCGGCGATGCCGCCAGCGATCACCACCAGCGGCAGCGCGAAAATAACGATCCGCCGCACCGCGCCGAGAAAGCCGGTGTTCTTGGGTTGATCGTCGTCCTGTTGTGCTTGCGACATCATGTTGAGGTCCATCTTGTTCATTGGACGACTTCTTCCCTGTCTTCGTCGATGCCACCCGTACGAGCGCCGCCGCCGAGGGCGACGTGATAGGCGATGCGGTTGGAGACGCGATCTGCGCGCGCTGAGATGAGGCCGCGCTCGGCGTCGATGCGGCGTGTGTAGGAATCGATCAATTCAAACAATGTGGCGACGCCGCGCGCATACTCGCGTTCGGCAAGCGCCTGCGCTTCACGCGCTTCGTCTGCGGCGATGCCAAATTCGCGTTCGCGAACTTCCAAGCTTTGGTCGGCGCTGATCGACGCTTCCACTTCACGCCAAGCGGCAATGGTGGTGCGCACGTAGTCAGCAGCGGCGGCGCGGCGGTCGTTGACCGTCGCGCGCGATTCTGCGAGCAGCGCGCCGCCATTGAAAATCGGCATTGTAAGGCCGGCGACCACGTTGGTGATCATGTTCTCGGCGTCGTCAATATTGTCGAACGAGTGGTCCGGTCCGTCATCTCTGGCGCCGGCGCTGGCGCGCAAGGTGAGGCGCGGCAGCAGCGCGGTGCGCGCTGCGTGGATGCGGAATCCAGCGGCGCGCAGGCGGTTTTCGGAAGCGAGCACATCCGGGCGGCGCTCGAGCAAATCGGCGGGCGCGCCGGCGGCGGCAATTGCCTCAAGCTGTGGCAGCGCGCCTTCGGCGCGAAGCGTGCCGTCCGGATAACGGCCCATCAATTCTTGCAAGCGGCGCGACGTGATCAGCAGCGAATCCTGCGCTTGCGCTACAAACGCGCGCGCTGACGCGACTTGGCTGCGCGCCGTGCGCAGCGTGAGGGAATTGGCGATGCCGGCGTCGTAGCGGCGCTGGGTCAGATCGAGCGCTCGCTCGCGCGTCGACAAATCTTCTTGCGCCAGCGCCAGCAATTGCTGCGCTTGGATCAACGACACCCACGCACGGGCGGTTTGTCCCGACACCGAAATGCGCGCGCCGTTTAGATCTTCACGCAACGCGTTGGCGCTAAGATTGGTGGCGAGTGTGTTGGCGGTGAGGCGGCCCCAGAGATCGATTTCCCAGCTCGCAACAACGCTCGACGTCAGCAGATCTTCGCGCAGGCGCGTATCGCCAACGGACGGAACTTCCGAGCGCGACGCATCGAGGCCGACGTTCAAGCTCGGCAGCAGGTTGCGGCCGAAGGCGCCGCGCGCCCGCCAGCGCGAAGCGCGGTAGCGCGCCTCAACGATTTGCAGATCGGGGCTGCCCGCGAGTGCTTCGCGCGTCAGCGCCGACATCTCCGGTGAGTTGAGATCGTCAAGCCAAGTGGAAGCGGGCGAGGCGGCGAGTTCCGCGGCGCGTTCGGCGCCGATCGCATCGGCCGCGACATAGGTGTCCGGCTCAGGCGGCAGGTTGCGACCCGCGCACGATCCGGCTGCGGCCAACAAGCCCAGACCGATCCAAAACCGCACCCCGTTCTTCATCGTCCCTCGCACCCGGCGGCGTAACAAATCGCCATCGAAAGTCAATAAAAGAATATTGAAATTCGATAATATTCCTTCGAGCCTATCGCCGGCCGGTCTCCCCACTCTAAGCCCTGGGATGCCGGCAAATCCGGTTTTGGATGCGGCCCCAGGGTCCAGCTCAAGCTTTTTGGTCGTCTGTTGCCACCAGGACGTCGGACGAGGCCGGATTCCGACAAGGTTGCCGCCACCTGGACCAGAGCCTAAGCCGCCCCAAGCGATGGCGTTTGACCGATTCACCACTGCGCGCCGGCGATTGGACCGCATTCCGGCGCTGGCGTGGGCGACAGGAGCGCTTGCCGCGCTGGCGCTGGCGCTGGCCTTCGCCACGAATGGGGCCGCCGCCGTCTTGATGGTGCTCGCAGGCGCTGCGGCCTTCTGGACCGCGCGCGAGGCGCGCCGGTTCATCATCGCCCCGCAAAGCAGCGACGAGATCGAACTGGTTGGCTTGGGCGAACTCGCGCCGTTGCTTGAGGCGTTGCCCGATCCAGCACTTCTGGTCGATGCGCACGGCCGTGTGGTCAGCTCGAACGCTGCAGCGCGCCGGCGCATGCAATTCCAAGCGCGCGGCCAATTCTTGACCTCGATCCTGCGCCATCCCGATGTGCTCGAAGCCGTGCAAGCGGCCGTACATGACGGCGCAACGCGCGCGGTCGAGTACGAGTCCGCGACGCAAGCCGAGCGCCATACACGCTGCTATGTTGCGCCGGTCACATGGGGTCCGGATCGCGCGGCAATGCTGGTTTTTCACGATCAAACCGCCAGAATCAGCACCGAACGGATGCGCGCGGACTTCCTTGCCAACGCTAGTCACGAACTACGCACGCCGCTCGCATCGCTCACTCTGCTGATTGAAACTATTGCTGGTCCCGCGCGCGACAGTGTCGAAGAGCGCGACCGCTTTCTCGGCATGATGCAGGTGCAAGCTGAGCGCATGCGCAGGCTGATCGCAGATCTGCTTTCGCTATCGCGCATCGAGCTCGACGAGCATGTGCCGCCCTCTGATAGAGCCGATCTGGCCGCTGTCGCGCGCGAGGTGATCGATGCGTTGAATGGTGTCGCCGCTGAGCGCAGCGTGCGCATAGAACTGATCGCGCCGTCTGAGCCCGTGCACATCGTGGGCGAACGGTTTCAGATGGCGCAGGTCGTCCAAAATCTCATCGACAACGCCATTAAGTACACGCCGAAGGACGGCGTCGTTCGTGTGGAAATTGGCCTTGGCGGCGACCGTGAGGAGACCGCCGCGGCTGCTGGGCGCCGATGGGAGGAGGCAGGTCGCGCCGCGCTGCTTACGCCCGCCGCGATCGCCAACCGCTCCTATGCGTTTGTCCGCGTCGAGGACGCGGGGCCGGGCGTTGACCGCCATTTCCTGCCCCGCCTCGGCGAGCGCTTTTTCCGCGTTGAGCGCGAATTGGGGAACGAACGTGGCGGCACCGGCCTCGGCCTCGCCATCGTCAAGCACATCATCAACCGCCACCGGGGTGGCCTTCTGGTCGAGAGCGAGCCCGGCCGCGGCTCCGCCTTCGCCGCCTATGTGCAATTGGCGGAGGAGGATTGAGCCGGTGGATGGCGCATTTCACATCAGTGTCATGGAAGGCCGGTAAGAACCCGCTATGAGATTGGGCGCTGAGTCTCGCGATCCGATCGCTGCGGCATAGAGGGTTGAAAATGGAAGATTTTTCAGCGGGCGGCACGGAGCGCGGCGCAGCCCCTCCGGCAGTCGCAATGACCGCACCTGTCGTGCGCACCGCCGCCGGCACGCTGACGGGTGCAGCCACCAAGGTTAGCGCGCGCGACATCAACGTCTTTTACGGCGACAAGCAGGCTCTGTTTGACGTCTCGCTCGACATTCCGGATCGCGCCGTCACAGCGTTCATCGGCCCGTCTGGCTGCGGCAAGACCACATTCCTGCGCTGCATCAACCGCATGAACGACACCATCGATGGCTGCAAAGTCTCAGGCACGCTGCAGATCGAAGGCAAAGACGCTTACGGCAAGAACGTCGATCCAGTCGTGCTCCGCACCCGCGTCGGCATGGTGTTCCAGAAGCCGAACCCGTTTCCGAAGTCGATGTACGAAAACGTCGCCTACGGCCCACGCATCCACGGCATGGCCAAAAACAAGGCCGACATGGACGTGATCGTTGAAAAGTCACTGCGCCGCGCGGGCCTTTGGGAAGAAGTCAAAGATCGCCTGCAACAGCCGGGCACTGGTCTGTCCGGCGGTCAGCAGCAGCGTCTGGTCATTGCCCGCACCGTGGCAGTGAATCCCGACATTATTCTGATGGATGAGCCGTGCTCGGCGCTCGACCCGATCGCCACCGCAAAGATCGAAGAGCTGATCGACGAATTGCGCGCCAACTACACGATCATCATCGTCACCCACTCGATGGCCCAAGCGGCGCGCGTCTCTCAGAAGACGGCCTTCTTCCACATGGGCAAGCTGGTTGAGACCGGGCCGACCGAGGAAATCTTCACCAATCCTCGCGACTCTCGCACACAAGACTATATTACGGGTCGGTTCGGCTAACTCAGATGGCCGCGCCGAAACGCAAAAGCAGCGCTCCTGCGCTCGCTCGCCGGGTAAAATCAAGTATGGCCGAACATACAGTCAAAGCGTTCTCCGAAGAGCTCGACGCGATCACTCAGGAAGTGGCGCGCATGGGTGGTTTGGCTGAGGCGGCGGTCAATGACAGCCTCGCCGCCGTCGCGCGCCGCGATACCGAACTCGCGCAGCAAGTCATGCAACGCGACTCCAAGATCGACGCCGCTCAGCGCGAAGTCGAAAAGCGCGCGATCAAGCTCTTTGCGCTGCGCCAGCCGATGGCGAGCGATCTGCGTGTCGTCCTGACCGCTTGGCGCATTGCCGGCGAGTTGGAGCGCGTCGGTGATCTCGCCAAGAACATCGCCAAGCGGGCGCTGATCCTGAATCAAGCCGAACCGATTGGACTAACGCGCTCAGCCGAGCGCATGGGCAACATGGCCGCCGCGCACTTGCAGCAAGTGCTCGATGCCTACGCCAACAAAGACCTGCAGGCCGCGATTGCTGTCTGGCATGGCGATGACAATATCGACGCGCACTACAATTCGCTGTTTCGCGAATTGCTGACCTACATGATCGAAGACCCGCGCATGATCAGCTCGTGTGCGCACTTGCTCTTTATCGCCAAGAATCTCGAGCGCATCGGCGATCACGGCACCAACATCGCCGAGTACATTCACTTCCTGATCACCGGCGAAGAAATCGCCACGCAACGGCCGCGCGCCGACGCGGAAGCCGAGTAGGGACGCAAGCCCATGGCCAAGGCCCCGCATGTTCTGGTGGTCGAGGACGAGGAAGCGCTATCGCAGCTTCTGAAGTACAATCTCGAGAAGGAAGGCTACCGGGTATCCGTCGCTATGGATGGCGAGGAGGCGCTCGTGATCGCGCAGGAAGCGCAGCCAGATCTCGTAGTGCTCGATTGGATGCTGCCGAAGGCGCCTGGTGTTGAAGTCTGCCGCCGCCTGCGTGCGCGCCAGGAAACACGCAACACGCCGATCGTGATGCTCACGGCGCGGAGCGAAGAGACGGATCGCGTGCGCGGCCTCGACATTGGCGCCGACGACTACATCACTAAGCCATTCTCGATGGGCGAACTGCTGGCGCGTCTGCGCGCCGTCATGCGTCGTATCCGCCCCGGCCTAGCTGACGACAAAATCACCTGTGGCGACATCATCATGGACCGTGTTTCGCACCGCGTGAAACGCGGCGAGCGCGAAGTGCATTTGGGTCCGACCGAATTCCGTATTCTTGACCACCTCATGCAGCATCCCGGCCGCGTGTTCAGCCGCGAACAATTGCTAGACGCTGTGTGGGGCTCAGACGTTTATGTCGAAGCCCGCACAGTGGACGTTCACATCGGGCGCTTGCGCAAGGCGCTGATGGTCGGCGAAGAAGCTGATCCGATCCGCACTGTTCGCAGCGCCGGCTATGCGCTCGATTCGGAAGCGGCGAGCGCGGCTTAAGCGGCCGCGCTCTAATAGCTTCAGTGACGGCGATCCCAGCGGTTCTCACGGCGGTCCCACCGGTTCTCGCGCCGATCAAACACATCTTCGCGCGCGTCACGCACGTCTTCACGCGCATCGCGCACATCTTCGCGCTGATCGCGCCAGCCGCCTTGATGCTGCGCATCGCGATAGTCTTCGCGTAGGTCGCGGCGATCCTCCCGGCGGTCGAAGCGATTTTCACGCCGATCTAGCCGGTTTTCGGCGCGGTCGAACCGGTTTTCAATGCGATCCCAATTCTGCGCATACGCAGCCGGCGCCGCCAACGCGGTGAACGCCACGACGGCGCACAAAGCCAACATTCGTTTCATGGTGAAACTCCTCAGGTGTCTCGCCCCTCGGAGTCTCTAACGCGGCGCGACACGCTTTCCGTCGCTGGCGCCGTCAACGCGGTAGAGTGAGCGCTGCTTCAAGCACCGCATCGCGCCCTGCCGCGATATCGGCGCGCGTGAGCTGCACGCGCAGGTCCGGCTCGATGCCTGCGTCGGGCTGAGGCGTCTCAGGGAAGCGCGCGATCAGCGGTAAGTCCGCCTCAAGCCCCGACGCGGGCAAACGTAGGAAGAAGAAAGCACCGCCATTGATGCCGCGCCGGTTGCCGCCTGTCGGCATGCCGATAAGGCGGCCGAGATGATGCGTCTTCACGGCATTCGCGAACTGAAACGTCGCTGATGAGTTCTGCGCATCGATCAGCACAACCAACTCGCCGTGAAAGCGCGGACCTTTCGGCGCGATCGCATCGACGCCCGCTTCGCCGCGTAGATCGTAGAAGCCATCGCCCGCCGGCGTCGCGTCATCACCCCAATTGCGGAACGAGTCGTCCCAGGTGTCGAGATATTGGTTGAGCCGCTCCGGCGTTTCCCGGTAGCGCACGCGCCGCGCATATGGCTCACGCTGCAGCGGCGCATCGATGAGCCGCGCGATGATCTCGTCGCCGCAATCGAGTCCGCCCTCATTGCCGCGTACATCAATGGCGAGCCTGCGTACGCCGCGCGCTTCGAACGCGGCGAAGGCCTGATCCAAGAACGCTCGCCAGTCCCATTCGGAATCGTAGAGCGCCCAAGTCGGCATCGTCAGCAGCGCGGTCTGTGGAGCGGGGTAACTGAGCGTCCACACCGGCCCATTGCTCGCTTCATCGGCGCGCAACGTTTGGCGGCGTGTTTCCAGATCGATCGTCGCGACGTCAAACGTCTCTGCACGCGCCGATCCTGGCGGCCGCACACGCAAGCGCACGCTGGCGCCCGGATGTTGCGTTAGTCCGTAGAAGACGTCGAACGTCTCGTACCGATCGTATCCACGGACCTCCAACAATGCGCGACGTTTGTCGTCATTGCCGCCGTCGGCGCGCGTATAGGGGAGGAGATCGCGCAGTATCCGTTGCGTCGCGCGTCCGTTGACGCTCAGCACCTCCGCGCCTGGATTGAGCCGATTTTCAATTGTCTGGTTGGCGAGCACCACCATGCGCCCGCCGATCCATGCTAAATGAAACGGCAACAGCCGTTGCGCATCGAACAACTCCCTCCGAACCGCGCGCGTTTGATTGTAGAAGTTCGCATAGGTGTGGCCGCACTTCACGGTCGCCAGAAACCGCGAAAGCGAAAGGTATGCCGCGCCGCGTGTCTGCGGTCGCGACCACGCACGCGCCAGCGCGTCGAAACGCGTGCTGACCTCGGCCGGTGTCGCATATCGGTAGAGTCCTGGATGCAACGTCTCGTAAGCGTCGCGCAAAATTGCGATGTCCCCGGAGAGATCGCCCAATTCCTGCGCCCATGCTCCCGGCGCGAATGCTGCGCCTGCGGCGCCCGCCAAAACCGCTCTCCGCGACCACATGCCAGCTCTCCCTCAGCATTTTGCAGCCAATACGGCTCAAAGCGGTATCCGGATCGCTTGGCGCAACCGGCGAGCGCCGCTATATCCGCGCTTCGATTTTCCCGAGAGAACGGACCGACCCATGGCTGCCCAACCGGCGCAATACATTTTCACGATGCAAGGCCTGACCAAGGCCTATCCGGGTGGCAAGAAGGTGTTTGAGAACATCTGGCTGTCGTTTTTCCCGGACGCCAAGATCGGCGTCGTCGGCGTCAACGGCTCGGGTAAGTCGACGCTGCTGAAAATCATGGCCGGCTTGGACAAGGACTTCACCGGCGAAGCCTTCGCCATGGCCAACACCAAGATGGGCTATCTCGAACAGGAGCCGCAGCTCAACAACGAGATGACTGTGCGTGAGAACGTCGAGTCATGGTGCCGCGAGAAGCAATTGGTCACGCGCTTCAATGAAGTCAGCATGGAAGTCGGCGAAAATTACACCGACGAACTGATGGAGGAGATGACAAAGCTGCAAGAGCAGATCGATGCGTCGGACGCTTGGGACATCGATTCCAAGATCGACATGGCGATGGACGCGCTGCGCTGCCCGCCGGACGATAGCGGCGTTGAAAAACTCTCTGGCGGTGAGCGCCGTCGTGTCGCGCTCTGCCGTCTGCTGCTTTCCAAGCCTGACATGCTGCTGCTCGACGAACCGACCAACCACTTGGACGCCGAGAGCGTCGCTTGGCTGCAGCATCACCTCGAAGCGTTTCCGGGCTGCGTCATCCTCGTCACCCACGATCGCTACTTCCTCGATCAAGTGACGAAGTGGACGCTGGAACTCGATCGCGGCCGCGGCCATCCGCACGAAGGCAACTACTCCGCCTGGCTCGAAATCAAAGCTAAGCGCGCCGAGCAGGAATCGTCCGAGAGCGATAGCCGCAAGAAGGCGCTCGTGCGCGAACTTGAATGGGTGCGCCAATCTCCGAAGGCGCGCCAAGCTAAGTCGAAAGCGCGCCTCACGCGCTACGATGAAATGGCTGCCGAGGCTGAACGCGAAAAGCAAACCTTCGCGCAGATTCAAATCCCGCCAGGCCCGCGCTTGGGTCAAAACGTCATCGAGTTCGACGGCTTGAAGAAAGCCTTCGGCGATAAGCTTCTGATCGACGGCCTGAGCTTCAAGCTGCCGCCGGGCGGCATTGTCGGCATTATCGGCCCGAACGGCGCCGGCAAGTCGACCTTGTTCAAGATGATCACCGGCCAGGAAAAACCGGACGAAGGCTCCATCTCGATCGGTGAGAGCGTTAAGCTCGGCTTCGTCGATCAATCGCGCGATGCGCTCGATAACAATAAGAACATCTGGGAGGAGGTGTCTGGCGGGCTCGACGTCCTCGCCGTCGGCAATCGCGAAATTCCATCGCGCGCTTACGTCTCAAGCTTCAACTTCAAAGGCGCGGACCAGCAGAAGAAAGTCGGTCAACTCTCCGGCGGTGAGCGCAACCGCGTGCACTTGGCCAAGACGCTGCTCACCGGCGCCAACGTGCTGCTGCTCGACGAACCGACCAACGACCTCGATGTCGAAACGCTGCAATCGCTCGAAGCCGCGCTCGAAGATTTCGCCGGCTGCGCCGTCGTCATCAGCCACGACCGCTGGTTCTTGAACCGCCTCGCCACGCACATCCTGGCGTTCGAAGGCGACAGCCACGTCGAATGGTTCGAAGGCGACTTCGACAGCTACGAAGAAGACAAGATGCGGAGACTTGGCGTGAACGAGATCATCCCGAGCCGGATCAAATTTCAGAAGTTTGGGCGCTAGGAGCAGGGGCCGTGTTCGGCAAACGCGCATGGGCGGTCAAGATCATTGACCACGCTGGCTTGAGCGCCGGCGACGCAGTGGGTGCCGAGTTGATCGATTTGCTTATCTCAATCTCGAAGCAGATCGAGGCGGCTTCTCGGGGCGTTGGAGTGCGTCTGAAGGATCCTGATCTAGTCATTCAAGCTGCGCTTGTGGCTGGCGACGACAACAGGACGTCGGAACGTCTAGTGAAAGAGGCCGCAATCACACCACAAGCCGCAGAAGAGTACACGCGCCTCTTATATCGGGCTGCGGAGATTGTGGCGATTAAGCATGGCCGGGAGGCTGCGTTGGCGGCGCACCGAAATCAGCGGGACCAAGCAACCTAGGAGTGCTCGGGTGCTTGTTTACAGCATCGTTTGATGCTACATTCCGTGCATGAGAACCACGCTCGCCCTTGACGACGATTTACTCGCCGAAGCCGAGGCACTCACTGGCGTCGCCGAAAAAACCGCGCTCGTGCGCGAAGCGCTGAAGGCGCTGATCGAGCGCGAGTCCGCGCGCCGTTTGGCGCGTCTCGGCGGCAGCGATCCGAAAGCCAAGGCGCCGCCGCGCCGCCGTCCGGGCTGATGATCCTGGTCGATACGTCAGTCTGGATCGATCACTTCCGCGCGGCTGATCCGCAACTTGTTGCGCTCCTCACGCGCAACGAAGCGCTGGCCCATCCCTTCGTCATCGGCGAAGTCGCCCTTGGAAGCGTCGCTAAGCGCGTCGAGATTCTGCGGTATCTGAACAATCTCCCCGTGACCGGAGTGGCGACACACGATGAGGTCATGACCTTCATTGATCGCCACAACCTCGCGAGCACGGGGCTTGGATATGTCGATGTGCATTTGCTGGCGGCGGCGGCGCTGACGCATGGTGCGTCGCTATGGTCGCGTGACAAGACTTTGCGCGGCGCCGCTGCGCGCTGTGGCGTCGCCCCAAAAATCGCGTTGAATTGAATGCTAGCGTAACGGCGTGTCGGTATTTTTGCCGATCTCGCGACAATCGACGCCCTCGGCCCATTCAAGATAGCTCTCCTGGCCACCGCCACCGCCGTGTACGGCCGCAACACCCGTCTCCGCGATCTCGCGCATCAGGTCCAGCGACAGCGAGCGGTTGAGACCCGAAGAATCCTCCACGACGCTCACCGAAGTCTTGCCTCGTCTCTGCTGCATTTCAGCGAGATGCTTGAACAGGCCGTTCGCGGTCGGCTTCCGTAGCCGCAGCCGATAAATGGCTTCGCGTTGCGCGTCTGTCAGCGCCATTGCACTTGCTCCCCGGCCATTCCATCCGAGCCGAAGCTAACAACCTCGACGGGCAGGGCGCAAGTATGGTTAACGACGACGGCCAAACAAAAACGGCCGCGTAGCTTTCGCTGCGCGGCCGCCTTGTTAGCGTTCTGAACCCTGTGCGTTAGCGCGAGGCGTAGCGATCGCCGTCTTCCATGCGGAAGACCACGCGCAGGTTCACCGGCGTGCCGATGGCGCTGGAGCCGTCTGCACGATAGGGCGAGTGCTCAAGCGTGTTGGCGACGCGCAGCGCTGCTCCGCCGAAGCCCGGCGTTTGTTCGACGTTCTCGCAGGCGAGGCGGCCGGTTTGCTGCACGATGCAAGCGAGACGCGCTTCGCCTTCACGCTCGCGCTCCAGCGCACGCGCTGGGTAGAGGGCGGCCAGACGGCGCGCCGTCGGCACCCGCGACCACACCGGGCCGCGCGGCGGCGTTACGATAACGCTTTCGCTTTCGTCGACCGTTTCATCGCTCGTCGCGTTGATGGGGGTAATGCCGATCGTGGTTTCCGGAACGGGATCGGCTTCTGCATACTGACGCGTGCGCGCGCGTTGACGCGGGGGCGCAGCAACGGCGCCCGCAACTGCGTTTTCATCGTCAATTGCGGTGCTGGAGGATGGCTCACCGAGCGGCGAGGCGCGCAGGTCAGCGTCATCATATTCGTTGTTGATCGCGTATTGATCGTCGGTCTGAGCAGGCGTCATGGTCCGGTAAGCGGCATAGCCGCCTCCGACGAGCACGACCGCAGCAAGCGCGCCGAGCAGCCATTTGCCGCCACCGCCGCCGCTACCCTTGGATGCTCTGATCTCGCTTGCGCCGTGATGAGGATCTTCGGTCAATTTCGACTCCTGGCACTATGACAAATCGGGAACCCGCACGCCCCGAACGTGGAGCGCCGTTAAGTGGTTCCACCGCGCGCGACGCTTCGCCAAAAAAAGCTAAGCGAGCACGCGTAAGTCATTGAAACTAGGTAGTCGCCCCGTACGGCGATCGCTGCGGGTGGCGGCCGTCGCAGCGAGGCTGCAACGGCCGTTGGCGCTATCGATAGAGGCGCAACAACAAGCGGTTGGCGGCGTTCCGCGACCCGCGCTCGCATTGCTCGGCCGACATCACTTGCGTGCCGATCACACCTTGCACGACGCCGATATTGTTGCGGTTGCCCGACTGTACGATCGCGCCGCTATTGTTACTGCCGAACTGGACCAAGCAGGCGTTGTTGTTATTGCCATCCTGCTGGATCGTGCCGGTATTGTTGCGACCGCCTTGGGCAACGGTTGCGCCATTGCCGCGTCCGGTCTGCGCAACACCAGCGCCGTTGCCCGTACCGCTTTGCTCGATTGTTGCCGAGTTTGCGGCGCGTGCGCGAAGCACGTCGCGGAAGGACTGCGCCGATGCGGGCCCCGCGAAGGCGCTGGCCATCACGAGCGCTGCGGCGATCAAAGCGATCTTGCGTTTCATGACATGCGCTCCTTCAGAGTCTCAGCGTGCGGCTGCAAACTTCACCGTCTTCGTCGAAGACCGTGAGTTCAGCGCGGCCGCGACTGTTGCGGTTCAGGCTAATTTCGTTCTGCGCGACGACGGCGCTATCGCCAGCCTCGAGCGTGACTGCGCCGCCTTGGCTGATCTGCGACGCGCCGGCGCTGCCGGAAACGTCGAGATCGAAACTGTATTCGGCGTCGAGCCAAGTATCGCTCTCGACCAAGGCTTCAATCAGCGCGCCGTTTGATGTGCGGCGGATGACGATGTCACACGTGGCCGAAGCCTGTTGATATTGAACGCGTTGGATCTGCGCTGGCGCAACATCCGGCGCCATCACGGCGGCGGGCATTGCCAAGTTCAGATCGGCAGGCGCGAGGCTGGCGTCAGCTTCGACAGTGATGGCGACAGCAGCAGGCACAGCGCTCTCAGCAGGGAGAGCAGATGCGGAGCAGCCGATCAAAGCCAGCATGGCTACCGCAGAAGCGAGATACGACTTGAACATGATCGGTGCTCCCGAAAGGCGGAGGCGGGGATGGCCGGAGCCACCCCCGCCGCGTGTTGGTTAGTTGTAGCCGCTCTGCACAACGACAGAGATGTTGCCGTTACCGCGTTGGCGGACTTCGACATCTTGGCCGTTGCCGACCTGAATGATGCCGGACGTATTGTTCGTGCCGTCCTGGTCAGTCACGGCGCGGTTGTCGGTGCCGATTTGCGCTGTGCCGGCGACGTTGCCGCGACCCGTTTGGATCGTGGTCGAGCTCAGGCGGCGACCTTCTTGGCCGGTGACGGCGAAGTTATCGCGGCCGATCTGCACGGTGTCGGCATTGTTGCGCGTGCCGTACTGATCCATGCGCAGGAAGTTGTTGTAGCCATCCTGAACGCCGCGTGAGTACTGACGGCGGCCGTTTTGGTTGGCGACGCTGCCATTGCCGTTGCCGTTCTGGGCAGAGCCCGTGGCGTTGGCATAGCCCGACTGGGTTACAACCGTGCGGTTTTGAGCCGAAGCAGTACCCATCGTGAGACCCATGATCATAGCGACGGCGGCTGCAGTGGTGAGAAGGCGCTTCATAATCGTTGCTCCACATCTGTTTCAGGGCGCCCCTCGACCGGCGTCTGAGTGATGTGAAGATGAAGTGCGCTACCTGAGTGGTGTTTGAACGGCGTACTCAGAAGTCAGAAAGCGCAAGTGTCCGCGGACACACTTCGGCATCAACGCCTCGGCGCGCGTTCGCCAAGCCAAGTCGAAACCAACTCGAGTGCGGCGTCGCGCTCGAGATCGTTGAGCAATTCGTGCATGCCATCGGGATAGAGCTCGATGTGTTTGTCGGCAGCGCGGATGGTCTCTATGAAGCGCTTGCTGCCGCGTGGATCGGTGGCGCGGTCCTGTTCGCCGTGAAGCACGAGAACCGGCGTCGTCCACGCCTCGTAGCGCCGCCACCCCGATTCCGACACCGCGATTGCAGTTGCGCCGGTGCGCGCTGGTACACGCGTGTCGGAGATCATCGGATCGCTGCGATAAGCGCGAACTTCCTCTGGGATGCGCGACAGCCCCTCCGCATCAAGCGGCGGCACAAGGCGCGCGCCCGGTGCGATTGCCGCCATCACGCTGGCGATGGCGCGCAGATGCGAAGGCGCTGTGAGCAGCAGAGCGGGCGCGCTCAGGACAACGCCGGCGACGTTGCTACCATCCTCGGCCACGCTCACCGCCGTTACCAACCCGCCCAATGAGTGGCCGAATAGAAAGAGTGGTTTACCATCTTCGCGCAACGCGCGCCGCGCGGCGCGGTGGTCGGCGACGGCCTCGCGCATGTCAGCGACGCCGCGAGCGCCGGGCGAGCGACCGTGTCCGCGCAGATCGAATGCATACACATCGAAGCCCGCGCTCGTGAGGTTCGGGATCAGGCCGTGATAGTGTTTGACGTAGCGCTCGGAATATTCGGCGAAGCCGTGCGCCAGCAACACGCTCGCGCGTGGGTTTGGCGCCCGCCATACATAGCCGGCGCGGTTGCGGTCGAAGTCCCAGGGACTTGCGCGCAAAGCATCGGTGTCCGCCATCACGCCACATCAACCCCGGATTGCCCGCCGGATCAAGCATGGCCTTCCGCTTTGCGCGCGGACCGTTCATGCTGCGCTCGGTGTCAGAGAGGGGGCGGTGATGCGTAGAGTGTGGGCAGGGCTGACGGTGTTGCTGGTCGCCGCGTGCGGACCATCCTATGCGCCAATTAACGCTCCGACCGTGCCATGCGCGACGATCAGCGAAGCCGAATATGAGACGTTCCGTGAAAATGGCGCGGCGTCGGCTGTGGCCCGCATCCATGAGAACGGCATGGTGGACATGACCGCCGGGCCAGGCGTCGTGCACTGCGCGACCTATAACAGCAGCATCCGCCCGTGCCGGCGTCCGAACGACTTCGTCATCGCGTACACGCTGGAAGACGGCTCCCAGACTTACGTTCATGTACCGCCGGACACCGAGTACCGCTTCATCGTCCGCGCGCGGCCGACGACGTGCCAGGTGATTGAGCCCTAACGCTCCAACAGCGCGGCTGTCGCCATGCCGCCAGCGGTGCAGACGCCGATCACTGCGCGCTTCGCGTTGCGGCGGCCGAGTTCAAGCAAGGTCGAGCCGAGATAGCGGATCCCGCTCATGCCGTACGGATGGCCCAGCGCAATGGCGCCGCCATTGACGTTGGTGGTCTCCCACGGCGTGTCGAGTTGTCGCTGATTGTAGAGCGTCGTCACTGCGTAGGCTTCGTGCAGCTCCCAGAGATCGACGTCGCCTGCGTTGACGGCGTTCTTCTGCATCAATTTGCGAATTGCCGGCGTGATGGCGATGCTCATCTCTTCGGGCGCCACCGACCCGAGCGCAAAGCCGCGCCAGTAGCCCAGAATCGGCAAGCCGCGCCGGGCCGCAACATCCGCGTCCATCATCACACATGCGGCCGCGCCGTCCGAGAGCTGCGAAGCGTTGCCCGCAGTCGTCGTGCCGCCTTCTAGAACCGGCTTTAGCGTCGAGAGCTTTTCGATCGTGGTGTCGGGGCGGGGGCCTTCGTCGTGATCGAGCGTGACGTCCTCGATGCGGCTCTCGCCAGTGGCTTTGTCGGTCGCCTTCATCTTCGTCGTGAAGGGCGTGATCTCTTCGGCGTATTTTCCAGCGGCCGCCGCCGCCGCGACGCGGCCTTGGCTCATCACGACGTACTCATCCAGATCGCGGCGCGAGATGTCGTACTTCTGGGCCACGAAATCAGCGGTCTGGTTCATCGTCCACCAAACCGCTGGCATCATCTGTTGCAGAGGTTCGTAGAAGAAGCCGTTGAAGTTCAGATTGAACTGCACCAGCGAAATGCTCTCGACGCCGCCAGCGATGCCCGACGTGATTTCGCCGCGCGCGATCGCGTTGGCGACATACGAAGCTGCGCTCAGTCCCGAGCCGCAATAGCGGTTCACCGTGATGCCCGGCACGCCCGCGCCAAAGCCCGCATAAAGTGCTGCATTGCGCGCGACGTTGTGGCCGGTGGCGCCTTCAGGCTGGCCACAGCCGAGCGCGACGTCTTCAATCTCGCCGGCTTCGATGCGGGCGCGCTCAACTGCCGCCTTCATTACATGCGCGGCCATGGCGATGCCGTGTGTCTGGTTCAGAGCGCCGCGCTGCGCTTTTGCGATTCCGGTGCGGCAATAGCCTACGATGGCGACGTCCTTCATGAGCGCTCCTCAGGCAGCCAATGTGGCCGTCTCTTTCCGCTATCGCAATCATCTCAACGGATGAGCAACAAAGACTCGTTCCGGCGCCCCTGTGCATATGTCGCAAATCAGTTCATCGTGCATACCCGTCAGCGTTGTTGCGGCTGCGCATCAACGTGAGCGGGAGACGAACGTCATGCGTAAGTACGCCGCGCTTCATTCGCATCTCAATCGATGCGGAGGCAAAGCCGAGATGCTCACTTTCGAAGACATCGAGCATATCATCGGCAAAGAGCTTCCCCAGAGCGCTCATAAGCACCGCGCCTTCTGGGCAAATGACAATCAAGATCACCATTCGCACGCCCGCGCCTGGATGCGCGCCGGCTATCGGGTCGCTTATCTCGATCGCGAGCAAAAGGTGGTCCGGTTCGAGCGGACGCGCTAAGCTCCCTGCAAAGGCGGAGGAAGCGCATGCGCAAAGTGCTGTTTTTGCTGGCGGCCACGGCCGTCCTCTCCGGCTGCGCCCAGACGCTGACCGCCATGGTCGACGAGCGCGCCCAGCAGCAATGCGAGGAAGATAACCGGACCGCGCCTGATCACCTGGATTGCCCGTAGGGCGCAGGCTCTATGCATCCAACCTGCCTAGCCTCTGCATCTTCGCCATAAGCCCCGCGCTTGCGGGCGTGTCCGCTTGCGCGGATGATGGGACCAAAGAGGAGGCGTTCATGCGTTGGTTAGCGGCTTTGGCGGCTCTGGGACTGGTCGCGGCATGCGACGGCTCGAATGTCAGCATTGACGGCGTCGAGACCAGCGAGGCGGGCGGCTACACCGTCGAAATCCGCGCCAGCGACCTTGAACAGACTTACCTCATCTTGACTCCGGATGGCCGCACAATCGGCGCCCGCGCCGCCGAAGGCGCTTCGGCGCTGATGGACGGCGAACGCGCGCAAGCGCTCGCTGCGGAAGCGCCGCCGCGCGCCGACGAAGAAGCGCCCGAAGTGTTTGCGATGCGCGTGCCGGGCTTTGAAATGAGCGTCGGCGCTACTGAGGACGACGCCAATGGTGACAATGGCCAGGTCAATATGCGCATCGGCGGCGGTGAGCAAAACATCGTCGTCAACGCTGACGAAGGCGGGCCGGGCGACGCCGATGATCGCGCTTATGTCCGCATTACCGGCATGGACGAAGACGCAGTGCGCAAATTCATTGCCGAAGCGGACGAACTCTCGCCCGCCGTGCAGGCGCAAATGTTGACGGAACTCGGCTTCAACTAACATGGCCGCAGCGGAGCGCGCTTGCCCGCGCGCGCCTGCTCGCGCTTTCCTGTCCTCGATCTGATTCGGGGATAAAAATGCGCAGAATGCTGCATGCGGCCGCCGCCGCGCTTCCATTGTTGAGCCTCGTCGCCGCAGCGCCTGCGCGCGCCGACGAAGGCATGTGGACGTTCGATAATTTCCCGCGCGAACGCATGCAGGAAGATTTGGGCTGGGCGCCCGATCAAGCTTGGCTCGATCGCGTGATGGCGGCCACGGCGCGTATGCCGGGCTGCTCGACGTCGAATGTCAGCAGCGATGGTTTGATGCTGACCAACCATCATTGTGTGATCGCTTGCGTCACTGCGCTCTCGACCACCGAAGCGAACTTCATACAGGACGGCTTCGCCGCGCGCATCCGCGAAGAGGATCTGCGCTGCCCAAACATGAATATCGACGTGCTCACCGGCATCGTCGACATCACCGACGAGATCAATCGCGCCACCGAAGACGGCCCGCCTGAAACTTTCGCTGCTTTGCGCGACGCGGAGTTTGTGCGCCAAGAGCGCGAATGTCAGCAGGTGGGGCAGCGCTGCGAGATCGTGACGCTTTACCAAGGCGGACGCTATGCGCGGTACACGTACCGCCGCTTCTCCGATGTGCGCTTGGTGTTTGCACCGGAGCACCGCGTGGCGGCGTTCGGTGGCGGCGCCGATAATTTCGAGTTTCCGCGCTATTGCCTCGATTTCGCGTTTCTGCGCCTCTACGAGAACGGCGCGCCGGCGCGGACGCCGAACCATTTGTCGCTTGAGTTTGATCCGCCGGAGGAGGGCGATATCGTCCTCGTCGCCGGCAATCCTGGCCGGACGTCGCGCCTGCGTAGCGTCGCCGAATTGCAGTTCGAGCGCGACGTTAATTTGCCCTGGCAGATCGAAGGATTAAATGAGCAGCATGCGCGCATCAGCGCGTTCGCAGCACTTGGCCCTGATCAAGCGCGCATCGCGTCGAGCACACTGCAAAGCGTCGAGAATGCGATGAAGGGGCTTGCCGGGCGGCGTAACGCGCTAATCGACCCGGTTGGGTTCGCGCAAGTCACGGCGCGCGAAGCGGATCTGCAAACACGCGTGCGCCGCAACCGCGCTGCTACACGTGAGATGGGTGATGCCTGGGGTGAGATCGCGCTCGCACAGCGCACCTATCGTAGCATCTACACCAGCTATCAAAATCTTGAGCTTCGCGCGGGCGAGCGCTCAATGCTGTTTGCCTGGGCGCGCGATTTGGTGCGCGGCACGGCGGAGCGCGAACGGCCGAACGGCGAGCGTTTGCCGCGTTACGCAGATGCACGTTTGCCGGCGATTGCGGGCGCGATGCGTACCCAAACGGCGGTGTCGCCGGCGTTTGAAGAAGTGCATTTACGTTTCTGGCTTGAGCGCATGCAACGCGATCTCGCCGGCAATCCTGCGCTGCTGCGACGCGTGTTCGATGGCGAGACGCCAGAGGTGCTCGCAGCGCGGCTTTCGCATTCGAGTCTGGGTGATCCTGCGGTGCGTGAAGCACTGTGGTCCGGCGGTGCGGGAGCGGTCGCCGCGTCGGACGATCCGATGATCATGTTCGTGCGAGCATGGGATGCGGATGCCCGCGCGGTGCGCGCGCAGTACGTGACCGAGGTGGAAGCGCCGGTGGCGCACGCCCAAGAGCGTATCGCCCGTGCGCGATTCCGCGCCTTTGGCACCGACACCTATCCTGACGCGACCTTCAGTCCGCGCATTTCTTACGGCACTGTTCAAGGCTGGACCGAACTGGGCGGTGAAGTAATCGGACCTTTCACGCAACTCAACGGGCTCTATGAGCGCGCGACAGGCGCTGCGCCATTCCAGTTACCGCAAGCCTGGCTCGATGCACGTCCGCGGCTCGATCCCAATGTTGTGTTCAACATCTCAAGCTCGAACGATGTGATCGGCGGTGCTTCAGGCAGCCCGCTGCTCAATCGCGACGCGCGTGTTGTCGGCATTATCTTCGACAACAACATGCATGCGCTGGGCGGCGAGTATTTCTACGACGCGCGCCTCAATCGTAGCGTTAGTGTCTCGTCCTCTGCGATCCGTGTGGCGCTGTCGGATGTGTATGGGATGCAAGCGCTGCTCGCGGAACTGGAGCGCTAGCCAGCGTTGGACGGACTGTCAGGCGGGGTGGGTCCGCGGCGGGGGATGCCGTTGCCGTTCAGTCCGCCAACGCCAACTGAGAACACCGGCGACAGGCACACTCGGAGGATGCCGCCGCCGGCGCTCTCCGCCTCATCCTGCTGGCGGAGGGGGAGGCGTTGCACTTTTATGCGCAGGCGCGTGGGCGCGGCTCAACGCAGGTTAGACGGCGCGACGTGAAGATGCGGCGATTGCCGCTGGTCTGCGACGAACGGCGACTAAGCTAGCGCTTCGTTGAGAAACGCGGTCTGACGTTGCAATGACGCAAACGTCTGCGGAATCGGGAACGCGAGAAAGCCGTGGCATGCGCCCGGATAAACATCGAGCTCGCCGCGATTGCCGGCGGCCATCCAACGCGAATGCATGAAGAGGCTGTCATCGAGCAGCGCGTCGCGCGTTCCAATCGTGAAGAGCGCGGGGCATAGGCCGCCAAGATCGGCATAGAGAGGTGAGAGCTCAGGCGTGCGTTTCTGCTCCGCACTCAGGCCAGGCAGGAACGCTTCGCCGAATTTCAGAATGTCGATCGTGCGCAAGATCAGGCGCTCGCTGTCGCCGAAGGCGCGCGCGCTTGGCGTCATGCCGAGATCGAACA
>CAYZIJ010000007.1:0-90283 GCA_964478365.1 uncultured Terricaulis sp.
TGTCACGCACATTCCAAAGTTTCGGAGCTCTTCGAAATCTCCCGTGTGCGGACGGCATAAGTATACGCGCGGTTGATGAGGGGGTGGATAGATTTTGGTACAGGCGTTTGTTTTCAGAGAGTTGGCGCGGAAAGGTGTTGGATAGTGCGCGACTTCATCGCCGACTGGATCGAGTCGGGTTTTGGGCCCAATCGATCAATTGGATGTTCGAGCAAGCAATGACCAATCGCCTTTGAGCATTGACAGGGTCGGGAGCGCTTCGTGCGATCGTCCGGGCCGGAAAAGGCCGGTCACTGAGATATCGTTGATAGCGTTTGTAAACGCCCTTCCGTCCGTCGTGTTGCCCCAAGGGCGAACGCTAACCGCGCTCAGAGGTGACATCAGCAGAGTTGAAAGCGACTCGGCGGCTTGACGACCGTTGTGGCGAACACGTTCGCCCAAGTCGCAAGCAATGGCGAAGATGCATTTGGAAGAGAATTGGAGCGTCTCTGCACTACCACTCGCCGGTGGGCTGAGATCTTCGTTAGTTATGCAGATGTAGACGTCCGGCGCCTTTCCATCTCGCACGCACGCATTCCACGATGGCGCCCAAACTTCGCAGCTAAGAAAATATGCTTCAGCGCCCGATAAAAGCCGACCGTCTTCCTCGTGCGTCCACTTGCCCGCGCCCTTTTCATCGTGAGCGATTCTGCCAAACGAAATGGAACGCATTCGAGGGGCGAGTCCTCCAAGCTGCGTTGAGCGGACGGCCGGACTCGACCGAGAGGCCGCGAAGACGGAGGAGGTCACTTCAGAAATGCGTCGCCAGCAGGTCGCCAGCCAGGGGCGAGGTGCCTCCATTCCGACGAGGACGGCATAGACATCGTAGTCGCGCTCGTGAAACGCCATGTCGGCCCCCAAACCGGCCGCACTATAGCGGATTTAAATCAACCAGGAGAAGGGACGCGGTCTTGGCGTTCAGTGATTGGCCGTTACCGGCTCGGGCCTTCGGCGCCATCGAAGAATTTTTTCACGCTATCGAAGAAGCCCTGCGTCTGTGGGTGCGCTTCCTCGCCGCAATCTTGGGCGAATTCTTCGAGGAGTTTGCGTTGCTTGGCGGTGAGGTTGACCGGCGTTTCCACCAGAAGCTCGACGTGCAGATCGCCGCGATCCTTGCCGCGCAAATGGCTCATGCCTTTGCCTTTGATACGGAAGCGGCGGCCAGTTTGTGCGCCGGCGGGGATCGTCACTTTGGCGCGGTCGCCGTCGATGGTTGGCACTTCGATTTCGCCGCCGAGAGCGGCTTTGCACATCGGAGTCGGCGCGCGGCAGTAAAGATCTGGGCCGTCGCGCTCGAACAATGAGTGCGGTTTCACTGAGAGGAAGAGATAGAGATCGCCAGGTGGGCCGCCGCGCGCGCCCATGTCGCCTTCACCCGAGAGACGGATGCGCGTGCCGTCTTCGACGCCAGCGGGAATCTTGACTGAGAGCGTGCGTTCTTTCTGCACTTGGCCGCGTCCGCCGCAGCTCTTGCACGGCGATTTGATCGATTGGCCGCGGCCGTGACAGGCAGGGCAGGTGCGCACGACGCGGAACATGCCTTGGCTGGCGCGCACTTGGCCGACGCCGTTGCAGGTGCGGCATTGTTCGAGCGGCGCGTTGCCTTCGGAGCCTGAGCCGCTGCAAGGCTCGCACGACTGCGCGCGTGGCACGACGATCTCACGCTCCATGCCGCGGAAAGCGTGCTCGAGCGTGATTTCGACGTCGTAACGCAGATCAGCGCCGCGCGCTGGGCCATTGCGCTGACGTCCACCGCCGCGCGCGAACATGTCCTCGAAACCGCCGCCGAAGATCTCGTTGAAGATGTCGGAGAAGTCCGCAGCGCCTGCGCCGCCGAACGGACCTTGCCCGCCAGGGCCGCCTTGGAATGCGGCTTTGCCATAGCGATCGTAAGCGGCGCGCTTCTCCGGATCGGAGAGCACAGCATAGGCTTCGCCGATTTCCTTGAACTTATCTTCGGAGACCTTGCAGCCCGGATTTTGGTCGGGGTGCAGCTTCATCGCGAGCTTGCGGAATGACGATTTGATCGTCGCCGCGTCAGCGTCGCGGGCGACGCCCAGAATCTCGTAATAGTCTCGTCCGGCGCTCATGACTTCACCGAGATGAGAAAGAGGCGGCTGCTCCGCAAGGAGTCAGGCCGCCTCGAGTCAGTATGAAAGCGCCGTTGCATCGTTTGATCCCGATGTCGCCGATTAGGCGTTAGGCGCTGCGTTTGTTGTTGCCGTCGACTTCTTCGAAGTCGGCGTCGACAACACCTTCCTGGTCGGGGCCACCGCCACCGCCGCCGCCGTTCGGGCCTTCGCCGTCCGGGCCAGCGCCGCTGTAGAGCGCTTCACCGATCTTCATCGAAGCTTGAACGAGGGCTTGCGTCTTCGCCGCGATTTCAGACGTGTTCTCGGTCTCGAGAGCCGGCTTTAGATCAGCGATTGCGGCTTCGATCGCGGCTTTGTCGCCGGCCGGAATCTTGTCGCCGTTTTCCTGGAGCTGCTTTTCCGTCGCGTGGATGAGCGCTTCGCCCTGGTTCTTGGCTTCAGCCAATTCACGGCGCGACTTGTCATCGCCAGCGTGCTCTTCGGCTTCCTTGACCATGCGCTTGATGTCGTCGTCGGAAAGACCGCCCGACGGCTGGATGCGCATGTTCTGCTCTTTGTTGGTCGCCTTATCCTTGGCGCCGACCGAGACGATGCCGTTGGCGTCGATGTCGAAGGTGACTTCGATTTGCGGCATGCCACGCGGGGAGGGCGGGATGCCGACGAGGTCGAACTGGCCGAGCGGACGGTTGTCCGCCGCCATTTCGCGTTCGCCTTGGAATACGCGGATGGTCACGGCTTGCTGATTGTCTTCGGCGGTCGAGAATATTTGGCTCTTCTTGGTCGGGATCGTGGTGTTGCGTTCGATCAGGCGCGTGAACACGCCGCCGAGTGTTTCGATGCCGAGCGAGAGCGGGGTGACGTCGAGCAGCACGACGTTCTTTACGTCGCCTTGCAGCACGCCGGCTTGGATCGCAGCGCCAACGGCCACGACTTCATCCGGGTTCACGCCCTTGTGCGGCTCGCGGCCGAAGAACTCTTTCACGATCTGCTGGATCTTCGGCATGCGCGTCATACCGCCGACGAGGATCACCTCTTTGATGTCGCTCTTGGAGAGGCCGGCATCTTTCAGAGCGGCTTGGCAGGGCCCGAGCGTTCTCTGCACGAGATCCTCGACCAAGCTTTCAAACTTGGCGCGGCTGATCTTCATGTTGAGGTGGACCGGGCCATTCGCGTTCGCGGTGATAAACGGAATGTTGATCGTGAACTCGGTGCCGGACGAGAGCTCTTTCTTGGCTTGTTCAGCGACCTCTTTGAGGCGCGGCAGCGCCAGCTTGTCCTGACGGAGATCGATCCCGTTCTGCTTTTTGAACTCGTCGGCGATGTAGTTGAGGATGCGATTGTCGAAGTCCTCGCCGCCGAGGAAGGTGTCGCCATTGGTTGAGCGCACTTCAAACACGCCGTCGCCGATCTCGAGGATCGAGACGTCGAACGTGCCGCCGCCGAGGTCGTACACAGCGATCGTCTTGGACTCAGACGTCTTGTCGAGGCCGTAGGCGAGGGCTGCCGCTGTCGGTTCGTTGATGATGCGCAGCACTTCGAGGCCGGCGATCTTGCCCGCGTCTTTGGTGGCTTGGCGCTGTGCGTCGTTGAAGTAAGCCGGAACCGTGATGACGGCCTGCGTCACCATCTCGCCGAGATAATCCTCGGCGGTCTGCTTCATCTTCTGCAGCACGAATGCGGAAATTTCTGACGGCGCGTACTTCTTGCCGCGGCCTTCGATCCAGGCGTCGCCGTTCGGGCCTTTGACGATCTTGTACGGAACAAGATTCATGTCCTTCTTGGTGATCGGATCATCGTATGACCGGCCAATGAGGCGCTTCACGGCGTAAAAAGTATTCTCTGGATTGGTGACAGCTTGGCGCACGGCCTGAATACCGAGCAGGCGCTCGTCGCTATCAGTAAAAGCGACCACAGACGGCGTCGTGTTGGCGCCTTCAGAGTTAGCGATGACCTTCGGTTGTCCGCCTTCCATAACGGCGACGCACGAATTGGTCGTGCCGAGGTCGATGCCAATCACTTTACCCATGTCTTACGTCCTCAATCCTTTCAGCGGCGCGGTTCCGGTTTGTGGACCCATCAAGGCGTCCCCGAAGCGCGCGTCCTGTGTTCTACCAAAGCCTATGATCGGTCCGATGCCCCTCAAGCCCCAGACCGTGATCGTTACGGCGTCATGTGGTGTATCGCCTACACCATGCAAGGCTTTTGGGCCGTGCTATCCGCATTCGATTTGCGGAAATAGCCCCCCGGAAGGCAGGTCTTGATTTGGCTCAACCATGCCGCGGAACAAAAAAGAAACCGAATAGGCAAATAGCACACTGACGATGACCCGCGCCGCCTCAGACCTCGACGGCTTCAAGCTGTGGCCTGGCCTGCTCGATAGAGCGGCGCAGGAGGCGCTGCGCGACGAGGTGTTCGCGCGCTTCAAAACCGCGCCGCTCTACATTCCGCGCATGCCGAAGAGCGGCGTGCCGATGCGCGTGCGGATGACGAACTTCGGCCCGCTCGGTTGGGTGACGGATAAGGAGCAGGGCTATCGCTACCAGGCCGGCCATCCGGAGAACGGCAAGCCTTGGCCGGACATGCCGGAAAGCGTGCTCGCGCTGTGGCGCAAGTTCTCCGGCTATCCGGCCGATCCCGAAGCGTGCCTCGTTAATTACTATGAAGGCGATGCGCGCATGGGACTGCACGTCGATAGCGATGAAGAAGATTGGGACGCGCCAGTGCTCTCGATCTCGCTTGGCGATACCGCGCTCTTTCGCATTGGCGGCGTGGTGCGTTCTGATCCAACGCGTAGCGTGCGGCTCGCATCAGGTGACGTGTGCATGCTCGCCGGACCAAGCCGGCGAGCATTTCACGGAGTCGATCGCATCTTGCCCGGTACCTCGCGGCTATTGCCGAAAGGCGGCCGGATCAATTTGACGGTGCGGCGGGTGACGGTTCCGCGCTAGGCGCCGGCTCTGGCGCTGCGGCTGGCGCAGGCGCTTGGCGATCGCGCACGAAATCCGGGATCCAACCCGGAGGAGGGCCGCCTGGTGTGTTTGGCAGACGTCCGACCGCGATTTCATGCGCCTTCCAGACCATCGCGTTGTGGACCCGATTCCAACCTGATGGGTGATCGTAGAAGAAGAATTCCTCCAGCGCCGTCGGCTCCATCTTGCGATATTCCGATAGCAACACTGACGCTTCCGCGAAGCCATCCGGTTCACGCGCGGCATTCAAGCCGAACATGTCGGCTTGCTGCTCGTTGAAATAAACCAGGCTCCGCTGCAGCGGCGAGGTCAGCAATCCGACAACCGACAGCAGCACCATCACAAGCGGCAAGCCCGCTGGATCGGCGATATCGCGCACGCCCCAGCGTTCGTTCTTCGCGGCCCAACGGAACGTGAAGTGCACGAAGGCGAAGCTGAATAGGATGAAGATCGCGCTGAAGATCAGGCCAGACACGTTGTGGCGCAAAACGTAGTGGCCAATCTCGTGCGCCATCACAGCGCGCACGGCCTCAGGGCTCCCGCGTTCGAGCAATGTGTCTGCGAGTGAGATGCGCGTTGTCGGGCCGAAGCCGGAAACGTTGGCGCTGATCGAGTTGGTTTGGCGCGATCGGTCGTAAACGTAAACGTTGTCTGCCGGCACGCCGTTCGCTTGCGCCATGGCGATGATCTCATCGCGCAGTTCGCTCTGCTCCATCGGCGTCGAGGTGTTGAAGAGCGGCGCGATGTACACGGGGAAGAGCATGCTCATCACGGCAGCGAAAACGATCGTGACCGCTGAGCCCCAGATCCACCACGTGTTCCGCGCAGCGCGGATGATGACATAGAGCAGCGTCAAAAAGAGCGAGCCGATGACGAGTCCAAGGCCAAGGCCGATTGCTTGCTCGTTCAGCCATTCGGGCAATGTTTGCGTGGAGAGATTGTATTCGTGTTGGCGCACGAAGCCCATGTAATAGCTGAACGGGAACGTAATCAGCGACGAGGCAAGAATGTAGAAGAGCGAGGTGCCGAACGCGACGAGCGGAAACCACTTCAGCGTTTTCTCAAGCCAGGTGCGCACGCCGCGCGCCCAGCCGAGCACAAGCATCAAGCCGGCAACGATGATCGAGATCGCGGTGCCCGCAAAGTCGAGCACATAGCCGCCTTCAAAATACGAGTTTGAACGCGAAGTCGCTTCTGAGCCCATCGTGTCGAGCCAGGCGCGCGTGGCCTGTTCTGGATCGAAGGGCAGGGGCTGCGCGGCGAAGGCCGGTCCCGCAAGTGCGAACGCCGCGGCGAACGCGGCTAGTCCAAGAATACGCATGTGATCTTCCCCCGAAGATTTTTGCTCAGATTTGACTGGCCGGGAGAGTGCGCCCGCTCCAAATGACACGCAAGGGGACGCGCGCGGAGCGCGATCCATTACGGGAGCGCGCGCATGAGACTGGACACGCCCGAGGGCAATTTTCCGCCGACCCGCCGCAACGTCGCGGCGTCGCTCTTCTTCGCCGGTTACGCAACGGCGGCGGTCTCTTCATGTGCGAGCCCTGTGACCACACCTAGCGATGAACTCATCGTCGAGGACGTCCACATCACGGGCGCCGGGGGTTATTCGTTGCCCGCCTACGTTGCACGTCCGAGTGCGCGTGGGCGCAAGGGCGCGGTCATCGTCGTCAATGAGATTTTCGGCATCCACGATTACATCAAGGATGTCTGCCGCCGCTTCGCCCGCGAAGGCTATGTCGCCATTGCGCCGGATTATTTCGATCGCGCCGGCGATCCCGCCCCGATGACGGAGTTCGCGCAAATCCGCGAGATCGTCGCCACTGCGAACAACGAGCAGGTCATGGTCGATACCCAAGGCGCCATTGCATGGTTGCGCGATCAGAGTTTCGTGCAGCGCGATGCGATCGGCATCACCGGCTTCTGCTGGGGCGGCACTGTTGTCTGGATGGCGGCGGCGCGCTTTCCGGAGATCAAGGCAGGGGTCGCTTGGTACGGACGTGTCGTGCGTCCGGCGCCGGGCGCTTGGGGTTCGGAAGAAGAACGCCGGTGGCCGCTTGATATCGCCAGTGACATCAACGCGCCCGTGCTTGGCCTCTACGCGGAGCAAGATAACGGCATTCCGCTTGAAGGCGTCGAGCGTTTCCGTGCAGCGCTCACGGCTGCGAACCGGCCGTCAGAGATCATTGTATATCCCGGCGTGCAGCACGGTTTTCATGCCGACTATCGCCAAAGCTACAACGCTGAAGCAGCAGCCGATGGTTGGGCGCGCGCGCTCGCATGGTTCAGACAGAACGGCGTAAGCTAAGGCTTCGTTGCCAAAATCGGAAAGTTGTGCTACACAATCGAAGCCGCGCTGGGAAACCGCGCGGCTTTTTCCGATCTACGTTCCACATTACGATGCTCAGACGCGCGCAATTGCGCGTGCGCCATTCGTGACGAATGCGGCGTGGAGACCGGACTTGTTTGATTTGACCATTTCATAGCGGGCTTCACGCCCAGGGGATTGCTCATGCGCTACCGCAAACTTGGCCGCACTGGTCTTGCCGTTTCCGAAATCTGCCTCGGCACCATGACGTTCGGCGGCGACGGCATTTGGAAAGCCATTGGCGCGCTCGAACAGGACGTCGCGACGAAGCTTGTAAAAGGCGCGTTCGATCAGGGCGTGACCTTCCTCGACACCGCCAACGTCTATTCGAACGGCTTGTCGGAGCAGGTGACGGGCGCTGCGATCAAGGATCTGCCGCGCGACGAACTGGTGATCGCCACCAAACTCTTTGGCCGCATGGGCGCCTACAGCGCCGGCACGACGCCGGAAGAGCAACGTCGCGCCAAGAATACCAATCTTTGGGGCCTGTCGCGCAAGCACGTGTTCGACGCGATCGATGCAAGCCTTGATCGCTTGGATCTCGATTACGTCGATCTCTATCAAGTCCACGCCTTCGATCCGCTGACGCCGCTCGAAGAAGCGCTTGAGGCGCTCGATGAAGTCGTGAAGTCGGGCAGGGCGCGCTACATTGGCCTCTGCAACTACGCCGCCTGGCAGATCGCCAAGGCGCTTGGCGTCTCAGAGCGTGGCGGCTTGGCGCGGTTTGAATCTGCGCAAATGTATTACTCCATCGCCGGTCGCGATCTTGAGCGCGAAGTCGTGCCGCTGGCGCAAGATCAACAACTCGCCATCTTGCCATGGAGCCCGCTCGCGGGCGGCTTTCTCTCGGGCAAATATACGCGCGATGGCGCGCCGACTGATGGGTCGCGCCGCATCGCGTTTGATTTCCCGCCCGTCGATAAAGAGAAGGCCTACGACATCATCGATGTCATGAAGGCAGTCGGCGATGCGAAGAACGCGAGCGTTGCACAAGTCGCGCTCGCTTGGCTGCTGCACAAGAAGCACGTCACCAGCGTCATCATCGGCGCGAAGACGGAAAAACAGCTGATCGACAATATCGCCGCAACCAAGGTCGAGTTCTCAAGCGACGACATGGCCAAGCTTGATGATGTGTCGAAGCTGAAGCCGGAATATCCGGGCTGGATGCTTGAGCGTCAGGGCGGTGAGCGCACGAGC
Source organism: uncultured Terricaulis sp. (assembly GCA_964478365.1). GTDB lineage: Bacteria > Pseudomonadota > Alphaproteobacteria > Caulobacterales > Aquidulcibacteraceae > Vitreimonas. The sequence goes on from CAYZIJ010000007.1 coordinate 8,667, forward strand.
GGTATTTCGTAACGCGCATAAAAAAGCGGCGGCGCTCTTGTCCAGCGCCGCCGCCCCACGTGCGTCCCCCGGCTTTCTGCCTACTGACGCGCGATCGTAACTTGATACCAGCCAATCGACCCGCCAAGGCCGCTCGCCTGAATGAAGTAAGAGCCCGATTGTTCGGGCGTGAAGCGCAGGCGCGCATCTAGCCCAGGGCCGCTATCGTCGTCACTGCCGAGCACGGTGTTGTCCTCAAGCAACACCGCCACGAACGGATCCGTGAGCGGGCGTTCGCCATGACCGCTGACCGTGATCGTGTACGTAACGCCGCCTTCGAGATCGACGCGGTAGCTGTCGAGATCGCCTTCGATGTCGATGCGGCTGACGCGCTCGTCGCCCGCTTGGTCAAGCATGTCGTCGGTATAGACGTGGCCCGGCACGTCGGTGTCGATGGCGCGGACCACATAACGGCCGGTGCTTTGACCGTCATAGGACGACACCGCCAAGAAGTACGGGCCACCCGTGACCGGGATGTGCGTGAGGTATGGGTTGAGGCCCATGCCGCCGTCATCGTCGCGCGCGATTTCCTGGCCTTGCTGGTCGTAGAGCACGAGCAGCGGATCTACCAATGGCGTGCCACTGCCGTCATCGAAACCTTCGACCGTGAAGCGATACGGACGACCTTCGATGGCCTCTATGGCAAACCAATCGACATCGCCGGGTGCGCCGATCGTGCTCATGCGCCCTTCGTAACCGGGCTGCACGTATTCCGCGCCATCGGGCGAGTCGCCGACTTCACCCGGAAACACGGTGAGTGCGTAACGGCCTGCTGCGTCTTCGACAAAGCCACGCGCTTCGATGAAGTACGTGCCGTCAGTCGCCGCAACGAACTCGGCCCATGCATTGAGACCTTCGCCGCCGTCATCATCACGCAGCACCTCAGCGCCTGCGGCGTCGTACATGACGAGGTAGGGGTCGGCGAGGGCTTCGCCCATGCCCTCGACCGTCGCGATGCTGACGCGGATGCCTTGGCCGTCTTGCAGTTCGATGCGGTACCAGTCGCGATCGCCGGCCGGCGCCAGCGCGCCTTCGCGGTAATCGCCTTCGGCGTTGACCTGTGCGTCGGTGCTCGCATCAGCGGGAATGTCGCCAGCGCGCGCGCTTAGTGTGTAGCTGCCGGTGTAAGCGTCGGCGAAGCCCTGCGCGGCGAGGAAGAACGTGCCGGTCGAGGGCGCCGTGAATTCGAGATACGAATTCAGATTGCCGCCGCCATCGTCATCGACCGCGACTTCTTCGCCTTGCGCATTGTGAACGCGGAGCAGGGGATCGCCTACCGGCGTATCGCCCGCGCCACGAAGTGCGAAGCGGTAGATTTCGCCTTCTTGCAGACGCAAGCGATACCAATCCTGATCGCCGTCGACTTCGAGCGATCCGGTGACGTCTTCGCCGATAGTGATGCGCCCGCGTGTGCTGCGGTTGGGTGCAAAGCCGTCCGTTGGCGCGCGTTCAGAGGTGACGTTGAGCGCATAGCCGCCCGTATAGGCGTTGGCGTAGGCACTGGCTTCGATGAAGACCTCGGCATTGGTCTGCGTCGTGAATTGCAGCGACGAGTTGAGGCCGTCGGCGTCGTCATTGGCGGCGATTTCGTTGCCGTCACGATCAACTACCCGCAGATAGGTGTCGCCAACCGGCGAGTCACCCGCGCCGCTCAAAGTCACCGTGTAGCGATTGCCGGTGCGGGCATTGAGGCGATACCAATCGACGTCGCCTTCATATTCGATCTGGCCATTGACCACGCGGCCAACGTTGACGCGATTGCGCGTGCTGGAATCGTTGCCGGCGTCGTCCGGCGGAACTTCGGCCGAGGAGACGGCGAGCGCGTATTGGCCTGTTTCCTCTTCGGAATAGGCGCGCGCTTCGACGAACACTTCGCCGCCTTGCTGCGGTGCGAACTGCAGCGCTGAGTTCAAGCCGTTGGCGTCGTCATTGAAGGCGAGCTGGTTGCCGCCTGCGTCATAGATCGAGATCATCGGATCCATGGTCGCGCCTTCGGCGTTCGGTACGCCATCGAGCGTGAAATTGTAGCGGCGGCCTTGCTCGACCCGCAGACGATACCAATCGACATCGCCGGCCGGATTGATCTCACCATTGACCGTCGCGCCGTCGGCGACGCGCGCCGCCGTGTCGGCTGCGCCAGATGGATCGGTCTGCGCCATCGCCGGCGCGCCAAACAGCAACGCGACCGCGGCCGCGCCAAAGAATAACTTCCCCCGCATCGGGCTTCTCCCTCAAAAATCCCGCAACAAGCAGCGCTTGAAGCACGGCGAGCGCCGTCCGTCGCTATGGTTAACAATCATTCATGTTCGAGGCAAAGCCGCATTGCGGCGAGACGGCGCCGGTTACCCCGCGCCGTTGCATAGAGCCGTCAAACGGACGGATGGCTCAGACTTTGATGTCGATCGTTGGCGCGCTGCTGGAGGCGTTGGCCTGGCCTGAAGAGACCAGAACCATCGCCGCGCGCACGGTGCGGTCGCCCAACACATAGCCCGGCTGCATCACTTCGGCGATCACGCCAGCGGGGTGGTTGGACGGCGCCTGGGCGATAGCTTGGTGCAGCTTAGGATCGAACTGCTCGCCAATCTCGCCGACGCGTTTCAGCCCGTGGCGCGCAAACGAGTCGACCAGCGCGCGCTCAGTCATCTCAAGGCCGGCGACCATGTTTTTCAGTGCTTCATCAGTGCTGTCGCGGGGTGCTGCCTGCAGCGCACGGCTCAGCGTGTCGGCGATCGGCAGCAGATCGGCGGCAAAGCGATCAATCGCGTAGACGCGCGCATCTTGCACTTCGCGCGCGGCGCGGCGGCGAGTGTTTTCAGCATCAGCCATCGCGCGCAAAGTATCATCGCGCGCCTTGGCGAGCTCGGTTTGGAGACCGTCGATGACGTCGCGGACATCGATGCCGGCTTCGGCGGCGTTTTCCGGCGTCAGCTCCGGTTGTGGGTTGTTTTCGTCCGACATGCTTTCCTCGTTCAGCGCTCTTGCCCGCGGCCGTCGAGCACTCTGCCGACGACGCGTGCGGTGTAATCAACAACCGGGATCACCCGGGCATAGTTCAAGCGGGTAGGGCCGATCACGCCTAGCGCGCCAACCACTTTCCGTTCTGCGTTCATATAGGGCGCGACGATCAAACTCGACCCCGACAGTGAAAACAGTGAGTTTTCAGAGCCGATGAACACGCGGACGGCTTCGCCGGCGCGCGCGAGATCGAGCACTTGGATGAGTTCCTTGGTCTTTTCCAGGTCATCGAACAGCCGCCGCGCGCGCTCCAGATCTGCGACCTCCTGGGAATCTTGCAGAAGATTGCCGCGCCCGCGTACAATCAACGCGCGCCCGGACATCGGATCTTCGCCCGACCATTCGACCAAGCCGCTTTCCACCAGCTTCGCCGCGGCCGCATCGAGTGCCGCGCGATCGCGCGCCAGCACGTCCGTTGCGGCGGCACGGGCTTCGGCGAGCGTCTTTCCCTTGAAGCGCGCGGTCAGATAGTTCGCCGCCTCCGCCAGCGCGCCGGGCGGCATGTCGGGCGGCGTCGAGAGAATGCGGTTCTCGATCTGGTTGTCTTCAAACACCAGCACGAGCAGCGCTTGGCCCGGTCCAATCGAGACGATCTCCGCGTGGCGCACCGGCGCTTCGCGCTCAGGCGTCATGACGAGCCCTGCGCCACCAGCGAGACCTGAGAGCAGTTCAGACGCGGCGCCCAGCACTTCCTGCGGATTGGCGCCGGCATTGCCAATGCGCGCGTCGATTTCGCGCTTCTCGTCGTCTGGCAGATCGCCGAGTTGAAGCAGGCTGTCGACAAAGAAGCGCAGGCCGGCTTGCGTCGGGCGCCGTCCCGCCATCGCGTGCGGTGATTCCAGCAAACCGAGCCCAACGAGGTCAGCCATCGTGTTGCGGATCGAGGCGGGCGAAAGCGTCACGCCGCCAAGCCGTGACAATGTACGCGAACCAACCGGCTCGCCGGTAGTTAGATACGATTCCACGATCTCGCGGAAAATCTCGCGCGCTCGCGCGTCGAGCGTCGTGAGATCGGAGGAGGGCGGCAGAACCATTGCGGGCCTTAGGTAGCGACCGGGGCGAGGCGTGCAAGTTGAGTTGGCTGGTATTGGATGGACCAAAGCCATAGATCGTCATTCCGGACACGCGGAGCGTGATCCGGAATCCAGGGGCCAACGTCACGTCGCTTGCCCCTGGGTTCCGGGTTCTTCGCTCCGCGAAGCCCCGGAATGACGAAGGAAGGGGCGCTCACTTTGCCTTCTTGTTCCTGGCTGATGACGGCTGGCGGCGCAGATACTCGTCGAACTTCGGTACGGTAAAGCCAATCAGCCCGCGCTCGGGCGAATAGGCCATGCCTTTTTTGATCAACTCGTCGCGGATCGGCGCAGCCTGGCTCAAGCTCAAGCCGAGCGCGTTCGCTACATCGGATGAATTCACCGGCTCTGGACCGAACTCCGCCATCGCGCGTGCATAGGCTTTCTGCCGCTCGGTTAGCCGCGCCAAGCGTACTTTGAAAATGCCTTCGTCGAGCGATGCGGTGGCGGCGATGCTGGCTTGTTTGGCGTCGGCCAAACTGATCGGCGATTTCGCCGCCGTCTCCCAGCAATGCGCGCCCCAGACTTGCAGGAAGAACGGATAGCGGCCGGTTTGCGCAATGACGAAGTCGAGCGCGTCGTTGGAATACTTCACGCCCTCTCGCGCAGCAGGCTCCGCCAACGCTTGACGCGCGCCTTCGGCGGAGAGGGGGCCGATCGGCGGGTAATCGAACAAACGCTCGGCGTAAGACTTCGCATCGCCTGCGAGCTTCGCGAGCTGCGGCAGGCCCGCGCCGAACAAGAGCAACGGCAATTGCCGTTGTGAGATTTTGTGTAGTGCCATGATCAACGCGGAAAGATCGCCTTTCTGCACGTACTGAATTTCATCGACCAGCAGCACGATCGCGGTGTCGCGCTTCTTTGCTGCTTCAGCGATGGCGACGAAGAGATCAGTAAGGTCGATGGCGAGATCGCCGGTCGCGGCGGGTGCGGCGAAACCGAAATCGACATCGCCGACCGTCGCCTTGAACATAGCCGCGAACGAACGCAGCGAACCGAATGCTTTCTGCATATCGGCGCCGGCCTTTTTGATCCGGTCGAGCCGATGCAGGATGTGCTGCAGCTGTGGTGCGAGCTGTTGCGCAAGCGGCTTATCCGGATCGATCTCAAGCAGCGCGGTCTGGCAGCCTTCGGCTTCAGCGATGGCTTCGAAGTGGTTGAGCAAAACGGTCTTGCCGACGCCGCGAAGTCCCAACATCAGCGCGCTCTTCGCCGGCCGGCCGGCCTTTGCGCGCACCACCGCGACGCGCGCGTGCTCGATCAGCTCATCGCGTCCGGCAAGTTCCGGAGGAGGGACCCCGGCGCCTGGGTTGTAGGGGTTGAGCGTGGCCTTCATTGGTTTGTTTGGCGTTGTTCGGTGCAGTAGCCGTAACATTTAGATAGAGGCGTACAGACCGCTCTTAGGCAGAGTCGGCCAAACTGACGCGAACTTTTGTATGGGAGATCATGTGACAGTTAGGGCGTAACCCAGTAACTTGTCCTAACAAGATGATAATGCCGTATGCCGCTCTTTTGCCTTTATCGTATTTCGATATGGGCGGAACTTAGCGCGGGGGTTGAGATGCGGCGTTTGTTGTTTGCTTTGGGAGCGCTCGTTTGTGGTTTGACCACCCAAGCTTGGGCGCAAGATTCGATCACGCTGCAGGCCGGCTCTCCGATTATCGATGCTGAGATCAATGGCCGCCCGGTCCGGCTCGAAGTCGATCTGCGTTTTCCGCGCGCGCTGGCCTTGAGCACTGAGGCGGCGCAACGGCTCAGGGTGCGACGCATCCCGTTCGCCAATGCACGGATCGGCATCGAAGGTAGTGACGATACTCTGGCGGGACGCATCGCGCGGCCGCGCGTTGTGTTCCAGGGCGAAGAGGACGAGCGCGCCTTCGCTGCGATCTTCGGCGTGCCGGTGACGCGTCGTGCAGACGGGCTCGTTGGGCCAGGTGTCCTGCCCTACAACACGATCGTCGTGCGGCTAGGCCCCGATCAGCCTGGCGCGCGCGACATCACCTTTCCGATGGAAGACGCCGATGACTGGCGTGTCAGCACGCAAGTCGGCGGCGAGACGTTGCAAGTGCTGTTCGACGTCAGCGCCGGGCCGACGATCTTCAACCGCACGGCGTCGCGCCTATTCGATCGCCCCGGCGGACTCGTGCCGGTGGGGGATCTTGCGCGCCTGCCACTGATCCTTGGTCTGGAGACCATGATGCAACCAGTCGAAACCGACTTCACGGTCGCGGGTCTCGCTCTTGGCTCTACATACGCGCGCACCAATGCACCGCTCATTGGCGCCACCGAACCGGACGCGATCGTTTCCGAATCACAGGCGCGCAATCCGCCGCCGCCCAACGTTACGCTCGGACGTGAGGCGCTGTCGCCTTGCTCGTCAATCACAGTGGATCGCCGTGCGCGGCGGCTGACATTGCGCTGTGTCTGATCGCTGGACGCGCGCGCCGCGATCGGTCATGGCTCTCGGCTTCAAATTTGGAGACGAAAATGCGCCCCACTGGCCGCGCGCCCGATCAATTGCGCGAAGTTTCACTTGAGACCGCTGTCTCGCGTTACGCTGAAGGCTCGTGCCTCGCGAAGTTCGGCCAAACGCACGTCCTTTGCACAGCGAGCGTGGAGCAGGGCGTTCCGGGTTGGCTGAAGGGCCAAGGCCGTGGCTGGGTGACAGGCGAATATGGCATGCTGCCGCGCGCTACGCACACGCGCGGACGCCGCGAAGCTGCGCAAGGTAAGCAATCAGGCCGAACGCAAGAAATTCAACGTCTCATCGGTCGCAGCTTGCGCTCCGTCGTTGATACGAAGCTCTTGGGTGATCGCACGATCACCATCGATTGCGACGTGATCCAGGCCGATGGCGGCACGCGCACAGCCGCGATTACTGGCGCGTGGGTCGCGCTCTCGAAAGCGTGCAAGTATTTGGTCGAAGAAAAAGTGATCAAGGAAAACCCGATCACCGGCCAAGTGGCCGCGATCTCATGCGGTGTGTTCGAAGGGGCCGCCGTGCTCGATATCGATTACGCCGAGGACTCCAACGCCGAGGTCGATTGCAATTTCATCATGTCGGGCGACGGCCGCTTGATCGAGATCCAGGCCACTGGCGAGAAGCGTCCGTTCAGCGACGAGGAGTTCGCTGAGCTGATGCGCTTGGCGAAATTGGGTTGCGGACGGTTGTTCGAGATGCAGCTCAAGGCAGTAGGCTGACGCCATGCGCTTCAGTGTGATGGCGCGGCTGAAGAGCTTTACCTACGCCTTCGCCGGCTTCGCTTTCATGCTGCGCACCCAGCACAATGCCTGGGTTCATTTGGTCGCCACGATTGGAGTCATCGCGCTTGGCTTTGCGCTGCGTGTCGACGCGGATGCCTGGCGCTGGCTGATTGCCGCGATTGCTTTGGTTTGGGTTGCGGAAGCGATGAACACGGCGTTCGAACATCTCTGCGATGTCGTCTCGCCTGAGTTTCATCCCTCAGTGAAGCGCTCGAAGGACATCGCCGCCGCCGCCGTTCTTGTGTGCGTCATAGCGGCCGGCTTGCTCGGCGCCATAACACTATGGCCCTATCTGACATGATCGAAAAATTCATCACCGCCGGCCCGATTGTACGCATAGCTCGCGTTGGCCATGCGCCGTTCGAGGGCGATGATCCGGTCGAGATCACGTTCGCCAATGGCGCCGTGTTTCACATCGATATCGGCATTGAAGCAGCGACTGATATTCGCGTCGGCGAGGGGACATTGCTGGAAGCGGCCTACGGTCATTTGCGCACCGAGGAGCCCGCGACGTTCGCAGCGATCGAACGCGATTGGTCGAGCGAGGACATTGAAGTGGCATGGCTAATCGGCGCGACGCTCGCCAATCCACGCCGCTTGGCGATGACCGATCCGTATCGCGTTGATGTCGGTTACGTGTTCGATGCCGGCGGGCGTCAGTTCGTGCTGTTCGGCGAGGCAGATTATATCTGGGCTGCTGACTTGGCGGATGACGAGATCGAGCCGTTCCAATTGGAGATCGGCGCGCCGGTCTGACTATTCAGCCGCCGTGTCCGCTGCTTCCTCGATTGCGTCGCTCTCGCTCGGTTCAAAGCTGAGCAGTTCGCCCGGCTGACATTCGAGCACGCGGCAGAGCGCGTTCAACGTCGAGAAGCGGATCGCTTTCGCCTTGCCAGTTTTCAGGATCGACAGGTTCGCCAGCGTCACGCCGACGCGCTCGCTGAGATCGGTCAGCGACATGCGCCGTTCGAGCAGGATGCGGTCGAGGGTGACGCGGATCGCCATCTAGATCGTGAGCTCCTGCTCTTCCTTGAGGCGCGCGCCTTCGCGAAACACTTCCGCCAGCACGATCAGAATCAGAATCGAGCCCCACGTCGAGAGCCGTTCGCCATCGAGTGAGAGAGAAACCGCGCGCACCGCTGGATCGCGGACTTGATAGAGCAGTACCGCCATCAGTCCCATCAGCGCGTAGCGCGATACCTCGATCGCCACCATCGTCATCCAGATCACGCGCAAATGGTTGGCGTTCTCGCGCCGGAACGGTTCGCCGGAGCGGAAGCTGTCGAACATCAGCCGGAGCTGGGTGATGATGATGAGCGAGCCGCCCACGCCGACGCCAGCGACGAGCAGCGAGGGGACAATGAGATGCCAATCGGTCCAGCGCACCGCGTCAATCGCTTCGCTATCGACGCCGAGGATGCGGATGCGGAGATTTCCGTTGCTGCCGAGATCGCCCACAGAAGGATCGAGCACGCCCGCGCCGACGAGCGATACGAAGACGACGTAAGCGAGAAAAGCCGCCGCCCAAACGCCGAGCACGGCCCAAAGCACGACCCGGGCAATGCCGAGGCCAGTCTCAACGATCGCAGCGATGGAGCCTTTGCCGAGCGCTTTCATGGGGGACGGGTGACCTCTGCCGAGCCAGCATGCCGGGTATTTATTGATAAACGATATAGACCGGCGCCCGCATAGTCAAACAAGTGTCGCGCACCATGCCTCGCCTCAGCGGTCGCCTCGTGGTCGCCAGCCACAATTCAGGAAAAGTCCGCGAAATCGGCGCGCTTCTGGCCCCGCTCGGGGTGGAGGCCATCTCCGCCGCGACCCTAGGGCTGCCTGAGCCGGAAGAGACGGAAACCACCTTCGCCGGCAACGCCCGGCTCAAGGCCGAGGCGGCGGCGTCCGCGTCTGGGCTGCCTGCGCTCTCCGACGATTCAGGGCTCGAAGTGTTCGCCCTGGGCGGCGACCCAGGGGTCTATTCGGCGCGCTGGGCCGGTGCCGAGAAAGATTTCCGAGCTGCGATGGAGCGCGTCTGGCGCGAGCTGACCGAGAAAGGCGCGACCGATCTTTCCGCGCGCTTCGTCTGTGCTCTCGCGCTCGCGAGACCGGGCGAAGCAACACAAGTGTTCGAAGGCGAAGCGCGTGGTGTGATTGTGTGGCCACCGCGCGGTGAGAAGGGCTTTGGCTACGATCCGATCTTTCTCGCCAAGGGTCAGACGCGCTCGTTCGGTGAGATGACGCACGAAGAGAAACTGCCGCTGACGCATCGCGCCCGCGCCTTTGAGCAATTGCTCGCCGCGCTCGCATGAGCGATTTCGGCATCTATGTGCATTGGCCGTATTGCGCGGCGATCTGTCCGTACTGCGATTTCAACGTCTATCGCGCGCGCGGCGCGAGCAACGCGCCTTTACTCGATGCGATCGAGGCAGATCTTGACGCGCACGCCAAGCGCTTCAGTCAACGCAACGCTCAAAGTCTCTTTCTCGGTGGCGGCACGCCGTCACTGCTGCGCGGCGAAGAAGTCGCGCGCATCATCGGAGCGACGCGACGAAGTTTTGGTCTCGCGCCGGATTGCGAGATCACGCTCGAAGCTAATCCTGAAGATGCGTCGCTCTTCGCCGAACAAGCGGCGGCTGGCGTCAATCGCTTTTCCATCGGCGCGCAAGCGTTTGATGATGATGCGCTAAAGGCGTTGGGCCGCCGGCATGATGCTGCATCGGGCCTGCGCGCTGTCGAAGCTGCCGCCGCGACTGGTCAGCGCGTGTCGCTCGATCTTATCTATGCGCGCGAAGGGCAGAGCGCCGAGGCGTGGCGCGATGAGTTGAAGTATGCGCTCGCGCTGCCGATAGAACACGTCTCGCTCTATCAGCTCACGATCGAACCGCAGACGGCGTTCGCGCGCCGCGTCGAGCGCGGCCAGCTCTCGCCACCTGGTCAGGAGGATGCGGCCAACCTTTATGAACTGACGCAAGAGATTTGTGCCGCCGCCGGCTTCACCGCATACGAAATTTCAAATCACGCGCGCAGCGAAGGCACGCGCGCTCTGCATAATCTGATCTATTGGCGCAGCGGCGATTGGCTCGGCGTCGGTCCCGGCGCGCACGGCCGCGTCACGCACGCCGCTGCGCGTCTCGCGACTGAAGCGCAACGCAGACCGGCCGATTACATCGATGCGGTGCGTGAGCACGGTGTCGGTTGGATCAGCGACACAACGCTAACTGGCGAGGAAGCTGCCGACGAAGTTCTCATCATGGGCTTGCGCACGCATGAAGGCGTAGATGCAGCGCGTTTTGAAGTGCTGCGCGGCCGCGCGCTCAATTCCGATGCCGTCGCTTGGCTCACGCAGCAAGGCTTCATCACATACTCGGACGGCCGCATCCGCCTTACGCAAAGCGGACGTATCGTCGCCAACTCGATTGCGGCGGAGCTGGCGGTTTAGCTCGAGCGTGGGAAGCGGCGTGGCGCCGCTTCAAGAATCGTCACTTCGTTTGGGCGCACTTCGATGATGGCTAAGCCGCGCTCGATCGCGCCCGTCGAGCGGAAGCGGAAGAGGCCGTCTGATCCCGCAAAGCCTTCGCCGTTTTCGATCGCGCTGCTGCTGAAGCCACGCGTGCCGGCGTCGCGCGAGAGCAGGGCGGCTAGCGCCACTGCGTCATAACCCAAGCTTGCGAGACGCGTTGGCGCTGCACCGTATGTGGTTTGGTAGCGCGCTTCAAAGTCTGTGCGCGCGCTCGGATCGGGGGCGACATACCAGCCGCCGGCCAATGAAGGTTCGCGTTGCGCATCGCCGGCCCAAACGCTGGTGCCGATAAAGCGCGTGCGGGTTTGATCGACGCCGCGCTGAACCAGCGCTGTGCCGATGGCGCGCAACGGGCCGCCATTGTCGGCGATGATGATGGCTTGGGCGGGCGATGCTTGCAGCGACGCGGCGACCGCGTTGGCGGCGGCGGTCGCGTCCGCGTCGGTGCGATTATAGAGTTGCGACGTCACGATGGTGATGCCGTTAGCCGCAGCTTCTGTGCGCAACGCGCCTTCGACGCGTCGGCCATACTCGTTGGCAGGCGCCAGAAGCGCGATGGTGCGGATGTTCTGGCTTGCCGCATACGAGACGAGGCGTGTGACTTCGTCTTCGAGTTGGAAGCTCAAGAGATAGACGCCGTTGCCGGCGATACTGCGGTCCGATGAAAAGCCGATCACCGGTACGTTCTGGCCGCGCGCAACACTTGCGGCGCCGGCCACGCCTTCGCGCAACACCGGGCCGATGATGATGTCGGCGCCGTCTTCGTTCACCAGAGCGCGGGCTGCAGCGCTTGCGGAGGCTTCGTCGGCGCCGGCGTCGCGTGGAATTAGCAGGGTGTTCTGGTTGCCATGATCGAAGAGTGCGAGTTCAGCAGCATTGTAGAGTGCTGCGGCGTCTTGCGGACGAAGCGAGAAGGGCAGAAGCAGACCGACGCGGACGATCTGGCGGCTCTGCATGAACGGCGGGGTGATGCCGTCGCGGGTTTGGGTTGGCGTCTCGGTCGGCGTGACGATCGGACCGGGAGCTGGGGCCGGCCCCGGGCCTGGCGCGCTCGGGCCAGGGGCGGGTGCGGTGGCGCAAGCGGCCATGAAAGCGGCAAAGCCGATTGCTGCGCCCGTCTTGAGGCTTGGCGCGGAGAGCATCCGGCCCGATGATTTGACGGAGCCCATGACCAATCCCTCATCTGATCCTGAAACGAACGCGCGCGACCGTATCGGCGCCCGTTCGCCCAGTCCACCGCCCGAACCGGGCCTTTATGTGGTGGCGACGCCAATCGGGAACCTGCGCGACGTAACGCTGCGTGCGCTGGACATTTTAGGCGCCGTCACGCGCGTCTATGCCGAAGACACCCGCGTCGCGCGCAAGCTGCTCGACGCGTACGGGTTAAAGCCAAAGCTCAGCGCCTATCACGATCATAGCGGCGATACGGCGCGTGACGAAATCGTGGCGGCGCTGGAGGCGGGCGAGAGCATTGCGCTGATCTCCGATGCGGGCACGCCACTCGTCTCCGATCCCGGCTTCAAGTTAGCGCGCGCCGTGATCGAGGCGGGTCATCGCGTTTATCCGATTCCTGGCGCTTCGGCGTTGTTGGCGGGTTTGGTTGTCTCGGGCTTGCCGAGCGATCGCTTCTTGTTTGCCGGCTTCTTGCCGTCGAAACAGCATGGCCGTCGAGAGGCCTTAAGCGAGCTGAACGATGTCAGCGCCACGCTCGTCTTTTATGAGAGCGGCCCGCGCTTGGCGGAATCGCTTGCGGATATGGCCGAAACGCTTGGCCCGCGTCCCGCTGCGGTGGCGCGCGAACTCACCAAGATGTTCGAGGAAACGCGGCGCGATACACTTGATGTGCTTGCCGCCCACTATGCTGAGGCAGGTGGACCGAAAGGGGAGATCGTCGTGCTCGTCGGCCCGCCCTTGGCGCAGGGCGAGGTGAGTGACGAGGCGCTCGACGCGTTTCTCATCAAGGCGCTACCGCGTGGTGTGAAGGATGCGGCCAGCGAAGCGGCGCGTGATCTCGGCGTGCCGCGTAAACGCGCTTATGCGCGGGCGCTTGAACTGAAAGACCGCGCGTGAGCCGCGCCCGCGCTGAAAGGCGCGGCCGCGTCGCCGAATGGACGGCGATGTTTTATCTGATGTGCAAAGGCTATCGCATTCTCGGCCATCGTCTTCGTACGCCGTATGGCGAAGTGGACATTGCGGCCTGGAAGCGCGGTGTTCTCGTGATCGTCGAGGTCAAAGCCCGCAAAACTTATGACGCAGGCGCCTATGCGGTGACGCCAACCGCACAACAACGCATCGCCCGCGCTGCACAAGTCTTGGCGGGTCGTTGGCGGCTGACGCACGCGCCGGTGCGCTTCGATTTGGTAGTAATTGGTTCAGCTTTGTTGCCAAGGCATCAACGCGCCGCGTGGTTTGACGAACCGCGGCTTTAAGCGTCCCGAAATGATCCAGGGCGCACTCTCGCGCGCATGCGTAGAATAATCCTCGCCCTTGGGGCCATCGCCGCCAGCACCGCCGTTTCCGGTTGTGTCACCGCCGCTATCGGCACCGCCGCCAGCGTCGGCGTATACGCCGCGCAAGATCGTACGATCGGCGAGGGTATCGATGACGCGACCGCGTCCAACCAAGTGAAGCTGCGCTTGCTCGCCGCCGATCGCGCCGCGTTCCAAGAAGTCGATGTCGAAGTCGCGAACGGCAATCTGTTGCTCTCTGGCGCTGTTCCGACGGCTGAGCATCGACAAGCCGCCGAGACGATCGCGCGCAGCGTCGTCTCGCTCGACAATGTGTTCAATGAATTGTTCATCGGCCCGCGCTCGAGCCTCGCGCGCAATGCGCAAGATGAAATGATCACCGCACAGATCCGCGCGCGTTTAACCGCGAGCCCCGCCGTGCGCGCGATCAACGTCAACATCGAGACATTCAACGGCAACGTCTATCTGATGGGAACGGCGCGCTCTGAACAAGAACTGCAACGCGCCGCCGAGATTGCGAGCGTTGTTGGCGGCGTCCAGCGCGTCGTCTCGTTCATGCAGGTGCGTGCGCCGGCGATGCCGTACTACGCGCAGGCGCCGGGGCCGCCGCAGCCTGAGTACCGCGCGCCTGATCAAGCGCTTTCCGGCTCTAACTAAAATTCGCTTCATTCCCGCACGACCCGTAGCCCCGGCGGGAGCTCGGGGGTAACTTCATTACTCTCCACATCGGCCGCGCGAGTGCGTTCGATTTTTGTTGCGCATTTGTTCTTATTCTGTATTGAATTTGGCTCGGCCTGTGGATAAGGGCGGGGCTCATGCAGACGTGCGCCAACGTACTCACTGTTGCTTTTGCCGGTCTCGAAGCGCGACGCATCGAGGTCCAGGTGCAGATGACCGGCGGCAATCCGGGCATCGTGATTGTGGGCCTCGGCGACAAAGCCGTTTCTGAATCGCGTGAACGCGTCCGCGCCGCTTTCGCCTCGATAGGTCTAGCGATCCCAGCCGGCCGGTTGATCGTGAATCTCGCGCCCGCGGATCTGCCGAAAGAGGGGACGCACTACGATCTGCCAATCGCGCTCGCCATGATGGCCGCGATCGGCGCGCTGCCGCTCGATGCGCTTGATGGCATTGTTTGCTTCGGTGAACTCGGCCTCGATGGCTCGCTTGCGCCGGCGCCGGGAGCGCTGCCTGCAGCAATGGCTGCGCATGGGATGGAAGCAGCGTTCGTTTGTCCTGAAGCGTGCGGCGCAGAAGCGGCGTGGGCAGGCGGCGAAGTGATTGCAGCGCCGTCATTGCTTTCCTTGGTCAATCATTTTCGCGGCGGCGCCGCGATCAAACCGCCCGAGCGCGGCGATCTGATTTCCGCTGAAGCCGCGCCCGATTTGCGTGACGTCCGTGGTCAAGAACAAGCCAAGCGCGCGCTGGAGATCGCCGCCGCTGGTGCGCACAACATTCTGTTTGTCGGGCCGCCCGGCGCCGGTAAATCGATGCTGGCGCAGCGTCTGCCCGGACTTTTGCCGCCGCTTTCAAGCGAAGAATTGCTCGAAGTGTCGATGTTGCATTCAGTTGCCGGGCTACTTGAGCGTGGGCGGTTGACGCGCACACGTCCATTCCGTGCGCCGCATCATTCGGCCTCAATGGCGGCTTTGGTTGGCGGCGGAATGCGCGCAAAACCTGGTGAAATCTCGCTTGCCCACCAGGGCGTTCTGTTTCTCGATGAGTTACCTGAATTCTCGCAGCAAGCTCTCGATGCTCTGCGGCAGCCGCTGGAAAGTGGCAGCGTGCTCATTGCGCGCGCCAATCATCACGTCACATATCCGGCGCGCATTCTGCTGGCTGCGGCGATGAATCCGTGCCGCTGCGGTGGTGGTGTCGGTGCTGGCCGTTGCCGGCGCGGTCCGCGCTGCGCAATCGATTATCAAGCGCGGCTCTCCGGCCCACTGCTCGATCGCATCGATATTCAGCTCGACGTGCCGCCCGTCACTGCCGCGGACTTGGCTTTGCCGCCGCCGATCGAAGGCACAGTCGAGGCATCACTGCGCGTGCTGCGTGCGCGCGATGCGCAAAGTGGACGCGGACAGGGACTGAACAGCGTGCTGGCGCTTGAAGCACTTGAGCGGATCGCGGCGCCTGATGCGCCCGGCGCTGCACTGCTGGCGAAAGCGGCGGAGGCGCTTGCGCTCTCGGCGCGCGCCTATCACCGCACGCTGAAAGTGGCGCGCACGATCGCCGATCTCGATGGCTCGGACGCCGTGCGCCGTATCCATATTGCGGAGGCTTTGAGCCTCAAGCGCCAATGGGCCAGCCCAGATCTCGCGCACGCCAGCTGAAACCGGCCAATCGCTAAGCTTTCTTAACCCGCGCAGCCTTTGATGCGGGCATGGCTCAGCCCGCCACCGCGCAAGCCTTCGATGCGTTCGACGCACTCCCTGATCCGGTGGCCATTTTGGCTGCAGACGGTTCGCTTTTACGCGCCAACCCAGTCTTTCGAGACACTTTCCGCCAATGGATCGGGCCCAACCGTCCGCCCTGGGGGAGGACCTCTACGCCCGAGTTTCACAACGGAGAGCGCCGCTTCGATGCTGCGGCACCCGATGGCCGGCGCTTCGAGTGGGTTGAGCGCGTGCTCCCCGATGGCGCACACCTTTGCGTCGCGCGCGACATCACCCGCCACACCCGCGCCGCCGAAGATGCGTTGCGCTCAAAGACAACGTTGTTTGCAACGCTCACGCACGAATTGCGCACGCCGCTGAACGGCATTCTCGGCATGGCGGGCCTGCTTGATCTCGGCAAACTCGAACCGAATGCGCGCACCTATGTTGGCGCGATCCGTCAATCGGGCGAACACCTTCTTGATCTGATCACGGAAATTCTAGATTACGCGCGCCTCGAAGCGGGACGTGTCGAACTTGAATCCGCGCCGTTCGATCCCGAAGCGACGATGCAAGACGTCGCCGAACTGCTTTCGCCTAAAGCGCATGACAAAGGTCTGGAGATCGCCGTCGTCGTTCGTGGCGCAGCGCCTGCGCAAGTCGTCGGCGATGAAGGCCGCTTGCGGCAGATCCTTTTCAACCTCGCCGGCAATGCTGTGAAGTTCACGGAGGCGGGCGGCGTTGTGCTTGAACTCGCGATGCGACCCGGCGGGCGCTTGCGTTTCAATGTGCGCGATACCGGTCCGGGCGTCGCGTCTGACAAACAGGCGCAGATCTTCGAAGAGTTTACGCAAGCCGATGCAGGCGTCGCGCGCCGCCACGGCGGCGCGGGACTTGGTCTGGCGATCGTGAAAAAGCTTGCATTGGCGATGGGCGGCGACGCTGGCGTTGTCAGCCGTCCCGGCTACGGCGCAAGCTTTTGGGTTGAGCTGCCATTCGAGCAGACGGGCGATGCGTCGCCTGCAACGCCCACGTCTTTGCAAGGTGCGCGCGTATGCGTGCTGAGCGAATCCGTCGTGCTCACGCAAGCGCTGCGCGCGGCATCGTCTTCGCTCGGCGCCACAATCGTTGAGCGCGACGGCGCGCCAGAGGTGATCTTTTTCGATTGGCGCGAAGGTGTGGACGCCGAGACCTTCGCCACACTGAAGCGCGAAGCCCGCGCACTCATTCTCCTCATTCCGCAAGAGCGGCGCGATGTTGTCGCCGCGTGCCAAGCGGTTGGCGTCAGTCACTACGTGCTCAAGCCCGTCCGCCGCCGCGCGCTTGGCGAGCGTGTCCGCGCAGCCTTGGGCGGCGTCAAGGAAAGTAAGAACGAAGCCGCGCCGCACGCAGCGCCGCAAGCGCTCGCGGGCCGCAAGGTGCTCTTGGCTGAAGACAATCCGATCAACGCGCTGCTCGCGCGCACGTTGCTGACGCGCATGGGCGGTGTGGTCACATTGGTGCAAGACGGCGCCGAGGCCGTGGCCGCCGCATCAGCCGCGCATTTCGATGTCATCTTCCTCGACATCCGCATGCCGCGCCTTGATGGGCTAGAGGCCGCCGCACGCATCCGCGCGGGAGAAGGGCCCTCGGCGGCGGCGCCGATCGTCGCGCTTACTGCCGATGCCGGCGAGCACGAACGCACGCTCGCGCGTCAGGCCGGCATGGACGATTTCATCACCAAACCGATCGACGCCACACGCCTGCTGGCTGTCGCCGAACGCTTTACCGCCCGCCCGAACCCCGCCACGTTCAGCAGCGAATAAGGCGCTCCGCGCCCGGAGTTTTCCATGACTGAAGCCGCCGCACCGCCCAAGCGTTCGACCTGGGAAGCTCTCGCCGTCTTCTTTGAGCGCCGCTCGCTCGTGATGCTGACGCTCGGCTTCGCGGCCGGCCTGCCGAACTTGCTGCTCTATGACACGATCTCAGCGTGGATGCGCCAGGCCAAGTTGCCGCTCGACGTCATCACGCTCTTCAGCTTGGTGACGATCACTTACGCGATCAAATTTCTCTGGGCGCCGATCGTGGATCGCGTACGCATTCCGGTGTTGCACCAAATGTTCGGCAAACGCCGATCGTGGATGTTGCTTGCGCAGATCGGTATCGTGTTCGGCATTTGGGCGATCGCGGTGAACATGCCGGTGGTCTCGGCTGCCGTAGCGGGCGGCGTAGAGGGCGCAGTGCAGCCCGATCCAAATCTGAACATGCTCACCATCGTCGCGATCTTCGCCGTGATGACGGCGGTGTTCGGCGCCACCCAAGACATCGCGATTGACGCTTGGCGTATCGAGGTCGCGGCGGTCGAACGACAAGGCATTATGGCTGCCGCGTACCAGTGGGGTTATCGGCTGGCCGTCGTCGTGTCGGGCGCAGCGCCGCTGTTTCTTGCGTCGCGGATCGGATGGACGGCGGCGTACTCGGCCATGGCCGTTGTTATGGGCATTGGCATCCTGGGCGTGCTGCTTGCGCCGCGTGAGAAGAGCGTCGAACCAAAACCATTTCCGCCAGCGACAACGCCGCTCTGGATGGAAGCGACTGAATGGGTCGCGCGCATTTTGTTTATGGTGTTTGGCGCCTGTTTCATTGGCGCTGGTCTCGCCGGCAAAGCCGAGCCGCTCACGTTCATGTTTGGCTGGGTAGGCCTTGGCGACGCCGTGCCGGGGTTTGCGGAAATGTGGACCGCGCGTCCGTGGGGCGCGGTGTGGCAGGTGTTTGGCGTCGCGATCGGTTTGGCGATCGTCGCTTTCGCGACCTATCCGTTGTTCAGTTCCCGCCCAAGCGCGTATTTCGCCGGCACGTTGAAGGAGCCTCTGGAGGATTTCTTCAAGCGCTATGGCAGCGTCGGCGCACTCATCTTGGCGATGATCTGCGTCTATCGCATCGCCGACTTCGTTCTGAACTTGATGACGGCTTTTTACGTCGACGTCGGCTTTACGCTCGATGAGATCGCCGGTGCGCGGAAGCTCTTCGGCGTCATCATGTCGATGGCTGGTATCGGGATCGGCGGCTGGCTGGTTGCGCGGTTTGGCCTGATGCGCTCGCTGATCGTTGGCGCTATTCTGCAGCCGCTGTCGAACATCGCGTTCAGTTCGCTCGCCTTTACCGGGCCTTGGTTGCCTGGACTCTATGCGTGCATCGCCATCGACAACATCTCGGCCGGCATCGCAGGCACGGCGCTTATCGCCTACATGTCGAGCCTGACCAGTCTTGGCTTCACTGCCACGCAATACGCGCTGTTCTCATCGCTCTACGCGCTGCCTGGCAAGATACTAGCGGCCATCTCAGGCCGCATCGTTGAAGCGTCGACTGCGGCAGTCGCAGCAGGGGAGACGGAGTGGCTGCGCAGCTGGTTTAGCGGCATGTCGCCAACCGCGTTCGCGCATCTGGTGGAGCAGCGCGGCATCCCTGCCGAGGCGTTTGCCGCGGGGTATATGACGTTCTTCATTTACTCGGCTGTCATCGGCATCGCTGCGCTAGGCTTTGCAATTGCTGTCATGCGCCGCTCGCCGCCACCGACAGATCCTGCGAAGGAAGAGCCGGCGCCCGCTTAGGTTTGCGCTTTGGCTTCCGCCGCTTGGAACGCCGCGACCGTCGCGTAAGTGACGATGTCTGACACCGCGCCGCCGAGCGGCGCGATCTGGATCGGGCGTGAAAGCCCGGTCAGCATCGGGCCGATAACCGTCGCGCCGCCTGCAGTCGTGAGCAGGCTGGTGGCGATCGAGGCGGAGTGCAACGCCGGCATCACCAGCACGTTTGCCGGCTCGCTTAGCCGCGAGAACGGATAAAGCTCTCGCATGTTGGCGTGCAGCGCGACGTCGACATTCATCTCGCCTTCGTACTCGAAATCGATGTCTTCGCGGCGATCGAGAATGGAGACGGCGTCGCGGATTTTTTCCGAGCGCTCCATTTTCGGGTTGCCGAACGTCGAGTGCGAAAGCAGGGCGACGCGCGGTACGGCGCCAAGCTGGCGCGCCATTGCCGCCGATTGGATGACGATCTGCGCCAATTCCGGAGGCTCTGGAAATTCCGCCACGGCGGTGTCCGAGATGAAGAGCGTGCGGCCTTTCATCAGCACGATCGACATGCCGATGACGCGTTCGCGCGGCGCCGGATCGATCGCTTTCAGCACATCGTCGAGCGCGGTGGCGTAATTGCGCGTGACGCCGGTGACCATGCCGTCGGCATGTCCGCACGCGACCATGCAGGCGCCGAACACGTTGCGGTCCTGATTGACCATGCGCTGCACGTCGCGCGGCAGGAAACCGAAGCGTTGCAGGCGCTTGTAGAGATAGTCGGCGTAGTGCTCGTTGTTCGACGAGATGCGGGCGTTGACCACTTGCAGATTGGCGCTCTCGGGAACGCCAACCACGCTCATATTATCGCGCACCGTGTCCTCACGACCGACAAGCACGGCGCGGCCTAAACCCAGTTCCTGAAATGCGTAGGCCGCGCGGATCACGGACGGCTCTTCGCCTTCAGCGAATACGATCGTCTGCGGCGTGCGACGCACTACGGTTTGCACGCGCTGCATCATGGCTGCTGTCGGATCGAGGCGTTGAGCAAGTGAATGCTTGTACGCCTGCATGTCTGCGATCGGCTTGCGGGCAACGCCGGAATCCATCGCGGCTTGCGCTACGAACGGCGGGATTTCGGAGATGAGGCGCGGATCGAACGGTGAGGGGATGATGTATTCCGGGCCGAACTGCAGGCGCTTGCCTTGGTATGCCGCCGCCACTTCATCCGGCACGTCTTGCTTGGCCAACTCGGCCAAAGCACGCGCGGCGGCGACCTTCATCTCTTCATTGATCGTGCGCGCGCGCACATCGAGTGCGCCGCGGAAGATGTAAGGAAAACCGAGGACGTTATTGACTTGGTTGGGATAGTCCGACCGGCCCGTTGCAACGATCGCGTCTTTGCGAACTTCGTGAACGTCTTCCGGCAGAATTTCCGGATCGGGGTTGGCCATGGCGAAAATGATCGGCTTCTTCGCCATCGACTTGACCATCTCTTTGGTCATCGCGCCGGCGACCGAAAGCCCCATGAATACATCCGCGCCTTTCAAAGCGTCGGCGAGTGAGCGGTGTTTGGTATCGACGGCATGTACGGACTTGAACTGGTCCATGCCTTTTTCCCGGCCGCGATAGATTACGCCTTCGCGGTCGAGCGCGATGACGTTCTCATGCGGCACGCCGAGTTGCTTGATTAGAGCGATGCAAGAAAGCCCCGCTGCACCCGCGCCGTTGACGACGACTTTCACATCGTCAAGCCGGCGTCCGGTCAGCTCGCACGCATTGAGCAATCCGGCGGCGGCGATGATCGCCGTGCCGTGCTGATCGTCATGGAAGACTGGAATGTCGAGTTCATCGCGAAGCCGGCTCTCAATGATGAAGCACTCGGGGCTCTTGATGTCTTCGAGATTGATGCCGCCGAATGTCGGGCCGATGTTGCGGACCGTCGTGATGAACTCTTCGACATCCTGCGTCGTCACTTCTATATCGATCGAGTCTACGTCTGCGAAGCGCTTGAAGAGGACGCTCTTACCTTCCATCACCGGCTTCGACGCCAGCGCGCCGAGATTGCCGAGACCAAGGATCGCGGTGCCGTTGGAGATGACGGCGACGAGATTGCCCTTGGAGGTGTAATCGTAGGCCTTATCGGGATCTTCGGCGATCGCCTTCACGGGAACCGCCACGCCCGGCGAATAGGCAAGCGAGAGATCGCGCTGCGTCGCCATTGGCTTGGTCGGTGTGATCGAGATTTTTCCCGGCGTCGGCAGGCGGTGGAAGTCAAGCGCTTCGGCGTCGGTGAAGGATTTTTTGGTAGTGTCGGCCATGGATTATGTGGGCTCACAAAGTTTGGCGCACCCTAGCTTTCGGCCCTGCCTCGTCAATGGAAGTCCGGCGAACAAGTCGCTAAAGCTGCGTCGTGGCCGATTCCTCTCAGACCCCGTCGCCGAAGGTGACGCCTTTCATGGCGCAGTATCTCGCCGCCAAAGCGGAGCATCCGGATTCGCTGCTCTTCTTTCGCATGGGCGATTTCTACGAGCTGTTCTTCGAGGATGCTGAGAAAGCCTCGCTCGCTGTCGGCATCACGCTAACGAAGCGCGGCTCGCATAGCGGCGAACCAATTCCGATGGCGGGCGTGCCGTGGCACCAAGCGGAGAATTATCTGTCGCGGCTGATCCGCGCTGGTCACAAGGTTGCAGTCTGCGAGCAGCTTGAGGATCCCGCGGAAGCAAAGAAGCGCGGCGCGAAATCGATCGTGCAGCGCGGCGTCGTGCGCGTGGTCACGCCCGGCACGCTGACGGAGGAAGGGCTCCTCGACGCCCGCAGCGCCAATCGCTTGGCGGCGTGCGCGTTCGGTGATGAGGGCGCCGCCATTGCGTGGGCCGATGTGTCTACCGGCGCATTCGAGACGCGCGCGATCAATCCGAACGAGGTTGAAGAAGAACTCGCAGCGCTGTCGCCAGCAGAGTTGTTAATCGTTGAAGGCGACGCGCCGCGTGTGAACGAGGCCGCGCGTATCTCGGGCGCGACGTTGACCGTTCGTCCTGCCGTAAAGGCCGACGCCAAGGGCGCAGAGCGGCGCTTGAAGGCGGCTTTTGAGGTGGCGGCGCTCGATGCGTTCGGTGAGTTCGGCGCCGTCGAGATGGCGGCGATGGGACTGCTGCTCGATTATATTGAACTGACCCAAGCAGGCGCAGCACCTCGTCTGCAGCCGCCGCGCCGCATCGCCGCGCGGGCCTTCATGGTGATCGACGCCGCGACGCGTGCTGCGCTCGAGATCGAGCGGTCTGTGCGTCATGAGCGCGCCGGTTCGCTGCTGGCTTGCATCGACCGCACAGTCACTGCGCCCGGTGGACGTTTGTTGGCGGAGCGGATCGGCCGGCCATTGACTGACGTTAGCGCGATCAACGCACGGCTCGATGCGGTCGAATTCTTCATCGAAGAGCGTCAGCGCCGTGATGGCGTGCGTGAAGAATTGCGCGCCGCTGGTGATCTTGCGAGGGCCCTGACGCGTTTGGCGCTCGGTCGTGGTGGGCCGCGCGATCTGGCGCATTTGCGCGATGGTTTGGGAGCAGGCGATCGCGCCAGCGCGCACTGCGCCGGCTTTGGCGGCGCGTTGCCCGTGGAGATTGGGCGTGCGTGCGAAGCTTTGTCTCTTGCGGCGCATGCGCCGAGCGCCAGTCTCGCGCAAACGCTTCAGCTGGCGCTCTCACAAGACCTGCCGCTGCTCACGCGTGACGGTGGCTTCATCGCGCCCGGCTACGATGCGGTGCTCGATGAAACGCGGGCGCTGCGCGACGACAGCCGCAAAGTGATCGCAGCTCTACAGGCAAGCTACGCCGAAGAAACCGGCATTGCCGGCTTAAAGCTCAAGCACAACGGCGTGCTCGGCTATCACATCGACGCGACGACCAAGCAGGCCGAAGCCTTGATGGCGCCGCCGCTCAATGCGCGCTTCATTCATCGCCAAACCAATGCCGGCTCGATCCGTTTCACGACCACTGAGTTGGCCGAGCTTGACGCGAAGATCGCGCGCGCCGGCGAAGCCTCGTTGGCGCGTGAGCTGACCTTGTTCAAAGAGTTCGCTGCGCGAGCCGCCGCTTGCGGGGTCGATATTCGCGCTGCTGCCGAAGCGCTCGCTGCGCTCGATGTCGCTGCGGCGCTCGCGCTGTGGGCGGAAGAGACCAGCGCGACGCGTCCTGAGATTGATGAGAGCGTGGCGTTGCTCGCCGAAGGCGCGCGCCATGCTGTCGTGGAGGAGGCGGTCCGCCGCGAAGGGCAAGGCTTCACACCGAACGACGCGCGCCTCGACGGCGAAGGCAAAAGCGGGCCGCGCTTAATGGTCGTCACCGGCCCGAATATGGCCGGTAAGAGCACGTATCTTCGTCAGATCGCGCTGCTGGCCGTGATGGCGCAGGCCGGCTCGTTTGTGCCGGCGCGCAAGTTGCGCCTTGGTGTTGTCGATCGCGTGTTCGCGCGCGTCGGCGCATCCGATGATCTGGCGCGCGGGCGCTCGACTTTCATGACCGAGATGGTCGAGACCGCAGCCATTCTGCATCAAGCGGGGCCGCGTGCGCTGGTCGTCCTCGACGAAATCGGGCGCGGCACCGCTACTTTCGACGGCCTCGCGATTGCTTGGGCTGTTGCTGAGCATTTGCACGAGGCCAACAAGAGCCGCGCGGTTTTCGCGACGCACTATCATGAGCTGACGCGTCTCGCTGAAAAGCTCGAAGCCGGCGCCAATGCGCATTTGCGCGCCAAGGAATGGAAAGGCGATCTCGTTTTTCTACACGAGGTCGCGCCAGGCGCTGCGGATCGCTCCTACGGCATTCAAGTCGCCAAGCTCGCCGGTTTGCCGAAGAGCGCGGTCGAGCGTGCACGCGCGGTGCTGCAGCGGCTGGAAGCGAGTGGCGGGTCGGCGCGTGTCGAGATTGTTGATGAGCTGCCGCTCTTCGCCACGATGATGGAGGAGCACAAGGCCTCACCGCTCGAAGCGGCGATCGACGAGATCAATCCGGACGCAATGAGCCCGAAGCAGGCGTTGGACGCGCTCTACCGGCTCAAGGCGCTGAAATCGGAAGAATGAACCTTACGGCTCTTGCGGCTGCGGCGCGTCTTCGCCTGGCAGCAGGCCCGGGCGGCTATTGACGGTATCGCGAGCTTCATCCATCGCGGCGCCGGCAATCATGTTGTCGCGGATCAGTGGCATCGAGCCGGTCTGCACCGCCAACGTGATATAGACGCCGATGAAAGCGCCCAGAATTAAGCCGGTGACGCCCCAAAGCGATGCAGCGAACCAATAAGCTGAGGCGCGCTCGCTCTTAATGCGCTGCAGGAACAACTTCTGGTCCATAAGCGCTTCGAGGCCAGCCCGAGACGGATGATCGGTCACCTGATGGTCCTCATCGACCGGTCTGATGGTCCTGGTGCCTTTGCTGCGCATTCGGGGAGCTCTCCGGGGCGGCGTATTGCCCGCTACCTTTGTGGCTATGCCCGCGAATTGAGGCAAGGTTGCGTTCTGTGATTTACCAAGAAGTCATATCTTGCAGCTGTGGACACTGGCGCCACAGACCCTGAATTGGTGAAATGACAAGCACATGCCAGCCCGGCTGAAGCCCGCCCGCATCGAACACGTCGTCGACGGCCTCAGACTGCGTGCGCAATTGAGCGCCATCGCCGCGGCTGAAGGCGAAGGCGCGCGGGACTCGGTCAAGAACCTGCTGCACGGCGCGTTGTTTCGGGGCCGGATGATCGCCAAGGAGCGGTTGGAGGCCGGCGACCACGGCCTGGCGGTGGCGCGACTTCTCGCCAAGGTCGCCGACGAAGTCGTCAGCGCGCTCTACGATTATACCACGGTGCACCTCTTTCGCGCCCGCAACCCGACAGAAGGCGAGCGCTTCGCGGTGATGGCGGTGGGCGGCTATGGCCGCGGCGAACTGGCGCCCTCGTCCGATCTCGATCTGCTTTTTCTGCGTGCTTACAAGCCAACGCCGTTCAGCGAGAGCGTGACTGAGTACATGCTCTATATGCTTTGGGACATGGGGCTAAAGGTTGGCCACGCGTCACGGAATGTGGACGAGTCGATCAAGCTCGCGCGCGAAGACCATACGATCCAAACCGCCTTGCTCGAAGCGCGCCGCATCGCCGGTGATGAATCCTTGGCTGCGGAACTCGAAACGCGATTTCGCAAAGAGGTTGCGCAGAAGGGCCACGCTGCGTTCATCGCGGCGAAGCTAAAGGAGCGCGATGAACGGCACCAGCGCGTCGGCGCCTCGCGCTACATGGTCGAGCCCAATATTAAAGAGGGCAAAGGCGGGTTGCGCGATCTGCACACGCTCTTCTGGATGGCGCGGCATCGATACGGCTTCCGTGCGCCGCAAGATTATGTCGACGCGGGCGTGTTCACCGAAGAAGAGCGTCACGCCTTCCGGCGCGCGCTGCATTTCTTATGGACCGCGCGCTGCCATTTGCATTTTCTAACCGCCCGAGGCGAGGAGCGGCTCACGTTCGACGTGCAGCCAGAAATGGCCAAGCGCATGGGCTATCACACCCGCGCCAATCAGTCGGACGTAGAGCGCTTCATGAAGCGCTATTTTCTAGTAGCGAAAGAGGTGGGCATGCTGACGCGCGTGCTCTGCGCCAAGCTAGAGGCCGATAACGCCAAGCGCGCCCCGAAAGGTCTGCAGCGTTTCGCCGATAGTTTTGCGCGCAAGTCGGCGCCGGAGACACCAGGCTTTGTCATCGAAGGCGGGCGCCTCACGATCGAAGCGCCGAAAGTGCTGAAAAAGCCGAGCAACGTGCTGCGCCTGTTTGAAATCGCCGAAGGCCGCGATCTCGATATCCATCCTGCAGCACTTGGTGAAGCGGCGCGGCGCGTGCGCAGCATCACGCCGGAATGGCGCAAGGACGATGCTTCGCGCGCGGCGTTCCTCAATGTCGTCGCGTCCAAGCGCCATCCCGCGGCAGCGCTTCGCTTGATGAACGAGGCGGGCGTGCTTGGGAAATTTGTCCCCGAGTTCGGCCGCATCGTCGCGCAGATGCAGTTCAATATGTACCACCACTACACGGTGGATGAGCATACGCTGCAAGCGATCGACGCGATGTCGGAGATCGAGCGCGGCGTGCACAAAGATCGCCACCCGTTGGCGACCGAAATCTTTCCCAAGATCATCAACCGCCGTGCGCTCTACCTTGCCATGCTCTTGCACGACACAGGCAAAGGCGAGGGCGATCAGCAGATCGAGGGCGAGAAATCGGCGCGC
The DNA here is from genome assembly GCA_964478365.1 of uncultured Terricaulis sp. GTDB lineage: Bacteria > Pseudomonadota > Alphaproteobacteria > Caulobacterales > Aquidulcibacteraceae > Vitreimonas. Next base: position 35,222 of record CAYZIJ010000007.1, read on the forward strand.
GCTGCTTGTTCGCGTCTGGGGCTGCCGCAAGAAGAGGTGGATCTCGTCGGCTGGCTGGTGGGCCACCATCTGGTGATGAGCGATTTCGCACAAAAGCGCGATATCGGCGATCCGCGCACGGTCGAGCAATTCGCCAAGATCGTCGGTAGCGTCGAGCGCTTGCGTTTGCTGTTGGTGCTCACCGTCTCTGACATTCGCGCTGTTGGCCCGAATGTGTGGAACGACTGGAAGGGGCAATTGCTCCGCGATCTCTATCGTCTCACCGAAGCAGCGCTGCACGGCGGCCGCTCGGACGAGGTGAGCGTCCGTGAGCATCTTTCCGAACTCGCCGCTGGCGCAAAAGCCGACTTGCTCAAACACGTGCGTGTCGATGATGCGCTCGCCGCATGGCTTGATGCGCTCGAAGACGGCTATTGGCTCAATCACGATTCTGAAGCGCTGAGCTGGCATGCGACCGAGGTCATGAACGCCCGACGCGGGCGCGCCATCCCGCACGTTGCGTCGCGGTTTCGCGAGAAGCAGGGTGTCGCGGAAGTGCTGGTCTATGCCGGTGACCGGCCCGGCCTGTTCGCCAGTCTTGCCGCTGCTATCTCCGCCAGTGGCGCTGACATCGCCGACGCGCGCGTTCACACGACGAAAGACGGCGCGGCGTTCGACGTGTTCTCGATCCAAACCACCGATCACCAGCCGTTCGGCCTGCGCGATCCGGATTTGCTGCGCCATTTGGTTGAGCGCCTCACGCGCGCGGCGCTCGCCGATCACGCCATGCCCGCGCCGAAGCCGGCTTCGCGGCGCAATGCGGCGTTCGCCATCGAACCCTGGGTGCGCATCGATAACGATTTGACGCCGCACGCCACCGTCGTTGAAGCCTCCGGCCGCGACCGTCTCGGCTTGCTGGCCGAGTTGGCGCAAGTCTGCGCCGACGCCAAGGTCTCCATCGCCAGTGCTCACATCGAAACGTTGGGCGAGCGCGCCTCGGACGTGTTCTATGTGACGGAAGAGGGCGGTGGGCAGATCAAGGAGCCGCGCCGCATTGCGTCGTTGCGGACGAAGCTCGAAGCCGTTCTGCGCGCGGCTGAGCCGGCGGCGCCTGCCGATCCAGCCAAGAAGGCCTTGGCTGTGGCGCGCGCTTCGACGGCGCGCTAGACACGCCCACCGCGTCTCGGGGAATCAATGAGTCTCGCCCGCAACACTGCTGTCATCGCCGGCTTGACGCTCGTCTCGCGGGTTTTCGGATTTGCCCGCGACATCCTGCTTGCGGCCGCACTGGGCGCGGGGCCGGTGGCGGACGCCTTCAACGCGGCGCTGCGGTTCCCGAATCTGTTTCGCCGCTTGTTCGCCGAAGGCGCGTTCAGCCAAGCCTTTGTGCCGGTCTATTCCAAGACGTTGGCTGAGCAGGGCGAGAAGGCAGCCGATACGCTCGCGGCTGAAGCGCTCGCGGTTTTGGTGCTGGCGACCAGCGTTCTGAGTGCGATCGCGATTTTCGCGATGCCGTGGATCAATCTGGTTCTGGTCAACGGCTTCCTGCAGACGCCTGGAAAGTTCGAGCTCGCGACATTGCTGACGCAGATTACGATGCCCTATCTGATCGCGATTAGCGCAGCGACTTTGTTCGCCGGCGCGCTCAACGCGCGCGGCCGCTTTTTCGCCGCCGCCGCTGCACCGTCGCTGCTCAATATCTCTTTGCTGATCGGCGTTTGGTTCTTTCGAGACGACCAGATCCAAGCGGCGACGGCCGCCGCGATCGCGGTGACGATCTCCGGCGTCTTGCAGGCGCTTTGGGTTGCGCTCGGCGCCCGGCGCGCCGGCATCCGCACGCGGCCGATGCTGCCGCGCCTTAGTCCGAACGTTCGGCGTTTGCTCGTGCTTGCCGCGCCGGCCGCGCTCGCGGGCGGGGCGCTCCAGATTAATTTGCTCGTCAGCACCGCCATCGCTTCGTTCGAGGACGGCGCGATTTCGCTGCTGAATTACGCCGACCGCTTGTATCAGTTGCCGCTCGGCCTGATCGGCGTTGCTGTTGGCGTCGCGATGTTACCGCGCCTCTCGAGAATGGTGGCGGCGGGTGATCAATCGGGTGCGCGCGGCGCGCTCGACGAAGCGGTCAATCTTTCGATGGCGTTCACGCTGCCTTCTGCTGCTGCGATGATGGCCGCGCCTGCGTTCCTGATCGAAGGGCTCTTCACGCGCGGCGCGTTCACAGAACAAGACGCCGCCAACGCCGGACTCGCGCTGTTTCACTATGGCTGGGGCGTACCGGCGTTTGTGCTCGCGAAGATTTATGCGCCGGGCTTCTTCGCGCGCGAAGACACTAAAGCGCCGATGCGTTTCGCGCTGATCTCGATGGGTATTAACATAGTCCTTGGCGCGGCGTTCTTCTTCGGCTTGCGCTCGATGGGCGTTGCGGGCTTTCCAGGCCTCGCGATCGCAACTAGCGTCGCTGCTTGGGCGAACGTCATCCTGATGATTGGCGCGCTGACGCGCCGTGGCGATTACGCGCCATCAGGTAAGGCGCTGAACCGGCTGCTTCGTATCACGCTGGTTTCGGCGCTTCTGGGCACGGTGCTCTTCACCTTCCAGATGAACCGTGAAGCGGTGCTGGAGGTGTTCGGCAACAAGGAGATTGCGGTCGCGGTGCTGATCTTCGGCGGCGGCATTTCCTATTTCATTGTCCTCTTCCTGGTCCGCGCCGTCACCATCGGCGAAGTCCGTAGCGCGTTTCGGCGCGAGCGCGGGGCGGCTAACGGGGGAGGCGGCTTGCCGCCGAGCTTGGACGGCTGATAGAAGCCCGGCCCATGAACAAGAGAACGCAGCTTTGGCGATGGCGGGTCTGACCTGACGTCGCTTTTGCGCGCCCATTAGCGGGCGCCCGTTCATGTTCCGGAGTTTCCAATGACCGATGCAGCCCCGCCCCAATACAAGGGACCGCAACGCGTGTTCTCAGGCATGCAGCCCACGAACGGTCTGCATCTCGGCAATTATCTCGGCGCGCTGCAAAAGTTCGTGCGCCTGCAGGATCAGTACGAGTGCATCTATTGCATCGTCGATCTGCACGCGATCACCACAGGCCCCGACCCGAAAGAGCTGGCCAATCGCTCGTGCGAAGTCGCCGCTGCTTACGTCGCTGCCGGCGTTGATCCCAAGCGCTCGACCATCTTCATTCAATCTGCCGTGCGCGAGCATTCCGAGCTTGCCTGGATATTCAACTGCGTCGCCCGCATGGGCTGGTTGGAGCGCATGACGCAATTCAAGGACAAGGCCGGTTCACACGCCGAGCGCTCATCCGTTGGCTTGTTCGACTATCCGGTGCTGCAGGCCGCTGACATTCTTCTCTACAAAGCGACGCACGTTCCTGTCGGCGAAGATCAAAAGCAGCACTTGGAGCTCTCGCGCGACATCGCGGCGAAGTTCAACAATGACTATGACGCGCCCAATTTCTTCCCGTTGCCTGAGCCGTTGATTCAAGGACCAGGCGCGCGGATCATGAGCTTGCGTGAAGGCTCGAAGAAAATGTCGAAGTCCGACCCGTCGGACATGACGCGGATCAACATGACCGACGACGCCGACGCGATCCTGCAAAAGATCAAGAAGGCGACCACGGATTCGGCTCCTGTGCCCGAGTCGAAGGAAGGCCTCGCCGGTCGTGCTGAAGTCGAAAACCTGGTCGGTATCTTCGCGGCGGTGACCGAGCGCAGCGTCGAGGACATTCTCACCGAGTATGGCGGCAAGGGCTTCGGCATCTTCAAACCGGCCCTGGCGGAAGTGCTTTCATCCACACTCGCGCCGATCGCAGCCGAGATGCGCCGTCTCAACGCCGATCAAGGCGCGCTCGACGCCATCCTAAAGGACGGCGCCGAGAAAGCGCGCGCGGTGGCGGAGCCGATCATGGCTGAGGTTCGCGACGTTGTCGGCTTCTGGCGCGCGTGAGCGCGAACGGCTAGGTTTGGTCTATGAGTGACGAGCGCTTCGCCTGTCTGGTCATCGCTGACGAGAGCGAGGAGTTTCCTGACGCGCTGATCTATGCGGGTCTCATCTGCCGCAATACGGGTTGGCGGCTGGTGATCCTGCGCGTCATCGAACCGTCTGATCCCGCCCCGTGGGCTTCGATCACCGATGAAATGCGCCGCCAAGCACGTGACGCCGCAGAGTCTCTTACACAGCGCTTCGCCGCTGAAGTGTGGGCTGAGTGCGGCGTCACGGCTGAACCCGTTCTACGCGAAGGCGATTTGAAGCCGGAGCTGAGAAAGCTGATCGAGGAAGATCACTCGATCAAGCTTGTGGTGCTGGCCGCCGAGCACGGACCCGGCGGGCCTGGACCGTTGGTCGCACAATTGGGCCGTGCCGCCGGCCTTGGTCAGCGCCCGGTGCCGGTGCTGGTCGTGCCTGGCGCTCTGACGCGCGACGAGATCCGCAAATTGGCGCTGCCTGTGGCGATTGTCGCCACCAAGGAAGACACGCCGCCCGCTTGACCGGTTCCGGCCGAAGGACCACCTGAGCCTCATGTTTATTCAAACGGAATCCACGCCCAACCCGCGCACGCTGAAGTTCTTGCCCGGCCGCGACGTGCTGGGGCAGGGCAGCCGCGAATATGCTGACGCCGATGCAGCGCTCGGCGCGCCGCTGGCCACTGCCCTGTTTGAGGTCGACGGTGTCGAGCGCGTTTATCTGGGCAGTGACTTCATCACCATCACCAAAGCCGAAGGCTTGGAGTGGCCTCATCTGAAGCCGCATGTGCTGGCCGCGATCATGGATCACTTCACCGCCGGCCGCTCCGTGCTCGGCGATGGTGCTGCGCCCTCGGACGAAACAGATGAGGCCGACATCGTCTATGAAGGCGAAGCCGCCGACATCGTCAAAGAGCTCAAAGAGATCATCGACGCGCGTGTCCGCCCCGCCGTGGCGCGCGATGGCGGCGACATCACGTTCCATTCCTGGGATCACGAGCAAGGCGTCGTGCGCCTCAATATGCGCGGCGCCTGCGCCGGTTGCCCGTCTTCAACGCTGACGCTGAAGCAAGGCATCGAAAACATGCTCCGCCACTACGTTCCCGAAGTGAACGCGGTGGAGCAGGTGGTGTGATCCAGGCCGCCGGCTCGGATCAGGCGGCGCTGTTGGCGGGCCTCCACGCACGCGCGTTCGACAAAGCTTGGAGCCCGGACGCCGTTTCCAAGATGATGGAAAACCCCGCCGTATTTGCGGTTGTCTCGCAGGAGCACGCGACGGCGCAGGGTTTCGCGATGGCGTGGGCCGCTGCCGGCGATTCCGAGCTTTTGACCGTTGCAGTGCTGCCGGAAGCGCGCCGACGCGGGCTGGGCGCATCACTCGTGCAAGCCATCGCCGCGAGCGCCACGGAGCGTGGGGCGGCGGCGATGAACTTGGAGGTCGCGGAGGACAATGCCGCGGCGCGCGCACTCTATGAGACGCTAGGCTTTACGACATCGGGTCGCCGGCCTGGCTATTACGCGACCGCCGACGGCTGGATCGACGCCATCACCATGCGTTTGACGCTCGGCTGACGCCTCATAGGTGGACAGCGCGACGGCCTAAGTTGTATTGCTCCCCGCCATGGACCGTATCGAAAAACTCTGCGTCGAGAAGGGTATGCGCATGACCGAGCAGCGCCGCGTCATCGCGCGCATCGTCTCGGGAAGCCAAGACCATCCGGATGTTGAGGAGCTCCATCGCCGCGCCGTGGCGGTCGACTCGGGCATCTCGATCGCCACCGTTTATCGCACCGTGCGTCTGTTCGAAGAGGCCGGCATTCTGGAGCGCCACGACTTCCGTGATGGCCGCTCGCGCTACGAAGAAGTGCCGGATACGCACCACGATCACCTGATCGACATGAAAACTGGCCAGGTCATCGAGTTCATCGAACCGGAGATCGAGCGCCTGCAGCAAGAGATCGCGCGCAAGCTTGGCTACAAGCTCGTCGATCACCGCCTCGAACTCTATGGCGTGCCGCTCGACGACAAGGCCAAAGCGAACAAAAAATGAGTGAGCCACGCGCGCCGAAGCGTCTCTTCATCGAGACCTACGGCTGCCAGATGAATGTCTATGACAGCGAGCGCATGCGCGATGTGCTCGCCCCGTTGGGCTACGCCGTCACCGACAAGCCCGACAACGCCGACCTCGTCATTCTGAACACCTGCCACATCCGCGAGAAGGCGACCGACAAGGTTTATTCCGAGATCGGACGCTTGCGTGCGCACAAAGAGCGCCGCGCGCTCGAAGGTGCGGGCATGACGATCGCCATCGCCGGATGCGTTGCGCAGGCCGAAGGCGAAGAGATCATGCGCCGCGCGCCCGAAGTCGATCTCGTCGTTGGCCCGCAGGCGTATCACAAGCTACCCGAACTGATCGCACGCGCCGCGCGCAAAATGGGCGAGCGCTTGGCGGCTGATTTCACCGCGCAAGAAAAGTTCGACGCATTGCCCGCGCGGTCGCCTGATGGCGTTACCGCGTTTCTTTCGATCCAAGAGGGCTGCGATAAGTTTTGTACGTTTTGCGTCGTCCCGTACACGCGCGGCGCCGAGTATTCTCGTCCGCTTGGTGACGTGCTTGCTGAGGCGCGGTCTCTCGCTGATCGCGGCGTGCGCGAAGTCACTTTGCTGGGTCAGAACGTCAACGCCTATCACGGTGGTGCGAGCTTCACGGACCTCCTGGCCGATCTCGCGCGCATCGATGGGCTTGAGCGCATTCGCTACATGACCTCGCATCCGATCGAGATGACGGATGATCTGATCGCCATGCACGGCGAAGAGCCGAAGCTGATGCCGTTCCTGCACCTGCCGGTTCAGTCGGGGTCGGATCGCGTGCTGAAGGCGATGAACCGCAAGCACGATGGCGCGTTCTATCGCGACATCATCGCTCGCCTGCGCCGCGTCCGCCCGGACATCGCGGTCTCGACGGATTTCATCGTCGGGTTCCCTGGCGAGCGCGATCAGGATTTCGAAGACACGATGCAACTGGCGCGCGACATCGATTTCGCTTTGGCCTTCTCGTTCAAATACTCGCAACGCCCCGGCACGCCCGCCGCGGCGATGATGGGGCAGGTGGACGAAGCCGTGAAAGGCGAGCGGTTGCAGGCTTTGCAAAAGCTTCTGTTCGAGCAACAGACAGCATTCAACAAGAGCCAGGCCGGCCGCGTGCTGCCCGTGCTCGTCACTGGCGATGGGCGCATGGCTGGTCAGAAGTACGGCCGCTCCCCATATCTCCAGGCTGTGCATTTCGACGACACCACCGCCCGCAACGGAGACATTGTCCCCGTCCGCATTCTGTCTGGCTCGCAGAACTCTTTGGCCGGCGCGCGCGTCGCGTTGGCAGCGGAGGTTGCGTGAGCGAGCAAACACGCACGATTGCGCTTTCTGAAGCGGGTGTGGCGCAAGCGGTTTTCGGACCTCTGCATCGCCACCTTGCGTTGATCCAGGAAGCCTTCCGCGATCCCAATGCACCGCGCGGCACGCCGTCCTATAGCGTCACGCTCGACGCGCAGGGCGATAAGATTATCGTGCGCGCGCAATCCGTGGCCGAACTCGATCGCGTGCAACGCATCATTGACTCACTCGCCGATCAAGCGCGCCGCAAAGGCAAAGTGCGCGAAGGGGAGGTTCTCGCAGCGATTTCGTTCTCCCAAGGCGAGAGCGATCGTCCAGGGCCGATGCACCTCCCGCAGCTCGGCGGCCTCACGCTGCGCACGCCGCGTCAGGTGCACTACGTCGAAGCGCTACGCGATGAGAGCATCGATCTCATCTTCGGCGTCGGCCCGGCGGGCACCGGCAAAACATTCCTTGCGGTTGCCGCCGCGGTCGAGGCGCTGAAGCAAGAGCGCGTTGATCGCATCATCGTCACGCGCCCTGCTGTCGAAGCGGGCGAGAAGCTCGGTTACCTGCCTGGCGACTTGGCTGAGAAGGTCGATCCGTACTTGCAGCCGATCTGGGACGCCTTCCGTGGTCAGATGGGTGAGACCGATCTTAAGACGCGCCGCGAGCGCAAGCAGATCGAAGTTGCGCCGCTGGCCTTCATGCGCGGGCGCACGCTCTCGAACGCGTTCGTCATCGTCGACGAAGCCCAGAACGCAACCCAACTGCAGATGAAGATGGTGCTGACGCGTTTGGGCGAAGGCTCACGCATGGTCGTCACCGGCGATCCGTCACAAGTCGATCTGCCGCGCACCGATCAGTCTGGCCTCGCGCACGCCGTGTCGATTTTGGAAGACGTGCGCGGCGTCGAGGTCATTCGTTTCGCCACGCAAGACGTCGTTCGTCACAGACTCGTCGCAGAGATCGTGGAAGCCTATCACCGTGACGAGGGAGCGCGCGGTGGCAGTTGAACGGACCTTGGAAGTGGATGTCATCGCCAATAGCGAACTCTGGCGCGGGCATGACGATCTGCTCACGCAAGCACTCGCTGCCGCTGCTTCGGAAGAGGGCGCATCAGGGACAGTGTCGCTTCTGCTCGGAGACGATGCCTCGATCGCCGCGCTCAATCAGCAGTTCCGTGGCAAGGCCGGTCCGACCAATGTCTTATCGTTTCCGCCCGCCGATAAGGGCGAGCCGGGCTTCCTGGGCGATATCGCTTTGGCGGCGGAAACCATTGTCGAACAAGCAAATTTTCAAGGTAAACGGTTCGAACAGCACGCTGCTCACTTGGTGGTGCACGGCTTTTTGCACCTTTTGGGGTATGATCACGAAGATCCGGCTGATGCGGAGAAGATGGAAGCGCGCGAACGCGCTATCCTGCAGTCTCTCGGGATAGAAGATCCCTACGCTTGAAGGCCGTTTAGGAGCGCTGCGCGCACATTATGGTTGACGTTAAAGACGAAGCGGAACCTTCGCGAAGGCGCGCGGGCCTGATGCAAAAGCTCTCGCGGATCTTTGGCCGCGAAAAATCAGGATCCGCTGCCGCTGTCGAAGAAGCGCTGCGTGAGCGCGAGGAAAACGGCGAAGAGATTGGGCTCGCGCACAAGGATCTGATCCTGCGCGCTGCGAGCTTCGATCGCTTGAAGGTCGCCGACGTGATGCGCGCCCGCGCAGAGATCGTCGCCGTCGATGCCGCCGCTACGTTGGGCGAAGCCGCACGCGTGTTCTCTGAAAGCCAACACTCACGTTTGCCGGTGTACGGCGAAACGCTCGATGACCCGCAAGGCTTTGTCCACGTCCGCGACGTGTTGGCGCTGCTGGCGCCTACGGAAGAAGGCGAAGCGCGCGCCAAGTTCGATGATTGTTTGCTGTCGCGCATCCGCCGCGAGATCCTTTACGTGCCGCAGTCGATGACGCTGGCGACGCTTTTCCTAAAGATGCAGTCGAGCCGCATCCATTTGGCGCTGGTCGTCGATGAATATGGCGGCACCGATGGTTTGGTCTCGATGGAAGATTTGGTCGAGCAGATCGTCGGCGCCATCGATGATGAGCACGACGTTGAATCAGCCTGGATCGTCGAGCGCCCCGGCGGGGCCTACGAAGTCGACGGACGCGCGCCGATTGACGAGCTTGAAGCGAAGCTCTCCGCCAGCCTCGCGCTGCCCGACCATGAAGATGAATTTGACACCGCCGCCGGCCTTGCCGTGGCGCTCGCCGGCCGGTTGCCGCAACGCGGCGAGATTTTGCGTCACCCGGCAGGCTTCGACGTGGAAGTCACAGATGCTGACCCGCGCCGGGTGAAGCGCATGCGCGTCAAACCTACGGCGGATCAGGCCAAAGCTGTTCCGGACGCGGTCACCGCACGCAAAGCTTCGATCGGCGGTTGACGCCAGCGCCGCAGCGCGCTCCATACGCGCCCATTCGGCAGCCTCGGAGCGTTCGTGACGAACCCTGCAGCAGACCCACAGCTATCGCGCATTCACGCGTGGTTTTTGGCGCTTAAGCCGTGGCCGCGACGCGGCCTGGCGCTCGCCGCCGGCGCGCTCGCGACTTTGGGACACGCGCCGTTTCAGCTGACGCTGCTCTATGTCGTGGCGCTCGTCGTGCTCGTCTGGCTGCTCGACGCGGCTTATCGGCGTGAGCGCAAACTGTTGGCAGCGTTCGGCGTCGGGTGGTGGTTTGGCCTCGGGCATCTTTCGACCGGACTCTATTGGATATCGTCTGCGTTCCTTGTCGATACAGAGACCTGGGGCCCGATCTGGGGCATCCCCGCGACGCTGGGTCTTGCAGGCTCGCTCGCAATTTTCTGGGGCGTTGGCTGTGTGCTCGCGATGGCGCTCTGGACCAGCGACCTGCGCCGCATCGCGGCGTTCGCGCTGGGCTTATTCGTTACCGAGTGGCTGCGTGGCAACATCTTCACTGGCTTCCCGTGGCTATTGCCCGGCTATGTTTGGACGCCGGGCGAACCGATTTCACAACTCGCCTCGCTCGTTGGGATCTATGGCCTGACGCTCATCACGCTCGCGATCGCTGCGACGCCTGCGACAATCGCCGACCGCCGAACTGATGCGGGCATGCGCTTTGCGCCTTTGATTGTTGCGGGTCTTGTGCTTGGCCTGAGCTTCGGATGGGGCGCCCAACGCATGGCGGGCGGACCGATCGATGCCCCTGGCGCGCAGCCGATCGTGCGCGTCGCTGACTCTGGGTTGAGCCAAGCCGATAAGTGGCGCTATCGCCCGGATCAGGAATGGCGCGTGTTGGAGCGCTATCTCAATGTCAGCGGCGACGCCGATGAAAGCGACGCGTCGATCCTCATCTGGCCCGAAGGCGCGATCCCAACGCTCAACTTCTTCCAGCTTGAGAACCAGCAATTCCTCGACGTGCTGGGCGCCGGCCTCGGCGATCGCGCGCTCGTAACCGGACTCACGCGATGCGAGCCGCAACCTGAGTGCAATGCGTTCATGCGCGGCGAAGCCAGCGGCGCGAACATTCGCCTCTACAATTCCGCCGCCATCATCGATGGCGTCAGCGGCGTTCCGCGCATCGCGCAGGTGTACGATAAGCACCACCTCGTACCGTTCGGCGAATACATGCCGGGTTTTGTGCGCGCTCTGAACATTCCGTCGCTGCAGCGCGTTGGCGATTTCGTCCCGGGTGGACCGCCGACGCGGCTGATCATTCCCGAAGCGCCGCCAGCTGTTGTGCTGATCTGCTACGAAGCGATCTTTCCGGGTATGGTCCCGCGCGGCGCCGAGCGTCCGGGCTGGATCGTTGTGATCACCAATGACGCCTGGTTCGGGGCCGGTACTGGCCCTTACCAGCACTTCGCCATGGCTCGTTATCGCTCGATCGAGGAGGGGCTGCCGATGGCCCGAGCCGCGAGCGGCGGCATCTCCGGGATCGTCGATGGTTACGGCCGTGTCGTCCGATCAACCCAAAGTAATCCCGAAGGCGCAGCGGCCGAAGCGCAGTTGCCGCCAGCATTGACCGAAACGGTCTATGCCAAACTGGGTATTGCGCTGCTGCTGTGCCTAGTATTCGTCTTGGGGGTACTTAGATACGCGCCGGCGGTTCAACCGGCTCGGGGGCCGAAGACATGAATGACGAGCGCGCGGCGAACGCGATCGACAAGAAACTCGGCCAACGCGTACGTACGCGCCGCCTCGAAATTGGTATGAGCCAAGAAAAGCTCGCAGAATTACTTGGCGTGACCTTTCAGCAGGTCCAGAAATACGAGAAGGGCGTCAATCGGATAGCCGCGAGCCGGCTGCACGATATCGCCGCCTCTTTGGACGTGCCGATCGCCAAATTCTTCGAAGGCTTAGGCGGGCGCGCCTCGGCCGGTGTGGCGGAAACTTCCCGGGATTACATCGACGACGCCCTGGCCACCCCCGAGGGGACCGAGCTCATGTCGCTCTTTGCCTCGATCAAGAGCCGCAAAGTCCGCCGCCAAGTGGTGGAACTGGTTAAGGCCCTGACTGAGGAAACCTCAGAGGCGAAGCGCTAGCCAAAGCGACGGCGCCGCATTTGCGAAAATAAGCGCATGCCCTATGAGGGGCCGCCTATTTTCCAAGGGGCCGGAGAAACCGCGTGGCGAGAAGCTCTTACGTATTTACCAGCGAAAGCGTGTCCGAAGGGCACCCGGACAAAGTCGCTGACCGTATCTCCGACACCGTCGTTGACGCCTTTCTGTCCGCCGACCCCGAAGCGCGGGTCGCGTGCGAGACGATGGTGACGACCAACCGCATCATTCTGGCTGGCGAAGTCCGCGCCGGTAAGCCGGGTAACGACAAGGCCGCCAACAAGGCCTTCACCAAAGAGATCATCGCCGGTCTTCAACCGAAGGTCCGCGCTGCGGTGAAGGACATCGGCTACGCGCAGAAGGGCTTCCACTGGGAGAAGGCGCGCTACGCTTGCTATCTGCACGGTCAGTCCGCCCACATCGCGCAAGGCGTCGATGCGAAGGGCTCGAAGGACGAAGGCGCCGGCGACCAAGGCATCATGTTCGGCTATGCATGCCAAGAAACGCCGGAGCTCATGCCGGCGACGCTGCAATACTCGCACAACATTCTGAAGCGCCTCGCTGAAGTGCGTCACTCGGGCGAACGTCCTGAGCTTGAGCCGGACGCGAAGAGCCAAGTCACGCTGCGCTATGAAAACGGAAAGCCGGTTGAAGTCGTCGCCATCGTCGTCAGCCATCAGCATACGAAGAAGCTCGGCGAAGTCTCGTACTCGCAGAAGCGTTTCGCTGACCTCGTGCGCCCGTACGCGGAATCGGTTTTCCCGGCTGGTCTCATCACCAAGCGCACCAAATGGCACATCAACCCGACCGGTAAGTTCGAGATCGGCGGCCCGGACGGCGATAGCGGCCTGACTGGCCGTAAGATCATCGTCGACACCTACGGTGGTGCTAGCCCGCACGGCGGCGGCGCGTTCTCGGGCAAAGACCCGACGAAGGTTGACCGCTCAGCTGCGTACGCGTGCCGCTATCTGGCGAAAAACGTCGTCGCTGCTGGCCTCGCCGAGCGCTGCACCATTCAAATCAGCTACGCCATCGGCGTTGCCTCGCCGACGAGCTTCTACGTCGATCTCCACGGCGCAGACACGATCGATCCCGCGATCCTCGAAAAGGCGCTGCCGGAATTGATCGGCGGCGCGACGCCGCGCTCGATCCGCACGCATTTGAAGCTGAACAATCCGATCTACAGCCGCACGGCCGCATACGGCCACTTCGGCCGTACGCCGGACAATCAGGGCGGCTTCACCTGGGAACGCACTGATCTCGTCGACCAACTAAAGCGCCTCGGCTAAGCTGTTGCTCATGTCCGCAACCGCACTAGGTTGCGGGCATGTCTTCATCCTTTGGCTTGACGCCCGAACTCGTCCGTTATCTCGCGGACACCAATCCGCCTGAGCATCCAGCGCTCGTCCGCTGCCGCGAAGAGACGTCAGCGATGACGCAAGCGCGCATGCAGATCAGTCCCGAACAGGGCGCCTATATGGCCGCGACCGCGCGCGCGATCCGCGCCAAGCGCACGTTCGAAGTCGGCGTGTTCACCGGCTATTCAGCGCTCGCGACGGCGCTCACGCTGAAAGACATGCATCCGGTCGGCGCGCATCTGCTCGCGTGCGACATCTCCGAAGAGTGGACGACTAAGGCGCGCGATTATTGGCGTGAAGCTGAAGTCGACGATGTCATCGAATTGAAAGTCGCTCCTGCAACCGAGACTCTCGATCAACGCATCCAAGCCGGGCAAGGCGGTAGCTACGATCTCGGTTTCATCGACGCAGATAAGACCGGCTACGATTCCTACTACGAGCGCGGTCTTCTGCTGCTGCGGCCAGGCGGCGTCATGCTGTTCGACAACATGCTCTGGTCCGGCAAAGTCGCCGACCCCGCGGACACCAGCCCGGATACCGCCGCGCTTCGCGCCCTGGCGTATAAAGCCAAAGCCGATACGCGCGTCCATTCCGCGCTGACTGCCATCGGCGACGGCGTGTTGATCTGCGTCAAACGCTGACGCATCCATATCCACGCGCGGAGGCATCTGCGTGAGGTTGGGAGATGTGATGAACCTGAAATCGCTGATTGCAGCCGCTTGTGTCGCTGCAACTTTTCTTATCGCCGACGTGGCCGCCGCCCAGGAGCCGGCGCCGCCAGCTTTGCCGCAAACGCCGGAAGCTTGGCGCGCCGCCGCCGAGGGCGATCTCGAAGCGCTGCGCATGCTAATCCGCGAAGATACGCCTGTCGCGATCGACGACGAAAACTCGCGCATGCAGCGTTGGTTCGAAGATGGTTACCGCCAAGCCCGCGCCCGCGCGCGTCGCGCTACCGATCAAGCCAGCTACTTCTACGCGCTCGCCGCCTACGCCAACGGCTTCCAAGATCCGCACCTGCGCGTCTTCGCGCAACCATCGCTGCAAATCTCGCGCTGGCCTGGATTCATCGTCACCGCCAGCGGCAATGAAGCGATCGTCCATTATCGTGATGATGCTGATCCGAACACGCCGCCGGTTGGCGCGCGCGTTCTGCGCTGCGATGGCCGCACGCTCACAGCTTTGCGCCAGCGCATCGTCTATCCGTTCACGCTGAATCCGCAGCTCGCTGCAGACCGCCGTTCATCCGCGCCACGGCTCTTCCTTGATCGCGGTAATGTTTACGCGCCGCCGCCACGCCGTTGCGTGTTCGAAGAAAACGGCGAACGCCGCACGCGCACGTTGACATGGCGCGATATCTCGCAAGGCGATGTCTATTGGACGCAATACAATCAAGCCTCGCTCGGTCCCGGCGCAAGCTTTGGCATCTCGACGCCAGCGGAAGGCGTCACCTGGATCGGCGTGCCAACCTTCGACAATGATTCCGGCGTAGAGCTGCAAACACTTGTCGATCAAATCAACGCCAACGCCGAAGCGATCCGCAACGGCCGCGCTATCATCATCGACGTGCGCGGCAATGGCGGCGGCAACTCCGCCTGGGGCGTCGCGATCGCGCGCGCGGTTTGGGGCGATGCGCCGATCGACACGATCCCGGAACCCAATCCAGGCGGCGCTACAGATTGGCGCGTCTCGCAGCGCAATCTCGACTACATCAACAGCTTCGCCCCGCAGCTCATTGAACAATTCGGTGAGCATTCCGAAGCCGGCCTATGGGTTCGCGCGGTGCAAACCGGCATTTCCGGCGCGCTTGAGCGCGGCGATCCAATCTGGCGTCAGCGCGAAGAAGAAGACGAGCGTCCCATTCCGCCAAGCGGTGGTTACACGCAGCAGCGTCCACAGGGCGCGTCGCCAATCCCGGCGGGCGTTTACATTCTCTCGAACGGCACCTGCGCGAGCGCTTGCCTCAATTTTTCGGATGTCGTTCTGCACATCCCCGGCACGCGCCTCATCGGCGCCGACACAAGTGGCGACGGTCTGCTCATGGAGGTACGCGACGAAACGCTGCCGTCAGGCCTCGCGCGCGCTGTGCTGCCGCTCAAGATCTATCGCGGCCGCGCCCGTGGTGCGCTCGAAGCCTACACGGCGGACGTGGCGTATGACGGCGTTTGGACCGACGAAGCCGTGCGCGCCTGGGTGATGGCGCTGGTGCAAGCCCCCACGCCGTAACGGGAAAATCGGTGCGGCGAGGGATTCCACTTCGCCGCGTTGCACGAAGGCGCGGGCGGGTCTAAACCCCGCGCCTTCAATTCCCGAGATCGGAGCATCTCCCCATGGCCCGCGCAAAAATCGCCCTTATCGGTTCAGGCATGATCGGCGGCACGCTCGCCCACATCGCCGCGCGCGAGGAGTTGGGCGATGTGATCCTGTTCGATGTCGTCGAAGGCGTGCCGCAGGGCAAGGCGCTGGATATCGCGGAAGCGTCGCCGGTGTTCGGTCGCGATAGCGCGCTCCGCGGCGCAAACGATTATGCCGGCATCGCCGGCGCCGATGTCTGCATCGTCACCGCAGGCGTGCCGCGTAAGCCGGGCATGAGCCGCGACGATCTTCTCGGCATCAACTTGAAAGTCATGAAGGCGGTGGGCGAGGGCATCAAAGCGCACGCGCCGAACGCGTTCGTTATCGTTGTCACCAACCCGCTCGACGCAATGGTCTGGGCGCTGCGCCAATTCTCCGGTCTGCCGCACAACAAGGTCGTCGGCATGGCTGGCGTGCTCGATAGCGCGCGCTTCCGCTACTTCCTCGCCGAAGAATTCAAGGTCTCGGTCGAAGACGTGTCGGCCTTCGTGCTCGGCGGCCATGGCGACACGATGGTGCCGCTGGTCCGTTACTCCACCGTCGCCGGCATTCCGCTGCCGGACCTCGTGAAGATGGGTTGGACCAGCCAAGAAAAGCTCGACCAAATCGTCCAACGCACGCGCGATGGTGGCGCTGAAATCGTTGGCCTGCTGAAGACGGGCTCTGCCTTCTACGCACCGGCCGAAAGCGCGATCCAGATGGCGAAGTCGTATCTGCGCGACAAGAAGCGCGTCCTGCCGTGCGCCGCGAACTTGAACGGCCAGTACGGCCTGACCGATATGTATGTCGGCGTCCCGTGCATTATCGGTGCGGGCGGCGTTGAGAAGGTCATCGAGATCGAATTGACGCCGAACGAGCGCGCCATGTTCGATCACTCAGTCGGCGCCGTGAAGGGTTTGGTTGACGCGTGCAAAGGTATCGATCCGAGCGTCGGCGGCTAAGCGCTACTCCACACGAACCGCATCATCACGATACCAGCCCGCGATTGAAACCCGCGGGCGCATCGCGAATTGCGAGATGGCGGTGACCGTATGCAGCTTCAGGCCGTCGAAAATCGTCAGCACATTCCAGCGCGGCAGGTGACCGGAGATGACGTCCTGCTTCTGATTCAAGAACAGTAACAGGCCGCCCCAATCAGGCTGCCAATCGCGCGAGAAGCCGAGCGTGTAAGCGGCGCGGCGATGACCGCCGTCATCAATGTGTCGGGTGAGATAGTGGCCGCGCAAATACTTCGTCGCGTGTGCGTCGACCTTAGTGAGATTGTTTTCGCCAATGATCTCGCGCCCGAGCGCCAAGAACTCCGGGCCGTTGAGAAAGTGCGTAAGCGCGTGAATCGGATGGCTCTGATCCCATCCGAGGCGCGCCGCCTCGATCATCGGATAAGCGTGATAGGTGTAACCAATATTGCGTGACGCGCGCTCCATGATCCCGCGTTCGAGCATCGCGCGTTCCTGAGCCGGCATTTCGCGGTACTCTTGCTCCGTCAGAAACAGCAGCTCGTCCTTTTCGTTCTGACAGAGCAAACGCCACGGCGACGCCAGGATCGCTTCTTCGACGGCGGCGGCGACCTCGTCTTCAAACAGGTTCGGTAGCTGCACGAACGCGTCGCGCTTGTATGCGGCGGCGGCGGCCTTGATATCGAGTGCGGGATTGAGGCGAAGAGCAACCATAAGCGGATCGTAAATCGACGCTTCGGCCCGCGCAATTGTCTGCACTGTCGCTGTCGCGTGCGATGGGTTATCTCACGCGTCCCGCGAGAAAGCCCCGCGAGATAAGGACGTGTCCCATGAGCATCGGACCCACCCTGACCACCGAGCGCCTGATCCTGCGCCCGCCGTCGCACGAAGACTTTGATGGCTTCGCTGCAATGGCGACTGAAGAGGAGACGATGCGCTTTATCGGCGGCGTCGCCCCGCGCGACGCTGCTTGGCGCGGCATGGCTTCGCTTGCGGGATCATGGGCGCTTCTAGGCTATGGCATGTTTTCGGTGCTGCAGCGCGACACGGGAGAATGGATCGGTCGCCTCGGGCCGTGGCGTCCGGGCGGTAAAGAAGGCTCATGGCCAGGCGATGAAGTGGGTTGGGGTCTGAAGGCCAGCGCGATGGGGCAGGGCTACGCCAAGGAAGGCGCCGTCGCTGCGATCGACTGGGCCTTCGATTCACTCGGCTGGGAACACGTCATTCACTGCATCGACAAGAACAACGCACCGTCGATCAAACTCGCGCTCGCGCTGGGATCGCAGCTTGAGAGCGAAGATCATCAGCTCGCGCCGCCGTTCGAGATGCACAAGGTCGATCTCTACGGCCAATCGAAAGCGGCATGGAAAGCCAGCAAACGTTAGCGAATCGTCGCTTGCCGCTTGCATCCCGCGCGCACGCCGCCACTTTGTGCGCTGAGAGTTTGCGGGGGGATTTCGATGCGCGCTTTGGTGTTGGGGCTTATTGCTATAGCGTTCGCCTCATCGGCGAGTGCGCAGAACGCGATCCTCGCGCCGCCCGCGCCGCCGCCAACCGCACCGATCAGCGCGGAGCAACAGCGAACCATTGATCGTCTGCAAGCCGCGGCGCTTGAGAGCGATCTCGCATGGGACATCGTCGAAGATCTCGTCACTGAAATCGGCCCGCGGATGGCGGGCTCCGAACAAGAAGCGCGTGCGCGTGATTGGGCTGTTGCGATGTTGCGCGAGCAACGCTTCACCAACATTCGCATCGAGCCGTTCACGCTGCCGTATTGGGATGCGGTGCGTGAGGAAGCGTCCATCGTCTCGCCGTCACAGCAATCCATGGTGGTCGCCGCGCTCGGCGGTTCGCCTGGGACGCCGCAAGGCGGGATTGAAGCGCAAGTTATCCGCTTCGCAAATCTGACAGATCTCGAGGCCGCAACCGCGACCCAAGTGCGTGGCCGCATCGTCTTCATCGACGAGCCCATGCAGCGCATGCAGGACGGTTCTGGCTACGGCGTCGCCGTCGCCAAGCGCAGCCGCTGCGCGCCGTTGGCGCAAGAGCGCGGCGCGGTGGCATGTCTGATCCGTTCCGTCGGCACCGATCCGCATCGCTTCGCCCACCAGGGCGGCGCATCGCGCCAAGCGGTCGGTGTCTCGCTTCCTGCCGCTGCACTTTCGCCGGCTGACGCTGATCTGCTGGCGCGGTCGGTTGCGCGTGGCGCGACGCGCGTGCGTCTCAACATCGAAGTCGACATGCGAGAGAACGTGGAGTCCGGCAACGTCATCGCCGAAATTCGCGGCCGCACAAATCCGGAAGAGATCGTGTTGATCGCCGCGCACTTGGATTCATGGGACTCAGGGCAGGGCGCGATCGACGATGGCGCGGGCGTTGCGATCATCACCGCCGCCGCACGTCTTATCCGCGATCTGCCGCGCCGTCCGCGCCGCACGATCCGCGTTCTGCTTGCGGGCGCAGAAGAGAACGGCGTTCACGGCGGCGCCGCTTATGGCGCGGCGCATTCGAACGAAGTGCACATCGTAGCAGCGGAAAGCGATTTCGGCGCAGGCCGCGTTTACAACGCCCGCACGCGCTTCTCTGCGCCCGCCTTGCCGTATGCACGCGCCTTTCATCGCGCGCTCGCACCTTTGGGCATTCTCGCGGGCGACAACACGGCCAATGGCGGCGCCGATACGTCAGCGATTGCGCAAGCGTCCAGCGTGCCGCTTTTCGATCTTCGCCAGGATGGCACCGACTATTTCGACTATCACCACACGCCCGACGACACGCTCGACAAGATCGATCCAGAAGCGCTTCGCCAGAATGTGGCCGCCTGGGCAACCTTCCTCTATCTCGCGGCCGACACCGATTGGGATTTTCGCGCCACGGAGTGAAGCTTCGCGCTATAAGGCGCTGTGAGCCTCTTCGATCTTTCCGCCACTCCGCGCATCGAAACCGAACGTCTCGTTCTGCGTGGCTGGCGCGAAGACGACCTCGACAACGGCTTTGCCGCCATGATGGCGGATGAGGAGGTCGCGCGCTTTCTTTCCGGCGATATGCGCGCAAAAGTGCGGAGCGACGCCTGGCGCGAGATGGCGTTGTTCGTCGGCCACTGGGCGCTGCGCGGTTACGGCCTCTTCGCGGTGGAGGAGAAGGCGAGTGGCGCGTTTGTTGGTCGCGTTGGCGCGTGGCAGCCGGAGTGTTGGGTCGGCTTCGAACTGGGATGGGCGTTAGCGCGTCCGCATTGGGGCAAGGGCTACGCAACCGAAGCCGCGCAGGCCGCCGGCGATTGGATCTTCACGCAGTTTCAGCTCGATGACATCGTCAGCCTCATCCACATCGACAACAAGACTTCGCAGCGTCTTGCTTATCGTCTCGGCATGCGCGTGAGTGGAGACACGCTGCACGCCGGGATGCGCCACGAGATATGGCGAATTTCACGCGAAGATTGGCACGCGAGAACGAAGGTGGATGATCATGTTTGAACGAGTGTTTGCGACGATCATGATTGTCGCCGGCTTGCTGACGTTGACGATGCTATATCCCGTCTTTGCGCCGGAAGCAGCCATGCAAGCCATGTTCGGCGAAACGCCAAGTGGCGCAGCTCTCGCCGTTGTCGTACCGAACTGGGGCATCCTGATTGGGCTGATGGGCGCGCTCTTGATCTATGGCGCGCTCAATCCGCCGTCACGCAAGCTCGCGCTCGTTGTCGCTGGCGCGAGCAAGGTTGCGTTCGTCGCGTTGATCTTGATGCAGGGCGATCGTTATCTGAGTGGGCTCGGCACAGCGGTCATTGTCGACAGCGTGATGATCGCGCTGTTCGCCGCATATCTGATCTTCGGCCGCCCAGCAAAGCCAGCCTAGTACCAACCCGCTTCGCGCAGCGGCCGCACATTGGGGCGGCTCACCGGCGCTTCGGCGCCGCCTTTGAGCACAAGCACCATGCGGTCACCTTCGCGCCGGGCGCTTTCGACTGCGTCACGCGCCACCCACCAAGAGCGATGCGTCTGCGCGCCTTCGAGCCCCTCCAGTTCAACGACGGCGTCGGCCAGGCGCATCAAGATCAGATCGACGCCCTTCGATGTGTGCAGCTTCAAATAATGATCCTCCGCCGAAATCGCGTAGATCACCGCGCCTTTGAGCTTGGGCGGCAGCCGCTCCATGAACCGCACGGTCGCGGGTGCGGCGCCTGCCGGAGGCGCATGCGTTACGGCGCCGGGCTGTGACGCCAACATCATGATCCCGGTCATCGCCGCCGAGATCACCAGCACCGATCCGTAAAGATATGGGAGCGAGCTCCAGCTGAAGGTGAAGCCGATCATCCACGAGCTGTAGGCCGCGACCAGCACGGTGATAGGGATGGAAACCGCAATCGCCAGCAGCGTGCAGAACAACCAGATATTCGCGCCGGCGCGCGGGATCAGCAGCACCAATTGCGCCACGTAATTGCCGATGATCGCTCCGCCCATGATCAGCGGCACCCAATAGACGAGCCGCGTTGTTAGCGGCAGCTGGCCGGTGCCAAGCGCACCGAGAAACGCCAGCACGACGCCTGCGGCCGCCGAAATCGCCAGGCTGCGCGCCCATTCGGCCCAGGTGCGGTCAGGCGCGACCGCCAGTGGCGAAGCGCCAACCGCCCGAGCCGGCGGTTCGCGACCATTCTCAGTGTTTTGACGTAGTTCCGGCTGCAAGAGCGGCTCCTTCGGGCAAGCTGTCTAGCAGATCGCCGGAGAGCGCACGCAATAATGAAACAAGCTTTTGCAGAGTTCGCACGTCGCCACGGCATTCAAATCCTGGTCCTGGCGATCATTGTGCTCCCGTTGCTGCCGTTCTGGCGCCAAATCGTCGCGCTCGGCGCCAATTTCCAAGTTCACGCCCCGCGCTGGGATCTGTGGACAAGCGCCGGCATGGTGCTCCAGCTCCACATCCTTGCGGCGTTAACGGCGCTCGTCATCGGTACCGTGATCATGCTGCGGCCCAAGGGCAGGGGGCTGCATAAGGCTCTCGGCTGGAGCTGGGTCGCCGCCATGGCGACGACGGCGGTGAGTTCGCTTTTCATGACCGGGCTCAACGGCAACTTCTATTCGCTCATCCACCTCCTGAGCGGATGGACATTGATCGCGCTGCCGATGGCGATCTACGCGATCCGCAGCCGTAAGGTTGAAGCGCATCGCCGCGCGATGACAGGCATGTTTGTCGGCGGCTTGTTGTTCGCGGGCGCGCTGACCTTCATCCCTGGCCGCTTCATGTACGCGCTTTTCTTCGGTTAGGCGCGGCGACTGCCCGGCCGGTCGCTCCGGCGCCGTCTTCGTCGCCGGACTCGTTGTTGCCGGTGCGTTCACGTTCATCCCTGGGCGCTTCATGTTCCAGTTCTTCTTCGGCTGACAGCCGCCCGGATTTGCAGATTCCAACGCGCGGGAATCAGGCGTAAGCAGCAAGCGTCCTATGACTAGCTTGCTGCGCAACGTTGCTGCGCTCATCGCCGCCGTCACGATCCTGCAATTGGCGGGCGGATTGTTGGGTGTGCGTATTCCTCTCGCTTTCATGGAGGACGGCTACTCGCGCACCGCGCTTGGCCTCGTCGCTGCGTCATACTCCGCCGGCTTCATGATGGGCGCGATGATCGCGACGCAATTGCTCGCGCGCGTCGGCCATATCCGTGTCTATGCCGCGTGTGCTGCGGTTTTCGCGGTCGCCACGTTGGCGCTACATTTCACCAACGATGTCTGGTCGTGGGGATTGGCGCGCATGGGCGCGGGCATTTCGGTCGCGCTGATGTTTGCGGCAATCGAAAGCTGGATGAGCTTCTCGGTGAGTGCGCGCACGCGCGGCGAAGTGATGAGCGTCTATATGGTGCTCACCAAAGGCGCGCTCGCGGTGGGGCCGTTTTTCGCCTTCAGCTACGGCGCCGCGGCGCCCGAGCCATGGATGATCGCGGCGGCACTCGCAGCACTCTCCATGGTGCCAATCTGTTTCACCGCCGCTGAACAACCCGACCCGCCGAAAGCGCAGCCGCTTGCACTGGTCGAACAATTCGCCACCGCGCCCGCCGCCGTTATCGGCAGCTTCGGGGCAGGGCTCGTCAACGGCGGCGTGCTCGCCCTCGCGCCGCTCTACGCCGCTCAGCATTATGGTCCGGAAGCAGCGGCTGAGTTTTACTCCGCCGCCTTCATCGGCTCGCTGTTGTTGCAATGGCCGGCGGGACGACTCTCCGATCGCGTCGATCGCCGCTTGGTGATCGCCGGCCTTGCCGCATTAGCTGCGCTCGCATCGTTCGCGCTCGCGCTCTGGAGCGGCGAACTGCAGAACTGGTCGGCAGTGTTGTTGTTCTTCCTGTGGGGTGCAGGCGCGTTGTCCTTCTACGGCATCGCCGTCGCGCACATGGCAGACCGCGCCGAGCCGGGGAGGCTTGCGCAATCTGCCGCTGGCTTGCTCTTCGTTTGGGCGGCAGGCTCCGTCATCGGCCCGGTGCTGATGGGACCGCTGGTCGATTGGTTCGACGTGCCCGGCATGTTCTGGTTCGCAGGTGGCGCTGCGACCTTTGTGTGCGCCGCCATGTTCTGGCGCCGCACCGCGCGCGAACAGGCGACCACCAAAGAAGAATTCGCGCCGCAAATTGGCACATCGGTGTCAGCGGGCGAGATCGCTTACGGCGAAGACAAGCCCGATCCGCCCGCACACGCCGAGCGCGCGCCGTCGTGAATGTGTCACGCAGCCTCGCTAGGCAGCGTCGATGACAGTTTCATTGCGCGATCTGTTTCGCGAGTCCCTGAAAGTCGGCTGCCTCGGCTTTGGCGGGCCGGCCGGACAAATCGCGCTGATGCATCGCGTCTTCGTCGACGAGCGCAAATGGATCGCTGACGCGCGCTTCCAGCACATGCTGGCCTTCTGCATGCTGTTGCCCGGCCCTGAAGCGCAGCAACTTGCGACTTATGTTGGCTGGCGTTTGCGCGGTTGGGCGGGCGCGCTGATCGCAGGCTGGATGTTCGTGCTGCCAGGCGCGTTCATCGTGCTCGGCTTGAGCTGGCTCTACGTGAACTATGGCGAGCTGCCTTACGTCTCCGCGGCGTTCGACGGCATTAAATGCGCTGTCGTAGCTTTGGTTGCCGAAGCACTGTTCAAAGTCGGCAAGCGCGCGCTGAAAACGCAAACAGCGTTCCTCATCGCCATAGCGACATTCATCGCGCTCATCTTCGGCGCACCATTTCCATTGGTGATCCTCGCCGCCGCGCTCTTCGGATTGGTCGCGCCAACGCTTGTCGGCGCCAAGGCGGGGCAGGGCGAGGCAGCGAGCGAGCGCGATCCACCTGCGCGCGGCGCATTCTTGCAAGCCTTACTCTGGCTCGTGCTCTGGTTCACACCGCCCGCAATTGTGGCGATCACGCTCGGCACGCAGCACGTGCTCTTCCAGATCGCGCTGCTCTTCTCGATCCTCGCGTGCGTCACCTTCGGCGGCGCCTACGCGCTGCTCGCGTATCTCACCACCGAAGCCGCCGCGCGCGGCTGGTTGACGCCCGAGCAAATGATCGACGGCCTCGGCCTCGCCGAAACAACGCCCGGACCGCTCATCCTCGTCAATGAGTTCGTCGGCTTCCTCGCCGGCTGGTCGAGCGGTGGCATCGCACTCGCGCTCGCGGGCGCCGCGATGGCGCTCTGGTGTACATTCGCGCCGAGCTTCGTTTGGATCTTCGCCGGCGCGCCTTTCGCGGAGGGTCTGCAGCGCAGTCCGCGCGCGTCCGGCGCTCTGGCTGCCATCACGGCTGCGGTCCTCGGCGTCATCGCCAAACTCGCGCTCTTCTTCGCCGCGCACGCGCTCTTCGCCCGCCAAATCGCATTCGGACCCACCGAACTGCCGGACCTCGCCTCGGCCTATTGGTGGATGGTCGCACTTGCCCTGGCGGCGGGCGTCGCGCTGATCCGGTTCAAGGCGAATTTGCTGCTCGTCCTGGCGGTTTGCGCCTTCGTGGGGTTGGCGGCGCGGGCCGCTGGCCTATAAGACGGCCCTCTGATTTGAGGGCTCCCGAGGGACAGATGAACATCCACGAATACCAAGGCAAAGCTGTCCTGAAGAGCTTCGGCGTGCCGGTGCCGCGCGGCTATCCCGCGTTCACGGCTGAGGAAGCGGTGGACGTCGCCGCGAAGCTCGGCGGCTCGGTCTGGGCGGTGAAGAGCCAAATCCACGCCGGCGGCCGTGGCAAAGGCAAGTTCAAGGAAGCTGCGGCAGGCGAGAAGGGCGGCGTGCGCATCGCCTTCAAGCCGGAAGACGTGGGTCTGTTCGCATCGCAGATGCTGGGGAGCACTTTGGTGACGCTGCAAACCGGCGATGCCGGCCGCGTTGTGAAGCGCATCTACATCGAAGAAGGCATGAAGATCGCCAAGGAATTTTATCTCTCCGCTCTGGTCGATCGTGAATCTGGCCGTGTCGCGTTCGTCGTCTCCGAAGCTGGTGGCATGAACATCGAAGAAGTCGCGCACGACACCCCGGAAAAGATCACCACCGTGGTCATTGATCCGGCGACCGGCCCAACCGCTGCTGACACCGCGAAGGTCTCCGGCGCGCTTGGCCTCTCCGGCGATCTCGCCAGCCAATGCGCCGACATCTGCACCAAGCTCTACGATGCGTTCGTGAAGAGCGACATGTCGATGCTCGAAATCAACCCGCTGATCGTCACCGAGGATAGCAAGCTCTATTGCGCCGACGCGAAGGTGAGCTTCGATCCGAACGCTGGCTTCCGTCACCCGGAATGGGCCGATCTGCGCGACCTCGGTGAAGAAGACGAGAAAGAGATCGAAGCCTCGAAGTACGATCTCGCCTACATCGCGCTCGACGGCGATATCGGCTGCATGGTCAACGGCGCCGGCCTCGCCATGGCGACGATGGACATCATCAAGCTCTTCGGCGCAGAGCCCGCGAACTTCCTCGATGTCGGCGGCGGCGCGTCGAAAGAGAAAGTCACGGCGGCGTTCAAGATCATCACTGCCGATCCGAAGGTGAAGGGCATCCTGGTCAACATCTTCGGCGGCATCATGAAGTGCGACGTCATCGCCGAAGGCGTGATCGCCGCGGTGAAAGAAGTCGGCCTGCAAGTGCCGCTCGTCGTCCGCCTCGAAGGCACCAACGTCGAACTCGGCAAGAAGATCATCAACGAAAGCGGCCTGAACGTGATCTCGGCGGATGATCTGGAAGATGCAGCGCGGAAGATCGTGAAGGCTGTGAAGGGGTAGGGAGAAGGCGGGATGGGGGACACAACGCTCAGCGACATTGCGGACGTAGAAAAGAATCAGAAAAGCGTACGCATTCGGTTTCGCCGCCGCTTCGCGGACACACCCCATGTTGTGGTCACCGCCAAACTTAGCACCGGTATGCGGCGGCTAGATCCTGAGCACGTCTCGCGAAGTTCGTTCCTCGTGAAGGTCAATGCCATCCCGTTCGTCAGAAATTACGCGTTGGAGTGGGAGGCGACCGGAGAAGCTGAACACTTCGCCTTCGGAGTGTTTCGTATCGCCGCAGGTTTAGGGGCAGTCCTCGCACTCTACGCAACGATGGTTGAGTTGCGCTGGGTGCCGAACGTGTTGGACCTAATCAAGTGAAGGTAACCACGTCTCGCAGATAGGTGTAACGCTGCGAGTCCATCATGATGGGGAAGAGGCGACCATGATCGGCTACGTCACACTCGGCACTAACGACCTCCCGCGCGCTGCGGCGTTCTACGACAAGATCGCCGCAGCCCTCGGCACGGCGCGCATGATGGAGAACGAGACCTTCATCGCGTGGGGCACGCCAAACGGCGCTGCCGGAATCGGCCTCACCAAACCGTTCGACGGTAACGCCGCGACCATCGGCAACGGTGTCATGGTGGCGCTCGAGTGCAAGGATCGCGCGCAAGTCGACGAGATCTATAATCTCGCCCTCTCACTTGGCGGCACCTGTGAGGGCCCGGCGGGAGAGCGTTGGCCCGGCTTCTATGCCGGCTACTTCCGTGATCCGGACGGCAACAAGCTCAACGCCTTCGTCATGGGCTAGCCTGGCGTAGCGCTCGCCATAATCGCTTCGATCTCAGCCGCGTAAGCGCCGTAGTAGTGTTCGCCTGGCGCCAGGAAGAGCAGCACGTTTAGCGTCTCGCCGTTGCGTGCGACGAGTCCAGAGCCCTTGATCTCCAAGCCGGAGGGCGTTTGCGCGGTGAGATCGAAGCGCACGCCTTGCGCGCCGGCAAAGCTCTGTGGGCGCAAATTTGCCGATTCCGGATTCTGGTAGCCCCAGGTCGCGACGCTATCGACGATGAACTCCACCAATTCGGTGTCGCCCATGTCGGCGCGGTAGCGCGGGCGCGGCGTGTCGCGGTCGGCGACGAACGCAAGCGCGCCACCAGGCGCGATCGATGCCGCGAACAATTGATTGAGCGCTGGTCCGTCGCGCGTCAGCAAATGCACGCCGTCTTCTTGGCGCGTCAGAGGCGTAACGTCCGACCAGCTTTGTGTGACGCGGATCGAAAAAGCGCGCTCGACGCGGTAAGGACCGGGCTCGATCAGTTTCGCGGCGACACAGCCGCTGGTGAGCGCAGCACCTGCGCCGACGGCCAGAAGGCCGCGTCGTGTGAGTTTCATTGTCCCCCTCCAGAAAGCTGTGCGACGCGCGCTTCAATCAAAGCGCGGTCTCCGGCGTTTGGCGCGCGCCCGAGATAGGCGGTAAAAAAGCCGAGTGCTTCTTCGTTGCGACTATCACGTGACGCGTATTCGCCGAGTTCACGCCACGCCGCTGCCGGAGCATCCGGATGCGCGATGGCGTTAGTGTAGTGTTCGATCGCGCGCGCCCGATCGCCTTCGCCGCGTCGGATACGGTTTATCTCGCCGCGATAATATTCAACGATGCCGATGTCTTCGCCATGCGCCGCCAAACGATCGAGAACGACAGCGGTTTGGCCGTAATCGCGGCGGCGGAGATCGGCGCGTAGCCATTCGTCCAAGAATGGCCGGATCGCGGCGCGGTAGCGCTCGCGTTGCCCTTCGCCGCCACTCGCGCCTTGCGCGCGCCGCTGCAGCGCTTCGACGCGATCGGACGAAAGCGGGTGCGTGCGGAAAATGCTGGCGCGGGTTTCGGCGCGGCGCACGTCCGGATTATCCGACGCGCGCGTCTCCGCGATCAGATGCGTCCAGAGCGTGTGGCCCGCCTGGCCGTCATAGCCGGCAGCGACCGCGTGATCGAAGCCCAGCATGTCGGATTCGGCTTCTGCTTCGCGCGAGAAGCCAAAGATCGATGCGATGGTTCCAAGATAAATGATGTCGCCAACGATGCCGACGCCCGCCGCCGAAGCGATGATCGAGAACACCATCGCTGCGTTGGCGCGTCCGCGCATGACGCGCATTTGTTCGAGCGAATGCAGTTCGGCGTAGTGGCCGATTTCGTGCCCGAGCACGAAGGCGAGCTGGGCTTCGTCTTCGACGCGAAGCAGAAGACCCGACCACACTTCCATATAGCCGTTCGGCGCCATGGATGCGTTGAAGTACGGCCGGTTCATCACGTAGAGGCGAATGTCGCCGCAGTATCCAGCAGCGACGCGGCACGAGATCTCGCGCAGATAAGCGTTCAGCGCCGGGTCGCGCTCAAGTTGGCCTGACGCACGCGCATCCATTTCGGCGCGGTCCGACATGCCCCAGAGACCGCCTTCGTCGCTGGCGACATCCGGCCGCGCGCGCGATGGCGCGGGTGGAGGCGGCGGCGGCGGTTGAAGCGGAACGATCTCAGGGACGATCGTCGATTCAACCACTGGCGCTTGCACTGGCGGCGGATCGCTGACCACCTCTTGCGCCGCCGCACTCGCGGCGAAGACAAGCGCGATCGCTGTTGCTGTGAGGAGGGACCTCACAGCGGCGCGTCACGCATCAATGCGTTGATCAGCGCTTGCGCACCTTCCGGATCGCGCATGTCCATGTTCGGCGCGGCGACCGCGACGTTGAACCAAATGATCTGACCCGTGCGCAGATCGACCAGAGACGCATAAGCCACCTGACTGCCCAACGGCACGCCGACGCCGACCAACGCCAGGCCAACCGCCGCCGCAACCCGGCCCGCGCTCGCATACGTGCCGTTGCCGCCGATAAAGAGCGCGTAATCGGCGTTGTGTGCTTGGCCAAGCTCGCGGACGCCGTCGCCGAGAGTCCACTCGAAGCGGTCGCGCTGAGTGGGGAGGGCGGCGCGCATCATGAGCGAGCCGCCGACCGCGTCGTGGAGGCGGATGATTTGGCCGACGCGGCCGTCCATTGCCGTGTTCGGATCGAGCGCGCTCGGTGCGTGGCCTTCGGTTTGAACGAAGGTCGCGATGCTAGCTGCGAGATTGTCGCGACCGGCAAGCGACCATTCCTCGCGCGGCTCGGGCAGGCCGGCGGCGGTCAGGATCGCGAGTTGAACGTTCGGCGTCATGACAACGACGCGTGAGTTTTCGGGCGGACGCTGAAAGTCGCCGGAATAGGTTTGCGGAGAAGATGTCGCACAAGCCGCAAGGCACACGAGCGCGGCCAGCGCAAAGAACTGTTTCAGCATGACTTCCCCCACAACCGTCGGGGGCTGCTTACAACCCCTTGTGGAGAAATAAGCCCAGCCTCCAGCGCACCGTCAAGGGTTTGCAAGCCGAGCCCCGTGGGCTAACACCCGAGCCGAATTCTTCACATTGAACCCAGGCCCATTTGGCCTTCTGGGGGGTCATTTTGTCTATTCTCGTCAACGCTTCGACACGCGTCATCTGCCAGGGCTTCACCGGCAAGAACGGCACCTTCCACTCCGAGCAAGCCATCGCCTACGGCACCAAGATGACAGGCGGCGTGAGCCCCGGCAAAGGCGGCCAGACGCATCTCGGCCTGCCGGTGTTCAACACCGTCGCCGAAGCGAAGGAAAAAGCCGGCGCCGACGCGACTGTGATCTACGTGCCGCCGCCAGGCGCTGCTGCGGCCATCGAAGAGGCGATCGACGCTGAGATCCCGTACATCGTCTGCATCACCGAAGGCATTCCGGTGCTCGACATGGTGCGCGTGAAGGCGCGTTTGGCGAAGTCGAAGTCCAAGCTGCTGGGCCCGAACTGCCCGGGCATCCTCACGCCGAACGAGTGCAAGATCGGCATCATGCCGGGACAGATCTTCAAGAAGGGCACAGTCGGCGTCGTTTCGCGCTCCGGCACGCTGACTTATGAAGCGGTGTTCCAAACCACCAATGAAGGCCTTGGCCAAACCACCGCTGTCGGCATTGGCGGCGATCCGGTGAAGGGCACCGAGTTCATCGACGTGCTCGAACTCTTCCTCGGCGATCCCGAAACGAAGTCGATCATCATGATCGGCGAAATCGGCGGCGCCGCCGAAGAAGAAGCCGCGCAATTCCTCGCCGACGAAAAGAAGAAGGGCCGCTGGAAGCCGACCGTCGGCTTCATCGCTGGCCGCACCGCACCTCCAGGCCGCCGCATGGGCCACGCTGGCGCGATCATCGCCGGTGGCAAAGGCGACGCGGAGAGCAAGATTGCCGCGATGGAAGCCGCCGGCATCGCCGTGTCTCCGCACCCGGCAGCACTCGGCCGGACGATGAGCGAGCTGCTGAAGGGCTAACGGTCAGACGTCGAAACCGTATGTCTCTCGTAAGAACGCCTTGACCTCCTCAGTGGGCTCGCTGCCAAAGCTTGAGGCGATAACGTTGCCGAAATTTTCGAGGTCCAAGACCGATTTGGCGAGCCCGCCTTCATTGAGCGCCCGCATGAACCGCATTTCGTTCTTTTGGGGCACGAAAACATAGTAGTAGGCCCACTCGCCGCTGGTATCGCGGGCGCGCAGCTTGTGAATTCGGTGACCGCGTTTTTTGGTCAGATCCCTTACGAACTGAAGCCATTCTTCATCGGTTGCGTCGTGGAGGACTGCGGCTTCAACCCTCCGACCAAGTCCAGAGAGGTCGGCGTTTGAATCGGGCGCGGGATCGTTATCGTCGAACAGGAAGGTGAGCGAGCTCTTATCCATCATGTTCGGCGCCAGCCGATCGGTGTGCACGTGCGCGAACTCCGGCGGCAGTGCGCAATCGTCGATCTGAACAGCGCGGAGTTTGTTCATCTGAAGCGCCAGCGTCGCTTCCTTTTTTACCCATTGCGAGGCGACGGAGTTGTGACTCCAAATCACCAGCACAAAACGGGAATCCGTGATCCGTTGTTCGATCACCTCGCCGAAGTCTGCGCCTAAAGGCATATCGCCATCGAACCAGGCCTTGAGGCCGCAAAAGTCGATCGACGCCAGAATCTTGATTGCGGAGTCGGCGTCTCTTCTCGAGTAGGAGACGAAGATGTTTCGGCTCATCGGTGCGAGTCCCGCGTGAGAGAGTTACGGCGATCCTTGCGGGTAGCCAAATATCTCGCGCAGCGCTACCCGCAGGTAAGCGCCGTCGGGCTTGAGAGTCTCTGAGGGGTTGTAGCGCGACCGGCCCTACTGGCAGGGCATTCCGCAGGGAAAGCAGCCCTGCGCCAATGCAGCCCTTCAATCCTCTGGCGACGCACTTTAGAAGGGGCGCCGTTCCGGGTCCGCGCCTATATTTTCCATGCGGTTCCCGTGATTTCCGAGAGGTTTTTGGTCCATGGCGGACGGCGCGCGCAGCTTGCCCAATGTAGCCCTGCTGGAGACCAGCTTTCTCTACGGCGCGAACGCGACGTTCGTTGAGGAAATGCACGAGCGTTTCCTCAACGATCCGGCTTCCGTCGATGCCTCCTGGCGCACCTTTTTCCAACAGCTGCGCGACGATCCCGAAGCGATTCGCCAAGCTGTGCGTGGGCCTTCTTGGTATCGCCCTGAACTGGCGCAGCCCCAGACGACCGAAACCACCAAATTGATGGACGGCAATTGGGGCGGCTTGAACGAGCGCCTCGAACGCAAAGTTTCTGCGCGATTGCCGGGCGCTTCAACGCAAGACGTGCAACTCGCCGCGCGCGACAGCGTGCGCGCTCTGATGATGATCCGCGCCTATCGCACGCGCGGTCACCTCGCGGCCAATCTCGATCCGCTGAACATTGAATCGCGTCCGCCGGCGCCGGAACTCGATCCGGCGAACCACGGCTTCGGTCCGAACGATCTCGATCGTCCGATCTTTATCGACGGCGTGCTCGGTTTGCAGACCGCCACCGTCAACGAGATGCTGGCGATCCTGAAGCGCACCTATTGCGGCACGTTCGGCGTCGAGTTCATGCACATCTCGGATCCGGCCGAGAAGAGCTGGCTGCAAGAACGCATCGAAGGGCCGGACAAAGCGATCGCGTTCACACCAGAAGGCAAGCGCTCGATTCTGAAGAAGCTGCTGGAAGGCGAGGGCTTCGAGAAGTTCGTGCACAAGCGCCATCCGGGCACCAAGCGCTTTGGTCTCGACGGTGGCGAAGCGATGCTTCCTGCGCTCGAACAAATCATCAAGCGCGGCGGCGCGCTTGGTGTGCGCGAAATCATTCTCGGCATGGCGCACCGTGGCCGCTTGAACGTGCTCGCCGCTGTGATGGGCAAGCCGTATCAAGCGATTTTCCACGAGTTTCAGGGCGGTTCTGCAACGCCGGATGACGTGCTCGGTTCAGGCGATGTGAAGTATCATCTGGGCGCCTCATCCGATCGCGCCTTTGATGGCAACAACGTCCACCTCTCGCTCACTGCCAACCCATCGCACCTCGAAATCGTAAACCCTGTCGTGCTCGGCAAAGCGCGCGCCAAGCAGGCCAAGCGCGCGACGTGGACCGAAGAAGGCGAAGCGCTGCACGAATTGCGCGCTGGCGTGATGCCGCTTCTGATCCACGGCGACGCCGCGTTCGCGGGGCAAGGCGTGGTGGCTGAGTGCTTCGCGCTCTCCGGTCTGCGTGGCTACCGCACTGGCGGCACCATGCACTTCATCATCAACAACCAGATCGGCTTCACGACAGCGCCGCACTACTCGCGCTCGTCGCCATACCCGTCTGACGTTGCGCTGATGGTGCAAGCGCCGATCTTCCACGTGAATGGCGATGACCCGGAAGCGGTCGTGTTCGCGGCGAAAGTCGCGACCGAATATCGCCAGCTCTTCGGCAAAGACGTCGTCATCGACATGTTCTGCTATCGCCGCTACGGCCACAATGAAGGCGACGACCCGACGATGACGCAGCCGATCATGTATCGGAAGGTGCGCGGTCAACGCACGACGCTCGAAATCTATAGCGAGCGCCTCGTGAGCGAGGGCGTGGCGTCGCAAGCCGAGATCGATGCGTGGCAAAATGAGTTCAGCGAATTCCTCGATCGCGAGTTCGACGCCGGCAAGAATTATCGCATCAACAAAGCCGATTGGCTCGACGGTGACTGGGCAGGCTTCCAGCTGCCTGCCGATGATGATCGTCGCGGCAAAACCGAAGCGCCGCTGGCTAAGCTGAAAGAGCTTGGCCGCAGAATCACCGAGATCCCGCGCGATTTCGACATGCACAAAACCGTGCAACGTGTCGTCGAAACCCGCCGCAAAGCCGTCGATGACGGCCATGGCATCGATTGGGCGCTCGCCGAGCATCTCGCATTCGCGACTTTGCTCGATGAAGGCTTCAACGTGCGCCTAAGCGGTCAGGATTCCTGCCGCGGCACGTTCAGCCAACGCCATTCGCATTACGTCGATCAGACCAATGAAAATCGCTACACGCCGCTCAATCATTTGCGCGCCGGCCAGGCGCATTACGAAGTGATCGACTCGCTGCTTTCCGAAGAGGCGGTGCTCGGCTTTGAGTATGGCTACACCTTGGCCGAACCCAAAACGCTGACGCTCTGGGAAGCGCAGTTCGGCGATTTCGTGAACGGCGCGCAGGTCGTGATCGATCAGTTCATCTCGTCGGGTGAACGCAAATGGCTGCGCATGTCCGGTCTCGTGATGCTGCTGCCGCACGGCTACGAAGGGCAGGGCCCGGAGCACAGCTCCGCGCGTCTCGAGCGTTTCTTGCAGCAATGCGCTGAAGACAACATGCAGGTCGTCAACTGCACGACGCCGGCGAACTATTTTCATGCGCTGCGTCGCCAACAGCACCGCGATTTCCGCAAGCCCCTGATCGTCTTCACGCCGAAGTCGCTGCTGCGCCACAAGAAATGCGTCTCGACGCTGGAAGAGATGGCCGAAGGCTCATCCTTCCACCGCGTGCTTTGGGATGATGCGCAGATCAATAACGGCAACACGACGATCAACCTCAAGGGCGACAGCGAAATCCGCCGCGTCGTCGTGTGCTCGGGCAAGGTCTATTACGATCTGCTCGATGAGCGCGAAAAGCGCGGGCTGAACGACATCTATTTGTTGCGCTTGGAGCAATTCTATCCGTGGCCGATGAAGTCGGTCATGCACGAGCTGGCGCGCTTCCCGAATGCGGAACTCGTCTGGTGTCAGGAAGAGCCGAAGAACATGGGCGGCTGGGCGTTTGCCGAGCCGTGGCTCGAACTCACGCTTGAGAAGATGGAAATCAAAGCGAAGCGCCCGCGCTATGCCGGCCGCCCGGCGAGCGCCTCGACGGCTGCCGGCCAAATGTCGAAGCACCTCAAAGAGCTTGAGAAGTTCCTGGAGGAGGCGCTGGGATGAGCACTGTCACCGGATCTTGTCATTGCGGCGCCGTTCGCTTCGAAGTCGAGGAGCCCGAATGGGTGATGGACTGCAATTGCTCGAAGTGCCGGCTCTATGGCGGGCTGTGGGCGTACTATCCGCAGCGCGACATCAAGTTCGCGGCCAAGCCTGACACCTTCACTTACATATGGGGTGATCGCTATCTTGAGTTTCACCACTGCCGCACGTGCGGCTGCGCGACCCACATGACCGTGGTTGGCACTGACGATGCTCCTAAGATGGCCGTCAATGCGCGCCTGATCCGCGGCCTCGATCCGAAACGCACGCGGCTCGTGCAAAAGAACAATGGCAATGACGGTGTGTTCTGGACCAAAACGGACGAGCCGGTGTTGCCTAGCCATGACGCGCCACAAACCAGCTGAGTGATTTGAGATGACCGATATTGTTGTGCCGACACTCGGCGAAAGCGTTTCTGAAGCGACCGTCGCCAAGTGGATGAAAAAGGCCGGCGACACCGTCAAGAAAGACGAGACGCTCGTCGAACTTGAGACGGATAAGGTCTCGGTCGAAGTCTCCGCGCCGGAAGCCGGCGTGCTCGGCGAAATTCTCGCCGCCGAAGGCGCGACGGTCACGATCGGCGCTGTGCTTGGCCGCATGGGCGGAGCAGGGGCTCAACCCGCAGCTGCCGCGCCGAAAGCCGCTGAAGCGCCGAAGCCCGCTGCTGCCCCGCAACCGCCGGCCGCGAACGGCGCGTCAAAGCAAGCGCCGCCGTCTGTTCAACGCATCGCGTCTGAAGGCGGCGTTGATGTTTCCGGCATTGCTGGCTCCGGCAAAGATGGGCGAGTCACGAAAGCCGATGCGCTCGCAATCCTCGAAGGCCGCGCCTCTACTTCTGCGCCGGCATCGCGAGCTGTTGCTCAAGCAACGCCGCAACCGCTCGTCGCGCGTGCTGTTGGTGAGCGCGAAGAGCGTGTGCCTATGACGCGTTTGCGCCGCACTGTCGCGCGCCGTTTGAAGGAAGCGCAAAACACCGCCGCGATGCTGACGACGTTCAATGAAGCCGACATGTCGGCGATCATGGCGGCGCGCAACAAGTACAAAGACAATTTCGAGCGCAAACACGGCGTGAAGCTCGGCTTCATGTCCTTCTTCGTGAAGGCGTGCATCGCGGCTCTGAAAGAGATTCCGAACGTCAACGCCGAGATCGATGGCGACGACATCATCTACAAGAACTTTTACGACATCGGCATCGCCGTCGGCACCGATCGCGGCTTGGTCGTTCCTGTCGTGCGCGAAGCGGACATCAAATCGATGGCCGAGATCGAGCGCGAAATTGGTGAACTCGGCCTCAAAGCCCGCGATGGCCATCTCAAACTCGAAGACCTTCAAGGCGCTACGTTCACGATCTCGAACGGCGGCGTCTATGGCTCGCTGATGTCGACGCCGATCTTGAACGCGCCGCAATCCGGCATCTTGGGCATGCACAAAATCCAAGAGCGTCCGGTCGTGGTCGACAAGCAAGTTGTCGTCCGCCCGATGATGTATCTGGCGCTCTCTTACGATCACCGGATTGTCGACGGCAAAGAAGCCGTGACGTTCCTGGTGCGCGTCAAAGAAGGCCTCGAAGATCCCGAGCGGATGCTGCTCGACCTCTAAGCAGCAACTTCGGCGTAGACATTCGAGCGCGACGCCGAACCACGGCGATAGAGCATTTCGAGATCGCGATCTTCTTGATCGAGTTCTGCTTGCAACTTTGCTTCGCGCACATTCGCGTCGCGGAGATCGCGTGCGATGGCTTCGAAATACGAACCGACCGGCGCCAGACCTTGCTTGCGGCTGAGTTTCGCTACTTGCATTGAGCAATCTCCTGATCGCCCGCCCGCACAATCAATGTGTGAAACAAGAAGCTGTTCGCGTTTCGCACGCGTATCGGTGTGGATAACTATTTCTCCTTGTGCAGGACTGTCAGCGCCAGCCCGGTGAGGCAGAGCGCGAACACAAGTGCTGGAAGCCAGCCGTACGGGCTGACGACGTAATAGGTGTCGTGGAGCGCGAGCTCCGCTGAAGGAGGCCGAGTGATCGGCTGAAAAATTGTCGCGAGCAATCCAGCGGCAAAACCCCAAGCTCCACATAGCAAACGCAGGCCGCCGGATTCTCGCCGAAGCGTGCGCCAGCCTCCGGTGAGCAAAAGCGCGCCAGCTAGCATTGCCGTCCAGGCGACGTTGCCCGAACTCAGCTCAAATGCTGCTCCGGTCGCGAAAAGTGCTCCCATGCCTAGCGCCGCCCAGCCGCTCACTTGGCCCATCCACATCATCGGCTTCATTGTCGGCTCCGTTTCCCCTGACAGAAGAGTCTGGAATCAAATCGTTTTCTAGTCCCCATTGGCGTCCCGCAACGAGTGCGTATAGTTTCCCCCACGCCTCCGCTCGGGGGAGCGGCGGGGAGGGGATGCTCATGACCTTTATTCTACGTTGGCCGTCCATTTTGGTGCTTCTGGCCCTCGTTCTCATGTGCATCGCCGGCGCGCTCGCCGCGGCTGGCCTGATTGCGGATTTCCAGGCGCCGGCCGTGGGTGTCGAGCAAGTCGATGCTCAAGTCGCCGAAGCGCAGGCCGCGGCAGCCGAAACTGGCGCTGCAAGTGCGAGCTGGATCGATGTTGGCCTGCTTGCGGGTGCGGCACTCTTCTTTTTGATCGCTGCCGTGCGCCTGATGCGCCGTACCCAAGGCTTCTGGACCTGGCTCCTTGGCTTTGCGCTCTATGGCGGCCGCTGGGCCTATGGCCAGCAGGGCGATCTGATGGAGACCGTTCGCGGCATCAACATCAACGCCTATCTGGCGCCGCAGGAACTTCTGAACGATCTCGGCTCGCCGACGTTCCAAGTTGGCGTTCTCGGCGTCATCCTCTTCGTCGGCCTGCTGATTTTCGTGATCGACGCCGCCGACCGCTCCTATTGGGACAAGCAGGGCGCTTAAGCCGCCTTTCTGCAAGGCTGAAACGCTCACTCCCTGGTGGAAGCCTGGGAGCAGCGTGACTATGTTCGCGCCAAATCCAATCGCGCGCCGAACGCCCGCGTCTTTTCCGGAGCATCCATGTCGTACGATCTCGTCATCATTGGCGGTGGCCCTGGCGGCTATAGCTCTGCGATCCGCGCTGGTCAGCTTGGTCTGAAAACCGCGATCGTCGAAAGCCGCGGCAAGCTCGGCGGCACGTGCCTGAATGTCGGCTGCATTCCATCGAAAGCGCTGTTGCACGCGAGCGAGTATTACGAAGCGGCGGCGAAGACGTTTCCGTCGATGGGCGTGAAGATCACCGGGCTCTCGCTCGATCTGCCGCAAATGCTGAAGCAGAAGGAAGATGCAGTCGAAGGCCTGACCAAGGGCATCGAATTCCTGATGCGCAAAAACAAGGTCGATTACGTCAAAGGCTTCGGCCGCATTGCCGGCGCGGGCAAAGTCGAAGTCACCAGCGATGACGGCGCCAAGCAAACGCTTGAGACCAAGAACATCCTGATCGCCACCGGTTCTGTGCCGACGCCGCTGCCGGGCATCGATATTGACGAAGAGCGCATCGTCACTTCGACGGGCGCGCTTTCGCTCAACCAAGTGCCGGGCAAGATGATTGTCATCGGCGCCGGCGTTATCGGCCTTGAGCTTGGCTCGGTCTGGCGCCGCTTGGGTTCGGAAGTCACCGTCGTCGAGTTCTTGGATAAGATCACGCCGACCATGGACAACGAAATCTCCACGACCTTCCAGCGCGTGCTGAAGAAGCAGGGGATGAAGTTCGAACTCGGCCACAAGGTCACCGGCGTTGAGAAGCTGAAGAGCGGCCTCGAAGTCACGATCGAACCGGCGAAAGGCGGCGCTGCGCGTACGCTTGAAGCCGATGTTGTTCTCGTCGCCATCGGCCGCAAACCGTTCACCGACGGCCTCGGCCTCGAAACCGTTGGCGTGAAAACCGATGCGCGCGGTTTCATCCCGAACGATCACTTCAAGACCAACGTCGAAGGCATCTACGTCATCGGCGATGTCACCACCGGTCCGATGCTTGCGCACAAAGCCGAAGACGAAGGCATTGCCGCAGTTCAGATCATTGCGGGGCAGTGGGGCCACGTGAATTACGATGTGATCCCGAACGTCATCTACACCGATCCGGAAGTCGCCAGCGTCGGCAAGACCGAGGAAGAGCTGAAGGCGGAAGGCGTCGAGTACAAAGTCGGCAAATTCCCGATGATGGCCAATTCGCGCGCGCGCACGAACCACGAGACGGAAGGTCTGGTGAAAGTGCTCGAGGACGTTGCGACCAAGCGCGTCGTTGGCGTTCACATGGTGGGTTCGGGCGTCGGTGAGATGATCGGCGAAGTTTGCGTCGCGATGGAATTCGGCGCGAGCGCCGAAGATATCGCCCGTACTTGCCACGCGCACCCGACCGTGTCGGAAGCCATCAAGGAAGCCGCTAAGGGCGTCGACGGCTGGACGATGCAGGCCTAACGGCGTGCGGAGATGATCGCGGAGGCGTCGCCGCCGCATTGTCAAAGAGCAAAGCTGAAATGGGCGCGCGCATGCTACGAGCTATCCGCCGTCAGCGGCGCGATTGCGCGCGTTACGACGTGATCAACAATTGGCCGCGCGAGCACTAGCCGCGAGCTCAGCAGCCCGCGCCGCAAGCGCCTTAAGAAGCGTGCGATGAAGCGTTCTGGATCGCGGAAAGCGCGTGCGATGGCGGCGAGGCGTTGAGCCAGTGTGCCGCGCACGCGGATGCGCGCCATGCGCAGCAAGAGACGTTTGCTTGTGCGTGAGCGGCAATAGCCGGCGCCCGTGCTGGCGGGACGTCGTGTGCGTGAGGGAGGGGGCCGCAGGCGTTCCGTGGCGGCGAGGAAGAGCAGGCCTTCCACTGTCTTTTCCGTCCGCGCGACGTAGGCGCGCAAGCGGCGGCTGCCATTGAGAGCGCCGATGCGCGACACGACTGCGAGCACCCATTCAAGCCAAAAGCCGACGCGGGCGAATAACGCCCCGAGCCGGATTGGTGTTGGATAGAGATGCCTGCGCATGCGCTGAGTTTAGGCGCGCGTGGGATCGGTCGGATTGATTTTGGCGGAGGTGTTTGAATTCAACGCGATGCGCGCGCGAAAGCGTGGAGAGGCTCAGGCGTTTCCATCAGCGCCATCGCTTCGCGCACCGGACTTGGCGAGCACCGCGCCGAGCACTAGGCCGCCTATGATGCCGAGTGCCACTTGGTCGGCGATGATCCCGACGAACAAGCACAGCAGAAACGCCGCGCCGCCAGAGAGAGGCCTATTCATAGGCGTAAGGATAAGCTTGCCCTGTGGAAATTTCCAATCGCTAACTTTGCAGCGCGGCGGGTTCGCGTTCTGCTCATGCTGCGGAGAACGAGGGAGACGGGTCTTGCTGTGTTTGACAGGGGAGCGCGTGGCGCTCTTGGCGCTGGATCGTGAACTGGCGGCGCTGCAGGCGGGCAGCCGCTCTGCTTTCTTCAATGCGATCGCGGTGACGCCGGAGCCGTTGTGGCCGCCCGAGCCGTTCGAGCAGCAGGCGCTCACTTGGGCGGCTGAGAATCTAGCGCACGATCCGGAAGGCGAGGGCTGGTATGGCTGGGCGATCCTGGCCAATGAAGGCGAACGCGCGCCGCCGCGTTTGGTTGGCATCGCTGCATTGATCGGCCGTCCGGACGAAGCCGGCGATACCGAATTGGCGTTCGCGCTGCTGCCTGATTATCGCGGCCGTGGTTTTGCCGGCGAGACTGTGCGCACACTTGCGGGCTGGGCGTTCAGCAACGGTGCGCGACGTTTGATCGTGCATCTCGACGCGGAAGATCTCGTCGCTGCGCAGATGTTGGCGAAGAGCGGTTTCGCCGACACAGGCGAGATCGAATATCCCGGCGTCGCGCGCTGGGCGATGAGTGCTGCGGCTTAGTTTCCGCTCTCGCCGCCGACAATGCCCTGAACGGCGGCTTGCGTGGCGCACTGCACGAGCGCTTCGCGCGTCGCCGGATCGACGTTCTGCGCTTCTTCGGCGGCGGTTTCCAAGCTGCCGCCTTCAACGGTGCGTTGAGCGACGCCCGTTATGGCGTCGAGATGTTCTTGCGTGATCTCCGGGCCGAGGCGTTCTTGCACGCAGCCGCAGAACGCTTCCGACTGGCCGGCGAGCATGCAGGCCGTGCGCGTATCGACGGCGCCGCGTGCTGCGTCCATCGCTTGGCCGCCGAGCTCAGCGGCCTCCTGCTGGACTTGCTCAAGATTGGGAACATCGCAGGCTGCGACGAGTGTGAGGGCGGCGATGGCGATCAGAATTCTCATGCACCGCAACGTGGAGGTCGCGGACGTATCTCGCAAAGCGGCGAGTTGTCACTCTTGAGAAGAAGAGGGGCCGCGATGCGGCGAAAGGATCAACGTTTGAGGCGAGTCAGTCTGCGGCGTTCGATGCGGGAGCGTGGGCTTCTTATGACCGGAGAACGCATGTGATCCTTTGTGTGACTGACTTCTTACAACTGCCTTCGTGTGTGAACTTGCGTATGTCTAGAACGGCGAGGGGGGATGCTTTCGCATCCCCCCTGCCAATTTCGCGTTAGACCGCGACCGGCGCCGGAGCGGCGACTGGCTTCACGCGGCGAGCCGCCTTGCGCTTCGCGGCCTTGCGGACCGGCTTCTTCGCAGCAGCCTTACGGACGGTCTTCTTGGCGGCCTTCTTGGCGACCTTGCGCTTTGCGGTCTTCTTGACGGCCTTGCGGACGGTCTTCTTCGCAGCTTTGCGAACGGTCTTCTTTGCGGCCTTCTTTGCGACCTTCTTAACTTTCTTAGCCATTGTCATTTCCTCGTGTGTGTTGTGTTGGACTTGCGTTGGATGAGAGTTCTTAAGTGACTCTCGATGCTGTTGGTTTTGCAGCAATTTGGTTTGCAAGTAGTTTCTGCAAGTGCTCGCGCGATTTTTTCTGCGCGCTCTACTGTATCGCTCTGATGCACATGCGTTGTTGCTCTACGCGCCTTGAAAACAAAGGCTCACACGTGTGCGAGCGTGCGCGATTTTCGTCACGCGCGCGGATGTGCGCGGCGATACGACTGCAAAATTTTTTGCGCTTCGACGCTGGTGTAGGTCTGAGTCGTCGATAGCGATTCGTGTCCGAGCAGCTCTTGGATGGCGCGTAGATCGCCGCCGTTTGCGAGCAAATGCGTCGCGAAAGAGTGCCGCAAAGCGTGCGGTGTGGCGCTCGAAGGTAAACCCAAATGGGTGCGGAGGCGCTCCATCAAGGCCTGCGCCATGCGAGGTGAGAGCGCGCCGCCGCGTACGGCGCGGAAGAGTGGCGCGTCTTCTGTCAGGGCATAGGGGCAGAGCTCGGCATAGCGCGCGATGGCTTCGCGG
This sequence comes from uncultured Terricaulis sp., assembly GCA_964478365.1. Lineage (GTDB taxonomy): Bacteria > Pseudomonadota > Alphaproteobacteria > Caulobacterales > Aquidulcibacteraceae > Vitreimonas. The sequence continues at coordinate 76,672 of CAYZIJ010000007.1, forward strand.
GCGGGCGCGATCAGCGGCACGATCCGCTCTTTGCCGCCCTTGCCGACAATGCGCAGCGTCTCGGAAAGCGGCAGGTCGCCGCCGGTCAGCGCCAGCGCTTCGGAGATCCGCAAGCCGGCCGCATAGAGCAAGGTGAGGAGGGCCGCATCGCGCGCGCCGATCCATTCTTCGTTGGCCTGGTCGCGCGCCCCAGCGATCAGATCGCGCGCGCTGGCTTCGCTAACAGGACGCGGCAGGCCGCGCTTCAAACGCGGGCCGCGCACCAGTGAAAGCCGCGCGTTCTTCAGGCCGTGGCGGCGTTCGAGAAAGCGATAGAAGCTGCGGATCGCCGCTAATGCGCGCGAAATCGAGCGATCGGAGAGCGCGTCGTCGCCTTGGCGGCGATGGGCGAGATAGGCGCGCAGATCGCGCGGTTCGAGCGCAGCGAGATCGCCGCCGCTGGGCTCGCCGCCGAGATGGTGGGTGAGAAAGCCGAGAAAGGCTGCGACGTCGCGCTGGTAGGCGTCGAGCGAATTGTCCGCAAAGCGCCGCTCATCGCGCAGATGCGCGATCCAAGCTTGGAGGAGTTCGACGGCGACGGTCACGGCGGAAGTTTAGTGGGGACACCCTTAAAGGATTGAGAAACCTTCGGCGGTCAGCGCACCACGTGCTTCAGCCAGTGCTCGTAGTCATACTGCATGCGGCCATCATCGATTGTGTAGCGCGGCGCGGGCAGGCGGACGCCGGCGTGGTCGAGCAGACCTTCCGGCAGCCGCCACGGGCTGCGTCCGGTCGCGCGGAGCGCATCGAGATCGGCAGCGAAGGCGGCGTGCTGGCGCATCGGCAGATCGAGCGCGAAATCGGCATTGGCGTAGAAGCCGTTTTCCAGCCGCGAGGCCAGCGCGCAGATGAAGCCCTCAAGCTTTTGGTCACGCGCGTTCGGGAGCGTTGTCAGAAAGCGCGCTGGCCGTAGGCTGCAGAACGCGAAGAGCGCTGTGGCGCGGTCGCAGAAGCGTTGCGCGGTGATCCAGTCGATCTCGGCGAAGCCATGGCCCCAATTCCAGCGGCGGACGATTTCGTGCCAATCGTCTGGCGTCATCTGCTGGATGAGCGCCAGGCGCGTGTCGCCTGCAATATCGAGCGGCGTGTCGCGGCACTCGCGCCAGCGGCTGTAATGCCTGCGCCGGGCCATGTCGGCGGCTTCGCGGGGGGCTAACTCCGCCACAACGGCCCGGCGCGCCGCGACGAGTGCATCGCGGAACGGATGATCGTGACGCCAGCGTTTCAGCGTCACGCGGAAAGCGTCGTAGCGTTCGAAGCAACTCACATAGGCGGCGCGCATGCGCTGCAGGCCAAGCCCATCGGGGCGCTGTTCGTATTCTGTTATCCAATCCACAAGCGCGCGGAACTGCAGGTATTGCGGCGGCGTCGGCTCGTCGGGAAACGCGTCGTCGTACTGATGGTAGAGCGCGCGCAACGTGGCCGCACTCGCGCCCTCCGGTGCGAAGGTGGCGAACAGACCGTCATGGGCGCGACCCGGCGACGGCGGGGGGAGCCGTGAGAGAAGTTTCTGCAGCATACGAGGCTGACGCTTGCGCCCGCGTGCCTAATGCTTGGCAAGGAGGCAGGGTAAAGCGCCGTTGAGTCACGAGTCGGACACAGGTTTGCAGCGTTTGCAGCCTTTCGCCGAATCCCCGGACCCCCTAGATTCATCCTCAATGTCCACAAACGCTCGCCGCCGCGCCTTTGATGCGTCGCTGAAAAAGCGCCCCGCGCCGGCTGGGCCGCTCTTCGCGGTTGAGGAAGAGGGCGCTGAGTTCGTCCACGACACGTTGGACAAAGTGTCGGTGCAGTTTCCGCTGCCGCTACCGGAGCCGTTCGATTATCGCGCGCCGTCTTCGTTGCAGATTGAACTCGGCGCCAACGTCATCGCGCCGATCGGCACGCGTTTGGTGCGGGGCGTCGTGTGGGCGATCGAACGTGATCATCCGGGCGCTGCAAATCTGAAAGCGATCGAAGAGGTGCTGCCGGGTTCGCCGGTGCCGGCGATTTCGCGCACCTTCGTGGATTGGGCGGCGAAGTATCTCGTGCGTTCGCCGGGCGATATCCTGCGCATGGTGGCGCGTTCGCCTGAGGCTTTGTTTCCGGCGCCGACAAACACCGTGCTGCGCCCCACTGGTGAGACGCCGCCGAAAGTTACCGAGGCGCGTGCGCGCGTGTTGGAAGAAGCGGCGAAAGAGCAAGTTAGCGCTGCTGAACTCGCACGCCGCGCCGATGTCTCCTCAGCAGTGGTGAAAGGCCTCGTCGATTGCGGCGCGTTGGCGAAGGTGGAGATCAGCGAAGACCCGCCGTTTCCGCCGCCCGATTTGGCGATGAGCGGCAAGGCGCTCTCGGATTTGCAAACAGCGGCTGCTGAACATGTCAGCGGTTTTGTGCGCGCCGGCGGCTTTCACGTGGCGCTGCTCGATGGCGTCACCGGTTCGGGCAAGACGGAAGTTTATCTCGAGGCGGCGGCTGAAGCGCTACGTTTGGCGCCGGATGCGCAAGTCTTGGTGCTGCTGCCGGAAATCGCCCTGACGCAAGCGGCGATGAGCCGGTTCAAAGCGCGCTTCGGTGTTGAGCCCGTCGAATGGCATTCAGCTATTCCGCAGAAAGCACGGCGACGCGCGTTTCGTGAGATTGCAGCAGGGCGTGCGCGTCTCATCGTCGGCGCACGCTCGGCTCTGTTTTTGCCGTACCCCAATCTGCGCCTCATCGTTGTCGACGAAGAGCACGATCCGTCCTTCAAGCAGGAAGAGGGCGTCATCTATCAAGCGCGCGATCTTGCTGTGGCGCGCGCCAAACTTGGCGATTGCGCCGTCATTCTCGCAAGCGCGACACCATCTCTAGAGACTTTGGTGAACGCGCAGGCCGGCAAGTACGCGCATGTGCAGCTGCCATCGCGTCACGGCACGGCCGAGCTGCCTGATGTCGAACTCGTCGATATGAAGCTCAACGCGCCAGACAAGGGCCGCTGGATTTCGCCGCTGCTGATCAAAGGCGCCGCCGAAGCGCTGCAGCGTGAGGAGCAATCGCTCTTCTACATGAACCGTCGCGGTTACGCGCCGCTGACGCTCTGCCGCGCTTGCGGCCATAAGATGAAATCGCCGGAGACCGATAGCTGGCTCGTTGAGCATCGCTATTCGGGGCGACTCGTCTGTCACCTCACAGGCTTCTCGATTCCGAAGCCAAAGAACTGCCCGGAATGTCAGACGCCGGATTCGTTCACGTCGATCGGGCCGGGCGTTGAGCGCATCGAAGAGGAAGTGCGTGAGTTCTTCCCGCACGCGCGCATCGAGATCTTCTCGTCCGATACAACGCCGAACGGCGATGCAGTGCGCCAATTGGTGCATCGTATGGAGCAGGGCGAGATCGACATTTTGATCGGCACGCAGATTGTCGCGAAGGGTCACAACTTCCCGAACTTAACGTTTGTCGGCGTCATCGATGCGGATCTTGGTTTGAAGGGCGGCGATTTGCGCGCGGGCGAGCGTACATATCAGCTCGTTAGCCAGGTGACGGGCCGCGCCGGCCGTCACGAGAAGAAAGGCCGCGCGCTCATTCAAACCTACGCGCCGCAAGAACCGGTGATGCAAGCGCTCGCCGCGCAAGATCGCGATGCGTTCTTCGCGGCCGAAATCGCAGAGCGCGAAGATGCGGGTATGCCGCCTTATGGGCGCTTGGCTGCTGTGATCGTCTCCGCGCCAGATGAGTTGCTCGCCAATGATGCGGCGAAGATGATGGGGGAGAAGGCGCCTAACGTCGAAGGGCTTGATCTTTGGGGGCCGGCGCCGGCGCCGCTATCGGTTATTCGTGGCATGCATCGCCGCCGCTTCCTCATCCGCGCCAATCGCGGCGTTGATGTGAGTTCATTCCTGGCGGCATGGGCGAGCCGGGTGAAGCTGCACAGCGCCGTGCGCGTGCAGATCGACGTTGATCCGTATTCGTTCATGTAGGGACCCGGCGCTTCGTCCCGCCGCCTTTGCGCTCCATCGCACTTTGGTTGCTCGGTAGCGTCCTCAGGCGGACGCCTAGGTCGGGTTACCGGGCGGAGTGAAGCGATGAGCGGGCGAACGACACGTAGAGCGTTACTGGCGCAAGCTTCAGCACTCGGTGCGGCGCTCGCGTTTGGCCGGAGTTGTGCGCATGAGACCGTCGCCGTTCGTACGGAGAGACGCGATCTCTACCCGCAGGGCGTGGCTTCCGGCGATCCGGCGCCGGATAGCGTCATCTTATGGACGCGCCGCGCGCCGGATGACGGCGCCAGTGCGCATCGGTTGATGGTGGAAGTCAGCAGCGACGAAGTTTTCTCGCGCATCGTAGCGCGCGCCGATGTCGAAGTGAGTGCGGCCACCGACTGGACGTGCCGCTTTCTCGCGGCGGGGCTGCGGCCTGCGCGTGAGTATTGGTATCGCTTCGTCGATGAGGCGGGCAATGCGAGCCGCATCGGCCGCACCATCACTGCGCCTGCCGCGAATGATGACCGCGCTGTGCGCTTTGCCTTCGTCAGTTGCCAAGATCCAACGATTGGCGCGTTCAACGCCTATCGGCGCATGATGTACGAAGATATTCGCCGTCCACGGGCGGAGCAGATGAGCTTCGTGCTGCACCTGGGCGACTTCATCTACGAGATCGTGAAGTATCCGGAGGATGGGCGCGAGGGCAGAGATCGCGGCCGGCGCCTGCGCGAAGTGTTTCGCTATCCGACTGGCAAGCGGCTTCGCAACTTCCATTTCCCCGTCGATCTCACCGACTATCGCGCCATCTATCAGGGCTATCTGACTGACCCCGACTTGCAGGATGCGCGTGCGCGCTGGCCGTTTGTATGCGTGTGGGACAATCACGAGTTCGCGTGGAAGGGCTTTCAGAGCCAGTCCTGGTTGTTCAACGATCCGCCGGAGCCTGCGCAGAACTTAAAGGTCGCGGCGAGTCAGGCTTGGTACGAGTACCAGCCGGCACGCGTGATCAAGCCCGGCGCGGGCGATGCCTTCGACGCGCCGGCCGTTACTGATGGGCCGATCGGCGAGCTGGACGCGCGCGGTCTGGGGCAAAGCCCCGACAATCTCACCGCCATCAACGCGCTCAAGATTCAGCGCTCTTTCCGCTTCGGCAAAAACGTCGACATGATCTTGACCGACAACCGATCGTACATGGCGAAACTCATCACCGGCGAAGGTTTGCCGGGGTTCGACTTCGGCGCCACGCCCGAGATGGCCAACGACATTCTGGAAGAGGGACGCGAATGGCCGGGCGGTGCGCCGGCGACCATTCGGTTTGGCGAAACCGAAGTGCCAAACCCGCAAATGAATGAACCGCCGCAAGCCTATCTCGGCATCGAGCAGATGGCGTGGTTCAAGCAACAATTGCGCGCCGCTGAAGCGCCGTGGAAAATCTGGGGCCACTCGTTCGGCACGCTCTCGCTGCGCGTCGATCCGCAGAATTTGCCGCCGGAATTCGCCGACACTTGGCCGAGCACGGAATACGGCTACTTGCTTCGCTCTTGGACGCTCGAACATCGCGAGATCTTCAGCATGGCGCGCGAGGAGGGCATCACCGGCCTCGCCATTTGCGTCGGTGACAAGCATTCGTTCTGGGCCGGCTATGCGTGCGAGACGTTGCCGCCGCGCTCGTTCGAACCTGCGGGCGTCGAGTTCGTCACCGGCGCCATCACCGCGCAGAATGCGGGCGAGGTGCAGGCGCTGACATTCCCGCGCGATAACAGGCTGCGTCCGTTCTATGTGCACGACCGGCCCGACGGCTCCACGCAATGCGCGTACAACACCATGCTGCTGCACGGCGTGCGCGCGGCGCTCGTGCTGCGTGACACGGACGACGTCGCTCAAGCGCGCGCGGCGAGCAATCCGGAGAACGCGCCGCACCTGACGTTCATGGACCAGGGCGGTTACGGCTATTCCACTGTGCGCGCCTCGCCGGATGAACTCGAAACCGAGTTCGTCTGCATCCCGCCGCCGCTGGAACGCAGCGAGACCGAGGATGGCGGGCCGCTGCGCTATCGAGTCGTGCACCGTGTTTCGCGCTGGGCGCCGGGCGAGCGGCCGGAGTTGCGGCGCGAGATTATTGAAGGCGACGTCGGCACTTCCATCTAACGGTGCCGGATTGCGCGGGCTGGCGTCGCCGGTCCATAGTGCCGCAATGACCTACACACCTTTCAATCTCGCCGGCCGCGTTGCGCTTGTTACGGGCGGCAATGGCGGCATTGGCTTGGGCATGGCGGAGGCGCTCGCGCAGGCGGGCGCTGATGTCGAGATCTGGGGCACGAACGCTGAGAAGAATGCGCGCGCGCTAGAGCGGCTGAAGGCGCACGGCACGCGTGTGAATGCGCGGATCGTCGATGTGTCGACGGAAGCCAATGTTGTGGCGGGCTTCAACGCGACGCTGGCGGAGTTCGGTCGCGTCGATGCGTGCTTTGCCAATGCCGGTGTTTCCAATCGTTGGAAGTCGTTTCTCGACATTGGCGGCGAGGATTATCGCCGTGTGATGGCGATCAATCTCGACGGCATGATCTTCACCATGCGCGAAGCGTGCCGGCACATGAAAGCGCGCGCGGAAGCAGGCGATGCTGGCGGCTCGATCGCGGCGGTCGCGAGCTTGGGCGCGCTCTTCGGCGCGGCGCGCAATCAGGATTACACGGCCACGAAAGCGGCGGTGATCTCGGTCACCAACGGCATCGCGGTGGAGTTCGCGCGCTACGGTGTGCGCGCGAACGCGATTTTGCCGGGCTGGATCGCCACGGAGATGACGGGCGCTGCGCAAGAGAATGACGCGTTTACGAAGGGTGTCATCAGCCGCGTGCCGTATCGGCGTTGGGGTGAGCCGGAAGAGTTTGGCGGCATCGCCGTTTATCTCGCCAGCGACGCTTCTCGATTTCACAACGGCGACTCGATCTTGATCGACGGCGGCTATTCGAAGTTCTGATAGTTAAACGTCGTCTTCGCCGACGGCGCCGCCTTCATTTTCCAGCCGCCGCAATTGCTTAACGTCGCGGGCGGTGAAGCGCAGACGCACGCCGGCGCCGAGATCGCTGTCTTCGGGAATGAACACCGCGCCGGCGCTTTCAAGCGCATGTTGCAGCTTTGCCCGCGCATCCTCGCCGGGATCGACGTCGCCGGTTTCGAATGCGCGGATCGATGGTTTCAGCACGCCGGTCGCGGTGGCGAGTTGAGCGCGAGGCCATTGCACGAGTGCGCGGGCGGCGCGGCACTGGGGCCCGGTGATGGTCATTGTTGGATGCTCCCCTGAGTGGACGGCATGGAGCCTAGCCCGCCAAGCTTGCGCTTGAACGTGCGCGCCAGCAGCCACATGGCGAGCGCGCACTGCGCGACGACGGACGCAACCGAGACCAGCCAAACATCGTGCAGCGTGAAGCCTGGTTGCGACGAGAGCCACAGCACTGGGGCTATGAATGTGATCGTGCGCGTAGCGCTGGCGATCAAGGATGGCCGCGTGTCGCCCATGCCTTGAAACAGGCTGCCCGCCGCCATGACGAGACCGCTGAACACGAAATTCCACGAGACGATCTGAAGGTAATCATTGCTGACCGCGAGCACGGCGGGATCGTCGGTGAAGGGGCGGGCGAGCAGTTCTGGGTTCAAATGGCAGAGAATGGTCAGCGTCAGCATGATGCCGGAGCCGATGAGTGCGGTGACCTTGAACGTCTCGCGCACGCGGTCGTAGCGTTTGGCGCCGAAATTCTGACCCGCGATTGGCGCGGCAGCGAACGCGACCGCCATCGCAGGCAGAAAGATCGATTGCATGATCCGGCCGCCAATGCCGAAGCCGGCCTGAGCTTCGGCGCCGAAGGGGCGGATCACAAAATAGATGACGATGAAAATGAGGAACATCATCAGGAACTCGAGCGAGGTCGGCAGGCCGATGAAGATGATGCGCCGCCATGCGCTGAACTTTGGGCGAAGCGAGTCCAGGTGCAGGCGCAGATATTTCTGCACGCGCGGAAACATGATCACGAGCCCGATCATGCCGACGAGCGAGGCGATGCTGCTGGCCCAGCCGGCGCCCGCCGTGCCGAGCGCGACGCCCGTTCCCCAGCCTGCTATCAGCACCGGCGCGAGGATGGCGTTGATGATGATGGTGACGGTCTGCAGCACCATGGTCGGCATGGTGACGCCTGCGCCGCGTAGCGAAGATGTCATCGCAGCAGCCGGAAACATAAGCGCAAGCGACGGCAGGAACGCAAAGATGTAAGCGCGCCCGGCAGCGGCGCTTTCCGCGTCAGCCGTAAGCGCATCGACGCCAACGCCGCCGAAAGCGTAGCCGAGCACAAGCATCACCGCGCCGAACAGCAGCGACATCGATATCGCTTGATCTGAAAAGAGGTTGGCTTCCGATTCGTCCTTCTTGCCGACAGCCTGCGCCACCGTCGCCATCACGCCGATGCTGATCAACTGGCTGGCTGCGAGGGCGAGGAAAAAGACATTGCCTGACGCACTGACGCCCGCGATGGCGGCGCTGCCGAGGCGCGAGACGAAGTAGAGATCGATGACAAAATACATCGTCTGAAAAATCAGACTGATGCCGATGAAGGACGCCATGCTGAGCAGATGTGCTGAGATGGGTCCTTCGGTGAGATCGCGCACTTAGAAGCTCTTGATCAGGAGCACGACAGCGTCGGCGCCGGCTTTGCGGTCCTCGGCGATCTCTGTGTATTCCGGCGACGTCGCCCACGTGCGAAACGCTGCGGCGTCGGCGAATTCCATCAGCACCACCTTGTTGCGGTCCCACCATTGGCCTTCGAGAACGCGCGGCGCTTCATCGGACGCGAGGAGCGCGCCGTTGTACTTTTCGAGCACCGGCAGGAAGCGCGACATGTAGCGGCCGTAGCGCTCAGCGTCATGGATGCGCAATTGCGCAAGGGCGTAAACGCTCATGGTATCAGCCTTGGCGAAAGCGCAGACGCGCGCAGACTTGGTCGGGCGAGAACGGGATGGCTTCGGGTTGGCCGTCGGGGCGCGTCTCGACTTGAATGGTCTGACGCAAACCGACGATCAAGATGCTGCCATCTGGCGCCTGGTAACGGCCGATCGCGGCGGGGCCTTGGGGTCCGCAGAAGAACGCGCCTTCGTTACCTTCGCCGCTGACCGCATGATAAAGCTGCGGCGACTCTTCGCCGGGCAATCCCATGATCAGCGCGAGCGCGCCGCCGGGCTGTTGCACGAAGAGATCGTCATTGGTGTGATTGGCTTGCTGGAACGCTAGGCGGCGGCCGTCGGCGTGGCGCAAAGCCAAGCTCACCACCGGATCGGCGCCTTCGACGGACGGCCTTTGCGTTGAGCTTTCCTCAGTAATGCGTTCGCCAACAGCAAGCGACGTTGCGGCGTCAGCGGCGGTGAGGGAGGCTGAGGTTACTGGCGCGCCGCCCGGGACGGAGCACGCAGCGAGCGCAAGGCCAGCAGCGACAAAGAGAAGAGTGCGCATGATCGCTCCTTAGGCCGTCGGCGCCGCTGGCGGTTGCTTGGCGGCTTTCTTCTTCGCGGAACTGCGCGAGAGCATGTTGAGGCCCTCGACCAGAGCGGAGAACGCCATCGCCGCGTAGATGTAGCCCTTCGGCACGTGAACGCCGAAGCCTTCTGCGATCAGCACCATACCGATCATCAGCAAGAAACCCAGCGCCAGCATCACGACAGTCGGGTTCTTGTTGATAAAGTTCGCCACCGGATCGGAGGCGAGCAGCATGACAGTGACGGCGACAATCACGGCGACGACCATGATCGGCACGTGATCGGTCATGCCGACGGCGGTGAGGATTGAGTCGATCGAGAATACCAGATCGAGGAGGATGATCTGGAAGATCGTCGCGCCGAAATTAGCGACGACGATTTGCTTTTTATCCAACACGTCATCTGTCGGCGTCGGGTCGACCGTGTGGTGGATTTCCTTGGTTGCTTTCCAAACGAGGAAGAGTCCGCCTGCGATCAAGATGATGTCGCGCCAAGAGAAGGCGGTCTCGAAAGTCGGGTTGCCTTGATCGTCCGGGGCGCCGGAAATGCCCAGGTCGAACACCGGGTGAATGAGCGTCACGATGATGGCGATGGTCGAGAGCAATGCCAAGCGCATGATCAGCGCAAGGCCGATGCCTATGCGCCGCGCGCGCTGGCGTTGTTCGGGCGGAAGCTTGTTGGTGAGGATCGAGATGAAGATCAGGTTGTCGATGCCGAGCACGACTTCCATGATGATAAGCGTGATCAGCGCCGCCCAAGCCGACGGGTCCGAGAGTAGCGGCGCAACGTCCCAATCCATGTGAGGTGGTCTCCAACCTTGTTCGGTGGAGATTTAGGGGATTGGCGCGCGCGCGGGAAGTGCGGTTAATGCGACCATTGGAGTAGCGACATGATGTTTGAGGTCGAACCGATCGGTTTTGTGCGTTCGCCGCGCACGGATCTGAGCGACGACTTCTGGGGCGCGGTCGAGGCCGAGATCGAGTTGGCCGAAGGTTTGGGGGAAGAGGCGCTGTTCGGCCTCCCCGATTTTAGTCACGTCGAAGTGATGTTCCTGATGAACAAGGTCGATCCAGCCAAGATCGAAACCGGCGCGCGCCATCCGCGTGAGCGCAGCGACTGGCCGCTCGTCGGCATTTTCGCGCAACGCGGTAAGGCGCGCCCGAACCGGATCGGGCTGACGCGCGCGACGATCGTTTCAGTCAATGGCCGCGTGCTGCGCGTGCGCGGGCTCGATGCGATCGACGGCACGCCAGTGCTTGATGTGAAGCCGTGGATGGATGAGTTCGCCCCCATCGGCGCAACGCGGCAGCCGGCGTGGTCGAGCGAGCTGATGCGGGATTATTTCAAGGACTAACGCTTCGGCTCTTGGCCGATCTCAAGCAGCGCGTCGTACATTTCATCGGCGAAGCGCACGAGGGCGACGCTGGCTTTGACCTGCGTTTTCGCCGCGCTCATTGCGACGAAGCCTTCGGCAATAGTGGCGTCACTGGCGCCAGTGACCGCTTCGAGCACTTGCAAACTGGCATGCTCAAAGCGGTCAAGGGCGCTGGTGAGGGCCATGCCGGCGTGGGGGATCGCCGTCATGTAGAGGACTATGCACGAGGGAGTTTAAGGTCTCGTTCAGAAGTCTGGTGAATGCGTGAAAACCAAAGCTAGGCGCGCCCACTAAGCGTGGATGTCTCGATCTTTGGTTTCCGGCCAGAAGAAGAAGGTGACCACTGCGGCTATGGCCGTTGCGATCGCGGGAAACCAGAGGCCGTTATAGATTGAGCCGGTCGCCGTATTGATGGCGAAGACGATCGCCGGCAACAGACCGCCGAACCAACCCGTCCCGACATGGTAGGGAAAGCTCATCGCGGTGTAGCGAATGCGCGTTGGGAAGAGCTCGACTAGCGCTGCCGCTTGCGGGCCGTAGAGCGCACAGGCAGCCACTATGAAGAGCGCCATCATCAGAACGACGCCGCCCTTTTCACTGAGCACACGAGTGATTTCCGCGACACTCCAGTTCTGCATCGGGCCGGGTGCTGCGGATGGATAGCCCGCCTCATTCAAAGCGGCGCGCAGGCGATCGTTAAAGGCGGTGCGGGTGGCGCGGATGTCGGCCATGGATTGGCCAACGGCGCTGACGCTTTCCACTTCGGTCGCGCCAATGCGCACGCGCGCCAACTGGCCCGGTTCGCCTGCGACGGTTTCGTAGCCAACGCCCGCATTCGAGAGCGCGCTTTTGGCGATGTCGCATGAGGTAGCGAATTGTTGTGCGCCGCCGGTGAGGTCGAGCTGGAAGGTGCAATCCGCCGGATCGGCGATGACGGTGACTGGTGTTTGTTCTGAGGCTGCCGCAAGCGCTGGGTTGCCGGCTTGGGTGATGAAGTGGAAGCCGGGGAAGTAGAGCGCCAGCATCAGCACCATGCCGAACAGCATGACCGGCTTGCGGCCGATGGAGTCTGAGAGGCGCGCGAAGAAGAGGTAGAGCGGCGCCGAGATCAGCACGACCGTGATCATGATGAGATTCACGGTCTGACTGTCGAACTTCAAAATGCGTTCGAGGTAGAATTGCGAGTAGAAGTGCGCCGTGTACCAGACGACGCCCTGGGCCATCATCACACCGAAGAGCGCGATGATGACGATCTTGGCGTTCTTCCACTCGAAGAAGCTTTCGGCGTAGGCGCGCTTTGAAACCTTGCCTTCGTCCTTGAGCTTCTGGAACGCCGGGCTTTCGTGCAGTTGCAGGCGGATCCAGACCGACACGCCAAGCAAGCCTAGCGATACCAGGAACGGCACGCGCCAGCCCCAGTCCCGGAAAACCTCTTCGCCGAGATAGGCGCGTGTGCCGAGCACGACGGCGAGCGCGCCGATCAAGCCCATTGAGGCCGTCGCTTGAATCCAGCCGGTCGCGGCGCCGCGGCGGTGCGCCGGTGCGTGTTCTGCGACGTAGATCGCAGCGCCGCCATATTCGCCGCCGAGCGCCAAGCCCTGCAGCATGCGCATCGCGACCAGAAGGACAGGCGCCCAGACGCCGATGGTTTCGGTCGTTGGCAGCAGGCCGATGGCGAAGGTTGAGAGACCCATGATCAGGATGGTGATCAGGAATGCGCCTTTACGGCCGGTGGAATCACCGATCTTGCCGAAGATCAGCGCCCCGATCGGGCGCACGATGAAACCGACCGCGAACGTAAGCAGAGTGAAGACGAAAGCCTGCGCGTCCGGCAGGTCTGTGAAGAACTTTGCGCGGATGACGTCGGCGATCACCGCGTAGACAAAGAAATCGTACCACTCGAATACCGTGCCAGCGGCCGAAGCGGCGACGACTTGGCGGAGTTTTCCAGGCGATACGTCAGGGCTGGTCTGCGCGCTTGCAGGCGTCTCGGTCATGACTTTGTTTCCCCCGCGCCTGCCTTCAAAAAGCAGGCTCTTTTGTCGCTGATCCGCCGCTCTTGGCAGCGGTTGTCAAGCCGGAACGCCGCGTGTTACTTCGCGCGCGCGTCAAAGAGCCCGCGCGATCATTCGCAGCGGTCTTTGACGTTTGGGTTTTCCCCAAGAGGCGCAATCACCTGACCGACGGCTCGACGAGCCGCTGGCGGGCGAAATTAGCGAGAGAGACGTGGCAGAGACCTTCGATGGCGAAGCTTCCGAAGCGGCACAGCGCTATGCGCGGGCTGTCTTCGAATTGGCTAAGGATGCCAAGGCCTTAGACGCGGTCGAGCAGGATTTCGCCAAGTTCAACGCGGCCTGGAAAGAAAGCGCGGATCTGCGCGACGTGGCCCGCTCGCCGCTGATCGCGCCTGAAGATAAGGCAGCCGGCCTGACCGCTGTGGCCGCCAAGCTCGGCATTTCGGACTTGGGCCGCAAAGCCATTGGCGTCGCCGCCATCAATCGCCGCGCCGGCGAGCTTCCGGCCATCGCCGCCACCTACCGTAAGCTGGTCGCGCTCGAGCGCGGCGCCCGCCAAGTTGAGATCATTTCGGCCCGCCCGCTGAGCGACGCCGACAAAGCCGCCATCGTCGACGCCCTGAGCAAGCAGCTGGGCGCCAAGGTGGAAGCCGAAACCAGCGTCGATGACAGTCTAATTGGCGGGTTCGTCGTGCGCGTCGGCTCCCGCCAGTTCGACGCTTCCGTAA
>CAYZIJ010000008.1:0-89975 GCA_964478365.1 uncultured Terricaulis sp.
GGGCCTTGCGCGACGAAATTCGCCGCCTCTTCTGTCGTGATGTGTTCGAGCACGATCTTGAGTGCCGGAAAATCGCTGACGAGATTCGACAAGATACGATCGATGAACACGGCTTCGCGATCGAAGATGTCGACGTGTTTGTCCGTCACCTCGCCGTGCAGGAGCAAAGGCATGCCGATGCGCTGCATCGTCTCCAGGGCGCCGCGGATATTCTTGATGTCAGTGACGCCGTGGCTCGAATTGGTCGTCGCGTGCGCGGGATAGAGCTTGCATGCGGTGAAAACACCAGCGGCGAAGCCGCGCTCGATCTCGCCGGGATCGATGCCGTCGGTCAGATAGCAGGTCATCAGCGGCGTGAACGAATGCCCCGGCTCAAGCGCCGCCAGGATGCGCGATCTATAGGCTTCGGCCGCTGCGACAGTTGTGACCGGTGGCGCGAGGTTCGGCATGACGATGGCGCGCGCAAATTGCCGGGCTGTGAAATTGACCACGCTCGCGAGCATGGCGCCGTCTCTCAAATGGACGTGCCAGTCGTCTGGCCGGCGCATCACGAACGTGGTCATCTGAGGCCTCCAGCGTGCAGCAAATCTAGCGCGGCAGCTTCCACTGCGTCGATGCTCACATCGTCCATTGCGCTTCCATCGTCCAGCGCCCCGGACGCTGAAAGCTCTTCCAGGGTACGTCCGCGCAACGTCCGCGCGCGGGGCCCGTATGGCGCGCGCACGCGCTCGTCGGTCGGGCCGAACAAGGTCAGCACCGGCGCGCCTTTGGCGGCGGCGATGTGCGTGAGCACGTTGTCATTGCCGATGACGAGGGTCGCCCGCTCCACAAGGGCGGCGGCCGCGAGCAAGTCCAGCGCACCAGCGTTGCGGGCTTCGACGCCATCCGCGTCCAAGCTTGAGACGATGTCACGCGCGAGTTCACCGTCGCGTGCGCCTGCGCCGAGGACAAGCACCACCGCGCCTTGCATCGGCCCCGTCGCCAAACGGCGCGCGACGGCGGAGAAGCGTTCATGCGGCCAGCGCTTCGAAGCGCTTGAGCCACCAGGCGCGAGGATGAGAAGTTGCGTCGCGCTCCCGCTCACCAAAGCCGCCTCTTCGCGCGCCAACTCATCGAGCCAAAGCACGGGGGGAAGCGGACGATCAGCGCCAAGTTCGGCGCTCCAATCCTCAACGCGATGACGCAACATCGGCGCAGGACCAAGCCGCACTTTGCGTGCGCCGGGCGCCAGCTTGCCAGTGAGGTCACCACGCGCATCGATCACCGTGTCGAAGCGCTTGCCTGCGATCAACGCTGCGAGCGACCAGCCAGGCGCGCCGCGCTCGGGCATCGCCACGCGCCAAGCTGGCGCCGAGCGAAAAAGTGCGTTCGCAGCCGGCTCTGCCAGCACAGTGAGTTCATCGCCTTCGCGCAGCACATGCGCGAGCGCCCCGGTGGCGAGCACGGTCTCGCCGAGATCGGCGGGCGCGATGAACAGGATGTGGGCCATTCTCCCGAGGGGTTAGGCGGCACGCCGGTAAATGCCAAGTCAACAGACCAGCCGCAGGCTTGCGGCAAAGAGCGGCGCGGCCCAATTGAGGGCCATGACCGCCCCCGCCCGCCTGAATCGCGCACTGATCCGCGTCGCCGGCCCCGATGCGCGGGCGTTTCTGGACAATCTGCTGACCCAAAGCCTGAGCGGTCTCGACGCCGCGGGCGTGCTTTATGGCGCGTTGCTGACGCCGCAAGGCAAGGTGTTGGCGGACATGACCATCTGGGCAGATGGCGACGGTGTCGTGTTGGAACTCGATCCGACGCGGGCTGACGACATTCAACGACGCCTCACTATGTATAAGCTCCGCGCAAACGTGAGCATTGAGCCCGACGCGCGAAACGTTCTTTGGTCCGCGCAAGCTTTCGGCGACGCACGCGCCGATCCGCGCTTGGCCGGGCTCGGCTGGCGCAAGCTCAGCAGTGTGAGCGCAGCAGATGACGATGGCGCTTACGACACACATCGCTTGGCGCTCGGTATTCCATATCTCGCGCGCGATGCTTTGGCGGATGAGGTGTTCGGGCTTGAAGCGTTGCTCGAAGAACTGAACGGCGTGGACTTCAAGAAGGGTTGCTTCGTCGGGCAAGAGAACGTCTCGCGCATGAAGCGCCGCGCGACGACGCGGAAGAAGTTTTGCCCGGTCGTGTTCGAGGGCGCACCGCCGGCCTATGGCGCGGCTATCACGGCAGGTGCAGCCGAACTGGGTTTTGTGCGAACGGGGACCGAAGGACGCGCGATTGCGCTGTTGCGCCTCGACCGCGCATTGACGGCAAGCGAGCCATTAATGGCGGAGGGACGGCTCGTGCGGCTCGCGCCGCCTGACTGGCTTGCGCTACCTGCCACAGATGCGTGAGAATAGGCCTTACAAACCCGGAGGGGGCGACAGTGAACAAAGTTGCTTACGTAGCGGTAGCGATAGCCGCGGCCTCAGTGGCGGGTTGCGCCAGTTCTGGCGAAGAGGTCGTGTCGGTGACAGAGGCCGCTCAAGCCGAGTGCGCGCGACGCGTGCCGGCGCCCACGAATATGCAAGATTGCATCGAAGCTGAAGAAGACACGATCCGGGAAGCGCGCGAGTTGGCGCGTTTGCGCCCACCGCCCCCAGCGCCACGGCCGCCGGGCTGAGCGAGCCCCGTTGACCGGCTTTTCCACCGGGTTTAAGCGCCCAGGTTCCCGCCACGCGGGCGGGGCCTTCGGGGGACGCGCGTGACCGTCGTTATCTCAGCGACCGGACTTTGGACGCCATCGGATTCGATCACCAACGCCGAATTGGTGGCGAGCTACAATTCCTACGTCGAACGCTTCAACGCCGAGCACGCCGATGCGATCGCGCGTGGCGAGAAGATTGCGCTGCTGCCCTCGAGCGTCGAGTTCATCGAGAAGGCCTCCGGCATCAAGCATCGCTATGTCATGGACAAAGCGGGTTCGCTCGATGTGAACCGAATGGTGCCGCGCATTCCTGAGCGGCCCAACGGCGAGATCTCGCTGATGGCGGAAGTCGCGGTGAAGGCCGCGCGGCAAGCGCTTGAGCGCGCCGGGCGCGATCCGCGCGATATCGGCGCTGTCATTTGCTCGTGCTCGTCGCTGCAACGCCCCTACCCGGCGCTGGCGATTGAGGTGCAAGACGCATTGGGCGCAAGCGGTTTTGGCTACGACATGAACGTCGCCTGCTCGTCGGCGACGTTTGCGATCCAGAACGCCATAGATATCGTGCGATCCGGACACGCGCGCTCTGTGCTGGTGGTGAACCCGGAACTGACCACTGGCCACCTCAATTTCCGCGACCGGGATTCGCACTTCATCTTCGGCGACGCGGCAGTGGCGATCTTGGTGGAGCACTCTGACATCGCGCCGGCGGGCGCGTGGACAGTGCTAGGCTCAAAATTGAAGACGGTGTTTTCCAACAACATCCGCAACAATTTTGGCTTCCTCAATCGCGGCGACGAAGCGCATCGCGATGATCCCGACAAGCTGATCTCTCAGCAGGGCCGCAAGGTATTCAAGGAAGTCGTGCCGCTGGTCTCCGAGATGATTTTGGAGCACATGGCGGGTTTGAACCTGAAGCCCAGCGACATGCGCCGGCTCTGGCTGCATCAAGCCAATTCAAACATGAACCGGCTGATCGCGCACAAGGTGCTCGGCCACGAAGCCAGCCAAGATGAAGCGCCGACCGTGCTCGACGTGTACGGCAACACTGCCGGCGCCGGCTCGATCATCGCGTTTCACAACCACAGCGCTGATCTGAAAGCCGGCGACAAGGGTCTGATCTGCTCGTTCGGGGCCGGCTACAGCGCAGGCTCGATCTTCGTGCAGAAAACGGGCTGATCTCTTAGGGACCGCCGACAAAGTCCGCGGCGGTTAGCGCCAGCCCAGTCGCCAGCGTGGCGAACTGCACAGCTGCGCCAACGCCGTTTCCATCTGCGTCATAGGACAGCGCACCGGTGGCGGGGTCGTAAATGATGCGATCATCACCATCCCCTGCAGCGGCGCCAATGGCGAATGCGTTGGCCACGAGAGCGCCCAAGCCGATGCCGCTGAAGATCGCGACGGAGAGCTCGATCGTGTCATCGGCAACCACGAACACGCCGATGCTATCTACGTTTCCTCCGCCAAGCGCGCTTGAGAACACGAACGTATCGGCGCCCGCGCCGCTGATCAGCGTATCGGCGCCAAGGCCGCCATCGAGACGATCGACGCCAGTGCCGGCGTCGATCACGTCATCGCCAGTCCCTCCATCGAGAACATCATCGCCATCGCCGCCGTAGAGATCGTCAGCGCCGCCATCGCCGTTGAGCTTATCGTTGTTCTGACGGCCGTAGAGATCGTCATCACCTTCGCCGCCTGAGAGCGTATCATTGCCGTTGCCACCATCGACGAGGTCATTGTCGGCGCCGCCATTGCCGATATCGTCACCATCGCCGCCATAGATGGCATCGTTACCGGCGTCGCCGATCAGCGTATCGGCGCTGCTGCGACCGTAGAGCATATCAGCATCGGCGCCGCCATTAAGCGTATCGAGATCGGCGCCGCCGTCGAGGATGTCGGCGCCGGCGCCACCATTGAGCACATCATTGCCCGCGCCGCCGTTCAGCGTGTCGCCACCCTCGCCGCCTGCTAGCGTGTCCGCGCCTGCGAGGCCCGAGAGCACGTTGGCGGCGCCGTTGCCGGTGATGACGTTGGCGAGGATGTTGCCGACGCCGTTGATCGCGTCGCCGCCTGTGAACGTCAGATTCTCCACGTAGGCTGTGAGCGCGTAGCTGATCGAGGCCGTTACGCTATCTGTGCCGGAGGCGGCGCTTTCGCTCACGACATCGCCTGCATTGTCGACAACGTACTGATCGTCGCCGGCACCGCCGAACATGCCGTCAGCGCCAGCGCCGCCATCAAGGATATCCGCGCCCGCGCGCCCGTAGAGCGTATCGTTGGCGCCGCCGCCATTCAGCGTGTCGTTATTGTTGCCGCCATCGGCGAAGTCTGCGCCGTCACCACCCGCGAGTGCATCTGCGCCGTCTCCGCCGTAGAGCGTGTCATTGCCGCCATCGCCGTTGAGCGTGTCGTCGCCAGCGCGGCCGTTCAGAATATTGGCGGCGCTGTTGCCGTTGATGACGTTGGCGGTGGTGTTTCCAGTACCGTTGATGGCGCTGGCGCCTGTGAGCGTCAGGTTTTCAACGGTTTCACCCAAGCCGTAGGTCACGGACGAGAGCACCGTGTCGTTCCCTTGGCCCGCTTCCTCACTCACTGTGTCGCCAGCATTGTCGACGACGAACGTATCGTCGCCCGTGCCGCCAATCATGGCGTCCGCACCGATGCCGCCGTCGAGCATGTCATTGTCGGCGCCGCCAAAGAGAACGTCACCGCCAGCGCCGCCGTAGATCTGATCATTGCCGCCATCTCCATACAGGAGATCGCCGACATCTTCCGCTCCCGTCTCCGGCGTTAGGCGCCAGATCGTGCCGCCTATTCCGATCGCGTAGAGCACGCCATTGGCGCCGGTGACGAATTCAACAACGCTTGATGGCCTGGGGCCTGCTATCTCATTGGTGCGATCGATCGCATCGACTGCGGCGCCGTTTGAGACCGACAGCGTGAACAAACGCCCGCTTACAAAGTCGGCGAACATGAATTGACCGACGAACCCGGTATTCACGCCAGTGTAGAGTTCGCCGCCCGTGATCGATTGGCCGATGGTGCGTCCGTACGTGTAGATTGGACTGATCAGGGATGGATCGCCCGGCTGTGGCGCGGGCGGCGGCGCGGGGTTGTAGGGCTGATTGCCTTCCATGATGCGCCAGCCGTAATTGCGGCCGCCGACACCGTTGGCTTGGAAGTCGACCTCTTCCAATTCCTGTTGGCCGACATCGGCTATGTACAGATCACCGGTGCGCGGATCGAAATCGTTGCGCCACGGATTGCGCAAACCGTAAGCCCATATCTCGTCCGCACCGGCGACGCCTACGAATGGATTGTCGGCGGGGATGCCGTAATTGCGCGTCGCATCGCCGGGAAAGTCATCAGTATCGACATCAATGCGAAGGATCTTGCCGAGCAAACTATCGAGGTTCTGCGCATTGTTCTGCGTATCGCCGCCGCCGCCGCCATCACCAGTGCCGATGTAGAGATAACCGTCGGTCGGTGAGAACTCGATCCAGCCGCCATTGTGATTGCTCGCGGCGCGGTGCGGAATATCGATGAGCACCGTGAACGCGGTGTTGGCGACTGCGGGGTCCACTGAGCGCGTGTATTCGCGCACCTGGAGATCGCCCTGCGTATCGGTGACGAAGACGTAGAAGCGGCCGTTGGTTTCGTATTCGGGGTGGAACGTTACGCCGAGCACGCCGCGTTCGCCGTCGCTCAGAAACTCGCCGTTCGGCACGTCGAGAAAAACCGTGCGTGCTCCAGTCGCTTCATCGATGCGCCAAATGATGCCGCTGGCTTTCTCGGCAACATAGAGAAAGCCAGGATCACCGGGTGTGGAGCCGGCCGCGACGGGTTGCGACAGGCCGGTTGTGAGGACGGTGGACGTAATGCCGCCAGGTGCGCCCGCGTCGTAGCCGTAAATTGTATCCGCGCCGTCGCCGCCGCTTAGCGTGTCTGCGCTACCAAGGCCGATGAGCGTGTCGGCATCGGCGCTGCCCGTCAGCGTATTAGCGGCAGCGTCCCCAGTGAAAATCGGCATGGCTCAGCGACCCTCCTCGCTCACTGAAACGCGCGAGCACCGCGTTCAGTTCACAAGGTCTGGTCGAGACGCGCAACCGGAGACCACGCAGCAGTGGATTACACTCTGTTGAGGCTCAGCGGAATGCGTGACCCGCATATTGCGGGTCACGCTCAACACACGCTTACCAGCCGCACTCTTCGTCTTCGTTCTGCTCCTGCATGTAGGCCATGAGGGGCTGGAAGTAGCGGGCCATGGCGCCGCCATCCATTTGGCGGGTGCCGGTGAACGCTTCCAACGCATCCGGCCACGGACGCGAAGCGCCCATTTCCAGCATCTGATTGAAGCGCGCGCCGACTTCGCGGTTTCCATAGACCGTGCAGCGATGCAGCGGGCCTTCCCAGCCGGCTTGTTGGCAAGCCGCTTCGTAGAACTGGAATTGCAGCACGTACGAGAGGAAGTAGCGCAGGTACGGGACGTTGTTGGCGATGTGATACTTCGCGCCCGGATCGAACATGGTTTCGTCGCGCGCGTTCGGCGGGGCGATGCCCTGATAACGCTCACGCAGCTCCCACCAAGCAGCGTTGTAACGGTCCGGCGTAATGCGGCCGTCAAACACCTGCCAACGCCATTGGTCCATCGTCAGCGCGAACGGCAGGAACGAGATCTTGCCGAGCGCCTGCTCCATCAGGAGTGACACGTCAGCCGAGGCTGGCGGCACTTGGCTGCGGCGCAGCAGGCCGATCTCGACCAGGTACTCAGGCGTGATGTTCAACGCCACAAAGTCACCGATGGCTTCATGGAAGCCGTCATGAGCGCCGTTTTGGAAGAGGAACGGCTGCTCGCGATAGGCGCGCTGATAATAGTTGTGGCCGAGTTCGTGGTGGATGGTTTGGAAGTGCTCCGCATTGATCTGAATGCACTGCTTGACGCGAATGTCTTCTTGCGAATCCAGATCCCAAGCCGATGCATGGCAAACTACGTCACGATCACGCGGCCGCGTGAGCATTGAGCGCTGCCAGAATGTCTCCGGCAGCGGCGCCATGCCAAGCGATGAGTAAAAGCCCTCCGCGGTGCGCGTCATGCGCTCGGCGTCGTAACCAGCGCGCGTGAGCAATGCTGTCGTGTCGTAAGTGGCGCGGCCACCGCGTGGACGCGCGATCGGCATCAGAGCTGACCAATCCTGCGCCCACATATTGCCCAAGAGGTCAGCGCGGATCGTGCCGGTGCGCGGCTGGATCGCGTCGCCGTAGGTGGCGTTTAGCCGGGCGCGCGTGTAGCAGTGCAGCTGTTCGTAGAACGGCTCCAACTGGCCCCAGAGACGCTCGACTTCAGCTTCCATCTGGTCAGCCGGCATGTCGTAGTTCGACAGCCACATTTCGCCGACATTGTCGAAGCCAAGGTCGCGCGCGCCTTGGTTGGCGATCTCGACCATGCGCGTGTAATCGTCGCGCATGGGCGCTGCGACCTGGTGCCACTCGGTCCACATCTCTTCCAAGCGCTGCGGATTGCGCTCTGTGCCCATCAGGGTTTCGAGTTCATCGAGCGCGACTTGGCGGCCTTGATAGTCGATGCGGCCGGTGGAGTAGCGCGAGGCGAGACGCGTTGTGATTTCAGAAAGCTGGGCAGCCGCGCCTTCGGTTTGTGGTGCGGGCAGCGTCAGACTCAAGCGCAGCAGATCGATCTTGCGGCGAATATCGGCTGGCAATTCAGCGTCGGCGAAGCGGCCGGCGCCGCTGGCCAAACGCACGCGCGCTTCGGTGGCTTCGGCGTCTGACCGCTGCAACAGCCATTCGGTGTCGAAGTTGATGTAGGTGTTATAGACCCAGGCGATGCGCGACTCGTACTCGGAGCGCTGCGTCAGTTCGGCTTCGGCTGCTTCAACATAAGCCTGCGCCGCTTCCGGCGTGGTCGCACCTTGAGAGCCTGCGCCGCCGGCGACCGTCGCCGTATTCGCACACGCAGTGAACGCAGCGATGGCGATCCACGACGACGCCATCTTCAGTATGGGTTTCGCGAGCATGTCCCCCTCCTTCTCGATCCGTTTCAGCGCGTCTGACGCGCGCCTGCCCTTAGTGACTCTCCGCAGCGAGCCATTCGATGCCGTCTGCCGACATCATGAAGACAGCCGCCTCACGCCGATTGGCGCCGACAGCGGCAAAAAATTTCTGCGCCACCTCGTTTTCGACACCGGTGGTGATCGTCAACTCGCGCGCGCCCAGTTCACGCGCGCGGTGCGCGACAGCCGACATCATCTTGCGCGCCAGACCGCCGCGGCGGTGCTCCGGCCCGACATAGAGTTCGCAAAGCACAACGTTCGGACAAGCGCGGCGAACATCATAGCTCTTGGTGATCACGGCATGGCCGATAAGCGGCGCGTTGGCGCGCTCCTGCGCCACCCACGCTTCAAAGAGAGCATTCGATCCGAACGCGTGGGCCTTGATGCGATCCGCTTCCAAGGCCGACATGCCCCCCTCTTCCGCCGCCGCCGCGCCCGCCATCTTGGCGATCGCCTCGGCGTCGCGGCTAACCGCGCGACGGATGAGATAGACTTGATCCATGCCTGACGCTCAATAAGGCCAAGCCTGGGCTTCGAAGCAAGCGAAAGCGCACGAATTTTCCCGCTTAGTGTTCGCTCCAGGGTCCCATCGGCCCATCGTCGCCCCAACCGCCGTCACCGCGCGCCATGAAGGCGCCGAGGATGGTCAGGCCAACCACGACAGCAACAGCAACAAGGAACCAAAAGAACATCTCGCGCTCCCAACGAAGCGCGAGATGTCGATGCGCTTCGCTTATGAGGCCTCACCCGTCACCAGGGTGCGGTTCTGTTTAACACGATCACCTGGCAGCTTCGAGGGTAAGCCGATCCAAACGCGCAGTAGCGGAACCCGGCGCCCCAATTCGAAGAAAAGCCAGCACCCCAACACCGTTGTTCCAATCAGCAGCGGCGCTTCGATTGCGAGCGGCAAGTTGAGGTCATCGAGATAGAAGCCGGCGACGACGATGATCGTTTGATGGATGAGGTAGAACGGGAAGATCGCGACAGTGAGCAGGCGCCGCATTGGGCCATCAGCGTTGCGCAGGTATTTGTGCGCGAAGCCAATGGCGGCGACGATGGCGCACCAGGCGCCGAGTTCACGCACACTGCGCATGATCATGCGCAGCCATTCCGGCGGCGTCGTGCCGTCAGGGTACGCGTTGAAGTATGTGATGATCGCAGCCCAGCACGTCACAGCGATCGCAAGCGCCGGCCAACGCCAGTTCGTGCAGCGCTCGAAGAACCAATCCGTCTTCGCCACAGCAAAGCCGAACAGGAAGACGCTGAAATAGAGGACGTGCAGGTAACCGTCTTCGCGGAAGTCATGGCTCTCACCAAAGATCGGAAAGAGCGTGACGCGCAATGTTGCCATGAATATCCACGGCGTGAGGATCAGGAACGGACCGGCGATGAGCACGCCAACGGCCTTCGGTATCCGGCGCAGCAGCGGCAATAGCGGGATGAGTGCGAGCGAATAGATTATGAGGTACGCGACGAACCACATGTGGTTGTAAGTCGGCGTGTCCAGGCAGCCATCGGCGTCGCACCAATTGCCGGTCCCGGTGGCGTACTTGACGTAGAAATTCTGCAGCCACGGACTGTTGGCCGGATCGGCCACCCCCAAGCCTTGCAGCGCTTCATAAACCTCATAATAGCTCTGCGGCGGAACGATCA
This sequence comes from uncultured Terricaulis sp., assembly GCA_964478365.1. Lineage (GTDB taxonomy): Bacteria > Pseudomonadota > Alphaproteobacteria > Caulobacterales > Aquidulcibacteraceae > Vitreimonas. Next base: position 10,396 of record CAYZIJ010000008.1, read on the forward strand.
CGAAGAAGGCCAGCAGCAGCGGTGGCCAGAGCCGGCCCATGCGCGCGCCGGCAAAGCCCGCCACGCTCATCTTGTCGGCCATGAAGCGCGTAGCGATGCCCGAGACCAGCATGAGCAGCGTGAGCCGCCAAGGGCTGCTCAGCATCATCAGCGGCTCGATCGTGTCAGAGGCGCTGCTCGATTTCACGTGCCAGTCCCAGGTCACGTAAAACATGCCGCAGTGGTAGAGAATGAGCAGGCCGAACGCGATGATGCGTAGCCAGTCCATGTCATAGCGGCGGTCTGTCATGTTTTCAGGGCTCCTTCGGCGCACGGTTCTTTCGCGCTGCCCCCCGGGCCGCTAGTTTCAAGCCGTATCCGGCGGCCTGCTGGGACGAGCGGGGAGCCTTGAGTGACCACCGGCGGCGATCTAGGGACAAGCGGCTGGGCCCGGTTCGTGCGGGGACCGTGGATTTTCATCGCCTTGGTCTCGCTTGTGGTCGTGCTGGTGAACGCCAGCAGCGATTATCTCGAGATGCGCCGATCTGGCCTCGACACGCCCTGGTGGGAGCCGATGGTCTGGGAGGTGACGAGCGCTATCGTCATCGCCGGGATCGCGCCGCTGATCGGCATGGCCGTGCGCCGCTGGACGCCAACACGGGACAACTTCGTCCGCCCCCTCCTCATCCATTTCGGCCTGACGCTGCCCTTCGCGGTGGCTCACGTCGCGGCCATCTTCGTGATGCGCAACGCGATCTACGCTGTCGTTGGCGGCCAATACGGCTACTTTGACGACGGGATCGGCCTCGTCTTCCTCTATGAATGGCGCAAGGACGTCCTGACCTACGCAACCATCGCCGCCACCTATTGGGTGTTCGACTATATCGCCACGCGCCGCCAGGTGGCCGCAGCGCCGGTCTCGGCCGATCAGCGCATCGAGATCCGTGACGGCGGCGCGGCCGTGTTCCTCGCACCAGGCGAGATCACCCACGTTGAAGCGGCCGGCAATTATGTCGAGTTCCACACGCCCGCGCGCACGCACCTCGTTCGCGGCACGCTGGCGTCGTGGGAAGCACAGCTCACGGCGCGGGGCTTTGCGCGCGTGCATCGCTCTCGCCTCGTCAATAGGACGCGCATCAGCGCAATAAAGCCCACGCCATCTGGCGACATCGAGATCACACTGGACACAGGCGCGGTCCTCGCCGGCAGCCGGCGATATCGCGACGCGTTGGAGCGCGATTAGCCTTCCATCTCATCCCGTATGCTGCTGCGCGCGAGCCAGAAAAGCGCGGCGGCTAATACACCGGCAAATGCTGACACGAGCAGCGCGTAGCGTACGCCTTCCGCTTCGCCCAAGCCGAGCCCGAAGGCGAAACCGTCTGACAATGCGCCGATGGCGAGCGGGCCCAGCCCAAGGCCGATCAGGTTGATGATGAAGAGCAGAATGGCTGAGGCGGTGGCGCGCATATGCGGCGGCGCAATGGTTTGCGCGGTAGCGTAGACCGGGCCGTACCAAAGGGCGCCCAAGATCGAACCGAATAAGAGGCAGCCAAGCGCGAACGTGGCGGACGGCGAGAGAATGGCCACAGCGTAGAGCGGAATCACGGCCAGCGATGCGATCGCCGGCACGCTGACATAGGCGCGATAGTCGCGCCCACCGAAGCGATCCGCAATGACGCCGCCAGCAAGCGCGCCGATGGCGCCGCCAATCCCCGCCATGAGACCAAGCGCTAGGCCTAGAAAACCGCCCGCACCTAAACCCATCGATGCTGCAAGCGCCGCCACCTCCTCGCCGTGGACACGATAAAAGAACGACGCGGCGAACGGCGCTTGGCCGTAACCAATGAAAGCTTTGATCGCAGCGGCGAAGGAGACGAGCCAGAACGTGCGTTTGCGTCTCAGCGTGGCGAGCGCGGTGAGGAACGGGCGCTCTTGGCGCAGCGCCTCGGAGCGTGCGCGAATATCGGCAGCGGCCGCGCGCACGCGAGGTTCGACGAGAGTGAGCGCTGCAACGACGGCGAGCACGACGCCGGGTATGCCACAGACGATGAACGCCATGCGCCAGCCGTATTCATCGGCAATGACGCCACCAAGCCCCATGCCGACCAGCGCGCCGAGCGGCGTACCCATGGAATAGAAAGCCAGCGCCGAGGCGCGCTTTTCCTTCGGCACATAGTCAGTAATGAGCGAGTGCGCGGGCGGCGTGCAGCCCGCTTCACCAACGCCAACGCCGATGCGTGCGAGCAAGAGTTGAACGAAGTTCTGCGTAAACCCGCAGAGCGCAGTGAAGAGAGACCAAACCGCAAGCGCGCCAGCGATGATGAACGGGCGATGGCCGCGCTCTGCCAAGCGCGCGATTGGCAGGCCCAGAACTGTATAGAAGATTGCGAATGCCAGCCCGCTCATCGCGCCGACTTGCCAATCGAGCAGGCCGAGTTCGCGTTTGATCGGCTCAGCCAGGATGTTGACCACTTGGCGGTCAACAAAGTTCATCACGTAAATGAGCAGCAAGAGCCCCATCGCATAACCGCGATAGCCTGCGCTGACCGCGCGCACTTGCGGCGCCGCGTTGGCGTCGGTCAAAAGCGTCCCTCCCGTCTTCTTCTTGGACGCGAGCTTAGGGGTGTTTCGTCTGAGCGCCAGCGCCAGAACGGTTTTCCGGGTGAAGCCGCTTATGTCCGCACGGGGCACGCCTTACATAGACGGGAACACGAAGGTCCGATTCCCATGGCGCAAGCGCGCACTAAAGTTGGTTCCCGCCCGGAGGCGCCACGCGCTTGGCAGCGCATGCTGTCGGGGCGTCGGCTCGATCTCCTCGATCCCTCGCCGCTCGATGTCGAGATCGAGGATATCGCGCACGGACTGGCGCGTGTCGCGCGCTGGAATGGGCAGACGACAGGCGCGCATGCCTTCTCGGTGGCGCAGCACTCGATGGTGGTCGACGACGTGTGCCGCAAGCTCTCGCCAAGCTGGGACAAGAAACGGCGGCTCATGGCGCTGCTCCACGACGCGCCGGAATACGTGATCGGCGACATGATCAGCCCGTTCAAGGCAGCACTCGGGCTCGACTACAAAGCCTTCGAAGCCAAGCTTGAAGCGGCGATCCACGTGCGCTTCGGATTGCCGGTGCATCCGACGCCGGCGGTCAAGGCCGTGATCAAGCGGGCCGATATCATCTGCGCTTACTTCGAAGCGGTGCAGCTGGCGGGCTTCACCGAGGCGGAGGCCAAGCGCTTTTTCGGCTCGCCCGCGCGCGGGATGAAGCTCGTTCTGAAACCGCTGCCCACGGCGGAGGTGCAAGAAGCTTTTCTGAAGCGCTTCCGTACGTTGATCGATCCGGCCTAAAGTGAAGCATGCCGATCATCGTCTGCCCCCTGTCCAAGGCCGCGCAGCTGGCGCGTGAGCACAAGGTCTCGCATGTCGTAAGCCTTCTCGATCCCGACACGCCGTTTCCGGTGGTGCGCGAGGTTGGCGAACGGCATTTGCGGATGGAAGTCCACGACATCGAGACGGCGATCGGCGGCATGGACCTCTGCTGCACCGACCGCATGAACATGATTCTAGATTTCGTCAGCGGATGGCGCCCTGACGCGCCGATCCTAATCCATTGCTTTGCCGGGCTCTCACGTTCGACGGCCACGGCTTTCATCACAGCTTGCGCGCACAATCCCGGCGTGGACGAGGAAGAGATCGCATTGGCACTGCGCACTGCCTCGCCACATGCCTCGCCGAATCGGCATTTTGTTGCGCTTGCGGATGCGAGCTTAGACCGAGGCGGGCGCATGGTGCGCGCTGTCGAACGCATCGGGCGCGGCGCTAGTTGGTACGATGTCGGCGAGAATACGCCCTTCACGCTCGCATCGCGGTTCGGCGCATGAACACGGCGCGCGTCGTCATTGGCCTCTCTGCCGTCATCGTCGCGGTGACGGAGGAAGCGCCATTCGTGCTGGTGACGCGCGACGCCGATGATGGCGCCATCGGCTTGCCGTTCGGCCCGTTCGATCCAGCAGGTGACCGCACGCTTGAGCTTTCGCTGCGCGGCTGGGTGAAGGAGCAGACTGGCTTCGACATCGGCTATGTCGAGCAGCTCTACACATTCGGTGATCGCGGCCGCGAATTGGCCGTGCAGACTACGAGCGCCGAGAGGCTCATTTCCATTTCGTATCTAGCGCTAACGCCGACACGCGCGGCGCTCGACCGGCCCGAGGCGCGTTGGCGCTCGTGGTATGATTTCTTTCCGTGGGAAGATTGGCGCGACGGTCGCCCGCGCGTCATCGACGAGATCATCGCGCCGAGGTTGAAGGCCTGGGCGCAAGGCGCGGAGAAGGATGTCGCGGCACAGCGCCGATCGCGCGTCCGTTTGGCGTTCGCGCTCGAGGGCGCGGTCTGGAACGAAGAGCGCGCGCTCGATCGCTATGAATTGCTCTATGAGGCGGGCCTCGCATCAGAGGCGGACCGCGACCGCGCGCGGTTTGCGGGCATAGAGACGCCGGGCGACAAAAAGGTGACGGGTTTAGGCGAGCCGATGGCGTCCGATCACCGGCGCATTTTGGCGACGGCGCTCAGCCGCTTGCGCGCCAAGATCAAATATCGGCCGGTCATTTTCGAATTGGCGCCTGAACTATTCACGCTGCTGCACTTGCAGCGCCTCGTAGAGTCGATCGCGGGGCTTGAGCTGCACAAACAGAACTTCCGCCGCCTGCTCGACCGCACCGGCCTGGTTGAAGGCTCAGGCGAATTCGATGCAAGCGCGGGCGGGCGACCGGCGGAGCTTTTCCGCTGCCGCAAGGAATTGCTGAGCGAGCGTCCTGTCGGTGGCGTCCACGTGCCCGCGCCGCGCGGCGACTAACGAGTCTGGACCGCCGGCGCGATTGCTCGCACCGGCGCTCCTTAAGTTCAGATCAGCGTTTAGCCGCCAAAGCTATGTGTGAAACGGACGCCAATCGTGCGAGGCGGCAGCACGTCGGTGTAGAACGTGCGCACCGCGTGGGGATCGCCGTTCGTGTCTGGGACGTACTGATTATAGTCGATACCGCCGCGCGCGTTGCTCTCAACGAACTCGTCGAGCAAGTTGCGCACGTAGAACGTCACCGTCCATGCATCGGCTTCCGCCGACAGCGACAGATTGTGCAGCGAATAGGACGGCAGAGTCGTGTTATCGCCGCGTCCGCCCGTGCGCGTCAGCACGTCACCGGTATAGCTCGCGCCATAGTTCAGATCCCATTCAAGACCGCCAAAGCTCGGCAGCGAATAGGTCACGAACAGGTTGGCCTGATGCTCCGGCGAACCCGGCAGCCGATCGCCCGGCCGGCCGTCGATGAAGTTGAGCGTTGACTGGAAGCCCGGCGGCACGATCTCGCGAATGAGACGCGGCGCGACATCGGTGAGTTCGGCCTGCGTGAACGCGTAGGACGCGCGGATGCTGAGCGCATCGGTGGCGCGCCAATCAGCCGAGATGTCGAAGCCTTGCGAACGCGCGCCTGCGGCGTTGATGATAATCGGCTGCAAACCAACGGCCGTCGCCGACTGAACCTGCGGATCGCTCCAATCAATGTAGAAGATTGAACCGTTCAACGTGAGCGACCGGTCGAACCATTGGCTACGCACACCAAACTCGTAATTGGTGGTGCGGTCAGCCGTGTATTCGAGCTCGCCTTCGCTGCCACAGACTGTTTGTGATCCAATCGGCAAGATGCAAGCTTCGAGACCGTTTGTATTGCCGATGCGGAAGCCTTGGCTGATCGTGAAATACGTCATCAAGTCATCGGTCCAATCATAGGCCGCATTGAACTTGAAGAGCGTGCCTTGGTCCGACTGATCCGCGGGCTCGAAATCGAGGATGATCTGGTCTGGCGGATCGCCGTTGACGCTGTTGTACAACGGGAAGTCCGTCGCCGTTTCCGAACGCAGCGCATAATCGTACCAGCGCAAACCGCCCGTCACTGTCAAACGCTCAGTGACGTCGATGCTGAGTTCACCAAAGACCGCGCTCTCGGACAAGCCGCCACGCGTGACGCTGTAGTATTCAAGATTGTCTGGACGCGCGTCGAAGCCGCCCGTCAGGAATTCATCATAGCCTGGCGTGAACTCCGAGCTTGAGCCGTCGAAATTGGTCGTCGCGTGGAAGGCGCCGACGATGTAGTTCACCGGGCCGTCGAAATCGGAGACGACACGCAGCTCTTGCGAGAACACGCTTTGTTCGCCGAGTTCAAGCGTATAGGCGGTGAAGCTCGGAAAAGCCTCGTAGCTATATTCGATGCCGATCAGCAGATCGGTCTGGTCGCGCTGCCCGCGCTCTTCGTACTCCGAATAGCCAGTCGCGGACGTGATCGTACCCCAACCCACATCGAGGCTCATTTCAAGCGCGATGAGGCTGTTGTCACGTCGGTTCGGCTCGAGCACGCGTAACGGCGAGACGTAATCGTCGGTTTGCAAAAGTCCGCGGCGGCCACTGATCGTGCGCGCGCCGTATTCGGCATTTTGAAACGCGTATGAGAGCACAGCGTCGAACGCGTTGTCCGGCGACCAGCGCAAGGCGGCGCGGCCGGAGAAAATCTCTGAGGTATTGGCGTCTTCGACTTGCGTCAGGTTGGCGGCTTCGTCACCCGGCGCCGGATCCGGATTGGAAACGCCGATCTCGCGAACGAGGTAGTTATAGTCGACGAAGCCCGTGTCGTTGAGATAATCCGCCGACACGCGGAACGCCAAAGTCCGGCTCAGCGGCAGGTTCACAGTGGCGCCGAAGTCCGTGCTGATCTCGCTGCCTGCGCTATAGCCATAAGCGTCGCCGCGGATGTCGAGCGAGAACGCATCGAAGTCCGGACGGTTCGGGATGTAGCGGATGGCGCCGCCAAGCGTGCCAGCGCCGTAGAGCGTGCCTTGCGGGCCGAGCAGCACTTCAACGCGCTCGACGTCATTCAAGCGCAAATCAACGAAGAGCGGGATTTCACCGAGATAAGTCGCGACAGTGCCGCCGCCATCATTGGCGCCGTCATTAGAGCTGGCGGGGTCGGCGTTGAGGCCGCGCACGATGATCGGGTTGGACGAGCGCGCGCCCTGGTCGATCACGAAAAGCCCAGGCACCCATTGCGCCAGTTCCGAGAGATCGCCCACGCCGAGGGTGTCGATCTGCGCGGCGCCGATCGCCGCGATGTTGAGCGGCACGTCCTGGATGTCGACCGAACGGCGCGTCGCAGTGACGATGACTTCCTCGCTGTCTGCATCCTGCGCCATGGCAGGTGCGGCCAATCCGGCCAGGCTGAGGGCGCTTACGCCCGAAAGCAGCAACAAATTCTTCTTCTGACGGCGCACCATAGAAAACGTCTCCCTCGTAGTGCCCAGATTGATGAAGCTTTTGAGAAAACCTCAAGCGCACTGCGTTCAAAAAATCGACATCGTCGACTAAATTGCCCAATCTGTTGCGCTGCTGCCGCTTTTCCCTTCATTTCCAGTCTGATGTCTGAAGCCCCTGTAAGGTCTGCGCGGCTCGCGGAAGCTGAAGCGCTCATTACGCTTGGGAAGCACAAGGAGGCCCACGCTTTGTGCGTCGCCGCCTTGGCGCAACGGCAGGACGATCCCGACGCGCTCTACCTGCTGGGCGTCATCTCGAATGAGCACGGCGCCTACGCCAAGGCGGTTGAGCTTGAGGAGTTGGCGGTGAAGAGCGGCGCGGGGCCCCGCGCCTTCGCGCAGCTCGCACGCGCCCTTTCCCATCTGCATCAGCCTGCCGAAGCGCGCGCCGCAGCCGAGACCGCGCTCAGCCAAGGCGTCAACGACGCCTACACGCTCGACACAATCGGCGTGGTGCTAAGCCGCGCGGGGCTGCACGAGCAAGCGCTTGAGCCGTTCGCGCGTGCAGTCGCACAGGCGCCGGACAACGCCTCATTCCAGTTCAACTATGCGGCGTCGCTGCAATTCAGCGGACGCTTTACAGAAGCGGAGGCGGCCTACCGGCGCGCCAGTGCGCTCGACGCCAATGCATTTCGCGCACTCGCGGCAATCCCGCATCTTCGCAAGCAGACGCGTGACGACAACCTCATCGCTGAACTCACGCCAGCGTTCACGCGAACACAAGACGCGACACACCGCCTCCATCTCGGACACGCGTTGGCGAAAACGCATGAAGATCTCGGCGACTACCAAGAGTCGCTGCGTTGGCTGGTCGCGGCGAAGGACGGCGTGAAACACAAGGCGGCGATCGCGGCGCCACGCGATCAAGCCCTGTTCGCGGCGGCGGCGCGCACTATCGGGCCGACAGCGAAATCTGGCGGCGGCGAGGCCATTTTTGTCGTCGGCCTGCCGCGCACGGGCACCACGTTGACGGAGCGCATTCTGACGTCGCATCCAGACATCAAAGCGGCTGGTGAACTTGGCGACTTTGGCCTGTTGATCAAGCGCGCCGCGAAGACGCCGTCTCTGTTCGTGCTCGATCCCGAGACGTTCGATGCGGCCGCGCGCGCCGATCTAAGCGCTGTCGGCGACGCTTATCTACGCAGCGTCGCACAGCGCATCGGGGCCGGCCGGTTCGTCGATAAGATGCCCCTCAACGCACTCTATGCCGGGCTCATCCTGCGCGCCCTGCCCGATGCGCGGATCATTTGCTTGAAACGCAATGCGATGGATGCGTGCCTCAGCAATTATCGCCAGCTGCTCGCCGGCGCGAGGGCCTCCTCGTACGACTATACGTTCGACCTGGAGAAAATCGCTGCCTATTATGCCGGCTTTGAGAAACTCACGGCGCACTGGCGCGCGATTCTGCCAGCGGATCGCTACACCGAGGTTCGCTATGAGGACTTGGTTGCCGATCTTGAAACGCAGGCGCGACGGCTGATCGATTTTGTCGGCGTCCCCTGGGATCCTCGCTGCATTGCGTTTCATGAAAATGTCTCGCCGGTCGCGACCGCGAGTTCTGTACAGGTGCGTACGCCGCTCTATGCGAGCGCGATTGGCCGCTGGAGGCGCTACGGCGATGCACTCGCGCCGTTGCGAAAGGCGCTCAAAGCGCATGGCATCGAGATCGAGGATTAGTTAGGCTGCCTCACGGGACTCAGGGGTACGCTGGTGACGGAACGCAACAAGCGCGAAGATCTGCACGACGCCGTCGAAGACGCGACCGGCTTCAATTTCCGGTCGCTGCGAACGATGTTGGCGCTCATCGCGACGCCGCGGCGCGTGTTCGAAGCCTACGTCGCGCGCGATCGCGAGAGTTACACGCCCGCGCTGCGGCTTTGGCTGGGTCTCATCGGTCTGCAGGTTTTCATTTCCGCCGTTTGGGGCGGATGGGAAGGCATTCTTCGCCGACAAGTCGCCGTGAGCGCTCCTGATGTCCAGGCGCTCTATGAACGCATGGCGCAAGGCCGGCCCGATGACTTTTTCAAGCACTATGGCGATGCTATGGGCGTCGCGCACCCGATCCTTGTCGGCGGCATGACGGCGCTGAGCGTGTTTGTGCTCGGTTGGTTTCGTAAGGGCCTCTCATGGCCGGCGCGGCTCAACATCGCGATGGGCGTGCTGACGGTCGGCTCGGTTGTCGGGTTGGCGATGATGCCGATGCTCGTCATTCCCGAACTTCAGCGATGGGCGATCTACTCCACGCCGCTCATCTTCGTTGCGTATTTTCTCACTTTCCTGCGCGGCGCGCCGGGCGTGCTCGCCGACACCGGCTTCGGCGCCTTCATCAAAGCGTTGATCTACGCATTCGTGCTGTTGCTCTTGATCGGCGTCGGCGGCCTTCTGATCGGCGCCGTTGCGATGACGTACGCCACCTATCGGCTGAGCGCGGGCATCTAATTGGGCTTATCGCCTTCGACGGGCTCTTCGCCGGGCAGATAAGCAATGGGCGGCGCTGGCGCTGAGACGTATGTTGGCGGACGGCCGTAATACATCGGATCGACCAGCAAGCCTTCGACGTACACCTCGTAATGGAGATGCACGCCAGTGGCGTTGCCGGTCATGCCCATGCGGCCGATCGGTTGGCCCTCATAGACGCGCGAACCGCGAGTTAGTCGGGCATCGAACTCCGCCATGTGCGCGTAAAGCGTGCGCACGCCGCGTCCGTGATCAATTTCGATCATGTTGCCGAAACCGCCGCGATAATCGGCATACGCAATCATGCCCTCGCCGGCGGCGTAGATGTAGCCGCCGTTCGGATTGGCGAGATCGGCGCCGTTATGCTGGCGCCCGTTATCTAGCGAGCCGCGATAACCGAAGCCGGATGAGAGACACGCACCTTCTGTCGGCGCGCGCAGCAGCGGGCCGGCGGGCGTGTCGATGTAGGGCGTGTATTGCACGAGACTATAGTCGTAGTTCACTTCGCCGATGTTCGAGCCGTTGGCGCGATTGCAGGCGATGAGCATGGAATGCACCGGCGCGCGGCCAGCACCGTCATAGATGCTCGGACCGTAAGACGGCGGCGGTTGATAGGACGGCGTTGAAGGCTGCCGATAGATCGGCGCAGGCGCAGTCGTGGCGCAGCCGGCCAGACCTGCGACAAGCAGAAAAGCAAATGCGCGCACCACCGCCGCCACCCTCGACTTTGCGCCCCCGCGCCAACCGTCAGCTTCAGCAGATGAACGCTAGCTGAACGATCACGAAACCGGAACGCCGCGTGGCAGTAGCGTCCACCAGCGTGGGCTTTGCGCGTTCATGCCTTCAGCGGCGCGGCCAGCCTCAGCGCCGGAGCCCCAAAAGACATCGCCGCGCAGCGGGCCACGGCGGATGGCGCCGCCAGTATCCTGCGCCACCAGCAAACGGCGGAACGGCTGGCCTTGGTAGGTCGCATCCACGAACACGACTGCGCCATACGGATGATACGCAGGATCGACGGCGATCGAGCCGAGCGGCGTGAGATTCACACCGGCTGCGCCGCGCGGGCCGGCTCCTGGATCGTCGATGCGCTCTTCCTGGAAGAAGACGAAAGACGGATCGGCGTTGAGCGCTTGTTGCGTTGCGGCTGGGCCGTTCTGATTGCTCCACGCGCGGAAGTTTGCCCACGACGCGTTCGGCAGTTGTCCGCTATCGCGCAATGCGCCGAGCGCTGAGCGCCAGCGATAGCCGTTCTGTGCTGCGAACGCCGCGCGCGCTTGCGTGCCATCAGGAAACGCGATGCGGCCTGAGCCTTGGATTTGCAGATTGTAGACATCGACCGGATGCGCATACGCGAAAGCTTGGCCCTGATACGGCGTGATCTGTCCGCGTTGCGGATATGGCCGCACATCTGCGCCTGCGATTTGGCCGGTGAGACGACGCGGCGCGCCGCGTAGCGCTTCGTTGTCATACGCTTCCGCGAATGCTGCGATGTCCACGCTGACCATATCGCTCGGGCGCGTGAGCAGCGGCTGCGTATATTCGCCCTCCGGCTGACGGCGCGCCTGGATGATCGGCTCATAGTAGGATGTGATGCGCGCTTCGCCGTCACCGCGGACGACGTGCGGGACGAAGTTCTGTTCGAAGAAAGCGCGCTCGCCGCCCGGCTGCACGTTGAGCGCTGCGGCGCATGCAGGCGCCCACTGCTCGACTGTGCCTCCATACTGGCCGCCGCCAGGAAGTGCGGCGCTAGGATCGCGCGCAGCACGACCGGCGCATGAGCGGCGGAATGCGATGAGCGCGGGCGCTAGATCGGCGCTCTGCCAATCTGGAATGTCGCGGAAGGAAGCCGGTGCGAGCGAGAACGCCACGGGAGTCGGCGTTACTGTGTCGCCAGGTCCTGGCCGCGTTTCCTGTGTCGACGCGCAAGCGGTGAGCGCCAGGATGGCGGCGAGCGTCAGCAGATGGCGCATGGAAATCCTCCCGATGAGCCGCCTCTCTAGCCTGCTCCGGTGCTCAACGCAGCGGCGAGGCTCAGAGTTCGGTTTCGCTTGCGAACATGCCCACCTGGGGGTAAGTTGGAGGGGTTATGCTCATTTGAAGCATAAGGGGTGGGCATAAGGCCTTGTCGCCGGACTGCCGCATCCCACATATACTCCGAACGAGCATATATAGCTCGGCGGTGTCAGGGAGGCCCACATGGCCCGCATTATTGATGCTCCCCTTACCTCGACCCCCGAGGGCAGCTGCGATCCGCGTGCTGTCCATGGGACTTGGGGGGCGCTGAACGCCGCCGCCCGCCGGGGCCTCGCCTTTACGCCCGAAGTTCGGGCCAAGACCGATCACCTCTATGAGAAGGTGAAACACGTCGTGCCCGCCGTGGAGTGGCCGGCCTACGCGCCGCTGATCGCGGCGATCAACGAGATGAAGACGGCGAAGAACGCCGTCATCCTCGCGCACAATTACATGACGTCGGAGATCTTCCACTGCGTCGGCGATTTCCGCGGCGACTCGCTTCAGCTCGCGCGCGAGGCGGCGGAGACTGATGCTGCGATCATCGTGCAGGCCGGCGTGCACTTCATGGCTGAAACCTCGAAGATTCTAGCGCCGGAGAAAACGGTGCTGATCCCTGACATGCGCGCAGGCTGCTCGCTCGCCGCTTCGGTCACCGGCGCGGATGTGCGCTTGATCAAAGAGCGCTTCCCGGGCGTGCCGGTGGTTACGTACGTCAACACGTCGGCCGATGTGAAAGCCGAGAGCGATGTGTGCTGCACGTCGTCGAACGCTGCGGCTGTCGTTGAATGGGCGGCGCGCGAATGGGGTACCGATCGCGTAGTCCTGCTGCCGGACGAGTTTCTGGCCAAGAATGTCGCGGCGCAGACCGGCATTAAGATCATCTCGTGGCACGGCCGCTGCGAAGTGCACGAACGCTTCACCGCCGAAGACATCGCCGAACTGCGCGCCGCGCACCCTGGCATCGTCGTGCTTGCGCACCCAGAATGCCCACCGGACGTGATGGCCGCGTCGGACTTTGCCGGTTCGACGGCGGCTTTGCAGGATTATGTGGTCGAGAAGCGGCCGGCGAAAGTCGTGCTGCTGACCGAATGCTCAATGAGCGACAACGTGGCGGCTGCTGCACCGGGCACGGACTTCGTCCGCCCCTGCAATCTCTGCCCGCACATGAAGCGCATCACGCTGGAAGGCATCTACGATGCGATCGCCAACATGCAGCACGAAGTGACGATCCCGGAAGACGTCCGCGTGCGCGCCAAGCTCGCGATCCAGCGCATGCTCGACCTGCCGAAGGAAAAACCGCGCGCATTCGAGACGGGCCGCGCTGAAGTGCCGGTCGAACTCATCTAAGCCGCGCACCGATCGTCGCCGCCATCATGAGCAATCGCATCCTCATCGTTGGCGCTGGTCTCGCTGGGCTTTTCCTCGCGCTCAAACTGGCGCCACGCCGTGTCACGGTGCTGAGCCAAGCGCCGCTTGGACAAGCGGCTGCGTCAGCATGGGCGCAAGGCGGGTTAGCTGCCGCGTTAGCGCCAGGTGATGATCCGCAGTTGCACGCGGAAGACACTGTGAAAGCTGGCGCTGGATTGGTTGATCCGGCGATTGCGAAGTTGATCGCCGAAGAAGGCCCGGCGCGCGTGCTTGATCTCATCGCGCTCGGCGTGCCGTTCGATCGCACGGAGACCGGCGCGCTAGCGCAAAGCTTGGAGGCGGCGCACTCGCGGCCACGCGTGGTGCGCGTCTCGGGCGACCTTGCCGGCAAAGCGATTATGGATGCGCTGATCGCCGCTACGCGCGCGGCGCTGCACATCGATGTTGCAGAGAACAAGCGCGCCCGCGCGTTGCTGCGCGACGCAAATGGGCGTGTGCGCGGCGTGCTGTGCGACAATGGCGAGAGGTTCGAGGCGGATGAAACCATCCTCGCCACCGGGGGCGTCGGCGGGCTTTATGCGGTGACGACCAATCCGGTCGAAGCGATGGGCCAAGGTCTTGCGATGGCGGCGCGCATCGGCGCGCTCGTCGCCGATCCGGAGTTCGTGCAGTTTCACCCAACCGCCATCGATATCGGCCGCGACCCCGCTCCGCTCGCGACCGAAGCTCTACGCGGCGAAGGTGCACGGCTGATCAATGGCGCAGGCGAAGCCTTCATCTCTGAACTTGCACCGCGCGATGTGGTGGCGCGGGCTATCCATATTGAGCGCGAGTCCGGGCGCGGCGCGTTTCTCGATGCGCGCGAAGCGGTGAGCTCCGCGTTTCCGGTTCACTTCCCGACCGTGTTCGCCGCGTGCATGAGTGCGGGGCTTGATCCGCGTGTCGCGCCGATCCCGGTGGCGCCAGCGGCGCACTATCATATGGGCGGGCTGGCGACCGATGTTTGGGGCCGCACGAGCGTTGAGGGCTTGTGGGCTGTCGGCGAATGCGCGTCGACGGGTGCGCATGGCGCCAATCGTTTGGCCTCTAACTCCCTGCTTGAAGCTGTCGTCTTCGCGCATCGCATCGCTGATCGCTTGCGCGATGCCGCAGCACCCTCGACACTTGTGGCGGAGCACGCGCAGGCGCCGCCCATGTTGCCGGACGCGCCGCGCGCCGAACTGCGTCAACTGATGCAAACGCACGCCAGCGTCGTGCGCGACGCGAAAGGGCTTGGCGTAGCGCTCGACCGCGTCGATGGGCTCTGCGATGCTCACGGCCGTGCCAATGCGCTCGTCGCCGCACGCCTCATTCTCACCGCCGCACTCGCCCGCACAGAAAGCCGCGGCGGCCACTACAGGAGCGACTATCCCGATGCCGGCCCACCGCAACGCACCTTCATCACGGACGCCGACCCTGTTTCCGCCGCTTCCTGACATCGTCCTCGAACCGATCGTGAGGCTGGCGCTCGCGGAAGACCTCGGCGCCGCGGGCGATGTCACGACTGATGCGCTGATCGATCCCGACGCGGACGGCAAATGGGTCGTGCGCGCACGCGAGCCGGGCGTCGTCGCGGGCCTCGATGTGGCGACGTTCGCAGGCTGGATGATCGATCCGGACATTCAGTACGTGATCAACGCACCCGACGGCGCGCCGGTGAAAGCCGGCGAGACGATCCTGGAGATCGAAGGTGCAGTGCGTTCGGTGCTGACGGCTGAGCGCACGATGCTCAACTTCATCGGACGCCTTTCTGGCATCGCTACATTGACGCGCCAGTACGTAGACGCGGTCTCAGGCATGGGCGTGATCATTGCTTCCACGCGGAAGACAACGCCTGGCCTGCGTGCATTGGAGAAGCGCGCTGTGCGTCTGGGCGGCGGTGGCGCGCATCGCTACGGGCTCAACGACGCGATCCTAATCAAGGACAATCACATCGCAGCGGCCGGCGGCGTCGTTGAAGCGTTGCAGAAAGCCTTCAAAGCAGCAGCGCATTTGACGGCGATCGAGATCGAGGTCGACACACTCGATCAACTGAAACAAGCGCTGACGCATCCGCCAAGTGCGATCCTGCTGGATAATTTCTCGCTCGCCGACATGAAGGCGGCGGTGAAACTCGCAAAGGGGCAGACGCTGCTTGAAGCGTCAGGCGGCATCACGATCGAGAACGTGTTCGCTGTGGCGGAGACGGGCGTTGATGTGATCAGTGTAGGCGCGCTCACGCATTCGGCGCCGTCACTGGATGTTGGGCTGGATGTCGTTTAGCCAACACCTTACTCTACTCAAGTCGTCATTCCGGACACGCGTAGCGTGACCCGGAACCCAGGGGCCAACGCACAGTGGTTGCCCCTGGGTTCCGGGCTCTCAGCTTCGCTGAGCCCCGGAATGACGAGTTATTGTCGCCGTTCTAAGTGCAAGACGACGCACGGTGGATGCGTTTGGTCGAGGCTGGATATTTGACCAGTTTGTCCACCGGCCTGATGGGCCGCCGGACTAATTCTCCACCGCAGTTCGGGCACTGACCTGTGAGCACGCCATCCGCGCATTCTGCGCAGAACGTGCACTCGAACGTGCATATGCGCGCTTCGGTGCTTTCTGGCGGCAGGTCGCGATTGCAGCATTCGCAATTGGGGCGGAGTTCAAGCACGGCCGGTCACCTCGTCGATGGCTTTGGAGCGCGCGGCGGCGAAGCCTGCGAACAACTGCCTCACTGCAGCGACCGTGTGCGGCTCAGCAGTTTCGGGACGGCCTGAGTTGAAGGGCGGCGCCGGTGCATATTCGATAGCGAGTTGGATCATCTTGGCGACATCGGCCCCACGCAGATCAGCGACGATGTTGAGCGCGATATCGATGCCGGCGGTGACGCCACCGCCAGTGATGCAATTTCCATCGCGCACGACGCGCGCGTCATCGGGGATGGCGCCGAAGCGTTCGAGCAGATCGCGATAGGCCCAATGACTGCCGGCGCGTTTGCCGTTGAGCAAGCCGGCGGCGGCAAGAATGAGTGAGCCGGTGCAGACAGAGGTGATGTAGTCCGCGCTCGCGCCGAGGCGCTTCACCTCATCCATGAAATCGGGATCGAGCATGGCGGCGGTTTGACCTGGGCCGCCGGGGATCATGATCATGTCGGCGCGGTCAATGTCGGCCAGCGCGCGAAGGTTTGCGAACGTCAAGCCCATCTCGGTGACGAGTTCGCCGCCATCCTTTGATGCGATGATCGCCTCGGCGCCGGGCATGCGCGCGAGCACTTCGTAGGGGCCGGTGAAATCGAGCTGCGTCAGCTTCGGGTATAGAATGAAGACGATGCGGAAGGGGTCGGCCATGGGGAGCGCTCCGTTGACAGCGCCACTCTAGCCGCGCGAAACTCTGGCGGAAATGTCAAAGAAGCCTCGTTTTCCGCCAAAGCCGCGAACAGTGCTGATCGCACTCTTCCCGGGTTTTCAGATCTTGGACGCTGCCGGGCCGATCGCAGCATTCGAGATTGCTAGCCGCTTCGTGCCGAACGCCTACGCGATCCGCGCGGTCGCGGTGAAAACCGGCGTATGCGCGAGTTCTTCGGGCATCGGCATGCCGGTCGAAGCGATGAGCGGGCAGCGCAATGTCGATACGCTGATCATTTCCGGCGGAAATGGCACGGGCGATGCGATGCGTGACGGCAAGCTCGCCGCTGCGATCAAGCGGATGGCGCCGCGCGCGCGGCGTGTGGCGAGCGTTTGCTCGGGCGCTTTCATTCTCGCGCAGACAGGCCTACTCGACGGCGAGCGTGCGACGACACATTGGCGGCGAGCCCCACAGCTGAAGAAGCTCTTTCCCGCGATCGAGGTTGAAGCGGACGCCATCTACATCAAGCAAGGCAAGGTGTGGACGTCGGCCGGCGTCAGCGCCGGCATCGATCTGGCGCTCGCTTTGATCGCGGAGGATCTCAGCGCGGACGTCAGCGCTGAGGTTGCACGTGAGATGGTGGTGTATGCCAAACGCCCCGGCGGGCAGACGCAACACTCCGCTTTACTCGATCTGGAGAGTGCACGGTTCGAAACGTTGAACGCCTGGATGCGCAATCATCTGGGTGAAGATCTCTCCATCGAACGGCTAGCGAAACAAGCATCGATGAGCGCACGCAATTTCGCGCGCGCTTATGCAGCCGATACAGGCACGACGCCGGCGAAGGCGGTCGAGCGCATGCGCGCCGAAGCGGCGCGCGCAGCGTTGGAGCGCGGCGGCGCGATTCAGGAGATCGCTGCGCGCGTTGGGTTCGGCGACCCCGAACGCATGCGGCGCGCGTTTGTACGCCTTTACGGCGCGCCCCCTGCTGCGCTGCGGCGAACGCTGCGGCAAGCTTGACGGGGGCTGCGTTAGGGCAGACGAAAAGTCATGGCTGAACCGCAAAAATCCATCTTCATTACGGGCGCCGGCTCAGGGATTGGGCGCGCGACCGCGCAAATCTTCGCTGAGCGCGGATGGTTCGTCGGCCTCTCCGACATCAACCCGCAAGGCCTGGAAGAAACCGCCGCTTTGCTGCCGGAAGGTCAGCGCATCTCGATGACGCTCGACACGCGCGATCGCGCGGCGTGGACGCGCGCCGTGGATACGTTCGGCATGGCGACCGGCCGGCGCATGCATGTGCTGTTCAACAATGCCGGCGTCGGCAAAGGCGGCTACCTCGAAGAAATGCCGGAAGCAGACATCGACCTCGTGCTCGATGTGAACCTGAAAGGCGTCATCAACGGCTGCACCTATGCGCTGCCTTTGCTGCGCGAAACGCCGGGCGCGCGCATCGTCAATGTGGCGTCGGTTGCGGGTGTTTTCGGCGCGCCGCGCATGGCGGTTTATTGCGCGACAAAGTTCGGCGTGCGCGGTCTGACGGAAGCGTTGGACGTCGAGTACTCGCGCTACGGTGTGCGCGTTGTGAGCTTGATGCCCTGGTTCATGGACACGCCGATCATCGACGGCTTCGTCGAACCAGGCTCCAACACGCGCGTGCGCGATCGTTTGACCGACAATAAGACGCCGATCTATCCGGTGCGCATGGCCGCCGAACGCGCGTGGGACGCAGCACACGGCAAAGACATTCACTACATGGTCGGCCGCGAAGCTGAACGTGCGCGCTTTGCGGCGCGGTTCTTCCCGAACGCGATGCGCAACCAGCTGAAGAAGACGATGAGCGACGACTGAGCGCGAAAACGCGAACGGCGAGCCAGAGGCTCGGCGCTGCAAAATCAAAACTGATCCTAGACCTTAGGTCGCGACTTCCTCGCCGGTCGCTGCCGGGAGTTCCGTCTCTGTCGCCGGCGCGTCAGCGTCGACTACATCAGCCGCTTCCGGGATCAAATCACCGCTCGGCGGCGCTGCGACCGCGCCACCACGGCGCGAACCACGGCGACGCTCGAGGGCGTCCTGGTAGTAGGCGCGTTCAGCACGGTTCGGGAAACGATAGAATTGATGGACGCCGATACGGGTCGTCGGGACGAGACCCGAGTTCCAAACCGGGTTCACTTCGATCGTGTGATAGTGGGTCGCCCCACCGGTCATCGGACGGTTGTAGCCGAGCATAACGGCGGTCGCGATGCGCTGGGCGCGGTCCCATGCGCGACCGCGCGGGCGCTGCCCAAGCGAGCCATCGCAGGTGAAGGTGAACTGGCAGCCGGTCGAACGGGTCGAGCCTTGATAGACAACGCCGCAGATCGTGCTCGGGTAAGCGCGCGAGCGCGTCCGGTTCATGATCACTTCGGCGACGGCGACTTGACCGTCTTGGGTCTCGCCGCGGGCCTCGTAGTAAACAGCCTGCGCCAGGCAATCGTGCTGGCGGGTGTCGATCTGCGTTTCGGTCGGGCGCTGTTGCTCGGCCGGCGCGGACGGACCGCGCAGGACGGCTTGGAGCATCATGGCGCGAGCATCCGCGGTGTCGAACACCGTGGCCGAACCGCGGGCGCGTAAACCATCGGGACCACGCGAAGCGACCAGTTCGATGCGCGCGTTCGGCTCGGACGCGACCAGAAGGTTTTGTTCGAACTGCGCTTGGAACGCAGTGGAGGTGGCGGCCCATTCGGCGCCGTCGCGCTGCTCAGCAGCACGGTGCGAGATCACGGGCATCGCAACCGCAGCGGCTGCAAGGCACATGATCGTCGCTGCACCCTGGCGAACAGCCAGTGGGTTCCGTTCGATCTCAACCATAACCTGGGTCCGAATCTCGCCCGCAAGATTAGTCAGTCGATGCCAGAACAACGTGAAAGTCATTAAGCCCCGCTTAAGAGCGTGCAGATTTGGGACAGATGAGCGCCAAATATTCCGCAGCAGCTGATTTCGTTTCGGCTGGCCAATACCCTGACCAGAGCCAGGGGCGGGATACAGGACACGGGTCCGGGGGGCGATTGACTTTTTGTTCATAGTCTCGACTTCACGATCCTGCACCTGACTTCTGTGGTGCAGCGCGGCGCCTCCGACACGGCGAGAAAGGCCAAACCGTCCAAAGCCTTGCGAGACGCGGGCCAATTCACCAACCGAGCGAGTTCGGGGGCGGCGACCTGACGCGGCTGCCGCATCCGACTGACGTAACGGCAATTGGGGGTGGTCGGAGCCGTCCTGGACCAACTTTAGGCCTGCGCTGGCGCCGGCGAGACGGTGAAGACGATCGCGCAGCCGGTCGTGGCGCGCGCTTTCGGCGGCGGGATTTAGGTCTTCTGCGAAGGCCACAGAGGCGCCCCATCAGGCGGCCGGGTTCCGCTCAGCACCGGCCGTCATCACCCTCCCCTTGCCTCTAGCGGGCGGTATCGGGGCGAACGGACGAGGCGGTAAGACTCTCGCAACGCTTGTGGTTCCGTTGGGAACCGCAGTTCGGCGAGTTCCGATTACGAGCGTGTCTTTGCAAGCGCCGCTTGCGCAGCGGCAAGCCGGGCAATCGGCACCCGGAAGGGCGAGCACGAGACGTAGTCGAGCCCAACGCTCTCGCAGAACGTGACGGACGCCGGATCGCCGCCGTGCTCGCCGCAGATCCCCAGCTTCAAACCCGGCTTCGCTGCGCGGCCACGCTCGCTCGCGATCTGCACCATCTCACCCACGCCCTCAAGATCAATGGTCACGAACGGGTCGCGCTCCAACATGCCCTTGTCGACATAGACACCGAGGAATTTGCCGGCATCGTCACGGCTGAGACCCATCGTGGTCTGCGTGAGATCGTTCGTGCCAAATGAGAAGAAGTCGGCAGCGGCGGCGATCTTGCCGGCTTGCAGCGCTGCACGCGGCAGCTCGATCATGGTGCCGACGAGATACTCGATTGTGCGGCCGCGCTTAGCGAACACTTCGCCCGCGATTGCATCAACACGCGCGCGCAGTGTTTCGAGTTCTTTCAGCGTGATGACGAACGGGATCATGATTTCCGGCACGGGCGCGTCGCCCTTCTCGGCGACATCGCACGCCGCTTCGAACACAGCGCGCGCCTGCATGTCGTAGATTTCCGGATAGACGATCGCGAGGCGGCAACCGCGGAAGCCAAGCATCGGGTTGCTTTCGGCAAGCTCACGCGAACGGGCGAGCAATGCTTTAGCATCGAGACCCGTCGCTTTCGCCACGTCTTCGCAATCTTCTTCCGTGTGCGGCAGGAATTCGTGCAGCGGCGGATCGAGGAAGCGGATGGTGACGGGACGCGCGCCCATCGCCCTGAAGATCTCGACGAAATCTTTGCGCTGGTGCGGGAAGAGCTTATCGAGCGCCGCAACGCGTGCGCCTTCCTTCTCGGCCAGGATCATCTCGCGCACGGCGGCGATGCGCTCGGCGTCGAAGAACATGTGCTCGGTGCGGCAAAGGCCGATGCCTTCGGCGCCGTACTTCACTGCAGTCTGTGCATCGAGCGGCGTTTCGGCATTGGCGCGCACTTTCATGCGACGCGCCTTGTCGGCCCAGCCCATCAGTGTGCCGAAATCGCCAGTGAGTTCGGGCTGCACCATGTCGGCGGCGCCCAGCAACACTTCGCCGGACGAACCATCCACGGTGATCGTGTCGCCCTTCTTCACGACGCGGCCGAGCGCGCGGAATTCGCCGAGCTTCACATCGATACGCAGATCGCCCGCGCCAGAAACGCACGGACGGCCCATGCCGCGTGCGACGACGGCGGCGTGGCTGGTCATGCCGCCGCGCGCAGTAACGATGGCCTTAGAGGCGTGCATGCCGTGAATGTCTTCTGGGCTCGTTTCATCACGAACCAGGATGATGTCCTCGCCTTTGGCGGCGAGTTCTTCGGCTTCATCGGAATCGAACACGACTTTGCCGACAGCGGCGCCTGGCGACGCCGGCAAGCCCTTACAGATGATCTCGCGCTTGTAGCTCTCGGCGATTGTTGGGTGCAGCAGCTGATCGAGGGCGGACGGATCGACGCGCAGGATAGCTTCGTCCTGCGTGATCAGGCCTTCGCTCGCCATATCGACGGCGATCTTCAGCGCAGCCTTCGCGGTGCGCTTACCGTTCCGCGTTTGCAGCATGTAGAGCTTGCCGCGTTCGACGGTGAACTCGATGTCCTGCATGTCGCGATAATGGGCTTCGAGCTTTTTGTAGACGTCCACCAACTCGCCGAAGACTTGCGGCATCGCCTCTTCGAGCGACTCGCCGGCTTCCTTCATCTCGAGGCGCGCGGCTTTGGTCAGCGCTTTCGGCGTGCGGATGCCGGCGACGACGTCTTCGCCTTGCGCGTTAATGAGATATTCGCCGTAGAATTTCTTATCGCCGGTGCTGGGATCGCGCGTGAAGGCGACTCCTGTAGCTGACGTCTCGCCCATATTGCCGAACACCATGGACTGGATGTTGACGGCGGTGCCCCAGCTTTCGGGGATGTTGTTGTGCTTGCGGTAGAAGATCGCGCGATCGTTCATCCAGCTTGAGAAGACAGCGCCTGCAGCGCCCCAGAGTTGCTCTTTGGGATCCGCCGGAAACGGCTTGCCGAGTTCGCGCTCAACGGCGCGCTTGAATTGCGCGACGACCTCTTTCCAATCGTCAGCCGTGAGTTCGACATCGGAGCGATAGTCGTTCGTGTCTTTGTGGGTGCCGAGAATTTCCTCGAACACGCCATGTTCGAGTTCGAGCACGACGTCGGAATACATTTGGATGAAGCGCCGATAGCTATCATAGGCGAAGCGCGCATCGCCCGAGAGCTTGGCTAGGCCTTCGACGGTATCGTCGTTCAAGCCGAGGTTCAGCACTGTATCCATCATGCCCGGCATCGAAGCGCGCGCGCCGGAGCGCACGGAGACGAGCAGCGGATTGGCGGGATCGCCGAAGCGCTTGCCGGTTTTCTTTTCGAGTGCCGCGAGTGCTGCGTCGACTTGAGCGTTAAGTTCCGCCGGGTAAGCGCGGTTGTTCTTGTAGAACTCGGTGCAGACTTCGGTGGTCAGCGTGAAGCCCGGCGGCACCGGCAGATCGAGCCGCGCCATCTCCGCGAGATTGGCGCCCTTGCCGCCGAGCAGCGGCTTCATCGAAGCGTCGCCCCCGCTTTCGCCGCCGCCAAACCCGTAGACGTATTGCTTCGCAGCCATCGCTTCTCACCACGCTTCCCGGACGCAGCGTGCGAAGCACGCGGAGAGCCGGGACCTATCGTTCCGTGTTCTCCGTCAGAGCGGGAGCTGGCTTGACCATGGATCCCGGCTCGCCGCTAAAGCGGCGTCCGGGAAGCGTAGAGAACTAGCCCTCGATCTTCGAGAAATCCGCAACGGCGGACAGCGCTTCGCGTAACCGAGAGAGCAGCAAAAGTCTATTGCGCCGCAGCATAGCGTCGTCAGCGTTCACCATGACTTTTTCGAAGAACGCATCGACCGGCGCGCGAAGTGCGGAGAGCGCCTTCATCGCCTGCGCGAACTCTTCCTTCTCCACCGCCGCACGCGCCGCTGGCAGCGCCTTGGCGAGTGCGTCGAAGAGCGCCTTCTCGGCGGGCTCCGCGAGCTTGGACGCATCAACTTCGCCCTTGGCTTCGTCGGCGCTCCACTTCCCCTTCTTCTCCTCAGCCGCGAGGATGTTGGCGGCGCGCTTGTAACCCGCCAGCAGGTTCGCGCCGTCCTCGGCTTTCAGGAACGCATCGAGCGCTTCAACGCGCGCGACGATGCGGACGAGATCGTCGTCGCCGAGTGCAAAGACGGCGTCGACGAGATCGTGGCGCTTGCCCTGGTCGCGAAGTTGGACTTTGAGGCGATCGGCTAGGAAGGCGAGCAACGAGCGAACGCATTCGATTTCACCTGACGTCGGCCTACCACCCTCCAGTATTCGCACTCCGCTTGGAGTCCAATCGAGCCTCGACTGCTCTGCGTAGATTTTCTGCGCAGCGGGATCACCCGCATCCGCCAGTCGCTTCAGCTCAGCGAGCACCTTGTACAAGGAGTCGATCAGCGCAAGCATCGACCGGCGTGTGGCCGCGAGCAACGCGGCCGTGAAGGGAATGCGCACGTCGTTGGCCAGCGCAACTCTGACCACACCGAGCGCGGCTCGACGCAGGCCGTACGGATCGCTTGAGCCCGTAGGCTTCTCTTCAGAAACCCAAAAGCTAAGCAGAGTATCGAGCTTGTCCGCCAGCGCGAGCGTCACCGCTACCGGATCGCTCGGCACACGATCGTTGGGGCCAAGCGGCCGATAGTGATCTTCAATCGCGGCGGCGACGCTTTCGTGGTTGCCTTCGGTCAGCGCGGAGAGTTGGCGGCCGACCTGCCCTTGCAGTTCGGGGAATTCGCCGACGGTTTCCGTCACCAAATCCATTTTGCAGAGATTGGCCGCTTCACGCACGAGCTTCGGATCGGCGCCGGTGACGGCGCACAGTTCTTCCGCCAGCGCTTTCACGCGCTCGACCTTATCCCAGACGCTGCCGAGCTTTTGGTGGAAGACGATCTTCTGCAGTTTGGCTTTGCGCTCTTCGGTGAAGAGCGGCGTTGCGGTGTCGACGCTCCAGAAGAACTGCGCATCACTCAGGCGCGCGGAGAGCACGCGCGCATTGCCCGCGGCGATGGCTTTGCCGCCGTCCTTTGCTTCGACGTTCGCGACCGTGATGAAATGCGGCGCGAGCTTGCCAGTTTTCGGATCGCGCACGGCGAAATACTTTTGGTGCGTGCGCATCGAGAGGCGGATCACTTCGCCGGGCAGATCGAGGAACGCCGGCTCCATGTCGCCTAGGATCACGACCGGCCACTCAACCAGACCAGCGACCTCGTCGAGCAAGCCGACATCATCGACCAGTTCGAGCCCCTTCGCGGCGCACGCCTTCTTGGCGTTCTCAAGGATCAGCGCCTTGCGCGTTTCGCGATCGATCTCGACCTTCGCGGCGCGCAGCTTGGCGGCGTGATCGGCGGCGTCCTTCGGCTCGATCGCGGCGGGTGCGTGGAAGCGATGCCCCCACGTCTTCGCTTCGCTCGGCACGCCGTCGACGCTGATGGCGACATGCTTGCCGTCGAACAGACAGAGGATGTTCTGCAGCGGGCGCACCCATTGCAGGTCGCTCACGCCCGAGCGCATCGATTTCGGCCACGGGAACGCACGGATGATCTCCGGCGTAATCTCTTGAACGATCTCCGCCGTCGCGCGGCCGGCGCGCTCGATCTTAGCGACGTAGAACGCGCCCTTCTTATCTTCGACCACTTGCGCTTGGTCGATCGACGCGAGGCCTGCGCTCTTCAGAAAGCCCTGGATCGCCTGATCGGGTGAACCAACGCGCGGGCCCTTCTTCTCTTCATTCACGTCCGCGGCTTTGCTCGGCAGATCGTCGATGACGAGGCCGAGGCGGCGTGGGGATGAGAACGTCTTGATCGCTATCGCGTCGAGGCCGGCGGCCTTCAGCTTTTCGCCGAACGCGCGCGCAAGATCCTCCTCCGCGCGCTTTTGCATACGCGCCGGAATTTCTTCGGAGAAGAGTTCGAGGAGAAGTTGGGGCATTAGCTATCATCCCCCCCTCTCCCTTGCGGAGAGGGGGCTGGGGGGTGAGGGGCGACAAGGCGAGCGCGCACTTCGGCGACTACCCACGCCGGACGATCCCATGCGTCGTTGTTAGCAAAGCGAAGAACGCGAAAGCCTTGCGTGATCGCGTAGATCTCTTTCGCCTTATCGTTCTCTTGCACGTCGGCGCGTTCGTGAATCGAGCCATCGATCTCGATGAGCAGACGCGCGGCGTAGTTTGCGAAGTCAAAAACGTAGTCGCCGATTGCGGGCTGACGACGGAATGTGTGTCCTTCGATGGAACGCAGCAGTTTCCAGAGTTCGCTCTCTGACGGCGTCATCTCTTTGCGTTGAAGCGCAGCGCGAGTGTTCGTGCGCTTATGATCTTTCTGGCGATCTTCGCCGTACGCGGCCGCCCAGCCGTGGCCACGCTTTTCGATGCGTGTGTTTGCAGGCGTCGCGGCGGCGGAACGCCCCTCACCCCCTGCCCCCTCTCCGCAAGGGAGAGGGGAACGCGCATCATTCTGAGGCGTCATTGCGCGGTCTCCGCGTCTTCCCAGGCTTTCGCGCAGCCCTTAGCCAAATCACGCACGCGGGCGATGAAGCTTTGGCGCTCTGTCGGCGAAACCACGCCGCGCGCGTCGAGCAGATTAAACAGGTGTGAGGCTTTCAGCGTGTAGTCGAACGCCGGCAGCACGGCGCCGGCTTCGAGCAGGCGCTTAGCGGTTGCTTCCGCATCGCCGAACCAGCGGAGGTTTTGCTCGGGGTCGCTTAGTTCGAAATTGAAGCGGCTCTGCTGCTTTTCGTTTTCGAGAAAGATGTCGCCGTAAGTGAGCGGCGTTGCGCTGTCGGGATCATTGAACGGCAGATCGTACACACGATCGACGCCGAAGACGTACATCGCCAAGCGCTCAAGCCCGTAAGTGAGTTCGCCGCTGACCGGGCGTACGTCGAGGCCGCCGACTTGCTGGAAGTAGGTGTATTGCGACACCTCCATACCGTCGCACCACACTTCCCATCCCAGGCCCCAGGCGCCGACTGTCGGGTTTTCCCAATCGTCTTCGACGAAGCGGATGTCGTGCAGCAGCGGATCGATGCCGATGCGCACGAGCGAATTGAGATAGAGATCTTGCAGGTTCGGCGGGTTCGGCTTCAGGATGACTTGAAACTGATAATAGTGCTGCAGCCGGTTCGGGTTCTCGCCGTAGCGGCCGTCCTTGGGGCGGCGCGAGGGCTGCACATACGCGGCGCGCCAGGGCTTTGGGCCCAGCGCGCGCAACGTGGTGGCGGGATGCAGCGTGCCGGCGCCGACTTGCTCGTCATACGGCTGCAAGATCGCGCAACCCTGCTCGGCCCAGTAATTCTGGAGCGTCAGGATCACGTCCTGGAAACACTTGAGCGTCTTGGGGGGAGCTTCGGTGGCGGCCATGGGGCGGACGCGTACCGGCGCCCGCCCCTTTTCTCAATGCCCTAGCGGAGGAAATTGGCCACTGCGGCCTGAAACGCTGCCGGTTGGTCCACCATGATGAAATGGTAGGAGCCATCGACGCGCACGAAGGTGGCGTTGGGCGCTGGGCCGAAGCCACCGCGATAGAGGCCGTCGATCATCGCTTCCGGACCCATGGCGGGATCGTAGGCGTAGATAATGGTCAGCGGGGTTTGCACGTTGGCGACTTCGCCGCGCATGTCGGTGGTCATCACTTCGTACATGGCTTGCGCGAAGGCGGTGCGGTCTGAAGCGACGCTCCAATCGGCGACGGTTTGACGATAGCTCTCGGTTTTCACCAGACGCTGAACACCAATCTGCTGTTGCGCGGCGAAGTTCACGGCGTCGAGCGCGATGATCTGGTCTCGCATCATGCGGGCTTGCGGTTCGACGCCGGCGGCGGTGGCTTGCGGGCCGAACATGGCGCTGAAGAACGGCAGCGAGTCCACGATCATGACGCGGCTGACGCGCTCGGGGTGGCGGCGCGCCAGGATGAGGCCGGTCAAGCCGCCCATCGAGTGGCCGATGACGGCGGCTTGGCCGCTCGTGTAGTTCTCAATGTATTCGGCGAGTTCTTCGACCAGCGGCTCGATCATCGGGCTGGTGCTCGCGGGCGCCGCCTCACCAGCGAAGCCTGCGACCTGCACGAGGTGCAAGCGATGCGTGCCTTCCAGTACTGCGACCTGGGCGTCCCAAACATCGCGGCTGGAGCCGAGGCCGGGGATCAGAATCACATCGGGCCCCTCGCCGCGCACTTCGACGCTGAAGCGCGTTGGCGCGAACGGTTGTGCGTCGGCAGCCACTGCGGTGAAAGACAGCGCCACCAGTGCTGAAGCGATGATTGTCGGCAGTTTGAACACGCGTTTTCTCCTTCGGCGCTTCGCGCCGTTTTGCGTTTGAATCGTCGTGAGCCGATTACTCGGCGGCTTGCGCCGCTTCGTCGGCGATGAAGATTTGTTCGATCGCCAGCCCGAAAACTTGCGCGATCTTGAAAGCAAGCGGCAGCGACGGATCGTATTTGCCAGTCTCGATGGCGTTCACGCTTTGCCGTGAGACATCGAGCTTGTCGGCCAGATCCGCCTGGCTCCAATTGCGCTCGGCGCGCAGGACCTTGAGGCGGTTTCTCATTTGTAGCGCAGCCGGATGATGCAGGCGGCCAAGCCCCAGAAACCGATGAGCGCAGGGAAAATCCAGATCAGTGGAAGGTGCGGGAAGTCAGCCCACTCTTCGAGAAAGCCGTAAGCAAACGAGCCGAAGCCAACGATCGCCGCCGAGATCAACATAGCCTCGGTTTGAATGCGGCGCTGAAACTCATCGATGCCTTTTAGAAAGATTGCGTATGCGCGCAGCATAAGAAGCGCCGGCAGTAGCGGCAGGAGCGCCGCGCTGATCGCCACCCATTGCGGGGTTGCGTCGCCGCGGATCGCGAACGCGCCGCCGAACACGGCAGCAGTGTAGAGCACCGAAGCGACGGCCATGTTGCCCATGTAGCGGCGGCCGTTGCTGATTATGCGGGGGTTCGTCTCAGCCACGTGGCTCTCCTCAGAAATCGATTTGGACTGCGACGACGCCGACGCGCACTTCGAGTGCGGCTGTGTGCAGCGAGTAGGTCACCTCGACGGTCGGCGAGGCCGTTTGCGCGATCACCGGAGCGGACGGTGGGTTCAGCAGGCCGATCGCGGTGGCGATGCCAACAACGACGGCAATCAGGGCTCCCCGGCTCCAACGCTTCATTTCCCTCTCCATCAAGCGTGCTTGTCTCAGTGACAAGTGACCTTTACGCCAGGCGCTTCTGGCTGTCAAGCGCCCTTGTCAAATAGCCAGCCTGGCTTGCTTTGATCCGACACCGGAATCCCCGCCATGCTTGGGCCATGGCGATTTGTGGAATCGATGAGGCGGGGCGCGGACCCCTGGCCGGGCCGGTGGTGGCGGCGGCGGTGATCCTGCCGGCCAAAGGCCGCCCGAAAGGCCTGGACGATTCCAAGCAGCTCAGCGCCGACGCGCGCGATGAGCTTTACGAAGCGATCCGCGCGTGCGGGATCGTTGGCGTTGGCGTCGCCAGCGTTGAAGAGATCGACACGATCAACATTCTGCGCGCATCGCATCTTGCGATGAAACGCGCGTTTGAAGCGCTTTCCGAGCGTCCGGTGGCTGCACTCATCGATGGCAACATGGCGCCGGATCTGCCGTGCGCGATTGAGTGCGTTGTCGATGGCGACGCGTATCTGCCGCTGATTTCAGCCGCCTCCATCATCGCCAAAGTCGAGCGCGATCGGATGATGACGGCGCTCTGCGCTGAGCATCCGGGCTACGGCTTCGCCAAGCACAAAGGCTACGGCACGCCTGAGCATCAGGCAGCTCTGAAATCCCTCGGCCCCTGCGCCATTCATCGGCGCAGCTTCAAGCCGGTGCAGCTGGCGATGGAGCTGAAGCTCGCCGGCTGAGCGACGCGCGGTTTACGCCTGCCCTGCGCGCTTCTAGTTTGCGGCCATGACCACCACTCAAAGCGCCGACGCTGGCGACATCTCTGTCCGCAATGTCTGGCTCATGTGCTTGGCGCTCTATGCGCTCTTCATGGGCGCTGCGGTGCTGCTGCCGCACGAGGTTTTGTGGGCAGGGTCGGCGCGCTTGCCGGGCACTGGCGATCCGAACTGGGAGTTCGGACTCGCGGAGACGGCTCAGAACATTTTCCTCGCTATCGCGCTGATGATGGCCGGCGTCATGTGTGCGCGCGCGCCGACACTTTGGCTGCGGGTGTGGTTGGGCGTTGTGTTTCTGGGCGTGCTCTACCTGCTGGGCGAAGAGACGAGCTGGGGTCAGCACTATTTCCGCTGGGCCGCGAGCGGCTGGTTCGCGGAGAACAACGACCAGTTCGAAACCAACATCCACAACACATCGGCGCTGTTCGATCAGCTACCGCGCAATTTGCTTTATGTCGGCATGGTTGTGGGCGGCATCGCGCACCCGCTGGTGAAGCTCTTCCGCCAAGGACGTGGCATCATCGATAATCCCTGGTGGTGGGCGCCGACGATGGCGTGCTTGCCGCCGGTGATCTTCGCGTTTCTCTCTGGCGCGCCCAAAGGCATCGACAAGCTCTTGACCAACGCTGGCGTCGAAGCCTGGACGAACGGCTTCCGCCTGGAAGCGTTCATCGGGCGCTCCAGCGAGATGGAGGAGTGCTTTATGTACTTCTTCTTCGTCGTTTATCTCTGGTCGCTGGCGAGCCGGTTGAAATTTCGCAGCGGAAAAGATGGTTAACAGCTCGCGGACTCTTGATTCGCGAGTCCGGTCAAGCTTGAATCCCTCCTCACCGGGGGACCAATGGCGCGCCACTTCAAAGACAAGATCATTCAGGGCGACTGCATCGAGGAGATGCGGAAGCTGGCTGACGGTAGCGTCGACCTCGTTTTCGCCGATCCGCCCTATTTCATGCAGCTCGGCGGCGCGCTGACGCGTCCCGATCAGTCGAACGTCGATGGCGTCGATGATGAGTGGGACAAATTCGCGGACTTCGCCGCGTACGACAATTTCACCCGCGCATGGCTGACCGAAGCGCGGCGCGTGCTGAAGCCGAACGGCGCGATCTGGGTGATCGGCTCGTATCACAACGTATTCCGCCTCGGCGCTGCGATGCAGGATCTCGGCTTCTGGATTTTGAACGACATCGTCTGGCGCAAAACCAATCCGATGCCGAACTTCAAAGGCACGCGCTTCACCAACGCGCACGAGACTTTGATCTGGGCCAGCCGCTCCAAAGAAACGAAGTACACCTTTCACTACGACGCGCTGAAGGCGCTGAATGACGACCTGCAAATGCGCTCAGACTGGACGCTGCCGATTTGCACTGGCGGTGAACGTTTGAAGGATCGCGAAGGCCGCAAGCTGCATTCAACGCAAAAGCCCGAAGCCCTGCTACACCGCGTTCTGCTGGCGACAACAAAGCCCGGCGAGGTCGTGCTTGACCCCTTCTTCGGCACCGGCACCACCGGCGCCGCCGCGAAGCGTTTGGGTCGCCACTATATCGGCATCGAGCGCGATCCTGAGTACATCGCCGGCGCGACCGCCCGGATCAAAAAGATCAAACCGACAGCGGTGGAAGATTTGGAAATCACCAAGTCGAAGAAAGAAGAGCCACGCGTGCCCTTCGGCCAAGTCATCGAGGCCGGCTTCATCCATCCGGGTAGCTGGCTCGTTGCGCCGAACGGGAAGCGCGCGCGTGTGCGTGCGGATGGATCGCTCATCATGGGCGAAGCGACAGGTTCCATTCACCGCGTCGGCGCGCTCGCCGCGCAAGCGCCGGCCTGCAATGGCTGGACCTTCTGGAGCCTCGAAACCAAGAAAGGCCCGGAGCCGATCGAACATTTCCGGCGTGAAATCCGCAGGCAAATGGCAATGGCGCCCGGCGCCTAGTTGGGGAATATGGGAGTACGGCAGTAAGGCAGTAAGCGAGATGCAAACGCTCGTGGAAACCAAACCTATTGCCTTACTGCCTTATTTCCTTACTGCCTTAGCCAGCAATGGCGGAAAAAGTTGATTTCCTCAGTGTCGAAGCGGCTCTCGCGAAAGCGGAGTTCATGGCTGCGCTTTCCGAAGCGACGCTGAAGCGGCTCGCCAAGCAAGGCCAGCCCTGCACGGTCGAGTCCGGCAAGCTCCTCTTCGCCAAGGGCGATAAGGGCGATGCGCTCTACGTTTTGCTTGAAGGCGAAGTCGAAGTGCGTAGCTCGACCGAGGCCGGCAAAGATGTGCGCATGGCGTCGCTTAAGCCGCCGGCGCTGATCGGCGAAATGGCCGTGCTCGATGGCGGCACGCGCTCGGCTGACATTTGCGCGATCCGCAAATCGCGCTTCCTGCGCATTCATCGCGATCAGGCCATTGCTGCGCTTGAGAGCGAACCACAAGCGCTGCTGAAGTTGATCGCGGAAATGAGCCGCCGATTGCGCAGTGCAGATGCAGCGATCGAAGACGCGCATACGCTCGATCTCGGTGGACGCTTGGCGTTGCGGCTCATCGAAGAAGCCGGCGACAGCACCAGCGTCACGCTCACGCAAACAGAAATCGCCCGCCGCATCGGCGCCAGCCGCGAGAAGGTGAACCGCAAGCTCCACGAATGGGTCGATGAAGGCTGGATCAGCATGGGCCGCGCCGGGATCAAGCTGGTCGCGCGCGATAAGCTGAAAGCGCTGATCCAGGAATCGCGGGCGAGCTAGCTGCACTCGCGTGCCCGCGGTCACAGCGCGCTGCGCTTTCCGTCGCTCCCTTCTTCTCATCGAACAAGGGAAGCCGAAGCAAATGTCCGCCGCATTCAACATCAAGTTCTACAGCCTGGTTCTCGCAGCAGCGTTTGTCCTTCCTGGCGTGCTCGCAAGTTTGAACCAAGCTGCCCTGATCGTCGCGTAGAGCCAAACGCGACGATCACCACTAGCAAGGACGCGAGGTAGCTCCCCCTCGCGTCCTTCGCTTTTCTAGCCCTTCGCCGCCGCCGAAGCCGCGTCGCGACGAGCGAGCGCTTCCGGCGGCCATTCGGCTTTCATGTTGTAGAAAATCTCAAACGCTCGCGCATCCGCTGGCAGCTGCAGCCACGGGACTTTCGACTTGACGAAAATATGCACGTCCGGCGTGATCGCGTGCTGCTCATCGAGCGTTGAGACGCGGACAAAGCGCAGATACGGACGGCGGCCATAATCGCTCCAAAGCGCCACTTCGCATTTGGCGCAGCGATGGATTTCGTGACCGCGGCCGCTCGGGCTCGGCATGTCGATGACGACAGGCTCACCGCTCAACATTTCGATGTTCGCGGTTTCGATCAGCGCGTTGATCGCAAACGCGCCGCCGGTTTGCTTCTGGCAATCGCTGCAATGACAGCAATGCGTGATCATAGGCGAGGTCTTCAGCCGATAGCGCACCGCGCCGCAGGAACATCCGCCTTCCATCACTCTCTCCCCAGCAGAGCGGCCTTCTTAAAGACGGTCGGCAACGCAGTTTCATCCGCCCACCAACCGTCGCCGCGCATTTTCGCGTCGGCCTCATATACATCAAGCGTCAGCGAGAAGTGCGTGAAGACGTGCGCCACCGCGCCGATCTTCTTCCACGCGCCCTCCGCCGGCGCGTGCTTCAAAGCTTCAGCGCGCGACCATTTCTTCTCACGCCACTCCGTCGTCGGCAGCGCCGCCATGCCGCCGAGCAGACCTTTGTCGGGACGGCGAACCAGCCAGAGCTGGCCGTCGCGCTCAATGCGGAAAGCAGCGCCGTAACGCTGTGGCCGTTCGGCCTTCGCGACGCGGCGCGGATAAGTCTCGGGCGCACCGGTCGCGAAGGCAGCGCATGCGCTGCGCCACGGGCAAAGATCGCACTTCGGCGATTTCGGCGTGCAGACCGTGGCGCCCAGATCCATCAGCGCTTGCGCCCAGTCGCCGGGGCGATCGCTGGTAACGAGTTCGGCCGCGTGCGCTTTGAGTTCGGACTTGGCATCCGGCAGCGGCGTTTCGACAGCCCGGAGCCGGGCCATGACGCGCTCGACATTGCCGTCGACGACATTGGCCGGGAGGTCGTAGGCAATCGCGGCGACGGCGGCGGCGGTATAGGCGCCAACGCCAGGAAGCTTGCGCCAGCCCTCCTCGGTTTCGGGGAAGCCCTCAGCCGCCAGCCTCTGAGCTGCTGCGTGCAAATTGCGGGCGCGGGAATAGTAGCCAAGGCCCGCCCAGGCGCTGAGGACATCGTCGCGGAGCGCTGCCGCCAGAGCCGCCACATCCGGCCAGCGTTCGAGGAATCGCGCAAAGTAGGGGCCAACGGCAGCGACCGTCGTTTGCTGCAGCATGATCTCGGAAAGCCAGACCCGGTAAGGATCTGCACGCCCGCCACGGACCCGCCAGGGCAGGTCTCTCCCCACTCGATCATACCAGGAGAGCAATGATTTCCGGAGGTTTTCCCGGGACTTATCCCGAGTCGTGGAGATCTTATCCACAGAGGGCCGGGGTGATCGGGCGAGCGCTGGCATGGGCTGTCTTTACCCTTCTTTCACGAATTTACGATTCGCTCTGGGGTCCCATGTCTTTGCGTGAACGCTTCCGCTCGGCCTATGCGCCAGCCGCCGACCCAAAGGCGGAAACCCGCGCCGCGCAAGCGCTGTCCGCCCGCCGTGGCAAGGGCGCGATCGCCCCGCCGCCGAAGGCCGGCAAGAGCGTGACTGCCGTGCTGAAGCCGTTCCTGAAGAACGAAGGCATGGGGATCAACGAATTGAAGCGGCGCTGGACCGAGGTGGCCGGCGAGAGCTTTTCCCGGGCCGTACCTGATAAACTGACAGCCGGCGTGCTGACCTTGAAGGTCCCGGGCGCCCTGGCCCCCTTCCTCCAGCAACAGGCCCCGCTCCTGATTGAGCGGCTGAAAGTAGCCGGTGCGAAGGTCAAATCGGTCAAGATCGAGCAGCGGACGGCCCAGGCGAAACCGAAAGCCAACGTCCGCCCCCTCCGCACGCCGCTTTCGGCGGTCGAAGAAGCCGCTTTGGCGCGGACGCTTGACCCAGTCGGCGACCCTGGACTGAAATTGGCGCTGATGCGGCTTGGGCGCGCGGTCAAGCAGGGTTGAGGTTTCCTCCTACGGGAAAAATCTCTATGCCTCCGGCCACATCTGGAGGTTCTGCATGTTTGTTATTGGGCGTCGTCAATTGCTTTTGGGCGCGAGCGCGCTTGGTCTCGTCAGCCTGGCCGGCTGCAACGGCGGCGGCGGCGGCTCAGGCGTGAGCGCTGACGATATGGTGCTCGGCAACGCCGACGCGTCTGTCACCGTGCTGGAATACGCCTCCACCACCTGCTCGCATTGCGCCGCCTTCCACGAGGAAGAATGGGAGCAGCTGAAGACGAATTACATCGATAACAACCGCATCCGCTTCGTGCTGCGCGAATTCCCGACAGCGCCGGCCGCCGTCGCCGTCGCCGGCTTCCAACTCGCGCGCTGCGGCGGCGCTACGCCAGAGCAATACTACACCCGCGTCGGCGAACTCTTCCGTCAGCAACAAGCGATCTTCGCCACCGGCTCAATGGACGGCATCCGCCGAAAGTTCATCGAAATCGGCGGCGCTGTCGGTCTAACCGAAGAGCAAGTGCTGGCCTGCATCGCCGATACCGACAGCGCGGCCGAACGCATGCGTGTTAATGGCGAGAGCGCCCAGGAGTTCGGGATCACCGGCACGCCGACCTTCGTCATCAACGGCGTAAAGTACGAGGGCGCACCGACCTATGAAGGCCTGTCGCGCGCCATCGACGCGGCGCTGGCCGGCTAACACGCGAGGCGCGCGGCGAACGTGCATATCACCGAGCTGCGCCTTCACGGCTTCAAGAGCTTTGTCGATCCCGCGAAGGCGCCGATCGAACAAGGCCTGACAGGCGTCGTCGGGCCGAACGGCTGCGGCAAGTCGAACTTATTGGAAGCCGTGCGTTGGGTGATGGGCGCAACCAGCGCCAAGTCCATGCGCGCGACCGACATGGACGACGTGATCTTCCAGGGCAGCGCTGGTCGTCCGTCTCGCGAGCACGCGGACGTCACGCTTGTGCTGCAGGACGCGGCGGGCCGTGCGCCCGCGCCGTTCAATAAAGAAGATGTGCTTGAGGTGACGCGCCGCATTCGGCGCGGGCTTGGCTCCATCTACCGCATCAACGGCAAAGAAGTGCGCGCGAAAGACGTGCAGCTTCTGTTTGCCGATGCCGCAACCGGCGCGAACTCTCCTGCTCTGGTGCGGCAAGGCCAAATCAGCGAGCTGATCGGCGCAAAACCGCAGAACCGGCGCCGCATCCTCGAAGACGCGGCTGGCATCGCGGGCCTGCATGCGCGCCGCCATGAAGCTGATCTGAAACTCAAAGCGGCAGAGACTAATCTCACGCGCCTCGATGAAGTGCTGGCCGAGATCGGGTCGCAAGCGGCGAGCTTGAAGAAGCAAGCGCGTCAGGCCGAACGCTATCGCGGCCTGGCGCAGACACTGCGCGAAACCGAAGCACTGCTCTTGCACCGCCGCTGGATCGAAGCCCGCGAACGGCACGCCGAAGCCCAAGGCGCGTTGCGTGAAGCGGAGCGCACGACGGCGCAAGCCGCCGCAGAAGCGAGTGCAGCAGAGCGCGCGGCGGACGAAAAGCGCGAGGCGCTGACGCCGCTGCGCGAGGAAGAAGCTATCGCCGCCGCCGTACTGCGCCGTTTTGAAGGCGTCCGCGTCGGGCTGGAACGCGATCTGGCGGAAGCGCAAGGCGTGATCGAACGCTGCGACGCGGATGCGCGGCGCGCGATGGATGAGTCCGAGCGTCTGACGGCGCTGAGCACGGATGCCGAAGCTGCGCTCGCACGCTTGGCAGACGAGGCCAGCGCTCTCGGTCCAGCCAATCCCGCGCAGGCGGAAACCGCACTCAAAGCAGCGCAGGCAGCCGCTGACGCCGCCGCAAAGACGCGCACTGAGGCGGAAGCAAAGCTTGAAACCATCGCCGCCAACGCCGCAGCTCAACGGGCGCGAGCGCAGGCGCTGACCGCCACTGCCGATGCCGCGCGCAAACGGCTGGCGCGGATCGAAGAGCGCAAGAACGCGCTCGAAGCGCAGGTAAAGGCGCTCCCTGCTGCGGCAGATGCCGATACGCGTGCGGCTACTGCAAAAGTTGAGGCGGAAAAAACGCACGCCGCAAGCGCCAAGGTCCGCACAGATCTGACCGACGCCGAAGCGGCGCTGAAGCGGGCCGAAGCTGCCGATGAGGCGGCATGGACGCCCTTTCGCACTGCCGAGAGCGCGTTCAATACGCTGGACGCGGAAGTGAAGGCGTTGGCGAAACTGGCGCCGCCGAACGACGCCAAGTTTCCGCCTGTCCTGAGCGCGCTCGATGTCGAGCCGGGTTATGAGCACGCGCTCGCCGCTTCACTCGGCGATGATCTCGATGCTTCCACGCACGCTGATGCGCCTGCGCGTTGGGGCGGCGCAAAAGCGAGCGCGCCGAATTTGCCGGCTGGCGCGCAAGCGCTGACGCAATTTGTGAAAGCGCCGCCGGCGCTTGCCGCGCGCTTGGCGTTGATCGGCATTATCGACGCCAAGGATGGCGCGGCTTTGGCGAAACAATTGACGCCGGGCGCACGCCTTGTCTCCAAGCAAGGCGATCTGTGGCGCTGGGACGGTTTCGTGCGCACCGCAAAAGCACCGCTTCCGGCCGCAGCGCGCCTCGAACACAAGAGCCGTCTCGCCGCCGCACGTGCGGAGCTGAAGGCGGCGGAAGGCAAGCTGACGGCGGCGAAAGCAACCTGGGACGCGGCGAAAGCTGAGCGCCTGGCGCAGGACGCCAAAGCGCGCGCTCTACGCACTGAAGCACCGAAAGCAGCGCAAGCAGAAGCCGCGGCGACGCGCGAGTTGGAGCGACTTGAGTCCGAGCGTACGCGTCTGGCCGAGCGCCGCGCTGATCTCGACGCGCAAACACAAACACTCGACGCCGAACTTGCCGAAGCGCGCGGCGCAGTCTCAATTGCAGGCGCGGCGGCGGGCGATGCGCCTGCGTCCGCTTCAGCGAGCGTAGATGACGTTTCAGCGGCGCGTGCTGCAGTTGAAGCCGCCCGCGCGAACGCTGCAGAAGCGGCGGCGGCGGCGCAGTCTTTGGTGCGCGATAAGGCGCAGCGTGATGCGCGCCGCACAGCAGTCGAAACCGAGAGCGGCCAGTGGCGGACGCGGATCGCTGACGCAAAGGCGCGCCTCGACGTGCTGTCGCGCGAACTCGATACGATCGAGAAGCGCCGAGACGCGGCCAAGTCCGGGCCGGAGCAAGCGCGCGGCAAGTTGGATACGTTGATGGAGGAAGCCGGCGGCGCCGAAGAACGCCGCGCCGAAGCCAGCGACCGCGTCGCCGTGGGCGAAACCGCAGCGCGGGTCGCCGCCGAACAAGCGCGCGCACTCGAACACGCCCACGCCACCGCCCGCGAGCGCCGCGCCGGCGCCGAAGCCCATGCAAACGCCGCTAGCGCGCGCGTCGAAGACATCGCCACTCAAGCGCGCGAGCAAATCAACAAGCCGCCGGAAGAATTGGCCGATGCGGCCGGTAGCCTGCTCACTGGCGCGCTAGGGTTAGCGCCGATCAACGAAGTCGAGCGCCGGCTTGAACGACTGAAAGCCGAACGCGAGGCCGCAGGACCGGTGAACTTGCGCGCGCAAGAGGAACTCGCTGAGGCGCAAGAGCGCGTCGAGACGCTGACGAAGGAAAAGAACGACGTCGCCCAGGGCGTCGCAAAGCTTCGCCGCGCCATCACCACGCTCAATAATGAAGGCCGCGCCCGCCTGTTGCGCGCGTTCGAGGAAGTCGACGCCCATTTCGCGCAACTCTTCGCCACCTTGTTCGAAGGCGGCCAAGCGGCGCTGAAGCTGACCGAGAGCGACGACCCGTTGGAAGCGGGCCTCGAAATCTTCGCTCAACCTCCGGGCAAGCGGCTGACCAATCTCAATCTGCTCTCCGGCGGCGAACAGGCGCTGACCGCAACCGCGCTCATCTTCGCTGTGTTCCTGGCCAACCCCGCCCCACTCTGCGTGCTGGACGAAGTCGATGCGCCGCTCGACGACGCCAACGTCGATCGCTTCTGCCGCATGCTGGAGGAGATGAAGCGGCTGACCAGCACGCGCTTCATCGTCATTACCCACAACCCCGTGACCATGTCGCGGATGGACAGGCTCTATGGTGTGACGATGCCGGAACAGGGAGTCAGCCAGCTGGTCAGCGTCGATCTCGGTCGCGCCCAGGCGCTGGCGGCGGAATGATTCTTGGCAGCGCCAGCTTTGGCAGGTTGGAGCGCGGGCCTCCGGCCCGCATGAGTCCAAAATTCGCGGGATTTAGCGCCAGATGCGGGCCGGAGGCCCGCGCTCCAACCTGTTGAGGTTAGCGCCATAACAGCATTGCAAATGTCGCAGGCTGGTTTCCTTGACCCCTCTCTACTCCCTGCTAGTTTCCGCGCGCGCGAAATGGGGGGCTTGTAAGAGTCGCCCACGATCGTGCATCGACCGTTTTATGGCTGACAGAAAACCACCCGAGGACGACCTCTCCAACCTGCGCCGTCGCATCGACGTTGCACGCGGCGAGGACGGTTCTCAGAACGCTTCGCCCCCGCAGAGCCCGGCATCGCTGGCGCTACGCTATGGCGGTGAGTTCGGCGCGGCGGTGATTGTTGGCGGGTTGCTGGGCTACGGCCTCGACCAGTTCCTTCCCACCTCACCGTGGGGCGTTCTGATCGGCGTCACTCTCGGCTTCTTGGCGGGCGTGGTGAATGTGGTGCGCGTGGCGCGCGCCTATAACCAGGCTCATCCGGTCGATCCCAATGCGCCGTCCATCCCGGACGACGAAGAGGACTGAGCGGGCCCTGTGGCGAACGATCCGATTGAGCAGTTCCAGATCGAGCCGATCCTGCCGATTGATATCGCAGGGCTCGACGCGAGCTTCACCAATGCGAGCCTCGCAATGGTGGGCGGCGTTGCTGTGACTGCGCTCTTCTTCAATTGGGCGATGAAGCCGGCCGCACTCATCCCGAGCCGCGCGCAAGTGGTTGCTGAGCAAACTTACGGCTTCGTCCACGGCATGGTGAAGGACACCACCGGCGAAGAAGGCGTGAAGGAGTTCTTCCCCTTCGTGTTCACGCTCTTCCTGTTCATTTTCATGTCGAACATGCTGGGGATGTTCCCCGGCTTCCTCGGCGTGCATCACATCTTCACGCCGACCACGCAGATCGTCGTCACCGCGATGCTGGCGCTGCTGGTGTTCTTCACAGTCATCATCGTTGGCCTGTTCAAGAACGGCTTCAAGTTCTTCAAGATCTTCGCGCCGTCGGGCGTGCCGCTTCTGATCATGCCGCTGATCGTGCTGATCGAAGTGATTTCGTTCTTCTCGCGGCCGCTCAGCCACTCGGTTCGTCTCTGGGCGAACATTCTGGCCGGTCACATCCTGCTCAAAGTGTTCGCGAGCTTCGTGCCGATGCTGTTCGCAGCAGGCGGCGCGTTCACGCTGCTTTCGATCCTGCCGCTCGGTATGACCGTGGCGCTTTACGGCCTCGAATTTCTTGTCGCCTTCCTGCAGGCCTATGTGTTCGCACTGCTGACCTGCATTTACCTCAACGACGCTCTTCACCCCGGGCACTAAGGTCCGGCTGAAATCGAAACCCAAAGGGGAGATTATACAATGGACGCAATGGCAGCTGCTTACATCGGTGCAGGCCTCGCAAGCCTCGGCATGCTCGGCGCCGCAATCGGCGTGGGCATCATCTTCGGCAACTTCCTGTCGGGCGCCATGCGCAACCCGTCAGCGGCGCCGGGCCAATTTGGCAACCTGATCTTCGGCTTCGCCGTGACGGAAGCCCTGGGCATCTTCTCGTTCCTGATCGCCATCCTGCTGCTCTTCGTCGTTCCGAAGTAAGCAACAGCAATGGCTCACCCCGTCGTCGACACGCACGCCGCCGACGCCGTTAACGGCGCGGACGCTGCGCATGCTGCAGCCGCTGGCGAGCATGCTGCGACGTTCCCGCCGTTCGACCCGTCACTCTTCCCGAGCCAGATCTTCTGGTTCGTGGTGACGTTCGGCGTGCTCTACATGATCGTTTCGACGTTCATCGTGCCGAGCGTGTCGAAGGTCCTCGATAAGCGCGCCAGCGCTTTGAAGAGCGATCTGGACACGGCGGCGCAAAAGAGCGCGCAAGCGGAAGCGGCCCGTGAGAAGACGGAAAAGGCAATCGCCAAAGCGCGTGCGGAAGCGCGCGCCACGGTCGATGCGGCCCGCGCTGATGTGCAAGCCAAGCTGGCGGCGGAGCAAGTCGCCGCCGATGCGCGCTTG
The DNA here is from genome assembly GCA_964478365.1 of uncultured Terricaulis sp. Lineage (GTDB taxonomy): Bacteria > Pseudomonadota > Alphaproteobacteria > Caulobacterales > Aquidulcibacteraceae > Vitreimonas. The sequence continues at coordinate 50,788 of CAYZIJ010000008.1, forward strand.
GCCGAACGCATCAACGCCGCTGAAGCGCGCGTTGATAGCGCACGCGCCAAGGCGCTGACCGAAGTGCCCGGCATCGCCGACGGCTTAGCGCGCGACATCGCCGCCAAGCTCGTGCCGGCAAACGGTTGAGGGAGCTTAAGTGATGGAAGTCACCGCGACAGAAATCGCCTTCCTCGCCCTGGTGCTGTTCTTCGGGCTGCTGATCTATCTGAAGGTGCCAGCAATGGTGACCGGCGGTTTGGATAAGCAACGCCAAGCGATCGCCGACGAGCTGCATGCAGCGCGTAAGCTTCGCGAAGAAGCTGAGAAGGCGCTGGCCGATTACGAGGCCAAGCGCGCCGCCGCTGAAGGCGAAGCACGTGCGATCGTCGATGCCGCCAAAGAGCAAGCTGCCGCCGTTGCCGAAGAGACCCGCCAGTCGATGATGGCGGCGATGGCGCGACGCGAGAAGCAAGCCGAAGACCGCATCAAGTCAGCCGAAACCAAAGCGACTGACGAAATCCGCGCCGCCGCCGCTGAAGCAGCAGTCGCTGCCGCTGAAAAGCTCATCCGCGAGCGCATGAACGACAAAACCCAAGGCGCGCTGGTCAGCCAAGCCGTCACCGAGCTGAAGCGCAATTTCGGCTAAGGCCGGACACGCCTGAGACAAGTCAAACGGGCCGGGCTAAGCTCGGCCCGTTTTGCATTTGGGGGCGGATGATGAGCGTACTGGCACGCGGCCTCGTGATCCTCGTGGCGTTGCTGCACATCGGCTTTCTGGTGCTGGAGATGTTTCTCTGGACCGGACCGATCGGCCAGCGCGTCTTCGCAATGACGCCCGAGTTTGCCGAGCAGAGCGCCGTGCTCGCGGCCAATCAGGGATTCTATAACGGCCTCATCGCCGCCGGCCTCCTCTGGGGCGCGCTGCGCAACAATCGCGAGTTCATGATCTTCTTCACGCTCTGCGTGGTCGCCGCTGGCGTCTATGGAGGGCTCACCGCCAAGATGAGCATTCTCTACATGCAAGCTGCGCCTGGTCTCATCGCGTTGCTTGCGGTGTTGGCGGCGCGGCCGAAAGCGAATGCTTGAGATTGCGAGCGTCTCGCATGTTTGACGTTGTGCGTGCGCGCACTTATGTAGCGCCCGTTCTCGGGGAGTAGCCGGCCGCGCAAAGCGGCGCCCGCGTCAACACACTTGTTCCGCAAGGAGCATGGCGCGTGCGGCGGATCATCTGATCCGGATTGGCGAGACCGACAATGCTGCTTCAAGCGCGGGCCGCTTGACGTGCGCGTTGTCGTGTCAGTTCAGGCCCCGGACGTTTCAATGCTCGAAGCTTTTGGCGTTTCCACCGCCCTAGTCGCGCTCGCCGAGATTGGCGATAAGACGCAGCTGCTGGCCATCGTGCTGGCGGCGCGTTTCCGCAAACCGCTGCCAATCATTCTCGGAATCTTATGCGCGACATTGCTCAATCACACTGCCGCGGCAGCGCTTGGATTTCTGCTCGCGGGTTGGCTAACCGGCCAAACCTTTCAGATCGCCGTCGGCATTGGGTTCGTGGTCATGGCGGGCTGGGCGCTGATCCCGGACAAAGAAGACGACCGCGCGCGAAAGACCAATGCCGGCGGCGTTTTTCTCACCACGCTTGCCGCAGTCTTCCTGGTTGAGATCGGCGACAAGACGCAGATCGCAACATCCTTGCTCGCCGCGCGGTTCGAGAACATTCTGGTCGTCACAGCCGGCACGACGCTCGGCATGATGCTCGCCAACGTCCCGGCCGTGCTGTTGGGCGAAGCGGCGACGCGCATCGTGCCGCTGAGCGCCGTGCGCATCGGCGCGGCGATCGTGTTTGCGGCGATTGGCGTTTGGGTGATCGCGGCAGCGCTGGTCTAGCGCCGCCGCTGATCCTGTTTGTTACGGACCGCCCGGGATGCCGAGGAAGTCGGCGCTGGTGAGGCCGAGGCCCGGCGCCAATGTCGCGAACTGCACCGCCGCACCTGCGCCATCGCCGTCCGCGTCGTAAAGAAGCGCGCCGGTCGCGGCGTTGTAGATGATGCGATCGTCCGCATCGACCGCCGCTGCGCCGATGACGAAGGCGTTGGCCGCCAATGCGCCGAGGCCGATGCCGGTGAAGATGCTGGTGTCGAGATGGATTGTGTCGTCCACGACTGAGAACCCAACAACCACATCAACATTGCCGCCGCCGAGAGTTGTCGAGAATACGAACGCATCCGCGCCCGTGCCACCCGTCAGCGTATCGGCGCCCAGGCCGCCATTGACAGTGTCGGCGCCGTTGCCGCCATCGACCGTATCGGCATCGTCGCCACCGTTCAGATTGTCGTTTCCGTCACCGCCATAGAGCGTGTCGATCCCGGCCTGGCCCAACAACGTGTCGTCGTTTTGACGGCCATAGAGGGTGTCGTTGCCGTCATTGCCGTAGAGCGCATCGTTATTGTTGCCGCCATCGAGCATGTCGTTGCCGCTGTCACCGAGCAGCGAGTCGTCGCCATCGGCGCCGTAGAGGCTGTCATTGTCGGCGCCGCCATAAAGCGTGTCTTGACCGGCGCGACCGTTCAGATTGTCGTCGCCCGCACCGCCATAGAGCGTATCGCCATCGTTGCCGCCATCAAGCGTGTCGACGCCGTCCTCTCCATAAAGCGTGTCGCCGCCATTGCCGCCGAAGATGGCGTCGCTGCCGCTGCCGCCGTAAATCGTGTCGAAGCCGGCGAGACCGGAGAGCGTGTTGTTTCCGCTATTGCCGGTGATCTCGTTGGCGAGCGTGTTGCCCGCGCCCGTCAGATTTGCGCCGCCGGTGAGGATCAAGTTTTCCACGAACGCGGTCAGCGAGTAGTTGATCGACGACCACACACTGTCCGTTCCCGACGCGCTGCTCTCTGCGACCACATCGCCGGCATCATCGATGTAATATTCGTCGTCCCCTGCGCCGCCATACATGGCGTCGGCGCCGGCCCCGCCATCGAGCGAGTCGTTGCCCGCGCGGCCGTAGAGCGTGTCTGCACCCTCGCCACCATTCATCGTGTCATTGTCATTGCCGCCGTCGAGCGTATCGACGCCGCCGTCACCGTTGAGATCGTCGTCGCCGTCGCCGCCGAACAAATTGTCGCCGTCCGCACCGCCCGACAATTCGTCGGCGCCGGCTCGGCCGTAGAGCGCATCCGTGCCATCGCCGCCGTTGAGGACGTCATTGTCCCCTTCGCCGTCAAGCGAGTCATTACCGGCTTCGCCGTAGAGCGAATCCACGCCGATGCCGCCGAACGCCGTGTCGGCGCCATCACCGCCGAGGATGCTGTCGTCGCCGGCATAGCCGTAAAGGCTATTGTTCTGTGTGTTGCCGGTGATGCTGTTGTTCAGCGCGTTACCGTAGCCCAGCAACGCTGCGCCGGTGAGTTGGAGATCTTCTTGGAAGTTTCCAAGCGTGCGGTTCACCGACGATAGGACAAGGTCCGTCCCGCCGCCTTCAAGCTCGGTGACGACATCGCCGGCGCTATCGACAACGTAAGTATCGTCGCCATCACCGCCGATCAGCGTGTCTGCGCCCGCGCCGCCATCGAGCGTGTCATCGCCGACGTCGCCGTCGAGCGTATCGACGCCGCCTAGGCCACTCAGAATGTCGTTGCCGTCGAAGCCGTTGAGAATATTGGCGACGCTTGAGCCGGCGATGGTGTCATCCATCGCGCTGCCGCCAGCGTTTTCGATGCTGTTGATCACGCCCGAATTGCCGAAGCCGTCATTGTTGATGACATTGTTGCCGAGATCGAGATCGATGCCGCTGGAGCCGAAGATCGTCTCGGCGCGACCGTCACTGTTCGTATCCGGACGCAGCGAGGTCAGCGTGAACGATAGAATAGTGTCATTGCCGTCGCCGCCATCCACGAGCAGTGGCGCCCGATCGATTTGGAATGAATCGTCGCCACCAAGTGCGGTTACCGTGTCGCCGAGGTCGGCGAGCATGAGATTGACGCCATTGTCGCCTTCGAACGTATCGGCGAAAGCCGTGCCGCCACCGAGGCCTTCGATACCAGTCATGGTTTCGATATTGCCGAAGCCGTCATTGCTGATGGTTTGGGTGAGCAAGCTCGCCACCGCGCCTTGTGTCGCGGTCAGATCGTAGAAGCTCACTCGGTCAACGCCATCGCCGCCAATGTGGCTGTCGATGCCGGCGCCGCCACGGAGGAGATCGGCGCCATTGCCGCCGTCAAGCGTATCGTCGCCTGCTTCACCGCGCAGATTGTCGGAGCCGTCGCCGCCGCTGACTGTGTCGTTGCCTGCACCTGCGAAGATTGTGTCGGACTGCGTGGAGCCGATGACGGTTTCATTGCCGGTCGTGCCGATGATGTAGATAAAGTCCTTCGTTGCGTCGCCGACCTGGGTCAAAACCGGCTCCCAAGTCGTGAAGGTCCAGCCCGAGATATCCAGCGTCGCGCCGGAGGTCATAAAGATGTTGATCTCATCCGCCGCAGAGCTGCCGACCACGGAGAGCGTGCTCGAGATGCCTGCGAACGCAATCGACCCGATCTGCGCGCTATTGATCGTTACCCAATTGTAGAGCGCGTCGTCGGCGAACCGCAGCGTCTCGATGCTCAAGACCTGGTGCGCATCAAGCGTGACATCGCCGACAAGCACGATCTCGTCGGTCCCGTCGCCGCCGTCGAGATCGCCGCCCATGTCCGTGTTGTAGTCACCGACGATCAGAACGTCGTTGCCCGCGCCGCCATAGAGCTGATCGAAGCCGCCGCCGCCATTCAGCGTATCGTTATCGCCGTTGCCGAAGAGCGTATCATTCGCGTCACCGCCGTTTAGCACGTCATTGCCATCGTTGCCCTCGGCATAATCATCGCCGAGGCCACCGTCGAAGGTTTCCGCCGCAGCAGCGCCGAAGAACGTGTCGTTGGCCACGCCGCCAACATAGTTCTCGAAGCCGCTGATCGTATCCGTGCCGATCGCGGCGCCAGTCACCGTTCCGGTCGCCGCGTTGATGCTCACGTCATGCTGACCAACCGAGTACGAGAGCGTGTCGGTCCCTGCGCCACCGGTGAACGTGTCGTTGCCGTCGGTGACCTGCACCTGCATGCCGAGGTCCGGGTTGAACGCGAAGGTGGCAATGTTGAAGACGCCGCCTTGGATAAGGTCGTCACCGTCGCCGCCGTCAATCGTGTCGGCGCCGTAGCCGCCATCAAACCAATCCGCGCCGGCGCTGCCGACGATGGAGTCATTCGCGCTGGCGCCAAAATAATAGACGCCGTCAATGCCGCTCAACGTGTCTGTCGTGCCGAAGCTATCGACGTAGCCGAATGTAGAGCCGGAAACGTTGAACGCGGAAAAGTTCGCGTTGCGGACCACGAACGCGCCCAACGTATAGTCAATAGCGACATAGCGATCGATGCCGGAGCCGCCAGTCAGCGTATCCGTGCCATCGCCACCCCAAAGCAGATCGTTGCCGCCGGCGCCATTCAGCACGTCATTGCCGCCCATGCCCCATAGGCCGTCATTGCCATCGCCGAGCGTGATGCTGTCGGCAAATTCACTGCCGTCGATCTCGAAATTCTCAACACCCGTTGTCGTGATGACCATCGCGTTGTCGGCGGTCCGCACATCGAGATTGCCGCCCGTAACCGTCGCGGTGACCGCAGTCGTAGCGAGGCTGAATTCGGTATAGGTGGTGTCGTTGCCGGCGCCGCCGTCAACAAAATCCGTGCCGCCTGAAAAGAGCCCCGTGTAAAAATCGAATGAATAGACGGTCACGCGATCGTCGCCGAAACCGCCATTGAGAGTCGAGTTGCCGTTGTAATCAAAGATGGTGTCGTTGCCAGCGGCGGCGTTGATGATGTCGTTGCCGCCATAGGTGGTAATCTGGTCACGGCCGTCATCGCCTGTCAGCACATCGTTGAACGTCGTGCCGCTGATCAGAATGCGTTCAATGCTGATCAGCGTATCGGTGCCGCCGCGTCCGTCCGAAAAATTTCCGCCATTGGTGTAGCCGGTTGCGTCGAACGTGACGCCAGCTACGGCGCCGATGTCGTCAAAGCGGAAGGATGCCAGGTCCTCGCCTGCGCCACCGTTCAAAATATCGTTGCCGAGATCGCCGCGCAGATTGTCGATGCCGTCGCCGCCAGTGAGTTGGTCGTCGCCGGTCTGACCACGCAGCACGTCATTGCCGTTGCCGCCATTGATGATGTCGGCGCCATCGACAACGCCAGGCGCGCTGTTCGAGACGCTACTCGTGCCGCCATAGAGACTGTCGTCGCCGTCGCCGCCATCGAGATTGTCGAGGCCACCGCCGCCAGTCAGCGTGTCGTTACCACCATTGCCGATGAGCGTGTCGTCGCCAAGCTGTCCGTTTGCGACTTCGTTCGTGCCGTCACCGGTGAAGGTGTCATTGCCTGTCGTTGCGCCAGGACCAGGTGACCACACGCCCATACTTCATTCTCCGCCAGTTCTGAGATGGCAGGCAGTGAGCACAGTTCCTCCAAGCGCGGCAAGCGAAACCGAAGCGCTCCCTACGCTTTTTCGGCGTACGAATTATTTAGTGTGGAAGAACGGGAACTTGAGACTTTACTCAGCGGCGTGCTTGGCGCCCGCATCGTTTGTTCCGCGTCGCCAACGTAAGCGTGGCTGTCGTGCCGCGCGTGTGTCGTCCAAGCGACGCATCGGCGTAAGCCTCGGCGCTTGCTTGAAAAACTCCACATCACCTGCGTTCACGCGCTCAGCCAGCGCGATCATCACATCGGCGAAGCGATCGAGTTCGCGCTTTGGTTCTGTTTCCGTCGGCTCGATCAGCATCGCGCCGTGAACAACCAACGGGAAGTAGGTCGTGAACGGGTGATAGCCTTCGTCGAGCAACGCCTTCGCCACGTCGATGGTCTCGACGCCCTTCGGCTTGATGCTTGAATCATCGAGCAGCACTTCGTGCATGCACGGACGATCGCCAAACGGCGCGGCGAAATGCGGCTTCAGGCGCGCCAGCAGATAATTCGCGTTGAGCACCGCATCTTCGGCGACTTGGCGCAAGCCATCGCTGCCGTGGCTCATCATGTAAGTGAGAGCGCGGGTGAACATACCCATCTGGCCGTGGAAGGCGCACATGCGGCCGAAGCCTTGCGTGCCATCCATGTGTTCACGGAGTTCGCGCTTCTCACCGCGCAACACAATGTGCGGCACCGGCGCGAACGGCGCGAGCGCAGCGGAGAGCACGGTCGGGCCTGCACCCGGACCACCACCGCCGTGCGGCGTGGAGAAGGTCTTGTGCAAATTGATGTGCATGGCGTCGATGCCTAGATCGCCCGGACGCACCTTGCCGACGATGGCGTTGTAATTGGCGCCATCGCAATAGAAGTACGCGCCCGCGGCATGGACGGCATCAGCGATCTTCTTGATGTCCGGCTCGAACAGGCCGCACGTGTTCGGATTGGTGATCATGATCGCGGCGACGTCGGGGCCGAGCTTGGCGATGACGTCTTCGAGATCGACGCGGCCGTCTTCATCGCCCTTCACTTCATCGACGGTGAAGCCGGCGGCGGCGGCGGTTGCGGGATTGGTCCCGTGCGCGGAGCTTGGCACCAGCACGCGCTTGCGATGACCTTCGCCACGCGCTTCGAGCGCGGCTTTGATCGCCAGCATGCCGCACATTTCGCCATGCGCGCCGGCTTTCGGCGAGAGCGCGACTGCCGGCATGCCGGTCAGCGTGCAAAGCCAATGAGCGAGTTCGTCCATCAGTTCAAGCGCGCCTTGGATCGTCGACGTCGGCTGCAGCGGATGGAGATCGGCGAAGCCTTCGAAGCGTGCGGCGCGCTCGTTCAGGCGCGGATTGTGCTTCATCGTGCACGAACCGAGCGGAAAGAGACCGAGATCGATGGCGTAGTTCTTTTGGCTGAGACGCACGAAGTGGCGCATCGTTTCCGGCTCGGAAAGGCCCGGAAGATCAAGCGGCGCTTTGCGCGTCAGACCGCCAAGCTTGTTCGCCGTGCCTTTCGGCGCAGGCAGATCGACGCCAGTGCCGGTCGCGTGTCCGGTTTCGAAGATCAGCGGCTCAGCTTGCAGGAGGCCGCGATTGCCGGAGGTGGTTTCGGTGATCATTAGATGACCTTCTTCAGCGCATCGGCGTAAGCGGCGATGTCGGCGTCCGTGTTCATTTCCGTGGCGCAGGTGATGATGACGTCATCCATGCCGGCCCTCGGATTGAGGCGGCTCATGGCGACGCCGCCGATGACGCCCTTCTCAGTCAGCGCATCAACGATCTTCTGCGCATTGCTGGGCACGCGGATGGCGACTTCGTTGAAGAAGCGTTTCGTCAGCACTTCGACGCCCTTCACCTTGCCGAGCGCATCGGCAAGATCGATCGCCTTCTCGTGATTGAGCGTCGCGAGGCGGCGCAGGCCCTCTTCGCCCAGCAGCGTCATGTGGATCGTCCACGCCAGCTGACACAGGCCGGAGTTCGTGCAGATGTTCGACGTCGCCTTTTCGCGGCGGATGTGCTGCTCGCGCGTCGACAGCGTCAGCACGAAGCCGCGCTTGCCATCGGCGTCGAGCGTTTCACCCGCAACGCGCCCCGGCATTTGGCGGATGTACTTTTCCTTGACCGCGAAGAGGCCGACATACGGGCCACCAAAGTTCAGCGCATTGCCGATCGATTGGCCTTCGCCGCAGACGATGTCGGCGCCATAAGCGCCGCCCGGTTCGATCAGGCCGAACGAAACGCACTCGGTGAACGTCGCGACCATCAGCGCGCCGGCGCCGCGCGCGGTTTCGCCGATCTTGGTGAGGTCCGTCACTGTACCGAACACGTTCGGCGATTGCACGATCACCGCCGCCACATCAGCGGAGAGTTCTTTCGTCACCGCCGCTTCGTCATCGACAGCGGCCGGCAGCGCTACGATTTCAAGGCCGAGCGCTTCGCACGCGGTGCGCGCGGTATCGATATAATGCGGATGGACACCGCCGGAGAAGATGATCTTCTTCCGTTTCGTCACACGCGCAGCCATCATTGCTGCTTCGGCGCAGCCGGTGGAGCCATCGTACATCGAGGCGTTAGCGACTTCCATGTCGAGCAGTTGCGCGACTTGGCTTTGGAATTCGTAGAGAGCCTGCAGCGTGCCTTGCGCGATTTCCGGCTGGTACGGCGTGTAGGCGGTCAGAAACTCACTGCGCTGGATCAAATGATCGACGCTCGCTGGCACATGATGGCGATACGCGCCGGCGCCCAGAAAAAACGCCGTGCGGCCGGCAGGCGTGTTCTTTTCCGCCAGCCGCTGCATATGGCGATGCACTTCGATCTCGCCCTGCGCCTTCGGCAACGGCACGAGATCCTTGAGAAGAGCACCCTTCGGCACGTCGACGAAAAGCTCGTCGATATTCTTGGCGCCAATAACGCCAAGCATTTGCTGGCGATCGACGTCGGTGAGTGGGAGATAACGCATTCGCTTCCTAGCCCTTCACAACTTGATCTCGATAGTCGGCCCAATCGCCGAAGGCGGCTTCGACCGCCCGCGAAACATCATCAGCGTCGCCAAGCACAACGAACTGATGCTCCACGTCCGCCAGCGCCGCGCGCTCAGCCTCGTGGATCTCGCGTGAGGCAAAGAATTTCAGTTCACGGTCGGGAACGAGCATCGTCCAGTCAGTGGCGACCAGCAGGTCATAGGCGAAAGCGGCCTTTCCCGGCCCCCAACCGCGCAACGCCAACATCGCGCCATCGTTTTGTCCGGTGAACAGCTCGATCGAGCCCGCTTTTTCCGCGCTGAAAAAGTATCCGTACTCATCAGGCACGGCTGGGCCGCCATATGATTGGATTACACGCGACAACGCCGCCGCCCGTTCAGGCGGCAGCACCGCATTCTTGTCCGCGGTCACATCCTGAAAGAAGATGTCGAACGACAAACGTCAGAGGCCCTTTACGTAATCGGCGTAGGCGGCTTCATCCATGAGGCCGTCGAGTTCGCCCTTGTCGGAGACTTTGAGCTTCACGAACCAGCCACCGGCTTGCGGCGCTTCGTTGATGATCGGCCAGTTCTCGCCGCTGATTTCGCTGTTCGCTTCAACGATCTCGCCTGAGATCGGCGCGTAGACATCAGACGCCGTCTTGGCGCTTTCGACGACAGCCATGTCGTCGCCTTGCTTGAAGCTTTTGCCGACAGCGGGAAGCTCAGCATAAACGACATCGCCGAGTTGTTCAGCCGCGTAAGCGCTGATGCCGACAGTGGCGACATCGCCGTTCAGCTCAACCCATTCGTGGTCTTTGGTGTAACGCTTGGTCATCTTAGCTTCCCTTCTTCGGGCGGTGATATTTGTGAGGCACGAACGGCAGCGGCACGATGGTGGCGCTACGCGGCACGCCGCGGATCATCAGATCGACGACGTGTCCCGGTTCAGAATGTTCAATTTCGACATAGCCCATCGAAATCGGGCCATTCAGCACCGGCGAGAAACCGCCTGACGTGACAACGCCAATGGTCTTGCCGTCTTTCGTGATCTCAACGCCCTCGCGCGCCGGTGCGCGATCGTTCGGACGGATGCCAACGCGCTTGCGCGCGGCGCCGAGTTCGTACTCACGCAAAATGCGCTTGGCGCCTGGAAAGTCTTTCGCTTCGCGACGGCGCTTTTGAATGGTCCAAGTCAGATCCGCTTCGATCGGCGACGTGGTTGGATCGAGATCGTGGCCGTAGAGGCAAAGACCCGCTTCGAGGCGCAGCGAATCTCGCGCGCCGAGACCAACCGGCTTCACTTCCGCATGCGCGAGCAGCGCGTCCGCGAGATCCTTCGCATTCTCCGCACGCACCAAAATTTCGTAGCCGTCCTCCCCCGTATAGCCTGAGCGCGTCACCGTGATGCGGCCGAACGCATCGTAGCGCTTCACGGTCATAAAGCTCATGTCGGCGAGCGCCGAATCGATCACAGCGGCAGCGACTTCGTGCGCCTTCGGCCCCTGCAGCGCGAGCAAGCAGCGATCGTCAGCGCGGACGAGATTCGCTTCGCCCTTCGTCGCTGCTTCGATCAGCGCCCAATCCTGGTGCTTACAACCAGCATTGACGACGATGTAGAGATCGCCTGCGGCGCCTGGCTCGGCCGGGCGCGCGATCATCAGATCATCGAGCACGCCGCCTTCGGCATTGGTGATCATCGTGTAGCGGACTTGGCCCGGCTTCAGGCCCTGGATGTCCGCCGGCACCAGGCGCTCAATCAGAGACGCGACCTTCTTATGCGCTTCATCGCCTTCGAGCCCGTGGCCCTTCGGCAGCGCAAAAAAGCTCGGCCCCATGTGCGAGACATCGAACAGGCCAGCGTGTTGGCGCGTCCAATTGTGCTCCGGGATCAGGCCCTCGAACTGGAGCGGCATGTCATAGCCGGCGAAATTGCCGAACTTCGACGTGCGCGCGCGCCATGTCGCGTCGAGCGGCAGTTTCGTTGGTTCGGTATCGGCCATTGTTTGTCCCAGGTACGCGTGGCGCGTGCGAAATGGCACGCAGCCCCCGCTGTCCCTGGCGCCTGAGAGATTTACTCCTTCGGCGGCTGCGCTCCCTTGAAGGCGCAGCTCTATCCAGCGTGTTCATCCCCCCACGGTCCGGTTCCCTGAGAGTTTCCGGGGCGGTTGCTCCTTCGGGGGCGGCTTTTATTGCGCCGCGCTCTCCCACGGGGTTCGCTTGTCTGGCCAGACAGGGGCGACTCGACGTCGGCCCAGCCCGTTGCGCCGGAAACTGGTCGCGCGCGTTCAGAGAGTCAATCGCCCCAGGACAGGGTCGTTTCGCCTCTCAACAGCGCTTCCGCTTCCGGTGTGTGTTTAGCCTCGGAGGCGTCGTGCAGGTCGATGCCCTTGTAGAGCTGAAAAGGCGCCCGCGACCCCTTTCGCGCGCGCACAATGATGCGCTTGGCAGGCGCCGCAGCACGCGGACGAATTGGAATGATTTCAACGCCGCCCAAGCGGCCGTCGAGTGCAGCAAGAATTTCCGGCGCCTTGTGCGCGCGATGGATAAGCGTCAGTGCGGCGCCACCTTTTAAGTGATCGACCAAAGCTTTGATCCAAACGTCGATGGATTGATCGGCGATATAAGCGTGACGTCGCGCTTCCGCAGGCGCGCGACCCTCGCCGTCATGATCAAATGGCGGATTGAAGAAGACGCCGTCGAACGTGTCTCGATTCGCGCCGAGTCCAAGGACATCACCTCTCTGGATTTCCGCTCTTGTGGACATCCCGTTAGCGGCGACATTTTCGCTCGCAAGCAATGCCATGTTCGCATCGCGTTCGAGTCCGACAAAACTCGTGTTCTCACTGCGTGCCGCAACGGCCAAAAAAGCGGCGCCTACACCGCATCCAACTTCGAGCAATCGCGCGCCCTGCGGCGCGTCGATCGCAGCAGCGAGCAGCAATGTATCGGCGTTGACGCGGTAGCCGCGGGCGGGTTGGCGAATGCGCAACCGGCCACCGAGAAAAAAGTCTTCTGTGACAGCGACCTCAGACATAACTCCCCAATGCGAATCCCGATGCGACCCTTCGGCGCGCGGCCGGAACCCGGCTTGACCGGCCCGCGTCCCCCCACCATCGTTTTCCCCAGACGTTCAAGCAAGACGTTGAGGCAAGCGGAGGCCCCATTGGGACCGGCGGTCGGACCAGCCAAGCAAGCTGCGGGCGAACCGAATGCGGTCGACCGGTTGGCGGCGCTATTGGGCGAGGACCTCGCCGCTGTCGACGCCATTATCCACGACTATCTGACCAGCCCCGTCGGCGTCATCCCGAATTTGGCGGCGCATCTAATCGACGCCGGCGGCAAGCGTATCCGGCCACTCATCACCTTGGCCGCCACCCGCCTGTTGGGCGGTGGCGGCGACGGCGTGCGCAAGCTCGCTGCGGCGGTCGAGTTTATTCATAGCGCGACGCTGCTGCACGACGACGTGGTGGACATCTCCTCAATGCGCCGAGGCAAGAAATCCGCGAACGTCGTTTGGGGCAATTCGGCCAGCGTGCTGGTTGGCGATTTCCTGTTCGCGCGCTCGTTCAATCTAATGGTTGAGACCGGCGACATTCAGGTGCTCGACATTCTCGCCCGCGCGGCCAGCGTCATCGCCGAAGGCGAAGTGATGCAACTCGCCGCCGCCAATGATGCGGACACCACGCGCGAACGCTACATGCAGATCGTCGCCGCCAAGACGGCCGCCTTGTTCGCAGCAGCGGCGAAATCCGGCGCGGTCGCTGCGGGACGCGCCGGTCCGGAAGCGGCTGCGCTTGAGATTTACGGCCGCGAACTTGGCCTTGCCTTCCAACTTGTCGACGATGCGCTCGATTATGGCGGCATGGTTGCGACAATGGGAAAGAACGCAGGTGACGATTTCCGGGAAGGCAAAGTCACGCTGCCGGTAATCTTCGCGCGCGAAGCGGGCGATGACAGCGAGCGCGCCTTCTGGCGTCGTGTCGTCGGCGGCGAGCGCACGGACGATGATTTCCATCGCGCTGTCGCACTCTTGAAGCGCCACAACGCCATCGGCCAAACACTCGACGCCGCACGCGAGCATGCGCGCGCTGCCAAAACCGCTCTCGAACATCTGCCGCTCAACGCCTATCGCGAAGGGCTGGCGGATCTGCCCGAGTTCGTGGTCGAGCGCGCGTACTAAACCCCGCCGACGTTCCGCCGACTGGCGAAACGGCGCACGATTGTCGAGGCGACGACAGCCAGGAACGACAACGCCGCCAGCGCGATCCAGGCCAGGTCTCCAGACCGGTCAGACACCAGAAACGCGACGCCGCCACAAATCGCCATGGCGGTCCAATAGAGCAGCGCCACTTCGGCGTGGCTGACTCCACCGCGGATCAATATCTGATAGACGTGCTCTGAGTGACCATCGAGCAGCGAGTGGCGCTTGTAGACGCGCCAAGCCAGGGTCAGCAGCACGTCAGCAAGCAGCGGAAAGAACGCGATGGCCGGCACCACCGGCGAGACGCCCGTGCGGTGGATGACGACGATCGCTACGAGTGCGGCCAGTGCGCCGGTGAAGAGCGCGCCGGAATCGCCGGCAAACAAAAGTCCGCGCGGGAAATTCCAAACCAAAAAGCCGATAATGGCGCCTACAGCGCAAAACGTGAGCGCCACGGCTGAATAGCGCTCGTGCATGAACGAGATCGCCGCCAGCGCGATCAAGCCCATCGCGACCGATCCCATTGCTAGGCCGTTAGCGCCGTCCATGAAGTTGACGCCGTTGACCATGACGAAAATCCAAAGCGCAGTGCCGACCAACGCAAGCCACATCGGCGCGACCCAAGCGCCTTCGCCAATCGGAAACACATTTACCGGCCCAACGATCTGCGCGGCGGCGAGCGAGAGCGCGGCAAAGATCAGAAACTTCAGCCTCGCGCTTAGCGGCTGCGCGTCATCCCAAAAGCCGACGACCAGGAAGGCGATCGAAAAACCCGCAGCGATCGTCATCAACAGCACGCCGCGCGGGGTAATGTCGGTGACGAACATGTCGGAGAGGAACGCCAACGTCATCATGCCGGCAACGAAACCGAGCGCGATGCCGATGCCACCGCTTGTCGGCGTCGGGTGCGTATGCGCGTGGCGGGCGGCGTTCGGATTGTCGATGGGGCCGAGCACAATGATGGCGCGGCATGCCGCGGCGCTGATCAGCGCGGCCACCAGAGCGCCACCAAAGAGTTCAACCAGCACGCACGATCCTCGCGTAGCGCCGGTTACGGTGCGCACTTCCTTAGGTCAAGCACCATACAAAAGTGTGTCCGTAACCCACCAATTTGGCCATCTCTCCCGAAGCCCGTCGGCGAGTGCTGCGGCATCGTCCGCATTCGCCAGCAACGCGAAGACGGTAGCGCCACTGCCAGAGAGCGCGGCGTACCGAACGCGCGCATCCGCGCGTAGGATTTGTGACACGGCTGCGATTTCGGGCGCCAGATCGGCGGCGGGCGCCGCGAGATCATTGCCGATCGCGGCGATGCCACCCAACGCAGTCGTCGCGTCTGGCCAAACCGGCGCAGATCTCGCAGCAAACGCTGCGCCGAGGCCCATAGCGTCGAAGCGGCGATAGACTGCCGGTGTCGACAATGGCGTCATCGGATTGACCAACACGGCCGCGAAGTCCGGCAGTGCGATCGGTTCGAACGTCTCGCCTACACCCGTCATGTAAGCGGGCGAACCGGCGAGGCAGACAGGAACATCGGCGCCCAGAGTGCGCGCGATTGTGAGCAAGCGCTCACGCGGCCAGTCGAGCGCCCAAAGCTGGTTCAGCGCGTGCAACGTCGCGGCGGCGTCTGACGAGCCGCCGCCAATGCCGGAGGCGATGGGCAGGTCCTTGCGGAGAAGCAGTGATGCGCCGCGCTTAACGCCAGCAGCCTCCGCCAAAGCATGAGCTGCGCGCAGCACAAGATTGTTGGCGCTATCGGCAACCAAGTCTTCGGCGAACTCGCCTTCGATTGTGAGCGTCAAAATATCGGCAAGCGCCGCTTCGATTTCGTCGCCAATATCGGCGAATGCGACCACGCTTTGCAGCGGGTGATAGCCATCAGCGCGCGGCGGTCCGACCTCAAGCGTTAGATTGATCTTCGCCGGCGCAAAGACACGCACGCTCATCGGTTAGCCGATCTCGCGGGCGGCGCGTCCGCCAGTCCGTTTTCGATCTTAGCTTGAAGCGCAGCGGGATCGTCGGGCGAAAGCCCTAAAGCACGCTGCCATTGGAAGCGCGCTTCTATGCGCCGTCCCATCCGCCAGTACACATCGCCAAGATGATCATTGAGGATGGCCGACGCCGGCAAGAGTTCGACCGCGCGTTCAAGATAGAGCAGCGCTTGGGCGTAATCGCCGGTGCGATAATAGGCCCAGCCCAAACTATCGAGGATCGCGCCCGACGATGGCCGCAGCTCAACGGCCCGGCGCAACATCGGCAGCGCTACGTCAATGTTCTCGCCGCGATCCACCCAGGTGTAGGCGAGATAATTCATCACGTCCGGCTGTTCAGGCGAAAGCGTGAGCGCGTGGCTGAAATCCGCCTCCGCCTCCGGCCAGCGATCGAGCCGCTCGCGCGCGACACCACGCGCAAAATAGAGCCGCCACTCGTTCGGTTGGTTCGCGATCATCACGCTGTAAATGCCGTCTGCGTCGCTGAAGCGACCTAGATTGCGGTACATATCGGCGAGCGCGCGCGTTGCACGCACATCGCCGCCAGCGCTCGCACGCTGCACCAAAGTCAGCGCTTCATCCTGACGGTCAGCATCGAACAACACCCAGGCTTCCTGCACGCGCGCCGAAGCCGCGTAAGGCGACGATGCCGGAATACGCGTCAGAGTACGGCTAGCGAGATCGGTGCGCCCTTGATCGGCTTGGGTCTGCGCCGACAATAAGCGCGCAGCGTCGAGGCCCGGATCGAGCATTAGCGACAGCGTCAGCGCTTCGAGTGCGCTGGTCGTGTCATTCTCTTCGATCAGCAATGCCGCCAAGCCATAAAGTCCCATCGCAGCGCCCCGCGCTGGCGAGAGCGTCGTCTCCGCTAGAGCGATACCTTGCTGGCTGCGCGCGGCAGCCGCGACCAAAGCGGGATTGACGCGATTAGCGTCGGTCGCAAGCAGCGCTTGAGCGTCCGTGGTCGCGCCGGTGCGCGCCAAGAGATCGGCGTGACGCTCAATCGCCGGCGGCAAGAATACGCCGCCGACAGACGCTTCTGCATAGAGCGCCAGCGCTTCACCATTGCGTCCCGCAAAATCGAGCGCCATCGCCTGCTGATACGAGAACAGCGCGCCATAAGGACGGATGGAAGCGAACGGCGCCAGCCCCGCGATCGCCTCATCGACATCGCCGTCTTCTAAGCCGGTCCAGAGGCGCAGCATCCGCACCATCAGGCCTTGCGTCGAGCGGCCCGCCACTGCGTCGAGTGCTGCATCCGCTTGCGCGGCGCGACCAATCGCCAGCGCATCGGCAGCGCGAATGAGTTGGACCGTCGGCGGCGCATCTTCGCGCGGCGCCATGCGTGCAGCACGACGAGCGCCGTTTAGGTCGCCAGAAGCAAGCGATGCGCTAGCCGCACCTTCAAGCAACGTAGCGTTGCCACGGTCGCGCGAGAGCGCGGAGAAATAGCGCGCCGCAGCGGCTTCGTGATCCTGATTGAGATTGGCGAGACGGCCGATCAAATGATCAGCGTAACTCTGCGCACTCGGCGGGGCCGGGGCGGCGACACTCGCGCAGGCGCTGAGACAGAGCCCGCCCAGAAGTGTAGCCAGCCGCGGCCCGCCGATCACAGATCGTCCTGCTGCGCCGGGCGATCCGGCAGATCGACTTGCGGCAGGTCGCGGCGACGCGGCGCCGCTTCTGTGAGACCACGCGAGAGCTTTTGCTCAAGCTCACGACGGCGAATTGCATCCGGATCGGCGCCGAGCGCTGCGCGCCACTGAACGCGTGCATCATCGCGGCGGTTGAGGCGCCAATAGATGTCGCCAAGGTGATCCAAGATTTCAGCGTTCGGATCGCCGACATTGAGCGACACAGCCCGTTCGATCAGCGCGCGCGCTTCATCGTAGTGACCGTAGAGGTAGTAAGCCCAGCCCAGGCTATCGACGACGGAGTAATCTTGTTGTCCGAAATTGAAGCCACGCCACAACAAGCGATAGCCCTCTTCCAGACCTTCCGGCCGCTGGATCAGCGCGTAGCCCAAGGCGTTGAGACGCAGCACCGAGTCCGGCTGCTCCGCGAACAGTCCGCGCGCCACCTGGATGCCTTCGCGCCACGTGCGCGTATCGCCGTCCATTAGGATGGAGACGTACATGAGGCGCGTATCGACGCTTTGATCGATTTCGTAGGCAGCGCGCACGTCGGCGATGGCGGCGTTGAGGTTGCCGTTGAAGCGATTGGCGTAAGCGCGATAGTTCAGAATGTCGGCGCGGTCTTCAACTTCGGTCGCCATTGCCAAGGCGCGATCGTAAGCGGCTATTGCTTCAGCCGGGCGACCAGCTTGGCGGAAAATGTCGGCGGACGCGGCGATCAACGACCAGCGCTCACCAGCACGCGCAGCGGCGCGTTCGGCGGCTGCGACTGCACCGGCATCATCATCGCGGCGGATGAGAATGCCCGCACGCAATATGTCGGAGTCCGGTGCGAACACATCGTCGGCCGGCATCAGCGCGAGAATACGCTCAGCGCCATCATTGCCGTTGACGCGAACCAGTTGCTGCGCCGCATAAAGCCGCCAATCGCTGGCGTCAGGCGCCAGCAACAAGCCAACTTGCAACAGCGCCGTGCCGGAAACCGATGCGAGACCCGCGCTCGGATCTTGCTGCGAGAGCACGCCAGCCAGCATTTCGGCTTGGGTGACGAATTCCGACAGGAAGATCATCCAGCGCCCAGCAGCAGTGCGCGGCGTCAGCGCCGCCTCGGCCGGCCCCTGACCGGCAGAGAGCAAGCGCAAGTTCTGCTGCACATCTTCCGAGCGCGGCGCAAATTCAAGCACGACATTGTAATAGCGGCGGGCCTCTTCCGTGCGACCCAAGCGATGAGACACAAGCGCTGCGCGATAAACGGCGTGCGTAATGCGCGCGGCGTTGAGTGAGCGCTCGAACTCTTCGAGATTGCGCGGCTCAGCTTCCGGCGGCGGCGTCAGATCGAGGCCTTCGATCATTTGCGAATAGACAGCGGCGGCTTCCGGCAAACGACCGGCAGATTCAAACACCAAAGCGCGCGCGACGTCCGGCAAGGGCTGCGGCAGGGCGTTGCCGGCGCCGATGCGCTCGACGCCACGATCTGGCTGACCTTCGGCGGCGAACAAGAACGGCTCGAGCATGTCGGCTAAGCCGCCACGCAGACCGCCAGGTGCGTTGGTCAATGTCGCGCGTGCATCGGCGTAGCGGCCCGCGGCGAAATCGTCGGCGAAGACGGCCATCGTCCAAAGTGCTGCCTGATCGTCGGCGCCGTCATTGGCCAAGGCGCGGCGCGCTTCGCGAATAAGATAATCGATGTCAGCTTCGACCAAGGCTGAAGCGGGATCGGCGTAGGTGCGCGCTGGATCCGCATTGGGCGGAGACGTTACAATCAGATCAGCAGCAGGCGCGGTCCCGGCATCGGCGATCGGCTGAAGAACAGCATTGCCGACCGGCGCGTTGGTTTGCGCGTGCGCCGGCGTCAGCGCACCCAATGCAACGCTCGCGGCGAGAAAAGCCCAACGCATCATTCTAGTCCCTTTCTCCCGCGTCCGCGGGTTGCGGCCTACATATTGGCGTAGTTCGGCCCGCCGCCGCCTTCCGGCGGAACCCAATCTATATTCTGGCTCGGGTCTTTAATATCGCACGTTTTGCAGTGAACGCAGTTCTGAGCGTTGATCTGAAAGCGCGGATTGGCCCCTGCCTCGTCGTAGAGCACTTCATACACACCGGCGGGGCAATATCGTGTCGCCGGCTCGGCATATTCAGGAAGATTGACGCGGATCGGGATTGAAGGATCGCGAAGCACCAGGTGCGGCGGCTGATCTTCCTCGTGGTTTGTGTTCGAAAGATAGACCGACGAAAGCTTGTCGAAGGTCAGCACGCCATCGGCTTTCGGATAGACGATCGGCTTGTGCTTCTTGGCTTTGTCGAGCGAGGCGTAATCGGCTTTGCCGTGCTTCAAAGTGCCAAGGAACGAAAAGCCGCCGAGCACCGTCGTCGTCCACATATCGAACATGCCGACAACGCCGCCCCAGAACGTGCCGAGACGCGAGAGCAACGGCTTCGCATTGCGCACGCCATGCAGATCCTTCCAAATGCGGCTCTCACGATACGCTTCTTGATACGCATCGAGCGTATCGCGTTGGCGCCCAGCTTGGATCGCTTCGAACGCAGCTTCAGCGGCGAGCATGCCCGACAGCATCGCGTTATGGCTGCCCTTGATGCGCGGCACGTTGACGAAGCCGGCAGAGCAACCAATCAGCGCGCCGCCTGGAAACGCCAAACGCGGCACGGATTGGAAACCGCCTTCGGTGATAGCGCGCGCGCCGTAAGCGATGCGCTTGCCACCCGCGATGTGCTCGCTGATTTCCGGATGCAGCTTGTGCTGCTGGAAAACGTCGAACGGCGAGATGTACGGGTTCTTGTAATTCAAGTGCACGACGTAGCCGACGGACACGTAGCGCTCACCCCAATGATAGAGGAACGAGCCGCCGCCCGTATTGTCATCGAGCGGCCAACCGACCGTGTGCAACACGAGACCCGGCTTGTGCTGAGCGGCGGGCACTTCCCAAAGTTCTTTGATGCCGATTCCGAACTTCTGCGGATCGCTCTTGTCAGCGAGTTTGTATTTGGCCTGCAGGACTTTCGCGAGTGAGCCACGCACGCCTTCAGCGACGAAAATGTACTTGCCGTGCAATTCCATGCCCGGCTGATAATCGCCTTTCTTTTCGCCATCCTTGGCGATGCCGAACACACCGGCGACGACGCCCTTCAGCGCGCCGTGATCATCGTAAACCGGCGCGGACGCCGCCATGCCCGGATAAATCTCAACACCAAGCTCTTCAGCTTGGCCGCCCAGCCATTTGGTGAAGTTCGAGAGCGAGGCGATGTAGTTGCCGTGATTGTCGAACAGCGGCGGCATCAAGAACATCGGCAACGACGCAGCGCCAGCAGGTCCGAGGATTTTGAACTCGTCCTTCGTCACCGGGGTATCTAGCGGCGCGCCCTTTTCCTTCCAGTCGGGAATGAGTTCGTTCAGCGAGATCGGATCGATGACGGCGCCTGAGAGAATGTGTGCGCCGACCTCCGCGCCTTTCTCCAGCACCGCGACCGTGATCTCAGTTCCGCGCTCGGCGGCCAATTGCTTCAGCCGGATAGCGGCGGACAAGCCGGCCGGCCCCGCGCCGACGATCACGACATCGTACTCCATGGAGTCGCG
Source organism: uncultured Terricaulis sp. (assembly GCA_964478365.1). Lineage (GTDB taxonomy): Bacteria > Pseudomonadota > Alphaproteobacteria > Caulobacterales > Aquidulcibacteraceae > Vitreimonas. The sequence continues at coordinate 71,616 of CAYZIJ010000008.1, forward strand.
TGCGATGCCCTCGTCAGCCATTGCTTTCCCTTCATGCTTCTTCGGCGCGTTTATCAAAGCTGATGCGATGAGGCGCAAGCCGGACGCGTCGCTTTGATGATTCTGGCGAACCCGTGCACAATAGAGGTCATGGACACGAACCTCGACCCCGCCAGCGCCGCACGCGCGCTGCTCGCCTTCTGGCGGGCGGCGGGGGTCGATATGGATGTGGCCGAGGCGGTGTACGCTGGGGCGCCGAAGGCTGCCGCCGCGGTCGCCAAACCCACCGCACCGATCACCGCACCCCGCCCGAAAAAGACCGTGGCCCCCCCGGTCGACAGCGCCCGCGCACTGGCGGCAACCGCCGATACCGTCGCCGCACTCCGCGCCCTTGTGGAAAAATTCGACGGCTGCGCCCTCAGAGCGACAGCCCGGAATACCGTTTTTTCGGACGGCCCCCATGACGCCCCGGTGCTAATCATCGGCGAAGCGCCCGACAAGGAAGAGGACGAGCAGGGCAAGCCGTTTGTTGGTCGAAACGGTATAATGCTTGACCGGATGCTGGCCCCAATCGGGCTCAATCGGCAATCCAACATACTGATTTCTAATGCAATATATTGGCGCCCACCCGGCAACCGTCCCCCAACTGACGGCGAAGCCATGGCCTGCCTGCCCTTCGCCGAGCGGCTGATCGCCATTACCCGCCCGAAGCTCCTGATCCTGACGGGCAAATCCAGCGCCCAAATGCTGCTCAAACGCACCGAAACAGTCGCGAAACTCCGCGGCCGGCGGCTGAGCTACACGCGCGAGGGCGAGCCGCCCGTCAACGCGATGGTCATGCTTCACCCCGCATATCTCGTGGGCAAGCCGCAGCAAAAGCGGTTGGCATGGACAGATCTCCTGCTCGCCGAAGCTTGGCTCTCCGAACTAGGCGTCGCGCGGGCGGTTTCAGGTTGAAGAACAGGCTCCCGATGATGATCCGCACCGCACTCGCCGCGCTCACCGTCGCCGCCATCGTGGCCCCCGTCACCGCCGAGGCGCAGAGCCGCATCATCGCGCTCAACGAAAACGACGAAGCCGCCTATCGCGATGCGTTCAACGCCATCGAGTCCGGCAATTGGCGCGGCGTCACCGCAGCGCTCGCCCGGACCGATGATGACGTCCTGCACGGCGTCGTGCGCGGTCGCATGCTCTTGTCGCGCGGTTACGGCGGCGGCTGGGGCGAATATGTCAGCTGGCTGCAATCCTATCCCGAATACGGCATGGCGGGAGACATCTACGAGCGCGCTATGGATGGGCGCTCACGCCGTGCGCGCCGAAACGGAACGCGCGCGCCTTCGCCGCTCGCCGGCCGCGGCCGCTCACTACCGGGCACGCCACCCAGCATTTCCGGCGACACCTCGGCCGCGCGCGTCGCGATTGAGCGCGTCCACGAACGCATCGGCCTCGGTGACTTCGACGGCGCGCGTTCGCTTGCGCTTGCACAAGTCGGCGGTCCGCGCACCGGCCAAGCGCAATGGCAGCTCGGCCTCATTGCTTATCGCCAGCACGACTACGCCGAAGCCGTGCGCCAGTTTGAAGCCTCGGCTGAGTGGCGCCATCACGGTGGCTGGGCGCGCGCTGCGGCGCACTATTGGGCGGCGCGATCGCGGCTCGCCGCCGGCCTTGCTGATGGCGTCGCGCAACATCTTGAAGCGGCGGCGGAGCGTCCGTGGACGTTCTACGGTCAACTCGCGGAAGCGCAACTTGGACGTCAAAGCCCGCTGAATTTCGAACCGCCCGAGCTCAGCGGCGAAGCGCTTGAGCGTTTTGTACAAAACTATCCAGGCGCTCGTCGCGCCGCCGCACTTGCGCAATTGGGCAGACTCTCCGAGGTCGAGAGCGAGCTGCGACGCCTACACGGCGATCTCTCCAGCGACGACGACGTCGCCTTCCTCACGCTCGCCACGGCGCTGCAAGCGCCTGCGGCGCAACTCCGCGCAGCTGAGTATGGCGGACGCGAAGTCGCCGCCGGATTCTGCCCCGCCACCTCATTCGAGCCGGAAGACGGTTTTGCGCTCGACCGCGCGCTTATCTATGCGATCGTGCGCCAAGAGAGCTATTTCAATCCGCGCGCCGTCAGCGTCTCCAACGCACGCGGCCTGATGCAGCTTCTGCCATCCACCGCGCGCGACATGGATCGCTCACACAATTATCGCCGCGCACCGGCGCCGCTGTTTGAGCCAGGCCTGAACATGCGCTTGGGCCAAAGCTACGTGCAGTGGCTGATGACTGAGTTTCATAATGACGGCGATCTCGGCCGCGTCTTCGCGGCTTACAATGGCGGCCCCGGCTGGCTCTCACGTTGGGTGGCGACACAACCATCCGACATCGATCCGCTCTTGCTGCTCGAAATGTTGCCGCGCGCCGAAAGCCGCGACTATGCCGAACGCGCGCTGTCGCACATGACGCTCTGCCGCAAAAGCTACGGCCAGCCGACGCCTGAAATGGATCGCCTCGCCTCAGGTGGCCCCGCGCTCTACACGCCGCTGGATAGTCGCGTCGCGCAGCGCTGATCTCTAAGCAGCCGGTCGCGGCGGGGGCGTTGCCGCCGGCGCCGGCGTTGGCGCAGCTGGTGCAGGTGTTGCCGCTGGCGCCGCAGCAGCGGCCTGCGCCGTCATTTGCGTGCGCAGACGCGTCAGGAAGCGCTCCATGAGATCAGTACGCGCTACTGCGCGCGCAACATCACGGATCGCCGCGCCGTCGGCGTGAATTCCGGACGCTACAATCTCGAACGCATCCGCCTCCGGCGTGCCGGCCAGATCGCCGGCATATTCGCGATAAAGCGCGCGTACGCCATCGTCGTCGCCAGCCAAGGTCAGCGCCACACCAGTGCGCAACACGATTTGGCGTCCGTGGTCGTCCAATGCGGCGCCGCGCGTGCGCAACGCCAAAAGCGCGCGCAACTCGACGGAAGCACGTTGCCAGTCACGCGCACGCCACGCCGCTTCAGCACGCACACGCTGCGCATCTTCGCTACGATCGCGCTCAACCAATTCAGCCGCCGCATCGAGCCGGCCAAGATCGAGCAGCGCGCGCGCTTCAAGGATGCGCCGATCAGCCAGCAACGTCGCCGGCATGTTCGGCTGACGCGAATTGGCGATGGCGACGAGCGCCTGATCGGGCTTGTGATCCATCAGATAGATCGCGGCCAAGTCCGCCGCGACTTGCGCCTTACCCAATCCCGTCAGCCGCGTGTCGACTTGGTGCTGCAGCAATTGCGCCGCCTGCTCCAACAGATCGACATGCACCAGGCGGCCCGAAAGCAAACGCACGATCCGATCGCCATTGGGGCCGACAGGCGTCAGATCCGAGAATTCGTAGAACAGGCCAAGCGCCTGGATCGGCTCAAGCTGATCGGCTTCGCCATCGAGGAAGAGCCGCTCAAACAAGGTCGCCATATCGGCGCGCAAAATGCGCGACGCGGGATCGGCGGGATAACGATCAACGGCGGTGCGCATCACGCCCAGCGCATCGCGCCAACGGCCGAGCTCAGAATAAACGTCACCCAGCATGCCGACAATGTCGAGTTCCGTCGTGTCGCCACGCCAACGGAAACGCAGCGCCTCCAACGGCTCGATTGCGTCGATGGCGCGCATCACGCCACTCTCGCGGCGCAATCGGATCGCCTCGACGCTGGCGCGAACGGCGACCTCTTCGTCATTGATGTGCGAGAGTTCGTCGAACATGGCGAGTGCGCGCGTTGCATCGCCACGCATGGAAACGACGCGCGCCTCGATCAGTCGCGCATGCATCCGCATAGAGCGATCCGGCGCTTCCGCCATCGAAGCGCGCGCGGCGGCTTCAGCGGCGGCGGGATCGTTCAGTTCGGCCGCGGCTTCGGCGAGCGCCAAATGAAAGCGCGCCCGCCAAGCTGCGGGATGTTCTTCAAGCGCGCCGGCGCCGCGCTCAAGTTCGCGGCGCGCGTCAGCCCAGTTTTGCTCCAACGCCGCAGCGTAGCCGCGCCACAACGCAGCGGAAGGATTGTTCGCCAGCGCGGACGCGGAAAGGTCAGCCTGCGCTTCACGCGCGCGACCGAGCATGACGTTGGCGGCGGCGCGCATCAGCCGGAACTCGGGATCGATCTCGACCAGCTCACCTTGGTTGATCGCCACGATGCGCAGGGCGCCCAAGGCTTCGGCGGCAAGTTCGTGTTGCAACAAATACCGCGCCAACGCCATGCGCGCCTCAACCGGCGCACCCTCTTGCACGCCTTCATCGGCGGCGAGGCGCATCAGTTCAGCGATGGTCTCGCGTACATGTGCGAGATCTTCGGCTTGTTGCGGTGCGTCGATGGCGGCGACATCGGCGGCGAGGCCTTCGGTCAGCCCCGCTTGCAATGCGGATTGCGCGGCCGTTGCGGGTTGCGCTGCGATCAAGCCGGCGTCGCCACGCCCCACGGTCAAAACGCCATCTGCAAACGTGGCGGTAACATCGTCCGCGCGCGGTTCAACAACGCCGCCATGCGCTGCGGGCAACAACGCCGCTTCCAAAGTTGCACGACGCGCGTTCACGCCGCGCGCGGGGCCGCCCATCAGCGCCACCGCAATGCGATCACCGATTTCAGGATCGCGGATCCAGCGCACCACGCCTTCACGACCAAAGCGCGCGGTCAGACGACCGCGTCCATCGGGAAGCGTGACGCGTTCGAGTTCAGCCGCGCTGCTCGCTTGCGCGCGCGAGCCCAACGTAAACGTCCAGCTATTCTCGTTCGATGAGGCGGAGACTTGCACGTCCGCAGCGGCCGGAATGCGCAAGCCGATCACGCCCTCGCCCTGCACCGTTTCGATGTTTTGATGGCGGCGGCCAACGCGCGCCACGCCTGTGAGATCGACGCGGCCCTGCGCATCGAACAACAGCCATATCGCCTCGCCGCGCCGGAACGCAGCCGCACGCGCAGGCGCGGGCCAAGTCACGGTAACACGCGTGACGTTGGCGTCTTCGACAACGCGCACGCTGGCATTGCCGCGCACGGGCGCTGTTGCAGGCGCCGGCGCATCATCACCAGCGCTCGCAGGCTGCACGCCGCCTTCGGGCGGCATCAGATCGATCACCACCCGCTCGCCATCAACGAACGAACGCTGACGCACGCCCGGCTCAAGCGTCAACGCCAAACGCACCGGCGCGCCTTCGGCGCTGACGCGGCGCACTTCGCGAACCAGACGCGGTGGCGTGGAGCGCAGCTCTGAAATGTCGATATCGGCGGCGCGCGAGAAACGCAGATCGAGGCGGTTGCCCTGCAAGAGCGGTGTCACAGTCGTCGCGCCCTGAAAGTGGAACGAGAGCCTTGTGTAGCCATCCTGCACGCCGACGCTGACGGTAGCGCTCGGGATCGAGGCCATGCGCGGCGGTGGTGGCGGAGGCGGTGTGGACGGCGCGGCTGCGGGCGCTGCTATAGGCGCGGCGGCAGGCGGTGGTGGTGGTGACGTAGGCGGTGTCGGCGGCAAGGAGGCGAGCGACAAATCGGTCGGCAATGGTCCAACCGGACCGCGCAACTCCGCCGGCTCTTCATCGGCCGCCGGAATGGGCGCCACCGCAACCGGCGCACCATCTGGTGCTGGCTCCGACGCAGCCGCTGGCGCCGGCTCTTCACGCGGCGGCGTCAGCGACACAGGCTGCGCATACGCGACTGGCGGCGCCGCCATAAGTGCCGCCGCTGCGATCGCGATCGGAGAGCGCAAGGGTTTCATCTTCGGCGCATGCTCTCCAGACTCTCTCCGTTACGCGTTAAGCGCGCGTTTACTGCGGCGCGGCGGCTGCGGGCGCAGCCGAGCTTCCGCCGCGTGCGCGCGCCAGGAGTTCGCCACCACTGGTCGGCGGACGGGCGCGATCGGCGAGCATCGTAGTCAATTCACGCGCGCGCACCGGGTCCATGCGGCCCATGATCTCGGCCAAATTGGCCTGACGCATGCGGCTCGCGACCTGGACGAGCACGTCGTCCTCAAGCCCATCAAACACAGCCGCCGCCTCACGGGCGCGCATCCGTTGATAGACATCGACCAACGCTGCGAGCCGCTGCTCCTGCGCTTCATCAAGCTGGCCAAGCAGGTCGGCAACCGTGGTTTCCAGTTGGCGAAGCTCGGCCACGCGTTCATTCAAACGCTGCTCAGCGGCGAGCATCAGCGCGTCTTCGGTTTCCATCGCCTCACCGCGCGCGTCGAGCGCGGCGCGGCGCGCGCCAAGCGCCTGAAGCACCTGCACTTCTTCGTGCGAGAGGCCGGCGAGATCTGCGAGGGTCGCCGGCGCGCACTGTGTCGGCACAGCGGTCGCAGCCGGCGCATCGCCCTCGCCGTGCGCGGCGTCAGCGCTTGCTTCGGTTGGCGTCACGGTTTCGGCGACAACCTCCGCCATCGCCACGGCTTTCAAGCCAAGCACAGCAGCGACGGTCACCATCGCTGCCGGGATAATCCGCGCGCGCGCTGGAGGCTTAGGCGTAACTTTTGTCATTACATCCGTCCGCGCGTGCTGAGATCCGCGCTGGAGCGTAAGCGTCCGGCGCCGAGGCCGAGGCGATCGGCGGTTTGCTTGGCGTCGTTGATGCGCGCTTGCAGATCACGGCCCGCATCTTGCGCCGTTGCGCGCAATGTGCGCACCGCCGCCTCAGCAGATTGCGTCGCCGCCACCAACTCTGCAGCGGCGGCGCGGATGCCGTCTTGCCCGGTGCGGAGCGCCGACAGTTTACGATCCAGGCGCCAGAAATAGAACAGGCACGCCGCCAGCATCACCGCCAGCACCAGTTCAATGACGAGTGTGATCGGGCTCATGGCTTGACTCCCATTCTTTTCATGACCGCCTGTTGCGTGGCGGGATTGATCGGACGCTCGACGCGCACGGCCAGCGAATGGCCCATGCGGCCGACACGGCCCTCGCTGAGTTCGACGGCGCCGCACTTCAGCATCACCGGCCCGTCGGGCGCGGCGTCGAGCATCAACGTGTCGCCGACTTTGAGATCGAGCATTTTGCGCAACGGTTGCTTCATCTCGTTCAGCACGGCGCGCACTTCAAGCTTGGTGGCCCAGAGTTCGCTGGCGAGGTGGCCTTCCCAAATGTTGTCGCGGCCGAACTTCTCACCCATGAATTGCTGCAGCAGCATTTTCCGGATCGGTTCGAGCGTCGAGTACGGCAGCAGCAATTCAAGCCGTCCGCCACGATCTTCCATGTCGATGCGCAGCTTCACCACGATCGCCGCATTCGGCGGACGCGCAATGGCGGCGAAGCGTGGATTGGTTTCGATGCGATCGAGATTGAAATCGACTTCAGTCAACGGTGCGAAAGCCTGGCGCGCATCGTTCAGAACAACTTCGACCATGCGCGTGACCAGCATGCGCTCGATCGTCGTATAGGGCCGGCCTTCAACGCGCGTCGCAGCTGCGCCGCGGCGTCCACCGAGCAACACATCGACAACAGAATAGATCAGATTGGAGTCGACGGTGACCAAACCGAAGTTGTCGAGCTGAGCCGCGCGGAACACGGCAATAATTGCCGGCAGTGGAATTGAGTTCAGATAATCGCCAAAACGGATCGAGCTGATCTGATCAAGACTGACTTCGACATTGTCGGACGTGAAATTGCGCAGACTCGTCGTCATCAAGCGCACGAGGCGATCGAATACGACTTCAAGCATCGGCAGACGCTCGTACGAGATGAGCGCTGAATCGATGATGGCGCGGACGCCGGTGCGGCTTGAGCTGTCATCCTCGTTGAGACCGAAGCCCAGCAGGCTATCGATCTCGTCTTGATTGAGAATGCGCTCGCCGCCGACCTCAGCGGGGGGCGCTTCGCCTTCGCCGGTCGACCATTCCTTGTCTGGCGCAGCTTCAGCCGCTTCAGCGCTCATTATTGCACCAGCATTTCTTCGATCAGCACGGCGTTCACTTGCGCCGGTGCAATCGCGAGATTCACACGGCGCAGCAATTCCAGCCGCAGACGATACGCTCCGGCCGAACCGGAGATGTCATCGGTACGCAGTTCGCGCAGGAAAGTGTTGAACTGGTCGTTGACGCGCGGAATGTGCTCGGTGAGCGCCGCCACAGCCGCGTCGTCCGGCACTTCGAGTGTCAGCTTCAGTTTGAGATAGGCAGGACGGCCGTCAGCGCCGCTAATGTTGACCAGCAATTCCGGCATAGTGACGAAGATGACGTCTTCGCCGTGCATGATCGTTGTGCCGTGCGGACCAGGCAGCGCCTCGCCATCGCCTTCGCCTTCACCGCCGCCTTTGGTCTTTCCATGATCGCCAGCGTCCGCTTCAGCGCGCTGTTCGCCGCCGGAGAGCAACATGAACGCTGCTGCGCCGCCACCGCCAAGCACGAGCACGGCCGGCAGCACGATGAAGAGAATGAGCTTCTTGCCCGACATCTTCTTCTTGGCGGGCGCTTCGCCTTCCGCGCCCTCGACGCCTTCGCCCTCAGCCGGCGGGCTTGCGCCCTCGGCTTCAGTGTCGGCGTCGGGCGCGTCGCCCTTTTTCTTCTTCTTCGACTTACCGAACATGGAATCGTCCGCGTTGATCCAGGTTCCGTGGTGGGCCGCGCTGGTTAAGGATTGGTAGCTACTCGGCAAAACTTGCCGCTTTGCCCGGCAGAAACGCACCGGCGCTTCACCATGTCGGCGCCCCGCGGCCCTTGAAAAACCTAGCGTTCACCATCTGGCACGGCCTTTGCGTGGTTAATCGCGATGGATAACGCACTCATGCTCGGCCTGCAGACGCAACGTGTCTTGCAACGGCGTATGGACGTCGCGGCCAACAATTTGGCCAACGTTGCGACGACCGGCTTCCGCGCCGACGGCCTGCTGCTTGAGGAAGCCGATCAAACACGGGCGCACGCTTCAGAGGATCCGAGCGAGATCCGTTTCGTGCGCGACATCGGCATCATGCACATGATGGAGCAAGGCCCGATCAGCGAAACGGGCAATCCGCTCGATGTCGCCATCGAAGGCGACGGCTTCTTCATGGTTCAAGGTTTCGGCGGCGCCACGCAATACACGCGTGACGGCTCCTTTTCGATTGCCGGAGATGGACGCTTGGTGACCAGCGATGGCCGCTCAGTGCTCAGCTCCGGGGGGGCGCCGATCGTGCTCGATCCGCAGGGCAACAGCCCTTCGATCGGGCGCGGCGGCGTTATACGCGTGGCCGGTGTGGAAGCCGGTCAAATCGGTGTGGTTTCATTCGCCGCACCGGGCGCGCTCGCAAAGGTCGGGGACAACCTTTGGGACGCGCAGGGACAACCATCGGGCGCCTTCGAGGGCGTCGTCGTTCAAGGCGCCCTCGAAGGGTCCAACGTGCGCCCGGTGCTCGAACTCACTCGACTGATTGAAATCTCGCGCGCTTACGCATCGGCGGCCCAAATCGTTTCGGGGTCGGACGATCTGCGTCGGAGCGCGATCGAGCGGCTTGGCCGCTAGGAGCTAGTCCCACATGCGAGCTTTATCCATTGCAGCCAGCGGCATGCAGGCCCAGCAGCTGAACGTCGATGTCATTTCGCACAACATCGCGAACATGAACACGACGGCGTACAAGCGCCAGCGCGCCGAGTTTCAGGATTTGCTCTACCAGAATATGGATCGACCTGGTTCGACGTCATCGTCATCCGGCGCGATCCTGCCGCTTGGCATTCAACTCGGTGTCGGCGTTCGCGCCGACGCCGTTGGCCGCGTCACCGAACAAGGCGGCCTTACGCAAACCGGCAACCCTTACGACATGGCCATTAACGGCCGTGGCTTCCTGCGGATCTCGTTGCCGTCCGGCCAGACCGCCTACACGCGCGCCGGCAATCTCGCCGTCAACGCAGAAGGTCAGATCGTTACGGCAGACGGATATCCAGTCGAGCCGGCGATCAGCATCCCGCAAGAGGCGGTTGCGATGCAGATCACGCGTGACGGCATCGTCGAAGTGACGATGACCGGCCAGACCGTGCCGCAACAAGTCGGCCAACTCGAACTCGCCACCTTCATCAATCCGGCCGGCCTCGAAGCAATCGGCGACAATCTCTATCTCGAAACACCCGCCTCCGGCGCAGCTAACGTTGCAACGCCCGGTTCGCCTGGCGTCGGCACCCTCATGCAGGGCTATCTCGAACTCTCCAACGTCAACGCGGTTGAGGAAATCTCGCAGCTGATCGTGGCGCAGCGCGCCTACGAAATGAATGCACGTGTCATCACCGCCGCCGACGAGATGATGCAATCCACCACGCAGATGCGCTGAAGGGGCTGAACCATGCGCTGGCTTTCCCTCTTCGCGATTTTCTACTTCTTCTTCTCCGCCGTCGCGTTCGCCGATCCGGTTACGCTGCGCACGCGCGTCGAAGCGAACGGCCCCGCTGTCACGATGGGCGACGTGTTCATCGGCGCACCTGACGATGTCGCGCGCCGCGCCATCGCGCCGGCGCCAGCGCCAGGACAAGTCTCGACGCTCTCCATGGCGGTCATCGCCGCTTCGGCGTCTGCGGCAGGTCTTGAATTCACGCCACCCGCCGGCGTCAACAGCGTGCAAATTGTGCGTCCGGGCGGCATGCGCGCGACATTGGCCCCGAGTGGCGGCGCTGTCAGCGACGCCGCCATTCGGCGTGGCGAAACGGTAACGCTCACCTACGCCGTGCCTGGCATCTCGCTCAGCATGCGCGCGCGCGCGATGGAAGATGGCGCGATCGGCGACAACATCACGTTCCTCAACACTTCATCCAATCGCCAAATCGATGCGGTCGTCACCGCGCCGGGTCAGGCGCAGGCCACACAATGACCCATAAGGATTCTTCGATGCGCACTCTCGCCCTCATTGCCCTGGCCGCTGGCGCGACAGGTTGCGCAAGTGTCGATACACGCGAGTTCGCGGCCGACACGCTCGCGGCGCCGGGGGCTGCTTACGACGCCGCACACCGCGCACTCGGGCCGCCGCAACTGCGCCCGATCGACACGCCCGCGCCACTGACGGGTGGCGCGCAGCAAACGATGCCGCAACCGCAATCCGTCGAGTACGAGGCTCGCCGTCCGTCTTCATTGTGGCAGACCGGCTCGCGCAGCTTCTTCAACGACCAGCGTGCGACTGATATCGGCGACATCATCACTGTCGAGATCGAGATCGACGACAGCGCCGAAGTCTCCAACTCCTCGAACCGTCAGCGTTCGAGCCAGACCAGCGCCGGGGTCTCGAACTTCTTCGGCCTGGAGCAAAGCGTCGGCCAGCTTTTCAACAACGCCTTCGATCCCGAGACCATGATCGGCGCGCAAGCGGATTCCGATCAAAGTGGCCAGGGCGCTATCAATCGCGAGGAGAAGATCGAGTTCACAATGGCGGCGGTGATCGTCGATCGGCTGCCGAACGGCAATCTCGTCATCGCCGGCCGCCAGGAAGTGCGCATCAATGGCGAACTCCGCGAAATCACCGTGAGCGGCATCATCCGCCCGGAAGACGTGACCTCCGCCAACACCATCGATCAGACCCAAATCGCCGAAGCGCGCATCTCTTACGGTGGCCGCGGTCAGTTAAGCGCCGTGCAGCGCCCGAACTGGGGTCAACGCATTGCCGACGTGATCGCGCCGTGGTGAGCTAGTTCACTTGCCGATCACGCCCAGCCCAAAACGGTTCGCGCAATTCGCGGCGCAGAATCTTGCCTGACGCGCTGCGCGGCAATGCATCGGCTCGGAAATCCACGGATTTTGGCGCTTTGAAGTGAGCAATCCGCTCGCGTGCAAACGCGATGATGCTCTCGGCGTCAGGTGTAACGCCAGGCTTGGGCACCACGATCGCCTTCACCGCCTCGCCCCATGTGTCATCTGGCACGCCGATCACCGCGACTTCGGCGATATGCGGATGGCCGTGGATCGCGTTCTCGACTTCAGCCGGATAGACGTTCTCCGCGCCTGAGCAGATCATGTCTTTGATCCGGTCTTGGATGAAGAGATAGCCGTCTTCGTCGAGATAGCCGGCGTCGCCGGTGCGCAGCCAACCATCGCTATCGACTGTCGAACTCGTCGCCTTCTCGTTGCGCCAGTAGCCGACCATGTTGGCGACAGAGCGTGTGCAAATCTCGCCCGTCTCGTTTGGACCCAACATTTTGCCGTCTGCATCCATGATACGAATTTCAACGCCAGGCATAGGCAAACCTGCAGACGCCATACGGCGCGCGCCGTGCGCAGAGTGATCCTGCGGCGGCAAATAAACAATCGTGCCTGTTGTCTCGGTCATGCCGTATTGCTGGCAGAACTGGCAGCCGAACAGCTCCATGCACTCCTGCAGAAGCGCCACCGGCATTGGCGAAGCGCCGTAAAGGATGTGCTTCAAGCTCGAATAATCGATCTCTTTCGCGCGCGGCATGCGGATGATGAACTGAAGTGCGGCCGGCACCATGAACATCTTGGCGATGCGCTCTTTCTCAATGAGTTCGATCGCTTCGATCGGATTGAATTCGCGCGTCACGATGTTGCGCACGCCGTTCAAGATGCCGACGAGGCCCCAGCCTGAGCCGCCAATGTGCGCGATCGGCATGGCGACGAGATTGGTCTCGCCCGCATTCCACTCGTTCCACCCCATCGACGCTTGCGACAGCGCCTTGCGCGAGCGCAAGAGATTGGCGCTGGCGAGCATCACGCCCTTCGGGCGTCCGGTCGTGCCGGAGGTATAGAGCAACAGGCTCGTGTCTTGCGGCTCGACCGCTACTTTGGGATCGGTCGCTGGCTGCGCATCGCGCCATGTTTCATAGACGGGAAAGCCATGATCGCCCGCTTCCATCGCGATCACGAGCGGCTTGGCCTGCGTTTGCTTCAATGCTTCAGTCGCGCACGTGACGCACTCAGCGCCGACAAACAGGATGCTCGCGACCGTGTCATCAACAATGTAGGCGACCTCTGGCGGCGATAAGCGCCAACCGATCGGCGCGATGATCGCGCCGGCCTTTGCCGTGGCGAACCAGAGTTCGAAGTAGCGATCGGCGTTCTTGCCGAGATAAGCGACGCGGTCGCCCTTCTTCACGCCCGCGGCAATCAATGCGTTGGCGACTTGGTTCGATTGGCGATCGAGGTCGGCGAACGTCGTGTTGCGGCCCTCAAACTGCATGGCGATGCTGTCGCCGCGCACGCGCCCGTGATTGCGGACGATGTCGGCCAGCGTGTGCATGGCGTCGAATTCTTCCGGCTTCAAAGATGCGCCCACGGCTTAGCCCCCAATCCCGCGCGCCATCAGGGACGCGAACAATAGCAATAGTGCGATCAAGTGCACTTCAATCATGACGTAACGCTTGATGCTCTTCACCTGCGCATCCGGCGGAGCGAAGTTCGGGTCGGCATTGAAACTCTTGGTCCAGCGCATGAACGTCCGCGTCGGCGCGATCGAGAGCAGACCGATGAAAGCAAACATCGCGATCTTGGCCCAGAAGAAGGGCTGCGCGTTGTAATAGTCCCAGCCCTTCGCGCCCCAGACCACGCGCGAGATGCCGGCGAGGATCAGCAGCACGGATGAAGCGCCGTAGATCAAGTCCACGCGCAGCAAGAGCCGCGCAACGCGGCTATCGATCGGCAAGCGAAGGATGAAGAGCTCAGCGCACAGCGCGCCAACGAGGACGAACGCGAACAGGAAATGCAGCCAAGCGAGGCCAGCGTCGTGCATCAGCATGAAGCTACGCTAGAGCGCGAATGCGCTCGCGGCTAGACTTGTTGAAACGGAGCGTGACTTAGCGGAAATCAATCGTCGCGATGGACGCGCTCGCGGCGCTCATGGCGCTCTTGCGCTTCGAGCGACAGCGTGGCGATCGGGCGCGCCTCAAGGCGCGAGAGCGAGATCGGCTCGCCGGTCTCTTCGCAATAGCCGTACGAACCATCTTCGATGCGGCGCAGCGCTTGCTCGATCTTTGAGATCAGCTTGCGCTGACGATCGCGGGTGCGGAGTTCCAAACCACGATCGGTTTCGCTGGTGGCGCGGTCGGCGATGTCAGCCTCCGCGACCGTCTCTTGCTGCAGCGTAGCGATCGTGCCGCGCGCCTCTTCGAGGATCTCTTCCTTCCAAGCCAGTAGCTTGGCGCGGAAATAGTCGCGCTGCCGCTCATTCATGAACGGCTCGCTATCACTGGGGCGATATTCTTTCACCGAAGACGCCATTTCCTAACTCCCGGACCCTCGCGAGCCGGCGCCTTATAGCGGGGCGCCCTAGCGTCGTCCATTGAGCAAGACCAGTGCCACCAAGGTCCTGTTTTCGTTTGGTTGCAGTGCAGCAATTAAGCCGGCGTGAGCCGCTCCAGCTTGGCAAGCTCGACCGCCAAGCGAATGTCGATTTCATGCAGGACTTCGTCCAGGCCCGGCTCTCCGGTCATCTCCGCGCCGTGCGACAAGCGCTCGAGTTCAGTTTTCAGCGCGCCGGGCGCACGGCCCGAGAGCAGCCCCTGCTCTAGCTGCTCGAGTGCATCGAGCGCTTCGCTCCCGCGCTTGGCTTGGCGTGCGCGACGGCGGGCGGGCGGCTCGTCGCTCTGCAGCGCAATCAGCGCATCGAGCGCGGTGAGCGGCGCAGTCGGCGCGGTGGCGGCGGCCTTTTGCGGGCCGTCCATCTGCGGCGTGAAGCCGGACGCAGCATTGGCGCCGCCGGCCTTCTTGCCGCCGGCGGCAGCGTTCACAGGCCTTCCGCTTTCGATCTTCATGAGTCGCGACTGTCGTCTGAGCCCGTTTCCGATTGCTTAACGATTGGATTTTGAACGGCTCGTTAACCGAACTGGTGGCGTGTCGAGCCATGGGATTTGCAACACGAGCGGCGCGCTTCGGCGTTATGGCCTTGGCTTCAGTGGCCGCGATCACCGCACCGATCGCAGCGCCCGCGGCCTGGGCGGGGCCACGTATCAAGGACATCGCCGACTTCGAAGGCGTCCGCGAGAACCAACTCGTGGGGTACGGCCTCGTCGTTGGCTTGGCCGGCACCGGCGACTCCTTGCGCAACTCACCGTTCACGCGCCAAAGCTTGGCCGCCATGTTGGAACGGCTTGGCGTCAACGCCGCCGAAGGCAACCTCAACACGCGCAATGTCGCCGCCGTCATGGTGACCGCCAATCTGCCGGCGTTTGCTTCGCAGGGGTCGCGCATTGATGTCAGCGTTTCCGCGCTTGGCGACGCGCGCAGCTTGGCCGGCGGCCAATTGCTGGTGACGCCGCTCATGGGCGCGGACCAACAAGTGTACGCGGTCGCGCAAGGGCCGCTGGCAATCGGCGGCTTCCAGGCGACTGGCGGGTCTGGCTCGTCAGTGACACGCGGCGTGCCGACGGCTGGACGCATAGCTTCGGGCGCTTTGGTGGAACGCGAAATCCCGTTCGACATCGCCAACCAAACCGAACTGCGCCTCGCGCTGCGCAATCCGGACTTCACCACGGCCCGCCGCATCGCTGCAGCGATTAACGCTGTCGCTGGCGAAGGTACGGCCCGCGCCACCAATCCCGGCACTGTTGTGATGCAGCGCCCGCAGAGCTTTGCGGGCGACATGGTCGAGTTGGTGGGCACGATCGAGAACCTCGAAGTCCAGGTCGATACGGCCGCGCGCATCGTGATCGATGAGAGCTCCGGCATTGTGGTGATGGGCGAGAACGTCACTGTCTCCACGGTCGCGATCGCGCAAGGCAATCTCACCATCTCGATCCAGGAAGATCCGTTCGTTAGCCAACCCGCGCCTTTCTCGCGCGGCGAGACTGTCGTCGTGCCATCGAGCACTGTTGACGTGGCCGAAGACGAAGGCGGTCTGGTCATGGTGCCCGGCGGCGTGCCGCTTCGGCAATTGGTGAACGGCCTAAATGCGCTAGGCGTCACGCCGCGTGACATGATCTCGATCCTGCAGGCGCTGAAAGCGGCCGGTGCGATCCAAGCCGACATCGAAGTGATGTGATGACCACCATTCCGCTCGTCACCACTGGCGCACCGCTGCCCCTCGGCGGACCGCATCGTCCAATCAACGCAGATATCGAGAACGCTCCGCCCGAGATCCGGCGGGTGGCGGAAGAGTTCGAGTCTGTATTCCTCGCCGAAATGCTGTCGCCCATGTTTGAGGCGCTCAATACCGAGGGCCTCGGCGGTGGCGGCCAGGGCGAGCAGATGTTCCGGCCGATGCTGGTTCAGCAATACGCAGAGTCCATTTCTCAGGCTGGTGGCGTCGGCATCGCCGACAGCATCGTGCGCGAACTGCTCCGCATGCAGCAGCAAGTCGTGATCGAGGAGCCCGCCAATGGCGTTGAAGGCTGACGACGCCCGCGATCGCGCCGAGCAATTGGTGCTGGTCACCACGCGGCTTACGGCGCTGATCCAAGAGGAAACTCGCCGCATCGATGCACGGCTGCCTTCGCTCGCCGGCCCTGAGGCCGATGAGAAGACACGGCTCGCCAACGCCTATCGGCTGGAGCTGACGCGCATCAAGCACGACACCAGCCTGATCGACGGCGCGGGCGCGGACCTGCTTGCGCAACTGCGCCAGAGCACCGAAGCGCTTAACGCCGCCCTCGCCGGCCACGAGATCGCGCTGGGCGCCGTTAAGCTCATCAGCGAAGGCCTCGTGCAAGCGATGGCGGCTGAGGTTTCCCGCGTCCGCCAAGGCGAAACCAATTACGGCGCAAGCGGCGGACTCTCTCAGCCGAGCGGTCCAACACCGACGCTGCTGGACAAAAGCGCTTAACAAACGCCGTGAATTCACCCCACTGCGGGGACCTTTTCGCCTTTCCTGTAATTCATCTTGCCCTGTGCCTTTCAAGCCGGTTTGGTAGATCGGCTGCGGTCCGGGACACGAATGAGGCACACTAAGGTTACGAGCGCTTGGCGCCCGGTGAGGGCGCATCGCGGCAGGCCTCAGCCGCAAGGAATTCTCAGCGCGCTCGTGTTCAACGTCGGCATGGTTGTACTGGCGGTCGCTGGCGCACTGTCCCTGTTGATCATCAGTCGCGATCAGCTCTACGCCTACGAATACTCCGACTCCGGCGCGCGCGTGATCGCTGCACGCATTGAGCGGCTGAACGGCGAACTGATCCAGCTAGACTTCGACCGCACGCGCCAGTGGGACGATCTCATCGCCATGGAGCTGCAAGCTGGCGATATCGCGGCGGCGCGTGGTTTCCTGCTCTCAGGCCGTGAAATGCTCCCGGGACAACAAGCCAACCTGCTGCGCCGCGCTGGCAATGACGCCGATCGCGAACTTGCAGCATTGGACATGCTGACCCCCGGCACCCGCGCTCGTTACGAAGAGCGCGTGCCGCTGCTCTCGCGCCGGGCCGACACGGCCGAAACCACAGCGTCGCGCGCACTGCCCAATCTGGTGGGCGATCGCGACGACTTCGAATTGATGGCGCGCGCGCTGATTTCGGAGCCCTCCACCGACGCGCAGCAATTCATCCTCACCGGCCTCAGCCTTGGGCTCGGCGGCGAGGTCACCGAAGAAACAGCCGCCGGCGCCTTGGCTTTGCTCGTCGCCAGCCGACGCGCGGATTATCCGGCAAGCTTCGGCGCGGAGATGACGCGTCTGTTGAGCGAGACGTTGTCGGTCGAAGCCTTCCGCGCTGCGGCGATGGCCAGCGCCAGCGGCGACGCCGCCGGCGCGTTCGACAACGCTGCGGCGGCGTTTCGCAGCGCCGTCAATGCGGAGCCCTCCGCGCACGTGCGCGAGGCATTAACGCGCATCGGTGAGATTAGCGCCGCGACGACGCCAACCGCCGCCGCCTATTTCATCGCGCATGCGACCAATCTCCAAGATCTGACGCGTTTGCGTCTAGTGGCGCAAGCAGGTGGCGATCGCGCGGCGGCGGCGGCGAAGCGCTTGCCGCGCGATGGGCGGCTGCAAGAAGTTGCGCGCGGCGATCTGCGTTTGAACCGTGAGCTTTCATTCGCGCTTGGCGTCGCGGGCGCCGCACTGCTCGCAATCCTTCTGACTCTCGGTTTGCGGCTTTTCCAAATTGGCCGAGGCCTGTTGCGCAGAATGCAGGACGACGAGTACGGCAGCGAACTCGTCGAGGTTGGCGCCGGCAACTGGCGGCCACTCTAAGCACGCCTCTGCGCCGCCGCGCTTCATTCGAAACGCGAGCCGGAGGGCGAGACGCTGAGCTGACGCACTAAGGCGCCAAATTCTGAGATGAGAGACTGTGCGTTTCGCTCAGCGTCTCCGCGATGCTGACGCTCGCGCAAGAGATGAGGAGCTATTCACTCCGGGCCCTGTGCGCCAACGGCGAGCGGGTCGGTCCAACACCAATCCCCGGACCGCGACGGTTTCAATCCCCGCCGCCTTCGTCTCGCTCATCACGTCCCGCTTCACATTGGGCTGGATTCCAAACGCCCCTCCGATGAAACGGATAAGCGCATGATACCGCCACTCTGAAGCTGTGGGATAGATTTTGTGCGCGGCGTTGAAAA